>NZ_JAIWYL010000005.1:0-470333 GCF_020515535.1 Pseudomonas sp. MWU16-30322
GCAGCGAAGCAAACCGTAGGCGCTGCCCCCCGGATGAATCCCGCAGCGAAGGAACCCGAGCCCAGGCGAGGGCCGAACGTCAGGGCACAGACCTTTTGGTTACTTTTGGGGCGTTTGCCAAAAGTGACCCGCCGTAAGGGCGGAACCATAGGAGGCCGTAACCGCAGCAACGGATATTCACCCCAACCAAGGCATCACCCCAACCAAAGCATCACCCCAACAACCGCCCCAACGCCCTGCTCAAATCTTCATGCACCTGCAACACATCAGGCATGACCGCAGCCATACGCAGCAAATCATGGGTCAACCCCGGACAATGTTCGAGCTCAACCCTCACCCCGTGAGCACGCAATTTATCGACATAAGCCTGCCCCTCATCGAGCAACGGATCAAACCCGGCCAACAGCACAATAGCCGGTGCCACACCACGCAGATCCTCCGTCAGCAACGGCGAAAAACGCCAGTCCAGACAGTCGTGCGGGCTGCGCGCGTAGTGCTGATAGAACCAGTCCAGCGTTTCGTTTTCCAGCAAGTAACCTTCGCCGAACAGCAGACGCGAATCGTGGGGGCGTGAAGCATCGGTGACCGGATAACACAGCAACTGCGCCTTAGGCGCGATGGCTACGGTTTGCGGTTGTACGACTGCCTGTATCGCCAGCACGGTGGCCAGTGTGGCGCCGGCGCTGTCGCCGCCGAACGCTACGCGCGTGGTGTCGAGGCCGAGGCTTGTGGCGTTTTCCGCCAGCCACGACAAGGCGTCTTCGCCATCTTCCAGCGCCGCAGGAAAACGATGCTCGGGCGCCAGTCGATAACCGACCGACAAAACCGCGCAAGGCGTGCGCTGGCAAAACTCGCGGCACACACCGTCGTGGGAATCGAGGCTGCCGACGACAAATCCGCCACCGTGGAAATACACCAGCACCGGCAGCGGCGTGACGGCGCCGTTCGGCCGATACAGGCGCAACGCCAAAGGCGTGCCGTTCCGGGCTGCCATGTCGATCTGCGTCACCGACAGATCCGAAGGCGCAGCCCAGCGCAGTTGCGCGGTGGTCTGCTCGAAGGTGGCACGGGCCTCGCTCGGGGTCATCTGGTGCATGGCCGGCAGGCCGGCGTCCTGGCTGTCTTGGGCCAGGTCGAGAAAGGCTTCCAGGTCAGGGTGTAACGACATCGCTAAGATCCTTGTATAAGCAAAAAAGGGGCGCGCCTCGGCAACGCCCCAAAATGACCGAGTGCCCGGCGATCAGCCGGCGCGTGCCATGCAATGCTCGATCAACGCCTCCAGCTCGCGCTGGTAATCGTTCATCAACGCATCCATGGTGCCGGCGCGATAGCGCTGGCTGCTGTAGATGCAGCGCAAGGCCAACTGACCGTCATAGACCTGGCCGACAATTTCCAGCCAGTTACCCAGGTTCGCCTTCAGGCTGTAGTTGTCACCGGTCTCCTCCAGTGCCGGCACCAGCAATGCCTGCTCGTCGAAGCTCTGGTCGAACTGCCCCAGGTAGTTGAACGTGACGCGTGCCTGCGGCAGATCCGCCAGTTGCCGAGACACCTCGGCCCCCGCCAGATGGCGCAACACGCCGTAGCCGATGCCCTTCTGCGGAACCGCTGCCAATTGCGCCTGCACATCGACGATCGAGCGGCCGATGTCCTCGCTGTCCGGACGCAGACGTACCGGGAACATACTGGTGAACCAGCCCAGACTGCGGCTCAGGTCAAGGGTCTCGAACAGGTCTTCGCGACCATGCCCTTCGAGCAGGATCAGCGCCGACGGCTGCTGACTCCAGCGGCACAAAGTGCGGCTGAGCGCCGACAGCAGCAGATCGTTGATCTGCGTGCCGTACACCGCTGGCGCCTGTTTGAGCAGTTGCTCGGTGTGCTCGCGTGACAGTTTGAGGCGCGCCTGAGCTTGCTGGCGCACGAGGTTTTTGCCGCGCGGGTTGTCGCACGGCAGATCGACACCCGGCTGATCCAGTTGCTCCAGCCACCAGCCCAGTTCCTGCTCGGCAATCACTGGCGCCTGGGCCTGCAATGCCTCGGCAAACGAGCGATAGCTGCTGGTGCGAATCGGCAGCTGTGGTGGCAGCCCTTGCACGCAGGCTTCGTAGGCGACCTTCAAGTCGTCCAGCAGAATCCGCCACGACACCGTGTCGACCACCAGGTGATGGATCACCACCAGCAGTCGTGCCTGCCCCTCGGGCATGGCGACATGCATCACTCGCCAGACCGGCCCGGCGTCGAGTTTCAGGCTGCGCTGGGCGAGGTTGGCCAGCGTTTCGACCTGCTCGCTGTTCGCGGCTTCACGACGCCAGAGCAACGCTTCACCCCGTTCATCGATCTCACAGTAGCGTTGCACCCAGCGCCCGCCTTCGCGGGAGAAACGCAGACGCAACGAGTCGTGATGTTTTTCGATCCAGCCCAGCGCCTGCTCCAGCGCATCCAGATCCAGCGGCTGGCGCGCGCTCAGCAGCAGCGACTGGTTGTAGTGATGCGCCTCGGCCATGTCCTCGGCAAAGAACCATTCCTGAATCGGCAGCAGGTTGAACGTGCCCTCCGCTGCCACCTGCGTGAGGTCCGTCGCCGGTGGCTGGCCGCCCTCCTTCGCCACTTCCTGCTCGACGATGCCGGCGATGGTCTGATAGCGCATCAGATCGCGCAGTTTGAGCTCCATGTTCAGCGTCGGGTGATTACGCACCCGGGAAATCACCTGCAGGCTCAGAATCGAGTCGCCGCCCAGTTCGAAGAAGTTGTCGCAGATGCCCACCTGCTCGACCTGCAACACCTGAGCCCAGATTTGCGCGAGCAAGGTTTCCTGCTCGTTGCGCGGAGCGACGTATTCTTCGGTTTTGAACTCAGGTTCTGGCAACGCCTTGCGATCGAGTTTGCCGTTGGGTGTGACCGGGAAAGCGTCCAGGCAGACGATCTGCGCCGGCACCATGTATTCCGGCAACGACGCCCGCAGCCCGGCCTTGAGTTCATCGCCCATGTCCTGCCCGGCTTCGGTCACCACGTAACCGATCAGCTGTTTGCCCGACGCATTGTCCCGGGCGATCACCAGTGCATCGGTGACCGCCGGCAACTGTCGCAGACTCGCCTCGACTTCACCCAGTTCGATGCGGAAGCCGCGCACCTTGACCTGATGGTCGATGCGCCCGACGTAATCGACCACGCCGTCCGCACGCAGGCGCACCAGGTCGCCGCTGCGATACAGGCGCTCACCCGTCGCGAACGGGTTCGGCACGAAGCGCTCGCAGGTCAGGTCGGGACGCCCGTGATAGCCGCGGGCGACGCCATAGCCACCGATGTACAACTCGCCGGCAAAACCTGGCGGCAACGGGTTAAGGTCTTCATCCAGCACGTACAGCGAACGCGCGCCAACGGCGCGGCCGATCGGCGCATACGCCGCTTCGCAATGCTGACTCACCGGGACTTTCCAGAGCATCGGCGTGACCACGGTTTCGGTCGGGCCATAGCCGTTGGTGAAGTATTCCGGACGCAGCGCCGCCTTGACTTGCTCGAACGTCTGATCCGGTACCGCGTCACCGCCAAAGCAATAGATGCGCACCGGTGGCGGCGCGATACCACTGGCGGCGGCGTATTCGGCCAGCTGCTTGAGGTAGGCCGGCGGGAAGCAGGCAATGGTGATGCCGTATTCGTGCAACGCCTCGTAGGTCTGCTCCGGTGTCCACAGGCAACCGTCGCGAATCACCAGTCGACCGCCGCTGTACAAGGTGCTGAGCCAACGCTCATGGGCGCCGTCGAAAGCGAACGACATAAAGTGCAGCTCGCAACTGCTGGCATCCATTTCATACAGCTCGGCAATCGCCTGGCAGTGCATGCTGAGCGGGCCTTGGGTCACCGCAACGCCTTTCGGCCGCCCGGTGGAACCGGAGGTGTAGACCAGATACGCCAGGCCCTGCTCCTGAACGCGGCTGTCGGGGGCGTGAGCGGCATAGCGGCGTTCATCGAGGTGATCGATTTCCAGACGCAGCAACCCCTGTGGCGCCGGCAACGTCGCACGCAGGCTGCTCTGGGTCAGCAGCAGCGCCATGCCCGAATCTTCGATCATGTACGCCAGACGCTCCGGCGGGTACTCGATGTCCAGCGGCACGTACGCCGCACCGCTCTTGAGCACCGCGAGGAAGCTGACCACCATCTCCAGCGAGCGCGGCAAGGCGACGCCGATCACCACTTCCGGGCCGGCACCGTGTTCGATCAGGCAGTGTGCCAGACGATTGGCGCGCTGCTCGAGTTCGGCGTAGCTCAGGCTCATCCCCGCGCATTGCAAGGCAATGGCCTGCGGCTGTTGTTGCGCGTGGCGGCTGATCAACTCCGGCAACAACGCTGCCTGATGGTTGTGCGCCGGTTCGGCGCTCCAGGCCTGCGCCGCTTGCCATTGCTCGCGGCTCAGGCGCTGCAGGTTGCCAAGGCGCTCGTACGGCGCAGCCATCATCGCCGCGAGGGTGTTTTCCATGGTCTGGCGAATACCCAGAACCGCTTCGGCACTGAAGTGGCTGCGCAGATACAGGTATTCGATCGACAACTCGTCACCGAGCATCACCGCGAGGTCCATCGGCACGTTGGTCACGCCGTGGCCGATGGATTTGCCGAAGGTCAGGTCGGTGTCGTTTTCTTCTTGCAGGCGATCGTCGATCGGGAAGTTCTCGAACACCACAATGCTGTCGAACAGGGCCTGGCCGCCGAGGTTGGACCAGCGCTGTACGTCGGCCAGTGGCGCCTGGGAGTAATCGCGGATGTCGAGGTTATAGGCCTGCACTTCACCGAGCCAGTCGGCCACGCGCTGATGCGCTTGCGGCGTCTGAATGATCGGCAAGGTGTTGATGAACAGGCCGAGCATGTTGCCGACATTCGCCAGACTTTCCGGACGCCCCGACACCGTAGCGCCGAAGGTGACCGTCTGCTGCCCGGTGTAGCGTTGCAACAGCAGCAGCCACGCGCCCTGAATCAAGGTGTTGGGGGTGATGCGCAGGTCGCGGCAGAACTGCAGCAATTGTTCGGTTTGTGCCTTGTCCCAGTTCGAGTAGATCGCATCGTGGCCGGAAACATCGGCGCTGTGGCGCGGATGCATCGCCTGGCTCAGCGCCGTCGGCTCGTTGACCACGGCCAGACGCGCCTTCCAGAACAGCTCCTGAGCGTCCTGGTCCTGCGCCTGCAACCAGGCGATGAAGTCGCGGTAACGACCGTTCTCGCCGATGATTTCGCCCTTGGCGTAATGCTGCAAAACCTCGCCGAACAGGCGCGAACTGCTCCAGCCGTCCATGAGGACATGGTGGCTGGTCCAGATCATCTGGTATTGATCGTCGCTCAGGCGCAGCAGGGTTATCCGCTGCAAACGCGCCTCGGCCAGATCAAAACCGAGCGCGCGGTCATCGCTGGCGAACCGGGCAATCAGCTCTTCGCTGGTTTCCCGTTCACGCCAGTCGAGCACCTGCATCTGCAACGGGGCGTGGCGATGCACCACCTGCAACGGTTTCACCAGGCCATCCTGCCAATGGAAACTGGTCCGCAGAATCGCCTGCCGGACGATCACGAATTCCCACGCCTGACGGAAGCGCTCCACGTCCAGGCCCTTGATCGGCAGGCTGACCTGCTGGACGTAAAGGCTGCTGCCGTTGTCCGACAGCGTGTGGAAAAGCATGCCCTCCTGCATGGGCGACAGCGGATAAACGTCCTCGATCATCTGCGCCGGTACCGGCAACGCGTCGAGCTGCGCCTGATCCAGTTGGGCCAATGGATAATCCATCGCGGTCTCGCCTGCCGAGTCGTCATCCACCGAGACCACAGCCGCGAGTTTCTGCACGGTCTGCTGCTGGAACAGGTCTTTCGGGGTGAACCGAATCCCCTGCTGACGCGCGCGGCTGACCAGTTGAATCGAGATGATCGAATCGCCGCCGAGGGCGAAGAAGTTATCGGTGACGCCGACGCGTTCGATCTTGAGAATGTCCTGCCAGACGTCGGCCAGTTGTTGCTCAAGTGGCGTCGACGCTGCCACGTATTCACGTTGCGCCTGGCTGGCGTCAGGCGCGGGCAAGGCCTTGCGGTCGAGTTTGCCGTTCGGCGTCAGCGGCAGTTGCTCGAGGAACAGCCACTGCGCAGGCACCATGTAATCCGGCAGATGCGCCTTGAGTGCGAACTGCAACGCTTCACTCAGATCGTCCTGCTCCTTGAGGCTCAGGCCGCTGTCGCTCGGCACCACATACGCCACCAGTTGCTGACCGCTATGGCCATCCACTGCCAGCACCACACCTTCGCGCACGCTATCCTGGGCAAGCAGACGCGCTTCGATTTCACCCAGTTCGATGCGGAAACCACGCACCTTGACCTGATGGTCGATGCGTCCGACGTATTCAATCCGGCCGTCATCCGTGAAGCGGGTCAGATCGCCGGTGCGGTACATGCGCTCGCCGCGGGTCGACAGCGGATTGGGTACGAAACGTTCGGCGGTCAGCCCCGGGCGGAACAGATAGCCGCGGGTGATGCCGTCGCCGGCCAGATACAGCTCGGCCGCCACGCCAATCGGCGCCGCCTGCAATTGGCCGTCGAGCAGGTACGCCGAGGTGTTGAGCAGCGGCCGGCCGATGTTCGCCTGACCACCGGCCTCGCGGCGGGTCCAGGTCGAATAGGTGGTGTCTTCCGACGGCCCGTACAGGTCATAGACGTGGGCCACCGAGGTTTCGCCATAGAGCGTGTCGACCAGGCCCTGCTTCAGCGGCTCGCCGGCGAGGTTGATGATGCGCACGCCCGGCGGAATGTGCCCGGCGCGTTGCAGCGCGGCAATCGCCGACGGCACGGTGTTGATCAGGCGCACCTGATCACGCTCCGGCAAGTCCGGCAGTTCCAGCGCATTGCGCGCCATGACGAGCGAACCGCCGCGCGCGAGGGTGACAAAAATCTCCCACACCGACAGGTCGAAGCACACCGACGTCGAGGCCAGCACGCCTTGCAGGTCGTCTTCGCTGTAGACCTCGGCGGACCAGTGAATCAGCGCCTGCACGTTGAGATGGGCGATGGCCACGCCCTTCGGTTTGCCGGTGGAACCAGAGGTGTAGATCACGTAAGCCAGATTGGCGCTATCGCCCCGCGCCGGCAGATTGTCCGGCGACTGCCCGGCAAACGCCTGCCCACCGGCCTCGACCAACACCACTTGCGCATCGGTCTGCGGCAATTGCGCCAGCAGCGACTGTTGCGTCAGCAGGACTTTCGCCTGGCTGTCGTCGAGCATGTACGCGACCCGATCCGCCGGATAATCCGGGTCCAGCGGCACATAAGTGCCGCCGGCCTTGAGCACCGCCATCAGGCCGATCACCAGTTCCGCCGAACGCGGCATCGCCACGCCCACGCGGATTTCCGGGCCGACCCCGAGCGCCAGCAGATGACGGGCCAACTGGTTGGCACGTCGGTTGAGTTCGGCATAGCTCAGCGCCACACCGGCATGACTCAGTGCCTGCGCTTGCGGATGCATCGCCACCCGCGCTTCGAAGCTCTGCGAAATGAGGCGTTGCTCTGCATAGGCGGCGTGATTGTCATTCCATTGCGCCAGGGTCTGACGTTCGGCCAGCGGCAACAGACCGATCTCGCCCAGGCAACGCTGCGGCGCCTCGAGGAACTGACGCAGCACCTCTTGCAGATGCGCCGCCAGACACAGCACGCTGCGCTCGGCGAAGTGTTCGGTGAGGTAGTTGAAGTCCAGATTCAACACGTCGCTGGCCCCGGCAATCAGGGTCAGGCCGTAGTTGGTTTGCTCGCGGTGTTCCAGACCGCCGAAACGCAACCCACCGGGATTGGCCTCCAGCGCTTCGGAGACCGGGTAGTTTTCAAACACCAGCAAGGTGTCGAACAGCGCTTCGCCGCTCAGTTCGGCCAGACGCTGGATGTCCTGCAACGGGGTCTGCTCGTAGTCACGCAGCAGCAGGTTCTTGTCCTGCACGCTGCGCACCCAGTCGCCGACGCTGACTGTCGCCTGCGGGCTGGCGATCACCGGCAAGGTGTTGATGAACAGCCCCAATTGCTGCTCGATGCCCGGCAGATCCACCGGACGCCCCGACACGGTCGCGCCAAAGGCCACCGTGGCCTGCCCGGTGTAACGCTGCAACACCAGCAGCCACGCGGCTTGCACCAGACTGTTGAGGGTCACTTGCTGCTGACGCGAGAACGCGTTCAGGCGCCGGGTGAAGGCCGCATCGAAATGCAGACGATGCATCTGCTTGCCCGGCCCCGGCACCGTAGCACCGTGGCAGGCCGAAGCCAGGCGGGTCGGCGCCTCCAGCGCAGCCAGTTGCCCGCGCCAGAAATCCTGGGCGGCGGCTTTGTCCTGACCTTGCAGCCACACCAGGAAATCGCGGTAGCGGCCCTGCGCACTCGGCACCGGGTGACCGGCGTAATCCTGCAACACCTCGCCGAACATCCGCGAGTTGCTCCAGCCGTCCATCAGGATGTGGTGGCAGGTGAAAATCAATCGATGACGTTCATCCGCAGTGCGCAACAGGCACAGGCGCAACAGCGGCGGATTCTGCAGATCAAAACCGCGCTCGCGATCGGCCTGCGCTCGAGCCTCAAGCACCGCCGGCAGATCCGCCACACCGCGCACATCGATTTCCGGCATCTCCAGGGTCAACTGCCGATTGATCACTTGCAGCGGTGCATCGAGACCGTCGCGACCCCAGATGAACCCGGCGCGCAGCACTTCATGGCGATCCACCACCCGCTGCCAGGCTTGCTGGAAACGCGTCACATCGAGGCCGTCGATGTCCAGCAGCATCTGATAGACGTAGGCGCTGGCATCGGCGTCGTACAGGCTGTGAAACAGAATGCCCTGCTGCATCGGCGCCAGCGGATAGATGTCTTCGATACGCTGAGCGGCGATCGGCAGGCTGTCCAGATGCGCCTGGGACAACCCGGCCAGCGGCACGTCGGACGGCGTCAAACCACCGTTCGAATGGATCAGGCAATGGTCGATCAACTCGCCCAGCGCCACTTCATAAGCGCGAGCCAGCGCATTGATCGTCGCCTCTGCGAACACGTCACCGCTGTAGGTCCAGGTCAGGCTCAGTTGGCCCTGATAGACCCGGCCATCGATGGTCAGCCAGTTGGCCATCGGCGCGTTTTCATCCTGACCGGCGCCCTTGTCTTCGGTGGCCGGTACCCACAGGGCGTCGGCGTCGAAGTTGTTGTCGAACTGGCCGAGGTAATTGAACGTGACTTTCGGTTGCGCCAGGCCGTTCAGCGCCGCCTGGGCCTCGGCGCTGCCCAGATGACGCAGCAAGCCATAACCGATGCCTTTGTCGGGGATCGCGCGCAGTTGCTCCTTGATGCCCTTGATCGACGCTTCGAGACTGGCGCCGGGGGTCAGGCGCACCGGGAACATGCTGGTGAACCAGCCCACCGTGCGGCTCAGGTCGACATCGTCGAACAGGTCTTCACGACCGTGACCTTCAAGCTGCACCAGTGCGCTGTCCGAGCTCGTCCACTGGCACAGCACATGGGCCAGTGCCGTCAGCAGCAGATCATTGACCTGGGTGCGATAGACCGCGGGGGCCTGTTGCAACAGTTGACGGGTACGTTCGGCATCCAGACGGGTGTCGACGCTGCGCTCGAAACGATTGCTCAATCGGCCTTGCGGGTTGTCCAGCGGCAGCTCGACCGAGACGTCGCGCAACTGCCCGCGCCAGTAGCCGAGTTGACTGTCCAGCGCCGCACTGCGGGCATGGGCTTGCAGGCGCTGCCCCCAATCCTTGAACGCGCTGGTCTTGGCCGGCAGCACCACAGCCTGCCCGCCGCTCAGTTGTTGATAGGCGGTTTGCAGATCTTCCAGCAGGATCCGCCACGACACGCCATCGACTACCAAGTGATGGATCACCAGCAGCAAGCGCTGGCTGGCGTCCGGCAGATCGACCAGCGCCGCACGCATCAGCGGGCCGTCGAGCAGATCGAGACTGCGCTGCAACTCCAGGCACAGCGCCGGCAATGCCGCACTGTCATCCAGCGTGACAGTGCGCAGCAACGCTTGCGCCTGATCCGCCGGCGCATGGCTCTGCTGCCAGCCATCGCCGGTCTGGCGATAACGCAGGCGCAGCGCGTCATGGTGCCGTTGCAGGTGCAGCAGCGCCTGTTCCAGCGGCGCCGCTTGCAGCGCCGTGGCCGGGGTCAGCAGGATCGACTGGTTCCAGTGATGCCGCGCCGGGATGTCGCTGTTGAAGAAGTAATGCTGAATCGGCGTCAGAACCGCATCGCCGAGCACTTCGCCCTGTTGCGTCTGCACCGCATCGCTCTGTTGCGCGACGGTTGCCAGACGCTGCACGGTCTGGTGCTGGAAGATGTCTTTGGGGGTGAAGCGAATACCCGCCTGACGGGCGCGACTGACCACCTGAATCGAAATGATCGAATCGCCGCCCAGCTCGAAGAAATTGTCGTTGAGACCGACGCGCTCGACCTTCAACACGTCCTGCCAGATATCGGCCAGACGCTGTTCCAGTTCGTTGCGCGGTGCGGCGTAGGCTTCCTGCACCTGGGCGACGTCCGGCTGCGGCAGTTGCTTGCGATCAAGCTTGCCATTGGCCGTCAGCGGCAGACGCTCGAGGAACGCCCAACTGACCGGAACCATGTAATCGGGCAGCGATTCGCGCAAGTGTGCCTTGATCGAATCGCGCAGCGCGCCCTGCCCTTCGGCATCCAGCGCCTCGTTGGCGACGATCCAGGTTGCCAGTTGCTGACCACTGAGACCATCGACCGCCAGCACCACCGTTTCACGCACTGCGGGGTGCTTGAGCAGTTGCGCTTCGATTTCTCCCAGCTCGATTCGGAAACCGCGGATCTTCACCTGATGGTCGATGCGGCCGATGTATTCGATCACACCGTCGCCGCGCAACCGCGCCAGGTCACCGGTGCGATACAGGCGTTGACCGGCCTGTGGATTGAACGGGTCCGGAACAAACCGCGTCGCGCTCATGCCGGCCTGATTCAGATAACCACGGGCCAGACCGGCACCGGCGATGTACAGCTCGCCGATGCAGCCTTGCGGCACCAGGTTCAGCGCGTTGTCGAGCAAATACCACGACAGGTCGACGATCGGCTCGCCGATCGGGCTGCTGTGGCTCTGCTGCAAGTCGGCCAGCGACAATGGCCGGTAGGTCACGTGCACGGTGGTTTCGGTGATGCCGTACATGTTGATCAGCGTAGGCGCGCGGTCGCCGAAACGTTCGAACCACGGGCGCAGGCTCTGCACTTCGAGGGCCTCGCCACCGAACACCACGTAACGCAGGCCGTTATCGCGCGACGACTCGCTGGCCACCTGCACCAACGGCTTGAATGCCGATGGCGTCTGGTTCAGCACGGTGACGTTTTCATCGCACAGCAGGCTGTAGAAATCTTCCGGGGAACGGCTGACGTCGTGGGGCACCACCACCAGTTTGCCGCCGTAGAGCAGCGCACCGAAAATCTCCCAGACCGAGAAGTCGAAGGCGTAGGAATGGAACAGCGTCCAGCTGTCCTGCGGGCCGAAATCGAACCAGTGCTCAGTGGCACTGAACAGACGAATGACGTTGCTGTGCGGCAACAAAGCGCCCTTCGGTTTGCCGGTGGAGCCCGAGGTGTAGATGACGTAGGCCAGATTGTCCGGCGTGGTCAGGCACACCGGGTTGCTGTCGCGGCTGCCTGCGACTGGCTGGTTCAGATCCAGGCAGGTCAGTCCCGCTGGCACCGGCAATTGCGCCAGCAGATGACCCTGGGTCAGCAGCCACTGGATGCCGCTGTCCGCGATCATGTAGCTCAGCCGATCATCCGGGTAACCCGGGTCCAGTGGCACATACGCGCCACCGGCCTTCAGCACCGCCAGGATGGCGACGATCATGTCCAGCGAACGCTCGACGGCAACACCGACGCGCACGTCCGGGCCGACGCCACGGTCGATCAGCACGTGCGCCCACTGGTTGGCACGCCGATTGAGCTCGGCGTAGGTCAGACGCTGCCCGTCAAAGGTCACGGCGATCGCTTCAGGATGACATTCAGCCTGGGCTTCGATGACTTGATGAATGCACTGCTCGACCGCTTGTTCCAGCCGTGCCGGATTCCACTGCGCGAGCAATTGTTGCTGCTGGCCGTCATCGAGCATCGGCAGTTGCCCGATACGCTGGCCCGGCTCGGCGACGATCGCCCGCAACAGCGCATTCCAGTGTTGCGCCAGGCGCTCGATGGTCGCGGCGTCGAACAGATCCGTGGCGTACTTGAGCACGGCTTCGATGCCGTGAGCCTGCTCGGTGGTGTTCAGGGTCAGGTCGAACTGCGCAGTCTGGCTTTGCCATTCCAGCGGTTCGATGCTCAGGCCGTTGAGACGGGTTTCGATGCTCGCGCGGCGTTCGGCCTGGTGGTTGAACATCACCTGGAACAATGGGCTGTGGCTCAGGCTGCGCCCCGGCTCCAGCGCTTCGACCAGTTGCTCGAACGGCAGGTCCTGATGGGCCTGGGCTTCCTGCGCGGTCTGTTTGACCTGACGCAGCAGATCGACAAACGGCATCTGCCCGTCGATGTCGGCCTTGAGCACCTGAGTGTTGACGAAGAAGCCGATCAGACGCTCGATTTCCACCCGCCCACGGTTGGCCACCGGCACGCCGACGCGGATGTCGGCCTGCCCGCTGTAGCGGTGCAGCAACGCCTGGAACGAGGCCAGCAACACCACGAACAGGGTCACGTTTTCCTGACGGGCGAACGCCTTGAGCGCATGACTCAGCGCTGGATCGAGAATCAGGTTGTGACTGGCCCCGGCAAAGCTTTGCTCGATGGAACGCGAGCGATCCATCGGCAGTTCCAGCACTGGCTGCTCACCGCCCAGCTTCTCTTGCCAGTACGCCAGTTGCCGCTCTTGCTCACCGGCCTCCATCCACTGCCGCTGCCACAGGGCGTAATCGGCGTATTGAATCGGCAACGCCGGCAGACCGGCGGCGTGCCCGAGATTGAAACCGGCGTACAGCTGCACCAGTTCCTCGATCATCACTTGCAGCGACCAGCCATCGGAAACAATGTGGTGCAGGGTCAGCACCAGGACATGGTCATTCGGGGTGACCTGCAGCAACGCCGCGCGCAACAGCGGGCCATGCTCCAGGTCGAAAGTTTTCTGGCTCTGGGTCTGCACGAACGCCTGAATGGACGCTTCAGGGTCGTTCGCCGACTCAGCGCTCAGTTGCTGGATCTCCAGTGCAAAGGCGCCTGCGGGCAGGACCACTTGCAAGGGTTGTCCGGTTTCCTGGGTGAACACCGTGCGCAAGGTTTCGTGTCGTTCGATCAGCGCCTGGACGCTGCGCTCCAGCGCGGATACATCCAGCGGCCCCTGCAAACGCAGGGCCGTCGGAATGTTGTAGGCCGCGCTGTGCGGCGCCCACTGCCAGAGAAACCACTGGCGTTGCTGGGCGTAGGACAGCAGCAACGGCTCTTCAGCCGTGCGCTTGAAAACCGGGGCAATGTCAAAGAGGTTGACGCCTTTCTGCTTGAGCAGAACCGCCAGAGCCTTTCTTTGCTTAGCCGAAAGTTGTCCTACCGACTCGATTAACTCTTGCACGCGTTTTTCCCTCTCAAGAAATCAGTTTTTCCAGATCATCGAGGGATAGACGTTTGAGGGCCTCCAGGGATTTAGCCAATTCATCCTGAACGGGCGACATTTCGACACGCAGGGCCTCGATCCGCGCACAGAACGCCTTGAGGGTATCGGTTTCAAACAACGCCTTGAGCGGCACCTTGTCACCCAGACGTTCCTTGATCCGGGTCACCACCAGCGTGGCCAGCAACGAATGCCCGCCGAGCTGGAAGAAATTGTCCGCCAGCCCGACGCGCTCGACCTCCAGCACCTCCTGCCAGACCGTCGCCACTTCCCACTGCAGATCGGTCTGTGGCGCCTGATACTGCTGCTGCGCCGGACTGTCGCCCAGGGTCATCAGCGCCTTGCGATCCAGCTTGCCATTAGGCGTCAGCGGGATGGCGTCAATCAGGTGCAAGTGCCCCGGCACCATGTGCGCCGGCAGGCGCGCGGCCAGAGCGCTGCGCAAGCGTTCCGCCAATGCGACCTGATCGCTCACCGGCTGCGCCGGTACGACGTAGGCGTGCAGGTGTTTACCGGCCGCACCGTCCTGGGCGAGCACCACCGCTTCAGCAATGTCCGCCTGCTCCAGCAGCCGCGCCTCGATCTCGCTGAGTTCGATACGGAATCCGCGAATCTTCACCTGATGGTCGGCGCGGCCAATGTATTCGATGTTGCCGTCACTGCCCTGGCGCACCAGGTCGCCGCTGCGGTACAGCCGTTCGCCGTTGCTCGCGTAAGGGTTCGGCACAAAGCGTTCGGCGGTCAACGCGGCCTTCATCAGGTAGCCACGGGTCACGCCGGCACCGCCCAGGTACAGCTCGGCCGGCACGCCTTCAGGCAGCACCTGCAACTGACTGTCGAGCAGGTACGCGACGGTGTTTTCCAGCGGCCGGCCGATGTTCGCCTGCCCCTGTGGCGTACGCAGGGTGAAGGTCGAATACGTGGTGTCTTCCGACGGCCCATACAGGTCGTAGACCTGCTGCACCGAGGTGCTCGCGTACAAGGTATCCACCAGACTTTGCTTGAGCGGCTCACCGGCCAGGTTGATGGTCTTGACCGAGCGCGGAATCTGCCCGGCACGTTGCAGCGCGGCAATCGCCGACGGCACCGTGTTGATCAAGGTGACCTGCTCGCGGCCCGGCAGATCGGCCAGTGCCAGTGCGTTGTCCGCCAGTACCAGACACCCGCCGCAGGCCAACGTGACGAAGATTTCCCAGACCGACAGGTCGAAGCAGATCGACGTCGACGCCAGCACACCGCGCAGTTGCTCTGCGCGATACACACCTGCCGACCACTGAATCAGCGCCGACAGGTTGCCGTGGGTAATCGCCACGCCTTTCGGCTTGCCGGTGGAACCCGAGGTGTAGATCACATACGCCAGATTCTGCGCCGTCACTTTCGCCACCGGGGCGGTAGACGGGAACTCGCAGAGCGCGTCCTCATCCACCAGCACTACCTGCGCACTCAACGCTTCAGGCAGCATCGCCTGCGCCGCGGGTTCGGTGAGCAGCACGGCGGCGTGACTGTCGTCGAGCATGTGCAGCAAACGTTCCTGCGGGTAGTCCGGATCCAGCGGCACATAAGCGCCACCGGCCTTGAGGATCGCCAGCAGGCCCACGAGCATGTCCGGGGTGCGGCGCATGCACACGCCCACGCGCACTTCCGGCCCGACACCCAAGGTTTGCAGTTTGTGCGCCAGACGATTGGCCCGGGCATCGAGGCTCTGGTAATCGATCGATTGCTCGGCGAACACCACGGCCTGCGCCTGTGGTTGCCGCTGCAGTTGCGCGGCGATGTGTTCCAGCACCGTGCGAGTGTCCGGCGCGGTGACGGCAGCCTTGCCCCAATTGATCGCCTCTTCGCGCTGCGGCGCTGCGAGCAATTGCAACCCGCCCAGTGGCTGAGCGGGATCGGCGAGGAACTGCGTCAGCAGGCTTTCAAGCTGCGCACTCAAGGCAACGACTGTGTTCGCGGCGAAACTGGCCTGATCGTAACTGATCCCCAGACTCAGCTCGCGACCGGTGACCGCCACCAGCGTCAGTGGGTAGTTGGTCTGTTCCTGGCGGCGAATCGCCGAGAACGTCAGACCGGTGGCCGGGCCTTGTTGCAGGGCTTCGGCCATCGGGTAGTTTTCGAACACCAGAATGCTGTCGAACAACGCCCCGGCACCGGTTCCCGCCCAACGCTGAATGTCGTAGAGCGGCGTATGTTCGTGCTCGCGCAACGCCAGATTGAGGCCCTGCACCTGTTGCAACCACTGACTGACGACGATTTCCGCGGACGGCGCCGCCACCACCGGCAGGGTGTTGATGAACAGGCCGATCTGCTGCTCGACACCCGGCAGGTCGGTGGGACGTCCGGCAACGGTGGCACCGAACGCCACGTTGTCCTGACCGGTGTAACGCTGCAACAGCACCAGCCACGCCGCCTGCACCAGCGTATTGAGGGTGACTTTCTGCTCGCGGGCAAAACGGTTCAGGTCGGCGGTCAACGCCTCGCTGAACACATGCTCGTGGTCGGCGTAACCGACCGCCGCCAGCGGCGCGCCCGACACGGCGCCGGCCAGTCGCGTCGGCTCTTCCAGGTCGGCCAGCGCCGCCGTCCAGAACGCGCGGCTGGCCTGCTGATCACGCTGGCCGAGCCACTCGATGTAGTCGCGATAGCGCCCCTGAGGTGCGGCCGGGGCCAGACCGGCGTAGCGCTGCAACACTTCGCCGAACAACTGCGAGGTGCTCCAGCCATCCATCAGGATGTGATGACAGGTGTAGATCAGGTGATGCGTCGCTTCGTCGGTGCGCACCAGCGTCACCCGCAACAGCGGCGCGGCGGTCAGGTCGAACCCGCTGGCAAGATCGTCGCTGGCCAGTTGTTCCAGCGCTGCGCCGAGGTCGGCCCGGCCACGCCAATCCTCGACCTGCCATGGCATCTGCACGTGGTGCCGCACCACTTGCACCGCCGCGGCGGCATCCTGCGGCCAGATGAATGCGCTGCGCAGAATCTCGTGGGCCTCAACGGTGTGCTGCCAGGCCTGACGGAAGCGCTCGGCGTCCAGTTGTTGCACGTCGACACGCAACTGGTTGGTGTACGCCGGGCTGTCCGGGTCGTTGACGCTATGGAACAGGATGCCTTGCTGCATCGGCGATAACGGGTACAGATCGACGATGTCACGGGCCGGGATTGGCAGTGTCGACAGCTGTGCCTGGGTCAAGGTCGCCAGACTGAAGTCCGACGGCGTGACGCCTGCTTCACCGCTGTCGCAGCAGTGCTCGATCAGACGCTCCAGCTCACGCCGATAGGCTTCGGCCAGCGCCGCGATGGTTTCTGCGCGGTACATGCCCGTGCCGAAGGTCCAGGTCAGCTCCAGCTCACCGCCGTACACCTGACCATCGACGCTCAGCCAGTTGCCCAACGGTGCAGCGGCGTCCTGATTGGCGCCGGTGCTTTCGCCACTTGGCACGAACAGCGCGCCCTCGTCAGCGCTGAAGGCACCGTCGAACTGGCCCAGATAGTTGAACGTCACGCGCGGCTGCGGCAACTCCTGCAGCTCGGCGCGTCGGCTCAGATATCGCAGCACGCCATAACCGATGCCTTTGCCCGGCACCGCACGCAGTTGTTCCTTGATCGCACACAGGGAGGCGCCCGGATTCACATCCGGGGTCAGGCGTACCGGGAACAGGCTGCTGAACCAGCCGACCGTGCGACTCAGATCGACCTCTTCGAACAGATCTTCGCGCCCGTGCCCTTCGAGCTGAATCAATACCGAAGGCTGCGCGCTCCAGTCGCACAACACCCTTGCCAGCGCGGTCAGCAGCAGGTCGTTGATTTGCGTGCGATACGCCGCTGGAGCGACTTTGAGCAGCTTATGGGTCAGCGCCTGACTCAGGCGTGAACTGGCCCGGGCTGCCTGGGCACGGGTCTGACTGTCCTGCGGGAAATCTCGCGGCAGTTGTGCGTCGCCCGCCTCCAGGGTTGCACGCCAGTAGTCGCTCTCGACAGCCAGCGCCTCGCTTTGCGCATACCGCTGCAGATGTTCGGCCCAGCTGTGCAGCGACGTGCTCTTACCCGCCAGAACCAGCGGCGTGCCGGCGGCGAGCGCGGTGTAAGCGTGCTGCAGATCCTCCAGCAGAATGCGCCAGGACACTCCGTCGACCACCAGGTGATGAATGACCAGCAACAGGCGTTGCTCAGCGTGCGGCAGGTTCACCAGCACCGCACGCAGCAAGCGTCCCTGTTGCAGATCGAGGCTGCGCTGGGCTTCGTCAGCGAGTGCCGGCAACGCCGCCAGACTGTCGAGCTCGCGCAGCCACAACAACTCCGGATCACGCTGGGTCTGCGCCAGTGCCTGCCACGTATCGCCCGAGCACTGAAAACTCAGCGCGAGTGCATCGTGCTGTTCGACCAGTGCCGCCAACGCAGTGCGCAGGTGATTGCCGTCAAGGGTGCTGGTCGGTTGCAACATGACCGACTGGTTCCAGTGTTGACGCTGGGCAATGTCGGTCTCGAAGAAGCGTGCCTGAATCGGCAACAACGGCAGCGGCCCACGATTCGGCGCCGTGGCCGCCACCGGTTTGGCTTCGATCAGCCTGGCCACCGCAGCCAACTGGCCAATGGTCTGTTTTTCGAACAGTTGCTTGGGGCTCAGCTTGATCCCCTGGCGCTTGGCCCGGGCAATGATCTGCAGGCTGAGGATGGAGTCACCGCCCAGCTCGAAGAAGTTGTCGCTGGTGCCCACGCGCTCAAGCTTGAGCACTTCGGCCCAGATTGCCGCCAGCTTCTCCTCGACCTCTCCCACCGGCGCAACGAAATGCTGCGTGACCACGCCCGGCACCGGCAAGGCACGCTTGTCGAGTTTGCCATTGGCCGTCAGCGGCAGTTGCTCCAGCAGCACAATCTGCGCCGGCACCATGTACTCCGGCAGGCATGCCTGCAACTGCTCGCGCAGAGCGTGTGCCTGCACGGTCGCAGCGGCCGCCGGCACACACCACGCCACCAATTGCAGGCGCGCCGGATCGTCATCCAGGGCCAGGGCGAGCACCGCCGCCTCACTGACGCCATCAAGGCCGAGCAGAACCCGCGCGACTTCCGCCGGTTCGACGCGATAACCACGCACCTTGACCTGATCGTCGGCGCGACCGATGAACTCCACCGCTTGCTGACGATCGCGCCGCACCCGGTCACCGCTGCGATAAACCCGCGCACCCGGGGCGCCGAACGGATCAGGCAGGAAGCGCTCGGCAGTCAGACCCGGTTGCCCGAGATACCCCAGCGCCACGCTGTCACCACCGATGTACAGCTCGCCGGCCACCTGGTCGGCGACATTGTTCAGCACATCGTCAACGATGTAGACCTGCGCACCGCTCAGCGCGGTGCCGACCGGAACGCTGCGCGCGTCGGCCGCCAGCTCACTGACCTCGTGGGTCAGCACACCGACCGTGGTTTCGCTCGGCCCGTAGTGGTTGATGATGCGGCACTCCGGCTTGAGCTGACGCACGCGTTCCACCAGTGCCGGCGAGCAGGCTTCGCCGCCGACGATCAGCGCCTGCGTCGGCAGCACATCGGCGGCGCGGCCAGCCTGCAACAACGCCGCCAGGTGCCCCGGGACGATTTTCAGCATGCCCACTTGATGCGTAGCCATGTACTCGGCAAATCGATCCGGGTCGAAACCCAGTTCTTCCGGCAATACGTGCAACAGGCGACCGGAACACAGCGCGCCGAACAACACCGTGAAGCCCAGATCCGCCGCAATGGTCGACACCAGCGCCATGCTGGTGTCCGGCGTCGGCGCCAGGCGCTCCAGCACAGCGCGCACGTAACTGCCCAGCGCCCCGTGACTGACCAGCACGCCCTTGGGTTGCCCGGTGGAACCGGAGGTGTGAATCACATACGCCGGGGACTGCGCAAACAGTGGCACCACCGGGCTGACATCCGCCTCCTGCTGCCACTGTTGCGGCGCATACGCGAGCCCCTGACAACCGTCGACCGCCAGCGCGGACACCCGCGCATCCCCTTGCGCGCACAACAGCAGGCGCGCGCCGGCATTGCCGAGCATCTGCTGCAAGCGCGCGTTCGGCGCCTTCACGTCCAGCGGCATGTACACCGCTGCGGCCTTGAAGATCGCCAGCACACAGGTCAGCCAGTCCAGCGAACGCTCCATCAGCACCGCTACCGGTTGGCCGGGGCTGATGCCCTGCGCCAGCAGATGATGGGCCAGACGATTGGCGGCCTGGTCCAGCGCCTGAAAACTCAGGGTCTGATGCAGGTCGCGCGCAGCCAGTGCTTCGGGCTGTTGCGCCACTTGACGAGCCCACTGCTGCAACACTGACAACGCCGGTTCGCCCGGTGCTGCGAGCACCACCGGAGCCCGCGTGGCGACGCTGTGCAACGGCGCTTGCGGTGCCTTGAGCAATTCGCCGAACAGACCGAGTAACGCCGGCACAAAGCCCTCGACGGTTTGTGCGCGATAAAGGTCGCTGGCATAGGTCAGCTGGCCGTGGATCAGCGTGCCGTCGTCGGTGATGTCCAGCGCCAGATCAAAGTGGGTGCCGTCCTTGTCCAGCGGATACTCGGCCACGCTCAGCCCCGGCAGGTTCATCGAGCGCTGTTTCTGCATACCGACGTTCTGGTTGAACTTGGCCTGGAACAGCGGGTTGTGGCCCAGGGTTCGTTCCGCCACCAATTCGTCCACCAGTTGCTCGAATGGCAGTTCCTGATGCGCCTGCGCGCCGAACGCCGCCTCGCGCACCTGCGCCAGCAAGTCTTCGAAACTGCCGCGCTCATCGATCTCGCAACGCAACACCTGGGTGTTGACGAAGAAACCGATCAACCCTTCGACTTCGGCACGGCCACGATTGGCATTCGGCACGCCGACGCGAATGTCGCGCTGCGCGGCCTGACGCGAGAGGAACAGCGAGAAACCCGCCAGCACCAGCATGAACAGACTGATGCCCTTGCTGCGGGCAAATGTATTGAGTTGCAGGGACAACCGGGCACCGAAATCAAAGCTCAGGGTCTGGCCTGCGAAGCTTTGCGTCAGGGGCCGGGCAAAGTCCGGCGCCACTTCCAGCAGCGGATGTTCCTCACCGAGCTGCTGACGCCAGTAATCGAGTTGACGCTCGCCCTCGCCGGCTTCCAGCCAGCGCCGCTGCCAGATCGCATAGTCGGCGTATTGCAACGGCAGCGCCGGCAACTGCGGCTCGCGCTGAAGACTGAAGGCCTGATAACACTGGACGAATTCCTTGACCATCACGTCCATCGACCAACCGTCGGAGACGATGTGGTGCATGCTCACCACCAACACGAATTCCTCTTCGGCCAGAGCAAACAGGCTCGCACGCAGCAGCGGTCCATGGCGCAAATCGAACGGTCGCGCGGTGGCTGTCTGCACCTGTTGCGCCAAGGCCGGCTCGCGCTGCGAAGCCGCGAGGCCGGTCAGGTCAATGCGTTCCAGAGCGATCGGCTGCTGCTCGAGAATCACCTGCTGCGGCTGATCGCCGTCGGTGTGGAACACAGTGCGCAGCACTTCGTGGCGCGCGACCAGGTGATCGAAAGAGCGTTGCAGCGCCGATTCGTCCAGACGTCCTTTCAGGCGCAGGCCGGCCGCCATGTTGTACGCGGCGCTCTGCGGTTCGAGTTGCCATAGAAACAGCAGGCGTTGCTGAGCGAACGACAACGGAATCGGCGTGACCTCGTGACGACTGACCGGCAGCGGCAACAGGCTGAAGTCCTTGCCGTCCTCGCGCAGTCTGGCCAGAAACTGTCGACGCTGCTCCAGCGGCAAACCGACGAATCTTTTAGCGATACGCTCCGCCATGGTGCCGCTCATACTTCTTCTCCTTCCAAAGCATTCATGAACTGATCCATGTCGGACCAGTCGTCATCCGTTGCGCTGTCCGCCCGTTGCGCCAGCACCGCCGCCAGATCGGCCAGCAACGGTTTTTCGAACAGGCTGCGCAGTGGCAAGACCACGCCCAATTGAGTTTTGATGCGTGCGATCACCTGCGCGGCCAGCAGCGAATGGCCGCCCAGTTCAAAAAAGTGATCATCCAGACCGACCCGCGACACTTGCAGGACCTCGGCCCAGATTTGCGCCAGGCACTGCTCGGTGTCGGTTTGCGGCGCGCGATAGTCGCCTTGCAACTGGCTCGCATCCGGCGCCGGCAAGGCCTTGCGGTCGAGCTTGCCGCTCGGTGTCAGCGGCAGATTCGGCAACAACAGCAAATGCCCCGGCACCATGTAGTCCGGCAGATGGGCTTGCAGCGCGGTGCGGATTTGCTGGCGGAACGCCGACTGGGTAGCGGCGCTTTCCAGCACGGCGTGCTCACCGACCACGTACGCCACCAGTTGCTGGCCGCCGCTGAGCGGCACCGCCAGAACCACCGCCTCGCGAATGCCCGGGCACTGTTGCAGGCGCGACTCGATTTCGCCCAGCTCGATGCGGAAACCGCGGATCTTCACTTGATGGTCGACCCGGCCGACATACTCCAGCGCGCCATCGGCGCGCAGTCGGGCACGATCCCCGGTGCGGTACAGACGCTGCCCTGCGGCGAACGGGTCGGCGATAAAGCGCTCGGCACTGAGCATCGGCTGACGGTGATAACCACGGGCCAGGCCCGGGCCACCGATGTACAACTCGCCCACCGCACCTTGCGGCAGCAGGTTCAAATCATCGTCCAGCACGTACAGACGCCGGGCATCGAGCCCCTTGCCAATCGGGATGCCGCGCCAGGACACGGCGTCTGCCGTCAGTGCACTGCAATCATGAATGGTCGAAACCACCGTGGCTTCGGTCGGACCGTAGGTGTTGAGCAACCGCACATGCCCCAGCCCGGCCTGTTGCCACAGACGCAAACCGTCCACCGCCATGGCCTCGCCACCGACGTGGATCTGTCGCAGCGCGCCAAAACCGGCCGGCGGTTGCGCTGCATATTCCTGCACCAGCCAATACCAGTACGCGGCCGGCAGGTCAGCCAGGGTGATGCCGTGATCGACAATCACCTGACGCAACGTTGCGCTGTCCCACAATGGCGCATCGCGCAGCACCACAGCAGCGCCATGGCACAGCGGCGGGAAGAACTGCTCGACAAAACCGTCGAAGCTGCTGGTGGCGAACTGCAGGACCCGGTCACCTTCGCGCAGGTCGCTGTAATCGATGGCGCGGTCGATGAATTCACTCAGTGCGCCGTGACTGACCGCCACGCCTTTCGGCCGCCCGGTGGAACCGGAGGTGTAGATCACGTAGGCAAGATTCTGCGGCGCGACCGTTAACGACAGGTTGTCGGCCGAAGTCTCGCCGGACAATTGCTCCAGGCACAGGCACTCGACGGCCTCCAGCGCCGGCAGGCTGGCAAGGCTGGCGTTGTCGGTCAGCAGCAGTTTCAAGCCACTGTCATCCAGCACGTGACGTAACCGTTCAGCCGGGGTTTGCGGGTCCAGCGGCACATAGGCGCCGCCCGCCTTGAGCACGGCCAGCAACGCCACCGCCAGCTCCAGCGAGCGCCCCAACGCCACACCGACCAGCACGTCCGGGCCGACACCGCGCGCGCGCAGCTGATGCGCCAGGCGATTGCTGCGCGCATTGAGTTCGGCATAGGTCAGTGACGGTGACGGCGCGGTGGCGAGGATCACGGCCGTTGCCTGCGGCGTACGTGCCACTTGCGCCTCGAACAGGTTTTGCACGCTGGCGAAACGCGGCGCCGCAGCAGTGGCCTGAATCAGTTGCGCGCGCTCGGCATCTGCCAGCAGCGCGACTTCGCCGATGACCTGCTGCGGGTCGCGGCAGACGGATTCAAGAATGTTGCGCCAATGCCCGGCCATCGCGGCGATGGTCGCGGCATCAAAAATATCGGTGGCGTACGTGAAGGCGGCGAACAGCTGCTCGCCTTCTTCGCGGGTATCGAGCATCAAATCGCTGGTGGCCGCATGTTGCCGAGCGCTGCCGGCCAGTTGCTCTTGCGTCAGATAACCCACCTGCAGACCCGATTCCAACTGCACATGCTGCAAGTCGGTCACCAGCGGCTGATGGTTGAACATCACCTGAAACAGCGGATTGTGGCTTTGGCTACGCGCCGGCTGCAGGGCCTCGATCAAGGCGTCGAACGGCAGCTCTTGATGAACCTGCGCGCCGAGTGCAGCCTCGCGCAGCCGCTGCAACAGCTCGGTGAAACGGGTTTGCGCGGTGACTTCGCTGCGCAGGATCTGGGTGTTGACGAAGAAGCCGATCAGCCCTTCCGTTTCGCTGCGGGTGCGGTTAGCAATCAGGCCGCCGACGCGAATGTCGGTCTGCCCGCTGTAGCGATGCAACAACGTCTTGAACGCCGCGAGCAGCACCACGAACAGGGTCACGCCCTGACGCTGGGCGAGGCTTTTCAGTTCCTGACGCAGCGCCGCATCAATGACCGTTTCCAGGCGCGCGCCCTGGTGACTCGATTGCGCCGGATAAGCGCGGTCGGTCGGCAACTCCAGGACCGGATGCTCGTCGCCCAATTGTGCGCGCCAGTAGTCCAGTTGCCGTTCGCGCTCACCCGCCTCCAGCCAGCTGCGCTGCCACAGCGCGTAATCGCGGTAATGCACGGTCAGCGCCGGCAACGATGGTTCGCGCCCCGCCACCAGCGCATCGTAGGTACGCATGAACTCGTCGATGAGAATATTCATCGACCAGCCATCGGCAATGATGTGGTGCAAGGTCAGCAGGAGCACATGCTCCTGCTCGGCCAGGCGCAACAGGCGCAGGCTCAGCAGCGGGCCGTTCTGCAGATCGAACGCTTGCGTGGCTTCGGCCATCATGTGCTGTTGCGCGAGCGGCCAACGCTGCTGTTCGGGCACGGCGCTCAAATCGGTGAGGGGCAGTTGCAGCGCCTGCGGCTCGGCCACGCGCTGGAAGGCACGCTCGCCGACCTGACCGAAGGTGGTGCGCAGACATTCGTGCCGCGCGACCAGCAGGCTGAACGCCTGCTCCAGCGCTTGCACCTGCAACGCGCCGTTCAGACGCACGGCCATCGGCAGGTTGTAGGCAGCACTTTGCGGATCCAGTTGCCAGAGAAACCACATCCGTTGCTGGGCGTAGGACAGGCCGTCACGCTCGGCGATTCCGTCACAGGCGGTCATGGGAAGCTGCGCAAAATCGATGCCTTCGCGGGCCATGCCGGCGAGAAACAAACGGCGTTTGTCCTGCGGCAGTTCGATAAAGCGGCGGGCTAGTTTCTGTGCGTCTGCGGCATTCATGCATTGGGTCCTTGCTGATCGGCGGCGTGACCAGGAGGCCCGGTCGTATCAACAAGAACGAATGACAAACGCAATGATTTAGCGCGCTGGCGCAACAGCGCCCCGGCGGTCAGCCGTGCCGACGCACAAATGCCGAAGCCGGTCCAAGACCGGCTTCGGCACCTTCACGGGCAACCTCCCGAATGGCTCAGAGCGGGCCTTGGGAATGCCCCTCGGCCATGGCCACGATGACTTTGCGCGGCCCTTCGAACGGCGAACGCGCATGGGCCGACAACATGTTGTCGAGCATCAGTACATCGCCTTCCTGCCACGGAAAACTGATCGCGCATTCATCGAGCACCGCACGAATCTGCGCCAGCACTTCGTCTTCGATGGCCGAGCCGTCACCGTAATAAACGTTACGCGGCAAATCCTCCTCATCGACGATGTCCAACAGGCTTTCGCGCACTTCCGGCTGCAAGTTGGAGATGTGGAACAGGTGCGCCTGATTGAACCAGACGTGATCGCCGGTCACCGGATGCACCGCTACCGCCTGACAGGTCTGGCGGGTACGCAATTCGCCGTCATCCTTCCATTCGCAAAGGATGCCATGGGCCTTGCAGTACGCCTCGACGACCTCGCGGTCGTCGGTGTTGAACACATCTTCCCAAGCCACATCCAGGCCGTTGCCGAAGTTGCGCACATACATCAGACCTTTGCTGACAAAGCGCTCACGAATGGCCACCGGAATACGCCGATAGACTTCGCGGCTGTCGGCAATCGGCGTTTCGCCACCGGACTTCGCCGCAATCATGCTGTAGAACCAGATCTTCATCGGCCAGTCGCGGGAGTAAGCCTGTTCGTTGTGCAGCGGAATGCTCTGGTGCGCCGGGTATTCGGTCGAGGTGTATACGCCTTGGGTGACGTTGGTGCGCGGCGTGGAGCCGAACTCGTAGTTCAACAGCGGATGGCCGAAACTGGCCGCGAACTGACGAAACTGTTCAGCGCCGTCGAGACGAAATCCGCGGAACAGCACCCCGCCATCGCGCAGCAGATGCTCATCGACCAGCGCTTTCACTTCATCGAACACCGCCAACAGGTCGGTATCCGCCTCGGTCGCCTCCACCAACAGCGGCAAGCGCCCTCGTTGCGGCAGCAGCGGCCGAACGGAAAATTCCACAGCAACAGCCATGACTGGCCTCCTGTAATCACTCGATAGTGAGCGGTGCGTCAAAACGCCGGTGCCGCCGCTTGCGCATGACGCCGGTGATGGACTTCCAGATGCGTCTTGATCGTGCGGATCACCCGGGCTTCGTGCTCATGGATGAAGAAATGCCCACCGGTCATCATGTCCACGGAAAAACTGCCCAGGGTTTCCTTGCTCCAGCCGATCAGTTGCTCGGTGGTCGCGCGGTCTTCCTTGCCGCCCAGCACATGCACCGGGCAATTGAGCAGCGGCCGCTGCGCCGGACTGAAGCGTCCGCACATCATGAAGTCGGCGCGCAGCACCGGCAGCGTCAGGCTCATGAGTTCCTGGTTGGCCAGCACTTCTTCGCTGGTGCCCTGAAAGGTGCGCAGTTGATCGATCAATTCCTCATCGCTGCGCGCTTCGGCAAACCCGCGATCGTAGTCGCTGCGCATGGTCGGCGCCGCCGTGCCGGAGGCGAACAGCGCCACCGGTTCCGGCGCGCCGAGCTCGCGAAAGGCGTGCGCCATCTCGCACGCCAGCAGCGCGCCGAGGCTGTGGCCGAACAGGGCGTAAGGCGTTTGCAGGCCGGGTTTGTGCTCACGGGCCAACTGGCGGGCCAGGGCTCGCATGTCAGTTTGCAGGGGTTCGTCGAAACGGGCACCGCGCCCGGGCAACTCCACCGGTTGCAATTGCAGCCATGACGGCAGTTGGCGCCGCCAGCGGCTATAGACCATCGCGCTGGCGCCCGAATAGGGCAGGCACAGCAGTGTCAGCTTTGTCACCGCGTTTACCTCAATGGGTTATCTGTAAAAGAGAACGGATGAGGCGTGGCGCGAATTAGTCCGAATGCCGATCACTTCAAATGGCGGAAACTCTGCACAGCTGAACCCAGCACCACCGCGCCGGCCGCGATCGCCAGCCAGAATCCGCTGCGCGCACCGAAGGCGTCCACCAGTGCGCCGGATCCAGCCGCGCCAATCGCCACACCGATGCTCAGACCGGTGACCAGCCAGGTCAGGCCTTCGGTGAGCTTGGCCGGCGGCACGATGCGCTCAACCAGCGCCATGGCGACGATCAGCGTCGGCGAGAAGAACAGCCCGGCGACAAACACCGCCAGCGACAAACCGAAAATATTGCTCGCCAGCAACAGCGGCAGCGTGGTCACCGCCGTCGCCACACCGCCGTACAGAAACAGCCGCGGCAACGGCAGTTTCGAACGCATCGCGCCAAACGCGATACCGGCCAGGCACGAGCCGATGGCGTACACCGACAACACGATGCTCGCCGCCGCCGGCTGGCCCTGCTGCTGGGCGAAGGCGACGCTGACCACATCGACCACGCCAACGATGACGCCCATGGCCAGCATCAACGCCAGCAGCCATTGCACGTCGGTCGAGCGAATGATCGAACCTTGATGCTGCGACTCCTGCGGGTGCACCGCCGGTTCGGTGCTGCGCTGGGCGACAAACGCCGTTACGCCGATCGCCAGCGCCAACAGCGCGGCCAATGGCCCGGCCTCGGGAAACGCCACCACACACAGCCCCACCGACAATGGCGGGCCGACGATGAAACAAACTTCATCGAGTACGGATTCCAGTGCATAAGCGGTCTGCAATTGCGGCTGGCCGCGATAGATCTCGGTCCAGCGCGCGCGCACCATTGCCGACATGCTTGGCATGCAACCGGCCAGCGCGGCGAAGATGAACAGCGTCCAGGTCGGCGCCTGCAAGCGGGTGCACAGCAGCAACATCAACAGCGCCCCGCCACCGATCAATGCCGACAGCGGCAGCACCTTGCCCTGACCGAAACGATCCACCAGACGCGAGACCTGTGGCGCACAAAACGCCGTGGCCAGGGCAAAGGTCGCCGCCACCGCACCGGCCAGCGCGTACCCGCCCTTGAGCTGCGAGAGCATGGTGATCACGCCGATGCCGGTCATGGAAATCGGCATGCGCGCGATCATCCCGGCCAGTACAAAAGCCCGGGCGCCGGGGGCGGTGAATAATTCGCGGTAGGGGTTTGCCATGGAACACTGCCTCATCAAGGGCCGCCAAGTTGCCATAAAGGCTGATGAGCGTGGAAGCGCGCAATTGTTGGTGGAATGTGAAGGCCCCTTCGCGAGCAAGCCCGCTCCCACGGGGGCAGCGCGTTCTAACCGTGGGAGCGAGCCTGCTCGCGAAGAGGCCGGCATATTCACCACAACACCGCACCGTCGAATGAACTCTCATGGCTTGCGACCAGTCAGCTAAATAGGCCCTCACGCAAGGCACGACTTCGCATGCAGATTTCCCTCGCCCGACAAGTAGCCCTGATTACCGGCGCCAGCTCCGGCATCGGCCACGCCGCCGCCAAAGCCCTGGCCGCTGCCGGTGCAGCAGTCGTCATCAATTACAACCGTCAGGCGGAACCCGCCGAAGCGCTGGCCCGGCAGATCATTGCCGATGGCGGTCAGGCACTGGCCATCGGTGCCGATGTGTCGAAGGAGGACGAGGTCGAACGGTTGTTCGCCGAGACTCTGGACGCCTTTGGTTCGCTGGACATTCTGCTGGCCAATTCCGGCCTGCAAAAGGACGCCGCGGCGGTGGACATGACCCTGGAAGACTGGAACACGGTGATCGGCGTCAACCTCACCGGCCAGTTCCTCTGCGCCCGCGCCGCGCTGCGGATTTTCAACCGGCAAGGCGTGCGTGAAGGCGTGTCCCGCGCCGCCGGCAAGATCATTCACATGAGTTCGGTGCACCAGCGCATTCCATGGGCCGGGCACGTCAACTACGCAGCCTCCAAGGGCGGCGTCGACCAGTTGATGCAGACCCTCGCCCAGGAAGTCAGCCATCAGCGCATCCGCATCAACAGCATCGCGCCGGGAGCGATTCGCACCGCCATCAACCAAGACGCCACCGAAGGCGCAGCCGGCGAAAAACTGCTGGATCTGATCCCCTACGGGCGCATCGGCGATGTCGAAGACATCGCCAACGCGGTGGTGTTTCTCGCTTCCGACGCTGCCGACTACATCGTCGGCACCACCGTGTTCATCGACGGCGGCATGAGTCTTTATCCGGAGTTTCGTGGCAATGGCTGAGCATCATCCTGAACGACAAAGCCCGATCGATGCCCACGGCATCATCGGCGACCTGCGCAGTGCCGCACTGGTCAACGACAAGGGCAGCGTGGATTTTTTCTGCTGGCCGGAATTCGACAGTCCGTCGATCTTCTGTTCGCTGCTCGACACGCCCGAGGCGGGGATTTTCCAGCTCGCCCCGGACTTGCCCGATGCCCGGCGCGAGCAGATCTACCTGCCGGACACCAACGTTTTGCAAACCCGCTGGCTCAGCGAACATGCGGTGGTGGAGATCACCGACCTGCTGCCGATCGGCGACAGTGTCGATGACCTGCCGCTGCTGATGCGCCGGGTGCGTGTGGTCAGCGGCCAGGCCACCTTTCATATGCGCTGCGCAGTGCGCCATGACTACGCCCGCGCCAACACCCGGGCGCAGATGGATGAACAATCGGTGATTTTCAGCGCCGAGGGTCAGCCGTCGCTGCGGCTGGTGGCGGATCAGGCGCTGCAGATCGATGGCGAATCGGCCGTCGCATCGTTCAGTTTGAACCAGGATCAGAGCGCCGAATTCCTCCTCGGGGGGGCCGACGATCCACGCTTCAAGGATGACGGCGCAAAAATGTGCCTGGAACGCACGCTGAAGTTCTGGCGTGACTGGATCGGCCAGTCCAACTATCGCGGACGCTGGCGGGAAATGGTCAACCGCTCGGCACTGGCGCTGAAACTGCTGACCTCGCGCAAGCACGGAGCAATCCTCGCCGCCGCCACCTTCGGCCTGCCGGAAACCCCCGGCGGCGAGCGCAACTGGGACTATCGCTACACCTGGATCCGCGACGCCTCGTTCACCGTTTACGCGTTCATGCGCTTGGGCTTTGTCGCTGAGGCCAACGCCTACATGGGCTGGCTGCGCGGGCGGGTCAGCGATTGCCATGGGCAGTCAACCAAACTCAACATCCTGTATGCCATCGATGGCCGTCAGGAATTGCCGGAAACCGAACTCACCCACCTCTCCGGTCATGGCGGCGCGCAACCGGTGCGCATCGGCAATGGCGCGTACGACCAGATTCAGCTCGATATCTTTGGCGAACTGATGGACGCGGTGTATCTGGTCAACAAGTACGGCGACGCGATTTCCCATCAGGGCTGGAAACACGTGCGTGAAGTGGTCGATCAGGTCTGTGAGAGCTGGCAGACCACCGATGTCGGCATTTGGGAAATGCGCGGCGAGCAACATCACTTCCTGCACTCGCGACTGATGTGCTGGGTGGCACTGGACCGGGCGATTCGCCTGGCCTCGAAACGCTCACTGCCGGCACCGTTCGCCCAGTGGGACCAGACCCGGCAGGCGATCTACGCCGACATCTGGGATAACTTCTGGGACGAGGAGCGCGGGCATTTCGTCCAGTACAAGGGCGGCACCGCGCTCGACGGCTCGATGCTGCTGATGCCGCTGGTGCGCTTCGTCAGCGCCAAGGACCCGCGCTGGCTTTCAACCCTGGAAGCGATCGAAAAGCATCTGGTGCGCGACGGCATGGTCTATCGCTACCGCAACGATGACGCCAACATCGACGGTTTGACCGGCACCGAAGGCGCGTTTGCCGCCTGCTCGTTCTGGTACGTCGAATGCCTGGCCCGGGCCGGTCAGGTGGAAAAGGCCCACCTGGAGTTCGAACAACTGCTGCGCTATGCGAACCCGCTGGGGCTGTACGCCGAAGAGTTCGACAGCAAGGGCCGGCACCTGGGTAACACCCCGCAGGCGCTGACGCATCTGGCGCTGATCAGCGCGGCGAGTTTTCTCGATCGGCGGTTGAGTGGGGAGAAGAGTGTTTGGCAGCCGTAATATTCGCCGCACTCTGTCGGAAATATCCCTTACAACTCGGCTTTTGCAGGACTGATTCCTACACAAAAATAAACGTTGGTGAACTTCTGTGGCGAGGGAGCTTGCTCCCGCCGGGTCGCGAAGCGGCCCCAATACCTGCGTCCCCACTTCTCCAGAAGAACCGCATTGTCTGGCTTTGCGCCTGCTTCGCAGCCGAGCGGGAGCAAGCTCCCTCGCCACACGCCAGGTCATTCAGCTCCTACTTCGTCTAAACAATCTCCGCCCAATCCCTCCCCCGTAACCTGCACTTACACCCTGAAATACCCTGTTGCCAGCTGTTACATCCCCCCCTACCATCAACCGCAACGGGCACAGCGGAGCTGTCCAATAAAACCCGAATTCAAGGAACCAGAATGACCCTGCATGTCCATCGCCCCATCGCCACGCCCCTGCGCACCGGCTTGACCCGCACCCAACTCTGGGAAGCCGCCGACAAAGGCCTGATCAAATGCTGGGAAATCGGCCGCCAGCGCGCCACGCGCTTCCCCGACCTTGCGCAACAATGCCTCGCCGGCGAACTGCCGGTACTCGGCTGGAAAGGCGGCGTGAGCCGCAGCCTGAAGAAAAACGAGAAATACGGCTCACTGAAATACCTCGCCCAGTGGCAGGGCTTGCGGGGCGAGGATCTGGATATTGATCTGGGTGAGGAACGTTCGCTGACCTGCTCGCGGACGAAGATGCGGGTAACGTTTACCCCGGATCGGACGAAGTATTTCAATCAGGTGGCGGAAGCCGAGGCTTAAGGAGAAGCAACGATGGTCGATTTGCATCAGGAATTTCAGAGCAGCGCTTTCTTTCATCAGGCAAGAATCGAGCGGCGCTCGGTCGATGCTCTCATCGGCATCGCAGCCGGTCTTGCCGCTGACGGCACCATCAACCAGCAAGAAGCCGAGTTTCTCAGAACCTGGATTGAAACCCATTTGGTGCACTTGGATGATCCGGTTGTGAACATCCTTTACAGACGTCTTGCCGACATGCTCAGTGATGGAGTTCTAGACGCCGACGAGTCAGCGGAGCTGTTGGAAATGCTGCATCAGTTCACTGGGCTGCCAGTTGCACCAACACAAACACCAACGTTTGCCGCTCCTGCCAGCCTTCCCCTCGACAACCCTGCCCCGGAGTTATGCCTGGTTGATCGGGTCTTCCTGTTTACAGGCGTCATGGCCTATGGGCCGCGTAAGGAGTGTGAGTCGCAGATCCTCGAACGCGGCGGCCTTATCGGTGGTTCTGTCAGCAAAAAAATTCATTATCTGGTGGTCGGCAGCATTGGCAATGATCAGTGGCTTCACAGCACCTACGGCACCAAGATCAAGAAAGCCGTAGAACTTAGAGAGAGCGGCGTGCCGATTGCGATCATCAGCGAAGATCATTGGCAAAAGGTGCTGTTCGGCTAACCAGGAACGGAGGCCAACAAGTGGCGCTTCCCCCCTGTGGCGAGGGAGCTTGCTCCCGCCGGGTTGCGAAGCGACCCCATACTCGAATGGACCTGCTGCGCAGTCCAGCGGGAGCAAGCTCCCTCGCCACAAAATAATGGTCTAGTGTTGCCTGATGCCCATTGCCGTGGAGTCTGCCGTGTCTGACATTCAACGGGTACCGACACCCAACTTGACCGTAGCCTTTGAACGGCACGGCCCGTCCAGCGGCGACGCGGTCATATTGCTGCATGGTTTCCCCTACTCGCCTCGGGCGTACGATGAAATCGCCCCCGCCCTCGGCGCCCACGGTTATCGGGTGATCGTCCCGTACCTGCGCGGTTACGGGCCGACTCGCTTCAACCACCCCGAAACACTGCGTTCCGGCCAGCAAGCGGCCCTCGCCCAGGATTTGCTGGAGTTGATGGATGCGCTGGGTATCGAACAGGCCACGCTTTGCGGTTACGACTGGGGCGGTCGGGCAGCGTGCATCGTTGCGGCGTTGTTTCCCGAGCGGGTGCGCGGGCTGGTGACGGGGGATGGCTATAACGTGCAGGACATCGCCAATTCGACCCGACCACTGGATCCCGAGACCGAGCACCGTTATTGGTACCAGTACTATTTCCACACGCCACGCGGCGTCGCAGGCCTGACGCAAAACCGGCAGGCGTTCTGTGAACTGCTCTGGAAATTGTGGTCACCGACCTGGGCACGCAACGCCGAACGTTATCCGCTGAGCGCACCGGCCTTCGACAACCCGGACTTCGTTGACGTGGTGATTCATTCCTACCGTCATCGCTTCATGTACGCCGCAGGCGATCCGGCGCTGCAATGGATGGAAGACGCGTTGATCAAACAACCGCCGATCAGCGTGCCCACTATCTCCCTGTGCGGTGCCGACGACGGGGTCGGTCCGGCGCCGGAAGTCGATGAAGACATTGCGCATTTCACCGGCCTGTACGAAAGGCGCGTGCTGCCCGGTGTCGGCCACAACATTCCCGAAGAAGCACCGCAGCAAACGCTCAAGGCACTACTGGATCTGCTCCAGCGCTGACCGAAAACCGCTCCCGATACGCCTGCGGCGTCACGCCCATCGCCCGCAGAAAACTGCGGCGCAACGTTTCTTCACTGCCAAAGCCGCAATTGGCCGCTATTCGCTTCACTGGCAGCCCGGTATCACTGAGCAACCGCCGCGCCGTTTCCACACGAATCAATTCAATCGCCCGGGCCGGGGTCTGGCCGGTGTCGGCGCGGTAGTGGCGGACGAAACTGCGTTCGCTCATGCCGGCCTGTTCGGCCAGGGTCGGCACGCCGAGGTCGCAGGTGAGGTTTTCGGCAATCCAGGCATGCAGTTCATCAAAACGATTGCCCTGATTCTGCAGGGCCAGGGTCACACTGAACTGCGACTGCCCGCCCGGGCGTTTGAGGAACACCACCAGATGCCGCGCGACGTCGAGAGCAATATCACTGCCCAGATCTTCCTCGACCATCGCCAGTGCCAGATCGATGCCGGCGGTGACGCCTGCCGAAGTCCAGACCGGGCCGTCGTTGATGAAGATCGGATTGGCTTCGACCTGCAGCCTCGGATGCTGCTGCGCCAGTTGCTCGCAACGGGTCCAGTGGGTGACCACGCGGCGCCCGTCGAGCCAGCCGCTCGCCGCCAGTAGAAATGCCCCCGTACACACCGAGGCCACGCGTCGACACTTCGCTGCGTGCTCGCGTACCCAATCCACCAGCGACTCATCTTCGGATGCCGGATAGATCCCCCAACCACCCGCGATAATCAGCGTGTCGCTGGCGTCTTGCGGCAACGGCTCGGCGAGCACCGCCAGCCCCGCCGAGGACATCACCGCGCCACCCTCGCGGGCAATCACCGATGGCGCATACGGCACGGGCAAGCCGCGTTGGCGGGCGATGTCGTTGGCCGAGGCGAACACTTGCAGCGGGCCGGTGACATCGAGAATCTGCATGTTGGCAAACGCGAGTACATGGATGACTTTGGGCATTTGGCGTAATTCGTGGGGTGATTGGCGTATGCGCCAGAACCTACGCGCCTACAGTGAAGCCGTCCACCCCTCAAATGGAGAAATCCCCCATGACGTTGCAGATCGGTTTTCTGTTGTTTCCACAGGTGCAGCAACTCGACCTGACCGGCCCCTATGACGTGCTGGCCTCGCTGCCGGACGTGCAGGTGCATCTGATCTGGAAGGATCTGGTGCCGGTCACCGCCAGCACCGGCCTGCTGCTGAAACCGACCACCACCTTCGACGACTGCCCGAATCTGGATGTGATCTGCATTCCCGGCGGCGCCGGGGTCGGGCCGCTGATGGAAGATGAGCAGACGCTGGGCTTCATCAAGCGTCAGGCGGCGCAGGCCAGGTATGTGACGTCGGTGTGCACCGGTTCGCTGGTGCTGGGCGCGGCGGGCCTGCTTAAAGGCAAACGCGCGACCACCCACTGGGCCTATCACGAACTGCTGCCGAAACTCGGCGCGATTGCGGTGCAGGACCGGGTGGTGCGCGACGGTAATCTGTTTACCGGTGGCGGGATTACCGCGGGGATCGACTTTGCGCTGGTGCTGGCCGCCGAACTGGTGGGGGCTGAGGCGGCGCAGTTGATCCAGCTGCAACTGGAATATGCGCCGGCCCCGCCGTTTGAATCCGGCAGCCCGCAGACAGCGCCGAGTGCTGTCGTCGAAGAGGCTCGTAATCGTGCAGCGGCGTCGTTGAAACTGCGCACGGAAATCACCGAGCGCGCTGCGGCGAAGCTCGATTTGCGCTGAATCCTCAGCCAGACACAAATTCCCTGTGGGAGCGGGCTTGCTCGCGAAGAGGGTGTGTCAGGCGACATGGATGTTGTCTGATACACCGCTTTCGCGAGCAAGCCCGCTCCCACAATGGGTTTTGGGGATGGCCTAAGGTTTGGAGCCTGTCCCCACCTCCCGCCACACCTTGACTTGTCCCAACGCCCCCACCCGTGTAGAAAGCCCTTCCACAAAATTCTGCACAAGGACTTTCGATGAAGGCGTTGCCATGGGTCTATCTGGCGCTTCTCAGCCTCGGTTACGGGTGGGCGCTGAGCATTGGCCACCTCGGCTGGCTCGCGCTGATCTCGGTCGGATTGTTGCTGGTGGCCGGTTTCGCCGTGCGCCAACAGCAGGTGCCGGTGGCGCGGTTGCTGGGACACGCGCTGTTTATCTTCCTCGCCCTGTCGCTGGCGCTGCACTGGTTGCCGGGGTTCGACAACGGTCGGGCCATCGCCCGGATGCGCTTCACCGACGACGCCGTGCCTTTCGTGATGTACCTCAATCTGGACAAACCCTTGCTCGGCTTCTGGCTGTTGCTGGCCTGCCCGTGGATCGTCGCGGCACGCTCGTTGCGTCTGACGGTGTTTGCCAGCGTCCTGGGCCTGACTTTGAGCGCCGTAATGGCGCTGGGCGGAGCGCTTCTGTTCGGCATGATTGCCTGGGCGCCGAAGTGGCCCGATCAGGCGTGGCTGTGGCTGCTGAACAATCTGCTGCTGGTGACCCTGGTCGAGGAGGCGCTGTTTCGCAGCTATATACAGGGAGGCCTGAGCCGCCTGTTCAAGCACCTGCCCCACGGCGACAATCTCGCCCTGCTGCTGGCGTCGCTGATCTTCGGCCTGGCACATGCGGGTGCTGGCTGGCACTGGGTGTTGCTCGCGGGTCTGGCGGGTGTCGGCTACGGTCTGGCTTACCGTTTCGGTGGATTGGCGGCAGCGATCGCCACGCATTTCGGGCTGAACCTGCTGCATTTTGCGCTGTTCACCTATCCGATGCTGGCCGCTTGAAGCAAGAGCGGTTTTGCGACGCCGTACTTATATCTGAAAAAAAACTTCAATAATTTCCTGACAGCGCCGACAACCTTTCAAAGCCTTGCGGATTGAAAAACCATGCGTAATAACCAGCCCATTACACAACGCGAACGGACTTTCCCGGCTCAGCAGCGGTTGATTTCCACAACCGACGCCAAAGGCGTGATCACCTACTGCAACGACGCTTTCGTCGAAATCAGCGGGTTTTCGCGTGAAGAGCTGATCCGTGCGCCGCACAACCTGGTTCGTCACCCCGACGTCCCGGCGGCGGTGTTTTCGCACATGTGGGGCACACTGAAACAAGGCTTGCCATGGATGGGCATTGTCAAGAATCGCTGCAAATCCGGTGATCATTACTGGGTTAACGCCTACGTGACACCGGTGTTCGACGGCAATCAGGTGGTCGGTTACGAGTCGGTGCGGATCAAACCCACCGCCGAACAGATCCGCCGTGCCGAAGCGCTCTACCAACGCATCAACCAGGGCAAGTCGGCAATTCCTTCCAGCGACAAATGGCTGCCGGTGCTGCAGGACTGGCTGCCGTTCATTCTGGTCAGCCAACTGAGCTTCGTGATCGGCGCGACCTTGAACTCGCACTGGGGCTTCGCCCTGGCCGCTGGTCTGTCGGTACCGCTGGGCCTGATGGGCCTGCAATGGCAACAACGCGGACTCAAGCGCCTGCTGCGCCTGGCCGAACAGACCACCTCCGACCCGCTGATCGCACAGATGTACACCGACAGCCGTGGCGCGCAGGCGCGTCTGGAAATGTCGATCCTCAGCCAGGAAGCCCGCCTGAAAACCTGCCTGACCCGTCTGCAGGACACCGCCGAGCACCTGACCGATCAGGCCAAGCAGTCCGACGCCCTCGCGCACAACAGCTCCAGCGGTCTGGAACGTCAGCGCGTGGAAACCGAACAGGTCGCCACCGCCGTCAACCAGATGGCTGCCACCACGCAAGAAGTGGCGAGCCACGTGCAGCGCACTGCCGACGCCACCCAGGAAGCCAATCGCCTGACCGGTCGTGGCCGCGACATCGCCGGGGAAACCCGCGAAGCCATCCAGCGCCTGTCGGTAGTGGTCGGTGAAACCGGCCTGACCGTGACGCAACTGGCCAAGGACAGCGACGAAATCGGCGGCGTGGTCGACGTGATCAAAGGCATCGCCGACCAGACCAACCTGCTCGCGCTCAACGCCGCCATCGAAGCGGCACGTGCCGGCGAAATGGGCCGTGGTTTTGCCGTAGTCGCCGACGAAGTCCGCCAACTGGCGCAACGCACCAGCGAATCGACCGGGCAGATTCATGCCCTGATCGCCAAGTTGCAACAGACTGCGTCCAGCGCCGTACAAACCATGGAAGCCGGGCATCGTCAGGCCGAAGAAGGCGTGGCGCGGGTACTGGAAGCGGATCAGGCACTGGTCGGTATCAGCGAAGCAGTGGCCAACATCACCGACATGACCACCCAGATCGCTGCGGCGACCGAAGAGCAAAGTGCGGTGGCTGAAGAAATCAGCCGCAACATCAGCAACATTTCGGAACTGGCGGACCAGACCTCGGAACAGGCGCATAACTCGGCGCTGCTGAGTGAAGAGCTGACGAAGACGGCGAATACTCAGTATTCGTTGGTGGAGCGGTTTAACCGCTAAAAACAAAAGATCGCAGCCTACGGCAGCGCCTACAGGAACATGCATTCCAATGTAGGAGCTGCCGCAGGCTGCGATCTTTTGATCTTCAAAGCCCGGAAGGCGAAAGCTTCCGGTTTTTTTGTTGCTGGTCTGAAAGTGATGGTGCTTGGCAGATCGCAATCGCGAGCAGGCTCACTCCCACAGGGAAATGCATTCCAAATGTGGGAGCGAGCCTGCTCGCGATGAGGCCTTCTCTGCTAACGACGATCTCACTCAAGCAATGCAGACACTGCCTACAACTGCGCCAGAATGCGCCGACTGGTGCTCGGTGCAGCCAAGTTCTATCGTTTGCCGGTCGCTACTCAATCACGCAGATCGGCCAGCATGAATACGTACCCCACGCAAAAAACCCACAAACAGAAAGTTCGTGATGAACTGACATTCCTTGATGTTCGAAAGGCCGCGCGTGATGGTCAGAAAGTGTTCGATAAATTTGTGATCACTGGCAGGCTACCCATTACAAAGTAAATCCAAAAAGATCGCAGCCTGCGGCAGCTCCTACAAGTAACTGTGTAGGAGCTGCCGCAGGCTGCGATCTTTTGATCGTGAAAACCAGCTAGCGAAAGCTTCCGGTTTTTTATTGCCTATTTGAAATTGATGGCGCTTGGCAGACCGCTTTCGCGAGCAGGCTCGCTCCCACTGTTGATCTGCGGTAATCACAGAGCATGTGCCCGGCGACGATCCTCTGTAGGAGTGAGCCTGCTCGCGATGAGGCCATAACGGCCAGCAAAATTATTGAGACAACTTCAGCTTATCCAGCAGTCGATTGACCAACAGCTCGTTCAGCATGATCACCTGTTGCAATGCCAGCAGCGGTTTGCGCTCCGGACCTTTCACCGAGTTGGCGATATTGCCGGCCATGGCGTTGGCTGATGACAGTGATTCACTGGCTTCGACGAGCAGTGTTTCGTCATCGAGCGTGGGATCGACCATGTAGATGGGGCGGGCCTTGGGTGGGAAGTACTCCGGGATATCGGGGCCGAGGTAAAAGTCGAGTGTGCGGTCGGCGGCGTCTTTTGTCTTTTGCGACTCAAGCTCGGGGTGGTGAGGGGTTGGATCAGCTTCTGGTGGGGTGGGCGTGGCTTTGAACATGGATGTAACTCCTATCGCAGATTCCAAGGAGCCATCACCCACGCTACCAAACGATGGGTGGCGGCCATACGCGGGTTGGTAGACCGGCTGCAATAGGAACCCGGCGCTCACGAATGAGCCCCACGCATGACCACCATAAAACCGAGCCTCAAGAAAGAGACTGAATAGGTGTTGCCATACAGCTATTACAGACGGGCTACCAAACCCGATCACTGATTTTCAGTGACAGGGAAACGATATAGCCCGGCCCATAGCCGCGTAAGCCGGCGGATTCTGGCGTACGCGTAGGTAACGGCGCAAGGCGTTGTAGGTCCGGTGGCGTAACGGATTGTGTGATTTAAACGTGTCTGCAGGATTGCGTTTACCGACAGAAAAATCCGCAAACGCCCTGTTTTTTATGGTGTCTGTCAGACCGTTTTCGCGAGCAGACTCGCTCCCACATTTGGACCGGGCGCATCAGTAAGGAATTGGTCGGTTGTAATGCCACCATCGCTGGCAAGCCAGCTCCCACTGGGACTGCATGCAATCTGCAGGACATCGGTCAGGTAACAGACCGCCATCGCGAGCAGGCTCACTCCTACAGTTCGGTCGGGTGCATCAGTAACAGAATGGTCGGGTCGTAGGCCGTCATCTCTGACAGGCCAGCTCCCACAAGATCAAGATCAAAAGATCGCAGCCTGCGGCAGCTCCTACAGGGAAGATAAGTACAACCCGCACGCGGCGCAGCCGCCCCACTCCAGGATGAGCGCAAGCTCGGCTGTCGCTCTTGATCTTGATCTTGATCCACGGGCGACGTCGGAAGGCTGAGTGGAGGGATTGATCCGGGGGTGGGAGCGCAGCGACCGTTTGGCGCAGCCAAACACAGCGAGAGGAGGTGCAGCGAAGCAAACCGTAGGCGCTGCCCCCGGATCGATCCCGCAGCGAAGGGACCCCGAGCCCCAGCGAGCGGGCCGCACGCAGGAGCAAGCCTTTTTGGTTACTTTTTCGGCGTCTGGAAAAAGTGACCCGCCGTAAGGGCGGAACCCTAAGCCGCCGTGACCGCAGCAACGGATATACACCCAAATTTCATCGAAGAAACGAAGCAACCTTCCGCGCAGCACTGGCCAAATGATCCGAATGCGTAAACCCGGAAACCTTCAACGGCTTCAAATCATGATCCCCAGAGGCCAACCAAAACACCTCAATACTCGGCGATAGATCATAAGCCTCGACTGCGTCCCGATTGCCAAGCGCATCCCGCTCCCCCTGCACAATCAAAGTCCGAGTCTTCAACCCAGCCAAATGCTCAACCCGCGGCTTCTCAGGTTTCCCCACCGCATAAAACGGATATCCGAGACAGACAAGCGCATCAACACCCAACTCATCAGCCAAAAGACTGGCCATCCGCCCGCCCATGGACTTACCACCGATGGCCAAAGTCCCAGCGACATGACGTCGCACTTCAGCGAACACTTCGCGCCAGCACTCAAGCAGTTTCGGCGCCGGATTAGGCGGCCGTTTACTGCCATCCACCCGCCGCTGCGCCATGTAAGGAAACTCAAACCGCAACACGTTCACGCCCAATGCAGCAAGGCGCCCAGCCATATCCGACATCCACTCACTGTCCATCGGCGCCCCCGCCCCATGCGCCAGGATCAACGTGGCCGAAGCCTCGCCAACAGCGGCATCCCACAACCACCCATGATCCCGCACGCACTGCGCCCATTGATCCCCGTCAATACTGGCCTTGTGCTGTTTGTCCATGCTTGCCTCTCTTTTAGTCTGCCTATAACTCCAGGCGAAGGATTCGCGGCGTCTTGCGCGCGCTCACTTCGGCTGAACCGTGGATGGGGAACCATGAACACTTCTATCAGTACCGCCTACAACTACAAGGTGGTCCGCCAATTCGCCATTATGACGGTGGTGTGGGGCATCGTCGGCATGGGGCTCGGGGTTTTTCTCGCGGCCCAATTGGTCTGGCCCGAACTCAACTTCAATTTGCCCTGGACCAGTTTCGGCCGTCTGCGCCCGCTGCACACCAACGCGGTGATCTTCGCCTTCGGTGGCTGTGCGCTGTTCGCCAGTTCGTTCTACTCGGTACAACGCACCTGCCAGACGCAATTGTTCGCGCCGAAAATCGCCGCATTCTGCTTCTGGGGCTGGCAGCTTGTGATTCTATTGGCAGCGATCAGCCTGCCACTGGGTTACACCAGTTCCAAGGAATACGCCGAGCTGGAATGGCCGATCGACATCCTGATCACCATCGTCTGGGTCGCCTACGCCATCGTGTTCTTCGGCACGATCATGCAGCGCAAGACCAAGCACATCTACGTCGGCAACTGGTTCTTCGGCGCGTTCATCATCACCGTGGCGATCCTGCACATCGTCAACAACCTCGAGTTGCCGGTGAGCCTGACCAAGTCCTACTCGGTGTACGCCGGTGCGACCGACGCGATGGTGCAATGGTGGTACGGCCACAACGCCGTAGGCTTTTTCCTCACCGCCGGTTTCCTCGGGATGATGTACTACTTCGTGCCGAAACAGGCCGAACGTCCGGTGTATTCGTATCGCCTGTCGATCGTGCACTTCTGGGCGCTGATCACCCTGTACATCTGGGCCGGCCCGCACCACCTGCACTACACCGCGCTGCCGGACTGGGCGCAGTCGCTGGGCATGGTGATGTCGCTGATTCTGCTGGCACCGAGCTGGGGCGGCATGATCAACGGCATGATGACCCTCTCGGGCGCGTGGCATAAGTTGCGCAGCGACCCGATCCTGCGCTTCCTCGTGGTGTCGCTGGCGTTCTACGGCATGTCGACCTTCGAAGGGCCGATGATGGCGATCAAAACGGTCAATGCGCTCTCCCACTACACCGACTGGACCATCGGCCACGTACACGCCGGCGCGCTCGGCTGGGTGGCGATGATCTCGATCGGCGCGCTGTACCACATGATCCCGAAAGTCTTCGGCAAAGAGCAGATGCACAGCATCGGCCTGATCAACGCGCACTTCTGGCTCGCGACCATCGGCACCGTGCTGTACATCGCCTCGATGTGGGTCAACGGCATCGCCCAGGGCCTGATGTGGCGCGCAGTCAACGAGGACGGCACGCTGACTTACTCCTTCGTCGAAACCCTGGTGGCCAGCCACCCTGGCTTCATCGTGCGTCTGGTGGGTGGGGCGATCTTCCTCAGCGGCATGTTGCTGATGGCTTACAACACCTGGCGCACCGTGCGGGCCTCGCAGCCTGCTGACGTCGTTGCTGCCGCGCAGATGGCCTGAGGAGTCCGCCATGAAACACGAAACGATTGAAAAGAACGTCGGCCTGCTGATGCTGCTGATGGTGTTCGCCGTGAGCATCGGCGGCCTGACCCAGATCGTCCCGCTGTTCTTCCAGGACGTCACCAACAAACCGGTGGAAGGCATGAAGCCCTACACCGCGCTGCAACTGGAGGGCCGCGACATCTATATCCGCGAAGGCTGCGTCGGTTGCCACTCGCAGATGATCCGGCCTTTCCGTGCCGAAACCGAACGCTACGGGCACTACTCGGTGGCCGGTGAGAGCGTGTGGGATCACCCGTTCCTCTGGGGCTCGAAACGTACCGGGCCGGATCTGGCCCGGGTCGGCGCGCGTTACTCGGATGACTGGCACCGCGCGCACTTGTACAACCCGCGCAACGTCGTGCCCGAGTCGAAAATGCCGGCCTACCCGTGGCTGGTGACGCAAGCGGTCGACAGCAGCCACACCGAAACCAAGCTCAAGACCATGCGCACCCTCGGCGTGCCGTACACCGACGATGACATCAGCGGCGCGGTCGCCAGCCTCAAGGGCAAGACCGAAATGGACGCCCTCGTCTCCTACCTGCAAGTGCTCGGCACTGCGATCAAGAGCAAGAGGTGAGCACGATGATCATTGAAATGAGTGCAGGGCTGATTCGCGGCCTCGGCACCGTCGTGGTGTTCGTCGCCTTCGTCGGCCTGACGATCTGGGTGTTCAACCGCAAGCGTACCCCGGAGTTCGCCGAAGCGCGCCTGCTGCCGTTCGCCGACGAGCCGAAACCCGACACCCAACCAGTATCTGAACCAAGGAGTACCCGGCCATGACCACCTTCTGGAGTACGTGGATCTGCGTACTGACCATCGGCAGCCTGATCGGCCTGACCTGGCTGCTGATCGGCACGCGTCGGGGCGAGACCAAGGGCAGCGTCGACCAGACCATGGGCCACAGCTTCGACGGCATCGAGGAGTACGACAACCCGCTGCCGCAGTGGTGGTTCATGCTGTTCGCCGGCACGCTGGTGTTCTCCGTGGGCTATCTGATCCTGTATCCGGGCCTGGGCAACTGGAAAGGCATCCTGCCCGGCTACGAGGACGGCTGGACCGGCGTCCACGAGTGGGAAAAGGAAATGAGCAAGGCCGACGCCAAATTCGGGCCGATCTTCGCCAAATTCGCCGCCATGCCGGTGGAAGAAGTGGCGAAGGATCCGCAGGCGCTGAAAATGGGTGGCCGGCTGTTCGCTTCCAACTGCTCGGTGTGCCACGGTTCCGACGCCAAGGGCGCTTTCGGCTTCCCTAACCTGGCCGACAGCGATTGGCGCTGGGGCGGCGATGCCGAGACCATCAAGACCACCATCATGGGTGGCCGGATGGCGGCAATGCCAGCCTGGGGCGACGTGCTGGGTGAAGCCGGGGTGAAGAACGTCGCGGCGTATGTGCGTCACGAACTGGCCGGCCTGCCACTGCCCGCCGACAGCAAGGCTGACCTGCAAGCCGGACAGCAAGCGTTCAGCACCACCTGCGTAGCCTGTCATGGGGCAACCGGCCACGGCACTGAAGCCATGGGTGCGCCGAATCTGACGCACCCGGCCGGATTTATTTATGGCACGAGTCTGACGCAGCTTGAGCAGACCATCCGCCACGGTCGCCAAGGCCACATGCCGGCACAGAACGAACTGTTGGGCAACGATAAAGTGCAACTGCTCGCCGCTTATGTGTACAGCCTGAGCCATGGATTGAATACAGAAAAACTGATTACTGAAGACAACAAGTAATAAGTATTGCGTACATATCTGCCGCACCGTTCTCGGTGCGGCAGCATCCCGCCCCTTTGCGACGCATTGTCGCACCCCGTCACACCCTCTCCTTTCGAATCCTCCGATTCGGGTCTACGCTTGCTCGATGCGGACTGGCCCGTGCCGGTTCCAGGTCGACCTTGAGCGATGTGTTCGACAAATCGCCTGACTGACAGGGCGCAAAGCCCGGTAGATACCGGCTGTCGCGTCGATGACCGTCCGTCACCCGATCACTGCGTTCGAACTCACCCCGTTACAACTGACCTGAACCCCTCGCTTTTTTCGTCCGCTGCGACATTTTGTCCGAGGCCAATTTTGTCCTTACGCGGCGTATGGAAAGGCCGCAGAATCAGCGTTGGAAAGCATTGACCCAGGTCATGGCGCGTTGCAATGACCCCCTGCTCTCTGCATACTTGCGGCCGATTTTAATCCTAATAAAACACCCAAACCGTGGAACCTTAGAATGAGCACAGCAATCAGTCCGACTGCTTATAACTATAAGGTAGTCCGCCAGTTCGCCATCATGACGGTGGTCTGGGGGATCCTTGGCATGGGGCTCGGTGTCTTCATCGCCTCGCAACTGGTCTGGCCGGAGTTGAACTTCGGTCTGCCGTGGACGAGCTTTGGACGCCTGCGCCCGTTGCACACAAACCTGGTGATTTTCGCCTTCGGTGGTTGTGCACTGTTTGCCACTTCCTACTATGTCGTGCAGCGAACCTGCCAGACGCGACTGATCTCCGACAGCCTCGCCGCCTTCACCTTCTGGGGCTGGCAAGCGGTGATCGTCGGCGCAATCATTACCTTGCCGCTGGGTTACACCACCACCAAGGAATATGCAGAGCTGGAATGGCCGCTCGCCATTCTGCTGGCCATTGTCTGGGTCTCCTACGGGCTGGTGTTCTTCGGCACCATCACCAAGCGCAAGACCAAGCACATCTATGTCGGTAACTGGTTCTACGGCGCGTTCATCGTCGTGACCGCGATGCTGCACATCGTCAACCACGCGTCCCTGCCGGTCAGCTTCTTCAAGTCCTACTCGGCCTATGCCGGTGCGACCGACGCGATGATCCAGTGGTGGTACGGCCACAATGCCGTGGGCTTCTTCCTGACCACCGGCTTCCTCGGGATGATGTACTACTTCGTGCCGAAACAGGCCGAACGTCCAATCTACTCCTATCGCCTGTCGATCGTGCACTTCTGGGCGCTGATCACCCTGTACATCTGGGCCGGCCCGCACCACCTGCACTACACCGCACTGCCGGATTGGGCACAATCGCTGGGCATGGCGATGTCGATCATCCTCCTGGCGCCAAGCTGGGGCGGCATGATCAACGGCATGATGACCCTCTCGGGCGCCTGGCATAAGCTGCGCACCGACCCGATCCTGCGCTTCCTCGTGGTGTCGCTGGCGTTCTACGGCATGTCGACCTTCGAAGGTCCGATGATGGCGATCAAGACCGTCAACTCGCTCTCGCACTACACCGACTGGACCATCGGCCACGTCCACGCCGGCGCTTTGGGCTGGGTGGCGATGATTTCGATCGGCGCGATCTACCACATGATCCCGAAACTGTTCGGTCGTGCGCAGATGCACAGCGTCGGCCTGATCAACGCGCACTTCTGGCTCGCGACCATCGGTACCGTGCTGTACATCGCTTCGATGTGGGTCAACGGCATCACTCAGGGTCTGATGTGGCGTGCAATCAACGATGACGGCACCCTCACCTACTCGTTCGTCGAAGCGCTGCAGGCCAGCCACCCGGGCTACATCGTCCGTGCCCTGGGCGGTGCATTCTTCGCCAGCGGCATGTTGTTGATGGCTTACAACGTCTGGCGCACCGTGCGCGCCTCGAACCCGGCTGAAGCCGAAGCCGCTGCCCAGATCGCTGTCGTTGGAGCTCACTGATGAAGCATGAAGCTGTCGAGAAGAATATTGGCCTGCTGGCCTTCTTCATGGTCATCGCCGTCAGCATTGGCGGCCTGACCCAGATTGTTCCGCTGTTCTTCCAGGACGTCACCAACAAGCCGGTCGAAGGTATGAAGCCGCGTTCGGCGCTGGAACTGGAAGGCCGCGACGTCTACATCGCCAACGGTTGTGTCGGCTGCCACTCGCAGATGATCCGTCCGTTCCGCGCTGAAACCGAACGCTACGGCCACTACTCGGTCGCCGGTGAAAGCGTCTGGGACCACCCGTTCCTGTGGGGTTCCAAGCGTACCGGCCCGGATTTGGCTCGTGTCGGCGGTCGTTACTCCGATGACTGGCACCGTGCGCACCTGTACAACCCGCGCAACGTGGTGCCTGAGTCGAAAATGCCGGCTTACCCGTTCCTCGTGGAAAACAAGCTCGACGGCAAAGACACGGCCAAGAAAATGGAAGTGTTGCGCACGCTCGGCGTCCCTTACACCGACGAAGACATCGCCGGTGCAAAAGATGCCGTGAAGGGCAAAACCGAAATGGACGCGCTGGTGGCCTACCTTCAGGGCCTGGGCACCATCATCAAAAGCAAACGGTGATTCTTAATGGATATCGGGATGATTCGAGGCCTGGGCACCGTTGTCGTGATGGTGGCCTTCATCGGTTTGGCGTTGTGGGTGTTCAGCCCCAAGCGCAAGTCGGAGTTTGAAGACGCAACCTTGCTGCCTTTTGCGGATGATCCCGAAGCCATCAAGCACGTCGAGCAAGCTTCTAGGAGTAACAAAGAATGACTACATTCTGGAGTCTGTACGTCACAGTCCTCAGTCTCGGTACGATCTTCGCCCTGACCTGGCTGCTGCTGTCGACCCGCAAGGGCCAGCGCAGCGAACAGACGGACGAAACGGTCGGCCACTCCTTCGACGGGATCGAGGAGTACGACAACCCACTGCCGAAATGGTGGTTCATGCTGTTCGTGGGCACCATCGTGTTCGCCTTGGGTTATCTGGTGCTGTACCCGGGCCTGGGCAACTGGAAAGGCCTGCTGCCGGGCTACAACTACCTCGATAACGACAAGCAGACCGCGTTCGCCAACGGCAAGACCGGCTGGACCGGCGTGCACGAATGGGAAAAGGAAATGGCCCGCTCGGACGCCAAGTTCGGTCCGATCTTCGCCAAGTTCGCGGCAATGCCGATCGAGGAAGTCGCCAAGGACCCACAAGCCTTGAAGATGGGTGGCCGTCTGTTCGCCTCCAACTGCTCGGTCTGCCACGGTTCCGACGCCAAGGGCGCCTATGGCTTCCCGAACCTGACCGACGCCGACTGGCGCTGGGGCGGCGAGCCGGAAACCATCAAGACCACCATCATGGGCGGTCGTCACGCAGTGATGCCGGCCTGGGCCGAAGTGATTGGCGAACAAGGCGTAGCCGACGTCGCGGCCTTCGTGGTGACCCAGCTCGATGGCCGTAAACTGCCGGAAGGCACCAAGGCTGACCCGGCCAACGGCCAGAAACTCTTCGCCGCCAACTGCGTGGCCTGCCACGGTCCTGAGGGCAAGGGCACCCCGGCCATGGGCGCGCCTAACCTGACCCACCCGGCCGCGTTCATCTACGGTTCGAGCTTCGCGCAACTGCAGCAGACCATCCGTTACGGCCGTCAGGGCCAGATGCCTGCGCAGGAACAACTGCAAGGCAACGACAAGGTCCACCTGCTGGCGGCTTACGTTTACAGCCTGTCCCACGGTGAAAAAGCGCCGGAAGCCGAGGCGCAGTAAAGCCAGGGCTTGATGCAATGAAGAATCCCCCGCCAGTGCTCTGGCGGGGGATTTTTTATGGGGCACTGGCCCAGATCGACTTCACCGGCACGGTGGCCACCGGTGTACGTTTGCGCCACTGATTGTCCTCGACCAGACTTACCTCCAATTGCTTGCGGTCCTTGGAAAAAGTGGCGGTCAGGTACGTCTGCTGAGAAGCTGAACCGCTGAGAAACATCGGCACGCTCCCCATATAGGTCTGGCTACCACCCTCGTCGTGGAAGTGGCCGGCGAACATCGCCGTCACCTGATACTTTTCGATCATGTCGCGAAAGCGCTTTTCCTGATCCCGACTACCCGCCCAGTCATAGGGTTTGTGCATGTTGATAATGATCGCGTAACCCTGCGCCCGCGCGATCCGCAAATCAGTTTCCAGCCAATCCAGCGAGTGTTTGATATCAAACGTGGTCGGATTCAAGGCATGGGAAATCTTCACCGCGTAAGTCGGTTCATTGTTCAACTGCACCAGATGCACTTCACCGATATTCTTTGAATAAGCCAGACTACCCAGATAGTGCTTGTTCAGAAAACTGCCGCTCACTTCCAGATCGAACTGGTCGACTTTATCGACATGATGATCACGGTAATCAACAATACTGCCTGCGGCGCAGTTCTCACTGAAACAGTCATTCACATTGTTCTGATAATCGTGATTACCCAATCCGTAGAGCACGTGATCGCCAAAGTATTTCTTCAGCATCGATCCGACATAAGAACGCTGCCAGCCATGGCCAAACGCGGTCATGTCACCATTGATCATCAATGGTACTGCAGCCTGCCCGCCCATCTCGTTGCGGAACTGGGCGACACTCGCGAACTGGGTTTCCACCAGCCATTTCGCGCGTTTTTCGAAATCCGCGCTCGATTCATCTTCACCACTGTCCGATTTTTCCGTCCACGGGTATTGCGGATCCGAGGCGAATACCATGTGTTGCGGCGCACTTTCGTTGGCACTGGCCAAAGAAGTCAGTGACAACAGGCACAGACACGCGAAAAGCTTTTTAACTTCCTTGATTCTCATAACACTCCAATATTTAGTTAACCATCAAAACATGAACATGCAACTAATACGCTGCAGAACAGCCGCAAAGCTATTCGAAAACAATAAAAAATTAAAAGCCTTCAATTAACTAATGATATTTCCACAACATCGGCACAGTCATTGAAATTAATACTTTGAGACACATGCCTGATGGACTCGATCAACAATGCTCTGTAGGGTCTTCCACAGCCCGATGATCCGCATCGGAGCAACTTCAAGGATGAAGCCACTATGTTGAATGACGACAAGAACCGTCTCTCGGATGATCAGAACCTCGCTGATAACAATCACGCCGAACCATCAGATCACCCCGCGGAATCGATTGCCGTGACACTGGGCAATCCGTTGCAACCCGAATCCCGCCGCACCACAAAACCCCACAGAAATACCGGCAGCCTCGACAGCCTGGGCGGCGGCAGGCTTCCCTGAGTCTTGAAGTCAGGTCTGAATAAACCCGAGCCGGTCTCCACCTTTGGCGAGGCCGGCTCGACTGACGCCAGCCAGGGACCGACCAACGGACGGCTGAGCCCGGTCTTCCTCGATTGCCGCACCGAAGGCGAAGTAGTAACGTTGCTACACCTGTATTGCGAGAGGTCTACCATGATGGCAATCACCACCATCTCAAGCCGTGAATTCAATCAGGACACCAGCGGCGCCAAAAAGGCTGCACGTCTGGGTCCAGTGATCATCACCGACCGTGGCAAGGCCTCTCACGTACTGTTGAGCATTGAGGAATTTCAGAAACTGAGCGGTGCAAACGCCAGCATTGTCGATTTGCTGGTCATGCCGGAGGCTGCCGACATCGATTTCGAAACCGAGCGTGCAGTCATCATTCATCGTCCTGTGGATCTGTCCTGATGTATTTACTCGACACCAATGTGATTTCCGAACTTCGCAAGCCGCAAGCCGATGCCAATGTCGTCAGTTGGGCCAAAAGTGTCATCGCACCGCGCCTGTACATCTCGGCCATTACCTTGAAAGAACTGGAAACCGGGGTACTACGAATGGAACGGCGTGATCCTGCTCAAGGAAAGCTGTTGCGCAGCTGGCTGACGCGTCACGTCATGCCGGCCTTCGAAGCACGAATCCTGCCGGTCGATGCTGCGGTTGCACTACGCTGCGCCAGCCTGCATGTGCCCGACCAGACCAATGAAAGCGATGCATTGATCGCCGCCACTGCCCTGGTGCACGGGCTCACGGTGGTCACTCGTAACGTCGGCGATTTCCAGTCGAGCGGCGTTGCTCTGATCAATCCATGGGAACAATGAGCGAGCGACTGCGCGAAAACTGTCCATACTCATCAAGTCAATTGATCTGCATCAGGCTTTGCTGCATTCGCTACACCAATAACGCTTTTTTCCCAACGCGACCAAAGGTCGCACCCTTGAGCCAGAGCGACAGGCGTATCATTGCGCCACTGCAACACCCCTTTCTGACCGCGGTCGGCACGTATCGACCGAGGCGTTTTTCCACTGCCGTGGGATGCAATGATGAGCAACCAGATTCCGGTACACGACATCACACCACCGAGCAAAAACGCGAACAACAGCGTCGATCTTTACGCCTCCCGAGAAAAAATCTACACCCGTGCCTTCACCGGTCTGTTCCGCAATCTGCGAATGGTGGGCGGCGCCGCGCTGTTCCTGCTGTATTTCGGTACGGTGTGGCTGAACTGGGGCGGGCATCAGGCGGTGTGGTGGAACCTGCCTGAGCGTAAATTCTTCATCTTTGGTGCGACCTTCTGGCCGCAGGATTTCATCCTGCTGTCCGGCCTGCTGATCATCGCGGCATTCGGCCTGTTCTTCATCACCGTCTACGCCGGCCGTGTCTGGTGCGGCTATACCTGCCCGCAAAGCGTGTGGACATGGATATTCATGTGGTGCGAGAAGGTCACCGAAGGCGACCGCAACCAGCGCATCAAGCTCGATAAAGCGCCAATGAGCGGCAACAAGTTTTTGCGCAAACTCGCCAAGCATTCGCTTTGGCTGCTGATCGGCTTCGTCACCGGCATGACCTTCGTCGGCTACTTCTCGCCGATCCGCGAACTGGTGTTCGAGTTCTTCACCGGCCAGGCCGATGGCTGGTCGTATTTCTGGGTCGGGTTCTTCACCCTCGCCACCTACGGCAATGCCGGCTGGCTGCGTGAACAGGTGTGTATCTACATGTGCCCGTACGCACGCTTCCAGAGCGTGATGTTCGACAAGGACACGCTGATCGTTTCCTACGATCCGCGTCGCGGCGAAAGCCGTGGCCCGCGCAAGAAAGGTGTCGACTACAAGGCCCTGGGGCTGGGCGATTGCATCGATTGCACCATGTGCGTTCAGGTGTGCCCGACCGGCATCGACATTCGTGACGGTCTGCAGATCGAGTGCATCGGTTGCGCCGCGTGCATCGACGCCTGCGACGCCATCATGGACAAGATGGACTACCCGCGCGGCCTCATCAGCTACACCACCGAACACAACCTCTCCGGACAGAAAACCCATAAACTGCGGCCACGCCTGATCGGCTATGCGGTAGTGCTGCTGGCGATGATCAGTCTTTTGGTCACCGCGTTCTTCATGCGCTCACTGGTCGGGTTCGACGTCAGCAAGGACCGCGTGCTGTACCGCGAAAACGCCGAAGGCCGGATCGAAAACGTCTACAGCCTGAAGATCATGAACAAGGATCAGCGCGACCACACCTACGTGCTGGAGGCCGCCGGTCTGCCGGATCTGCGCCTGCAAGGCAAACGCGAGATCAAGGTGCCGGCCGGCGAAATTTTCAGCATGCCGGTGGAGTTGTCGAGCGCACCGGAACAATTGCCGTCAAGCACCAACGAGGTGAAATTCATCCTCAAGGATGCCGACGACGACAGCGTCCACGTTGAAGCCAAGAGCCGATTCATCGGCCCACAAACCCGTTGAGAGAACTGAACATGCCCGCAGCAAACGCCGCAAGCCCTTGGTACAAGCACCTTTGGCCATGGATCATCATCGGGATCCTGACCTGTTCGGTGACCTTGACCCTGTCGATGGTGACCATTGCGGTGAACAACCCGGACAACCTGGTTAACGACAACTACTACGAGGCCGGTAAAGGCATCAATCGTTCACTGGATCGCGAACTGCTGGCGCAGAATCTGAAAATGCGCGCCAACGTGCATCTGGATGACGTCACTGGCGAAGTCGATCTGCGCCTGAGCGGTGACAGCCAGCCGAAAACCCTGGAACTGAACCTGATCTCGCCGACCCAGCCGGAGAAGGATCGCAAGATCGTCCTGACCCGCAGCGAAACCGAAACCGGCCGTTACATCGGCCAGTTGGGCGACAAGGTCGAAGGCCGACGTTTTGTCGAATTGCTGGGCACTCAGGACGACCACGTGTGGCGCATGTTCGAAGAGGAACAGGTCAGCCATGACAAGGATCTGCTGCTCGGTGACGAACCGCTGCAGGGCGCCGAAGACCTGGATAAATAAAAATCTGCACTGTGGTGAGGGAGCTTGCTCCCGCTGGGGTGCGAAGCGCCCCTATAACCCGCTTCCCGGTTCATTCAGGCAGAATGAATTGCTGCCATACGACTGCTTCGCAGCCGAGCGGGAGCAAGCTCCCTCGCCACAATAGATTTGCACGGCATCACAAATGACCACCCCACTCCCCTGCTACCACTGCGCTCTGCCCGTCCCGTCGGGCAGCCGCTTCACCGCCGTCGTGCTCGGGGAGTCCCGCGAGTTCTGCTGCCCCGGCTGTCAGGCTGTGGCCGAAGCCATCGTCGCCGGTGGTCTGGAAAGCTATTACCAGCATCGCAGCGAAGCCTCGGCCAACCCCGAAGCACTGCCGGTGCAATTGACCGATGAACTGGCGCTGTACGACCGCGCCGACGTGCAAAAACCTTTCGTACGTCATGAGGGCGAACTCGCCGAAACCACCCTGTTGATGGAAGGCATCAGTTGCGCCGCCTGCGGCTGGCTGATCGAGAAACACCTGCGCACTCTGCCGGCCGTGGCCGAGGCGCGGCTCAATCTGTCGAACCATCGCCTGCATGTGCAATGGGCGGATGCGCAATTGCCACTGAGCCAGATCCTCGCCGAACTGCGCCACATCGGTTACGCCGCCCACCCGTATCAGGCCGACCGCGCCAGCGAACAACTGGCCAGCGAAAACCGTCTGGCGCTGCGCCAACTCGGCGTCGCCGGATTGCTGTGGTTCCAGGCAATGATGGCGACCATGGCGACCTGGCCGGAATTCAACATCGACCTCAGCCCCGAACTGCACACGATCCTGCGCTGGGTCGCGCTGTTCCTCACCACGCCGATCGTGTTCTACAGCTGCGCGCCGTTCTTCAAGGGCGCCATGCGCGATTTGCGTACCCGACATCTGACCATGGACGTCTCGGTGTCGCTGGCGATCGGCAGTGCCTACATCGCCGGGATCTGGACCTCGATCACCGGGGTCGGCGAGCTGTACTTCGATGCGGTCGGGATGTTCGCGCTGTTTCTCCTCGCCGGGCGCTATCTGGAGCGTCGCGCCCGCGAACGCACCGCCGCTGCCACCGCGCAGCTTGTGAACCTGCTACCAGCCTCGTGCCTGCGCCTCGACGCCAATGGCCAGAGCGAACGCATTCTGCTCAGCGAATTGCGCCTAGGTGACCGGGTGCTGGTGCAACCGGGTTCGATCCTGCCGGCGGACGGCAAGATCCTCGACGGCCAGTCGAGCATCGACGAATCGCTGCTGACCGGTGAATACCTGCCACAACCGCGCACCCTCGGCGATGCGGTCACCGCCGGTACGCTGAACGTCGAAGGCGCGTTGACCGTCGAGGTGCTGGCGCTGGGTCAGGACACACGCCTGTCGGCCATCGTCCGCCTGCTCGATCGCGCCCAGGCCGAGAAACCGCGACTGGCGGAAATCGCCGACCGCGCCGCGCAATGGTTCCTGCTGTTGTCGCTGATTGCAGCGGCGGCCATCGGCCTGTTGTGGTGGCAGCTGGACTCGTCACGGGCGTTCTGGATCGTCCTGGCGATGCTGGTCGCGACCTGCCCTTGCGCGCTGTCGCTGGCGACCCCGACGGCGTTGACCGCTGCCACTGGCACCCTGCACAAACTCGGCCTGTTGCTGACGCGCGGCCACGTGCTGGAAGGCCTGAACCAGATCGACACGGTGATCTTCGACAAGACCGGCACCCTCACCGAAGGGCGACTGGTTTTACGTTCGATTCGCCCACTGGGCACGTTGAACAGCGACCAGTGCCTTAGCCTGGCCGCCGCTCTGGAAAACCGTTCGGAACACCCGATTGCCCGCGCCTTCGGGCGTGCGCCACTGGCCGCCGAGGAAGTGCACAGCACGCCGGGGCTTGGGCTAGAAGGATTGGTCGACGCACAGCGCTTGCGCATCGGGCAGGCCGAATTCGTCTGCGACCTCAGCGGCGCACCTGTGCCGGCGATGCCGGATGAACCGGGCCAATGGCTGCTGCTTGGAGACGATCAAGGGCCGCTGGCATGGTTCGTTCTCGACGACCGCCTGCGCGACGACGCACCCGCCCTGCTCGCCGCGTGCAAGGCCCGAGGCTGGCGTACGCTGCTGCTGTCCGGCGACAGTTCGCCGATGGTCGCCAGCGTCGCCGCGGAACTGGGCATCGACGAGGCCCGTGGCGGTCTGCGCCCGGACGACAAATTGCAGGTGCTGCAACAGTTGCATCAAGAAGGACGCAAGGTGTTGATGCTCGGCGATGGGGTGAATGACGTACCGGTGCTGGCCGCTGCCGACATCAGCGTGGCCATGGGTTCGGCCACGGATCTGGCGAAAACCAGTGCCGACGCGGTGCTGCTGTCCAACCGTCTCGACGCGCTGGTGCAAGCCTTCACGCTAGCGCGCAGAACCCGTCGGGTAATCATCGAGAACCTGCTGTGGGCGGCGCTGTACAATGGCCTCATGTTGCCGTTCGCCGCCCTCGGCTGGATCACTCCGGTGTGGGCCGCGGTCGGCATGTCGATCAGTTCGTTGACCGTGGTGCTCAACGCCCTGCGCCTGACTCGCCTGCCGAGCGCGCCGGTTGCCGGCACCCGTTCAGAAACCCGCCCGTTGCCGGCCTGAGCCGCACGGCCCTGGAGTACCGATGCCAGCTCTTTACGTGATGATCCCGGCCGCCCTGCTGATCGTGGCCATCGCCGTGTACATCTTCTTCTGGGCGGTGGACAGCGGGCAGTACGACGACCTCGACGGCCCGGCCCACAGCATCCTGTTCGACGATCAGGACCCGAACCACACCGCCGCCGTGGACGATGCCAAATCCGACAAACCGCAGGACAAGGCGCCACCCCATGCTTGAGCTGGCGCCCCTGCTGGTCTCGGCGCTGATCCTCGGTCTGCTCGGTGGCGGGCATTGCCTGGGCATGTGCGGCGGCCTGATGGGCGCACTGACTCTGGCGATTCCCAAAGAACAGCGCAGCCGGCGGTTTCGTTTGCTGCTGGCGTACAACCTCGGACGGATCCTCAGTTACGCGACCGCTGGATTGCTGATCGGCCTGGCTGGCTGGGCGGTGGCGAACAGCCCGGCGGCGATGTTCATGCGCATCCTCGCCGGGTTGCTGCTGATTGCGATGGGCCTGTATCTGGCCGGTTGGTGGAGCGGCCTGACCCGCATCGAAAGCCTGGGTCGCGGTTTGTGGCGTTACATTCAGCCGGTGGCCAATCGGCTGCTGCCGGTGTCGAGTTTGCCCCGCGCGTTGCTGCTCGGCGCGCTGTGGGGCTGGCTGCCCTGCGGACTGGTTTACAGCACGCTGCTGTGGTCGGCGAGCCAGGGCAATGCGCTGGACAGTGCGCTGTTGATGCTCGCGTTCGGGCTGGGGACGTGGCCGGTGCTGCTCGCCACAGGGCTGGCGGCCGAGCGGGTGACGGCGTTGCTGCGCAAACGCAGCGTGCGCATGGCCGGGGGCTTGCTGGTGATTCTGTTCGGGATCTGGACGCTTCCTGGCCCTCACCAACATTGGTTGATGGGTCACTAAAACTGTGGCGAGGGAGCTTGCTCCCGCTGGGGTGCGAAGCGCCCCTCCCGATTTGACAGCAAAACCAGGGGCCTGCTGCGCAGTCCAGCGGGAGCAAGCTCCCTCGCCACAAAAGCAGTCATTACCAATACGCCGTTGATGCAAATCAAGAGCCCCGTCGCCGCACCCCGATAGACTCGCCACACTGCCAGCCTATCCGGGGGAATGCCCGCATGCTCGACGCCATTCGTTGGGACACTGATCTGATCCGCCGCTACGACCTGGCGGGGCCGCGCTACACCTCGTATCCGACGGCCGTGCAATTCAACAGCCAGGTCGGCACCTTCGACCTGTTCCATGCCCTGCGCGACAGCCGCAAGGCGCTGCGCCCGTTGTCGCTGTATGTGCACGTGCCGTTCTGCGCGAACATTTGCTACTACTGCGCCTGCAACAAAGTCATCACCAAGGATCGCGGGCGCGCACAACCGTATCTGCAACGCCTGGAGCAGGAAATCCAGTTGATCGCCTGCCACCTGGAACCGGCGCAGAAAGTCGAGCAACTGCACTTCGGCGGCGGCACCCCGACCTTTCTCAGCCATGACGAACTGCGTCAACTGATGGCGCACCTGCGCAAACACTTCAATCTGCTGGATGACGATTCCGGCGATTACGGCATCGAGATCGACCCACGCGAGGCCGACTGGTCGACCATGGGCCTGCTGCGTGAACTGGGTTTCAACCGGGTCAGCATCGGCCTGCAAGACCTTGATCCGGCGGTACAGCGCGCGGTCAATCGCCTGCAAAGCCTTGAGGAGACCCGCGCAGTCATCGACGCGGCGCGCACCCTGCAATTTCGCTCGATCAACATCGACCTGATCTATGGCCTGCCCAAGCAGACCCCGGAAAACTTCGCGCGCACCGTCGAGGAAGTCATCAGCCTGCAACCGGACCGGCTCTCGGTATTCAACTACGCGCACTTGCCGGAGCGCTTCATGCCGCAGCGGCGGATCAACAGCCACGAACTGCCAAGCCCTGCGCAAAAACTGGAAATGCTCCAGCGCACCATCGAACAACTGACCGCCGCCGGCTACCGCTACATCGGCATGGACCACTTCGCCCTGCCCGACGATGAGCTGGCAATCGCTCAGGAAGAACAGACCCTGCAGCGCAACTTCCAGGGCTACACCACCCACGGCCATTGCGATCTGATTGGTCTGGGGGTGTCGGCGATCAGCCAGATCGGCGATCTCTACTGCCAGAACAATAGCGATCTGAACCAGTACCAGAACACCCTGGCCGCCGCGCAACTGGCGACCAGCCGGGGCCTGGTGTGCAATGCCGACGATCGCTTGCGTCGCGCGGTGATCCAGCAACTGATCTGCAATTTCAGCCTGGAATTCGCCGAGATCGAGCAGGCGTTCAACATCGATTTTCAGGGTTACTTCGGCGCGCTGTGGCCGCAACTGCAAGGCATGGCCAACGATGGGCTGATCAATCTGGAACGCGAGCGGATCGAAGTGCTGCCGGCCGGACGCCTGCTGGTGCGCTCGGTGTGCATGGTATTCGACGCGTATCTGGAACAGCAGAACCGGCAGCGCTTTTCGCGGGTGATCTAGTTTTTCGTCAGCAGTGAGCCGAGCTTGAGGTTCTGCTCGGAGGTGAGGCCGGACTGGTCCATGACTTTGGACAGGGCCAGGTTGGCGCTGATCAGCCCGGTATTCAGCGCGGCGATGGCGCCACGCAGTGCGGCGAGCATGTTGACCTTGGCTTCGTTGGTCAGCCTCTTGTCAGCCATGACCGCCGCCATCCGGGCTTTCTTCTCGGCGATTTCCTTTTGCAGTTTGCGGATCATCTTCAGCAATTGCTGGACGTTTTCCGGCAGGCCACTGTCTTCGATGTCGCTGTTCTCGCCACCGACGCTGAAGGCTTTTTCGATCGAGGCATGGGACAGCGACACTTTGACACCCTCGACCAAGGTCGGGGTTGCCAGCGACGCCGAGTCGGCATCCTGCTCGTCGCCGGACACCGTCCTGGCGGTGCCCGGTACAGACGCAACGCCGCTGTTACCGGGGTTCAGTGTGTCAATGGCAGCCATCGAAGCGATTCCTTGCATGCATGGTGATACCCCTTTATCGGCCACTTGCCCTGCGGCTTTACGCCCGTGGGACAAACTCGCCGCAGACTGGCCTGAATGTCCTCCCGTGGGTTACCCTTACGGCTTATGTGTGTTTTCCCACAAGGATTTAAGAAATGTCCGAGCCAGTTAAACTGCGCGCTCACAACCAGGCCCATTGCAAGGATTGCAGCCTGGCTCCTCTCTGCCTGCCACTTTCTCTGAATCTGGAAGACATGGATGCGCTGGACGAAATCGTTAAACGTGGCCGCCCGCTGAAAAAGGGCGAGTTCCTGTTCCGCCAGGGCGACACTTTCGATTCCGTTTATGCAGTACGCTCCGGCGCCCTGAAGACCTTCAGCCTGAGCGACAGCGGCGAAGAACAGCTCACCGGTTTCCACCTGCCGAGCGAACTGGTCGGCCTGTCCGGCATGGACACCGAGAAACACCCGGTGTCGGCCCAGGCCCTGGAAACCACCTCGGTCTGTGAAATCCCCTTCGAACGCCTCGACGAACTGGCCCTGCAACTGCCGCAGCTGCGCCGTCAGTTGATGCGGGTGATGAGCCGCGAGATCCGCGACGACCAGCAAATGATGCTGCTGCTGTCGAAGAAAACCGCCGACGAGCGCATCGCCACGTTCCTGGTCAACCTGTCGGCACGTTTCCGCGCTCGCGGGTTCTCGGCCAACCAGTTCCGCCTGAGCATGTCGCGCAACGAAATCGGCAACTATCTGGGCCTCGCGGTGGAAACCGTGTCGCGGGTGTTTACCCGGTTCCAGCAGAACGAACTGATCGCCGCCGAGGGCAAAGAGATCCACATCCTCGACCCGATCCAGCTCTGCGCCCTGGCCGGCGGCTCGCTCGAAGGCTGATCTCGATCCGCGGTTGAGCGAAGCGTTTCAGCCGCGGGTATACTGCGCCGTTTGCAGCCCTGCCAGGACACCTCGACGATGGTCTTCGACTCCTTCGACATCAAATCCCTGATCCGCCCCGTGATCGACTTCCCGAAACCGGGCGTGATCTTTCGCGACATCACCCCGCTGTTCCAGTCGCCCAAGGCCCTGCGCCTTGTGATGGACAGCTTCGCCCACCGTTATGTGGAAGCCGACTTCACTCACATCGGCGCGATGGATGCGCGCGGTTTCCTGATCGGCTCGGTGCTGGCCTACCAGCTGAACAAGCCGCTGGTGCTGTTCCGCAAGCAGGGCAAACTGCCGGCGGACGTATTGGCCGAGGGTTATGCGACCGAATACGGCGAAGCGTTCCTCGAAGTGCACGCCGACAGCCTGTGTGAAGGCGATTCGGTGGTGATGTTCGATGACCTGATTGCCACCGGTGGCACGCTGATCGCAGCCGCCAACCTGATCCGCCGCATGGGCGCGCGGGTGCATGAAGCGGCGGCGATCATTGATCTGCCGGAGCTGGGTGGGTCGCAGCGTCTGGAAGACATGGGGATTCCGACGTTCTGTCTGACGCAGTTTGCTTTGACTGACAAGTAAGCGGCGTCTGTACTGCCGCCTTCGCGAGCAAGCCCGCTCCCACAGAGGATTTGTGAACGCCACAGATCCAATGTGGGAGCGGGCTTGCTCGCGAAGGGGCCTGCAGCCTCACCGCAAAACCTAAAGCCCCATCTGCTTGCTGATGATCTCGTTCATCACCTCCCGCGTCCCGCCGCCGATCGACAGAATGCGGTTATCCCGATACAGCCGCTCCACCAGACTTTCGCGCATGTAACCCAGACCACCAAGAATCTGCACCGCTTCACTGGTGATCCGGTCGGAGGTGTCCGTGGCAACGTTCTTCGCCATGGAAATCTCCTTGATCACGCTCTGCCCCGCCGCCATTTTCGCCGCCTGGCGGTAGGTGAACTCGCGCGATACTTCCAGTGCCGTGGCCATTTCGGCCAGCCGATGCTTGATCACCTGGAACTTGCCGATCGGTTTGCCGAACGCCTCACGCTCGCGCGCCCATTTCAGCGCCTGTTCCAATGCCAGCTGCGAAGTCATGTTGGCCATCAGCGCCAGCGCCAGCCGTTCGCTCTGGAAATTGCCCATGATGCAGGCGAAGCCCATGTTCTCCGCGCCAATCAGATTGCCCACAGGCACCCTGCAATCGTCGAAGAACAGTTCAGCGGTGTCCGAGGCCCACCAGCCCATTTTCTTCAGCTGGCGGCCTACGCTGAAGCCAGGGGTGCCCTTCTCGATCAACAGCAGGCTGATGCCGCCGAAACCCGGCGCTCCGGTGCGCACTGCGACGGTGTAGAAATCGGCGCGTACGCCACTGGTGATGAAGGTCTTGCTGCCACTCACCCGGTAGACATCGCCGTCACGCACGGCGCGGGTTTGCAGGTTGGCGACGTCGGAACCGCCGCCGGGTTCGGTAATCGCCAGTGCGCTGATTTTCTCGCCGCTGAGCACTGACGGCACGACGCGGTCGCGCACCTCGGGCCGGGCCCATTTGACGATCGGTGGCAGGCCGATATCCAGCGAACCGAGGCCGGCGACCAAACCACCGGAGCCGCAGCGCATCAGCTCTTCGCTGGCGGCAACCTTGGCGAACACATCACCTTCGTGGCTGCCACCCAGCGCTTCGGGGTAGCCGATGCCGAGAATCCCAGCCGCCCCGGCCTTCAGGTACAGCTCACGGGGAAAGCCTTCGGCTTCTTCCCACGCATCGATGTCCGGCAGGATCTCGCGCTCGACGAAACGTCTGACGCTGTCGCGGACCATTTGGTGGCTGGGGTCGAAGTATTCCTGGAAGGCAGGCATCGGCGAACTCCACTGAAGGGTTTACCGAACTTAACCGAGCGCTTGCTTGGTTTTCAATAGGTTTGTGTGAATCAGTCAGACCGAGGTGCGCCATTCGCGAGCAAGCCCGCTCCCACAGGAGGATGCATTCCATTGTGGGAGCGGGCTTGCTCGCGAAGGCGTCTGTTCAGACACCCTGTAACTCAGAGGGAAATCGGCTTACGCCCGGCAAACGAATGCGCCAGCGTTCCGCCATCTACCAACTCCAACTCCCCGCCCAGCGGTACGCCGTGGGCAATCCGCGAGGCGATCAGGCCTTTGTTGCTGAGCAGTTGGGCGATGTAATGCGCGGTCGCCTCACCTTCCACCGTCGGGTTGGTGGCGAGGATGACCTCGGTAAACGTGCCCGCCTCTTCAATACGCGCCATCAATTGCGGAATACCGATGGCTTCCGGGCCCAGGCCGTCGAGCGGCGACAGGTGGCCCTTGAGCACGAAGTAGCGGCCACGGAAACCGGTCTGTTCCACTGCATACACGTCCATCGGCCCTTCCACCACGCACAACAGCGTATCGTCGCGGCGCGTGTCGGCGCATTGCGGGCACAGATCGTCTTCGGTCAGCGTACGGCACTGACGGCAGTGACCAACCCCTTCCATGGCCTGGCTCAGGGCCTGGGCCAGGCGCGTGCCGCCGCTGCGATCACGTTCGAGCAACTGCAACGCCATGCGCTGGGCGGTTTTCTGACCCACACCCGGCAAAGTGCGCAGGGCGTCGATCAGTTGGCGAATCAAAGGGCTGAAGCTCATGGGTAAAAAGTCCGACAAAACAACGAGACGCGGTTTATACCCGCGCCTCCGGCCAGCGTCAAATGCTCAGTCCTGGGCAACCTTCACCACCAGTTTGCCGAAGTTGCGCCCTTCCAGCAGACCGATAAACGCCTCGGGCGCCTGCTCCAGGCCCTCGACCACGTCCTCACGGAATTTCACCTTGCCGTCGCGCACCCACGGCACCATGTGGCTGATGAATTCCGGCTGACGGTCGCCGTAGTCATCAAAGACGATGAAGCCCTGAATTCGCACCCGCTTGGTCAGCAGCGTTCGTTGCAGCATCGGCAGACGATCCGGGCCTTTCGGCGCTTCGGAGGCGTTGTAACCGGCGATCAGCCCGCACAGCGGGATCCGCGCCTTGGGGTTGAGCAGCGGCACCACGGCATCGAACACATGCCCGCCGACGTTCTCGTAATAGATGTCGATGCCTTTCGGGCAAGCCTTGGCCAGTTGTTCGGCAAAGTCCGGCGCCTTGTGATCGATGCAGGCATCAAAACCCAACTCCTCGACCACGTATTTGCATTTATCGGCGCCACCGGCCACGCCGACAGCGCGCAGGCCCTTGATCTTCGCGACCTGACCGACCACCGAGCCGACCGCACCGGACGCGGCAGCCACCACCAGGGTTTCGCCTTCTTTCGGCTGACCGATGTCGATCAGCCCCATGTACGCGGTCATCCCCGGCATGCCCAGCACACCGAGGGCCATCGACGGGCTCGGCAGGCCGGACGGGATCGGCATGATGTTGCGCCCGTCACTGATGCTGTGGCTCTGCCAGCCGGTCAGACCGACCACCAGATCGCCCGGGTGGAATTTTGGATGACGTGATTCCTCGACGCGGCTGACAGCGCCACCGGTCATCACTTCGCCGATTTGTACCGGCGCGGCGTAGGACGGCGCGTCGCTCATGCGTCCGCGCATGTACGGATCCAGCGACAGGTACAGGGTCTTGAGCAGCACCTGCCCGTCTTCGAGGTCCGGCAACGCTTCGCGCTCCAGACGGAAGTTTTCCGGGGTCGGCGCGCCAACCGGGCGCGAGGCGAGGACGAAGCGTTGATTGAGGGTCAGAGGGTCGGACATGTCAGCGTCTCCTGTGATTGGGAATTCGGGGGTATAGGGAGCAGACCTTGGTGACATCACAGCGTTCGATGTTTCTACTCGACTCCTGTGGCGAGGGAGCTTGCTCCCGCTGGAGTGCGAAGCGCTCCCCCTGCTTTCTTTCAGGTATACCGGGTTTTCAGGGTTTACGACGACTTCGTCGCCGAGCGGGAGCAAGCTCCCTCGCCACAAATGAATACCGAAGGGCCGAGAGACGGAAACAAAAATGCCAGGCGCAATGCCTGGCATTTTGTGTAGCTCATCCAACCCGCAAAGGCGAATCAGAATGGCAGTTTCATACCCGCTGGCAGGTTCATGCCGGCGGTCATGCTGCCCATTTTTTCCTGGCTGTTGGCTTCGATCTTGCGCACGGCGTCGTTGACGGCGGCAGCAACCACGGCTTCGAGCATTTCCTTGTCGTCTTCGCTCAGGCCTTCAACCAGGCTTGGGTCGATGCTGACGCTTTTCACGTCGTGACGACCGGTCATCACCACGGTGACCATATCGCCACCGGCCTTGCCGGTGACTTCGGCGTTGGCCAGTTCTTCCTGCATCTTGGCCATTTTTTCCTGCATCTGCTGTGCCTGCTTCATCAGGCCGGCCATGCCACCTTTCATCATGGGAATCACCTCAAAAGTACTTGGATCAAAACAGCGCCCGGCGCTTAACGCCGAACGCCCTCAGTTATTAGCCTTGGGTGACCAAGGCATCGACAGGTTCAATAGTATCGTGTCGCACGACCGCACCGAACTGCTGGACCATCTGCTGGATGAACGGATCACCGTGGATCGATTCCTCCGCCTCGCGCTGACGGTTGGCCCGGCGACGGGACGCGGCCTGCGCCGGGGTTTCCTGCTCGGGCTTGATCAGCTCGATGGTCAGGGTCAGCGTGCGACCGTGGAACTGGTTCAACGCATCGTTCAGGCGCCGCTGTTGCGTGGCGTTGAACAGCGCGCTGTGCGCCGGGTCCAGGTGCATCAGCCAATGGTCGCCATCGACCGCGATCAGCGTGCAGTTGGCGGCGATGCTGCCGGTCATGCCGGAGATCGGCAGTTGCGGGAACAGCTCCAGCCATTGCAACGCCAGACCGGTGGCCGGCGCAGCGGCAGGCTCCGGCTCGGGTTCCGGGGCCGGCTCGGCGGTGTGTTCGCTGGCCAGGTCGTCGAGGTAGCTGTAGGCCGAATCCATGTCCGGCTCGATGTAGTCTTCGTCCAGCGGCGGCTCGTCGTCGAGGTCCATGCCCGGCGTGGCGGCATCGACGTCGGCGACCGACGGCTCGGGAATCGGCGCCGCGGCCCACTCCGGTGCATCAGGCACCACGCTGTCCGGGGTCGGCAGCGGCATCGGCGGCAACTCGGGCTGCTCGGCGGCGGTTTCCAGCACCGGTTCAACGGCTGGTTGTTGCACCGGCTCGGGCTGTGGCTCGGGTTCGACCGGATCGTTCCACGGCAAGTCGACTACCGCTTCGGCGACGACTGGCTCAGGTTCTGGTTCTGGCGCATGTACCGGCGCAGCGGACACCACAGGCGCTGGCTCAGGAGTCGGGGCTGGCGCTGGCGCAACAACCGGTGCAGGCGCAACAGCCGCAGCGACTACCGGCGCAGGCTTGGGCGCGGCAGCCACTGAGTTTGCGGAATCAACTGTGGCCTGGCTGATCCCCACTGGCTTTAGCGGTTGCCTCGGGGCGTCCGCCGTGTCCGCGGGCCGGAAGGCCAGCATCCGCAGCAAGACCATCTCGAAACCACCACGCGGGTCCGGCGCCAGCGGCAAGTCGCGGCGACCGATCAGGCCCATCTGGTAATAGAACTGCACATCTTCGGCCGGTAGCGCCTGCGCCAGCGCCAACACGCGGTCACGGTCGCCATGGCCGTTGTCGACACCTTCAGGCAATGCCTGGGCGATGGCGACACGGTGCAGCACATTGAGTATTTCCGAGAGCACGCCATTCCAGTCCGGCCCCTGCTCCGCCAAGTGACGCACGGCTTCGAGCAACGCCTTGGCATCGCCTTCGATCAGCGCGTGCAGCACGTCGAAGACCTGGCCGTGATCCAGGGTGCCGAGCATCGCCCGCACGTCGGCGGCCAGCACCTTGCCTTCACCGAAGGCGATGGCCTGGTCGGTCAGGCTCATGGCGTCACGCATCGAGCCGTCGGCGGCGCGGCCCAGCAGCCACAGGGCGTCGTCTTCGAACGGCACGTTTTCGGCGCCGAGGACGTGGGTCAAATGCTCGACCACGCGCTCAGGCGTCATGTTCTTCAGGGAGAACTGCAGGCAGCGCGACAAAATCGTTGCCGGAAGTTTCTGCGGATCAGTGGTCGCCAGGATGAACTTGACGTACGGCGGCGGCTCTTCAAGGGTTTTCAACAGCGCATTGAAGGAATGGCTGGAGAGCATGTGCACTTCGTCGATCAGGTAGACCTTGAAGCGCCCGCGGCTCGGCGCGTACTGCACGTTGTCGAGCAGCTCGCGGGTGTCCTCGACCTTGGTCCGGCTCGCGGCGTCGATCTCGATCAGGTCGACGAAACGCCCTTCATCAATCTCGCGGCACACCGAACACTCGCCGCAGGGGCTGGAGGTGATACCTGTTTCACAGTTCAGGCATTTGGCAATGATCCGCGCAATGGTGGTCTTACCGACCCCGCGGGTACCGGTGAACAGGTACGCGTGGTGCAGCCGCTGGCTGTCCAAGGCATTGATCAGAGCCTTGAGCACATGGGTCTGGCCGACCATTTCGCGGAACGAGCGCGGACGCCATTTACGTGCAAGAACCTGATAACTCATCGAAAACCGTCGCAACGAAGGAAGCTGAAGCGGCTAATGCTAGCGGAGCAAGGGCAAAATTGCATCCGGTGTGCTCGTCTAATCTGGCTAAGCTGCTGTTGGCGGGGAAATATCGGCTCGGGATCGGGACTCATCGGAGCATTTATGCGTTGGGCCTTGGGAGCATTATTGGGGATCAGTCTGAGCGTGAGCGCGTCCGAACCGCCGCTGCGCTTTGTCGTGGCCGACAGCTGGGCGATGCCGATGGTGCAGATCGACCACGGCCGCCCGACCCAGGGCATCCTCCACGACATCATGCTCAGCCTCGCGACGCAGGTCGGCGTGCCCGCCGAATTCCACGTCCTGCCGCGCACCCGAGTACAAAGTGCCATGGAGCGCGGTGAAGTCGATGTGCGCTGCTATGCCGCACAATCGTGGCTGCCGAATCAGTCCGGCGATTATATCTGGAGCATTCCGCTGCTGTTCCAGCGCGATTTGCTGATCGGTCGCCAGGATCAACCACCACGCGTCGATCCGGCGAACCTTGCACGCCAATCGATCGGCACCGTGCTCGGCTACACCTACCCGACCCTGCAACCGCTGTTCGACGCCGATCGCCTGCAACGCGACGACGCGCGTAATCAGGAACAAGTGCTGGAAAAACTCCTGGCCGGGCGCTACCGCTATGCGGTGAGCAATCAATGGACACTGGACTGGTTCAACCAGCGCCTGCTGCCCGCGCAACAACTGCACGGGGTGGCGGTGCTGCAGGAGCAGCAGGTCGGCTGCTATGTGAGGAATGACCCGCAGGTGCCGGTGCAGCGGATCTTGCGCACGTTGTTGCGGATGAAAATGTCGGGGGAGATTGATGACATTATCCGGTTGTATACCGGGTCCGCTGAAGCCATCCCATAACCCATTGTGGGAGCGGGCTTGCTCGCGAAGGCGTTGTGTCAGTCACCTGATTCGTTAACTGGCACACCGCCTTCGCGAGCAAGCCCGCTCCCACAGGAGGACATTTCCGACGGAGAATTATTCAGTAACCGTGCGACTCGCGGAATTTCTGGTAGTCGTGAAACTCGATCCACTCGACCACATCGTACGGCAGGTAAAGCTGCTGCCGGGCGCGGGAGATGGCGATGTACACGGCGCAGATCCGCTGGTCGAACGCGTAGGCGTCCTTGAACTGCACATTGGTCAGCAGCTCAGGCGTCAGCAAAACGCGGTCGAACTCCATGCCGCCCGCCTCCTGCGCCTGCATCAGCAAACAGCTCTTGCCGCGGCCGCCGATCATCCGGTTGAGCCGGGTCAGGTCAGCGACCTTGAAGCCTTTCTCCAGCTCGGCCTCGACCCACAGAAACGCCTCGTCGAACTGATTGGCATCGCGCACCTGTTGCCACTTCGGCAAGTCGCTGAAATAGCGATGCGGGCCCTTCTCGCTGTGCGTGGAACTGTAGTAATCCACCTTGAACAACTCGATGGCGCTGGTCATGAAGTGCTCGAGGTCGCGCTGCGCCTGCATGTCGGCGAAGCAGAACAGGCAATTGGCATCGTGCAGTTGCATGGCCCACTTCATGGTGTCCCAAGGGGACGCCGTCAGCACCACACAACCTTCGGGCGGGACAAAGCCCTGTGGGTAAAACTCGATGCCGACGTCCGCCTCACGCGCGCCTTCGAAAGGCACCTTGCTCTTTTCCGAGTGCCGGGAAATCAGCGGATTGACCAGACGCTCGACATTGCGCCCCGAGCGCACCGAATAGGTGATATCGCTCTGGCGCACTTCACGCTTTCTTTTCACCAGATCGCGCTCGGCATGCTGATACTCATCCCCCAGCGTGATCAGCACCTGCCGGCCGCGCTCGATAATCTGCAGCAGCGAAGCGGGAATGTCCTGACTCTCGTCGATCAGCACGTGGGTATAACGCGGCGGCACCACGCAGCCCGCAAGGCTCGCCCGTTTGATCAGCAACAAGGCTTCAAAGCCGCTCTGCCGGCCCCACGCCGGGTTGGCCTCGAGGTAAGTCCACACGCGACTCGAATATTCCAGCAGCACCTTGGACTCAAGGCTGGACAAGGACAGTTTGAAATACGGCAGATGATGCGCCGACAGGCTGTAATCCCGGGAGTGGCAATAGCGCTCGAGGGTTTCCAGACAGACGTTGAGGGTCCTTTGCGCGTCATGCTCGCGAAAGCCGAGGATGTTCAGCTCCTGCGCCAGGCTCTGCTTGCTCGCGACTCGGCCAGCGGCGCCTGCCGGCTGCGGCTTGCGCCCGTAAATCAGCCCGCGCGCGAACGCCTCAAAGGTGATGCCGGGCTTGCGCTCACTGCCTACGCCCATGCGCTGGCACAGGGTCGCGAGTTTTTCCGGGGTGCGTGCCAGCAGCAGGGTTTTCTCTGGGCGCAGGCACTCGGTCAACGCGCCGACCAGATGGCTCTTGCCGATCCCGGCGTAGCCTTGAACGTGCAGGTCTTCATCGAGGTTGGCGCGGAAGGTTCTGACCAGTTTGTCTTGCGCAGCGCTGAGCCAGCGCTCGCGGTGCGCCGGGCTGATCATCTGCTGACTGAACGGATTGTTGACCGCGTGGTGGCGCGTCTTGAACTCGTCATCCCACTTGCCATCGGGCAGCAGGTAATCCTGCGCCGACACCTCTTCGGCCAACAGCAGACGCAGGTTCAATCCCCTGATGGCGTTCAGGCCGAAGTACAACTGGCGCGGATCGAACAGCCGCTGCGCCTCGGACAGCAGCCCTGCCCCGCCATCGACCGCCCAGGCGATCAGCCGCGCCAGCACCTTCTCCGCCGCCGTGGCGGTGAGATCCTTTTCGGCGGCCTGGGCCAGATTCTGGATGACCAGCACGGCGGCCAATTGCGCATCCGTCAACTCGCCGAGGATTTTCGCGCCCTCGGGCTGCAACAGGCTCGCGCAGGTCTCGTCCGTCACAGGCAAGTACACGGCGGTGGATAAATCGTGATGTTCCGGGTGCATACAACCTCGTAGCCAGGGCGCGAACTTGTCAACGACGCGCGCAGCAAGACGGTGGAGTATGCCACTGTTCAGCCTTGGTGACTGAACAGGCATCGGGGGGCAGCCTTCGCGAGCAGGCTCGCTCCCACAGGGGCTGGCGTGACAGCTCGAATCGCAGGCATAAAAAAACCGCAGTGGGCGAAACCCATGCAGTTCTGTTGAAGCGTTGGTTGTTCGTTAAGGTGGTAACCCCACCAGCCACACCCCGGCACACAATGTTCCCGCTGTGGCTGCTGCCTTCCGGCTCTGACCAGGTTCACGGGTAATCGTTGCGGGGGGACCGATGGGGTCACCATAACGACACTCACCTGTCGGCGAGCCGCGCCATTGTACCTATCTGAAGCGAAGTTACAACCGTTGGTTTCAGATAAAAAATATGAAGGGCTTCAAGCACTTGCTATTGCGCCTGCAACACCTCGTCCGCCTTGCCGCCCGCCTGCTGGATCACCAGATGGATGAAGTGCAACTTGGCAATCGCCGCCGCCGGCAGCACGAACGGGTAGAAATCCGGCTGCCCCATGCTGCGTGACAGCTCGTTGAGCATGCCCGCCAGTTCGATCCAGGCGTTGACGAACGACAGGAACGCCGCGCCGCCGGGGTGCTCCGGGTCGTACAGCGTGCTGGACGGGAACGGCTGGTAGTCGAAATCCATTTCCCGCGCGCTCATGCCGAAACCCAGCGCGGTATCCACCGCATCCATCATGTGCAGGTAATGCGCCCAGGTTTCGGCCCAGTCTTCCCACGGGTGCATGGTCGCGTAGGCGCTGACGTAGTGTTGCGGCCAGTCCAGCGGGGCACCTTGCTGATAATGACGGTCTAGTGCTTCGGCGTAACTGGCGCGCTCGTCGCCGAACAGCTGGCGGAACGACTCGAGCCACGGGCCGTTGGCGATCAGACGGTCCCAGTAGTAATGCCCGACCTCATGCCGAAAATGCCCGAGCAGCGTGCGATAGGGCTCATGCATCGCCGCCCGCACCTGCTCGCGATGAGCGTCGTCGGCTTCTTTGATGTCGAGGGTGATCAGGCCGTTGGCGTGGCCGGTCATCGGCGCGTTGCCTTCGAGGTCGACGCCGATGAAGTCGAAGGCCAGACCGGTCGCTTCGTCCACGGTTTTCGGGATGACCGGCAGGCCGAGGGTGATCAGTTGCGCCACCAGTCGGCGCTTGGCGATTTCGACCTTGCGCCAGCGTTCGGGATTTTCCGGCACCGAGAGATCGGGGATGGTGCGATTGAGGCTGCAGGCGATGCATAGGCTGTCGCGGCCGTTATCCGGCAGCAGCCAGTTGCACGCAGCGGGCGTGTCGAGGTTGGCGCAGCGACGAAACAATCCGGCGCCGGGATCGGCATCGAGTGTCCAACTGCCGTCCCGCGGCCCCGGCTGCAGCGAGGTCAGGCGACTTTCTTCAGGCTGATAGCCCAGCATGGCGCTGCACGCCAGGCACTGACTGTTGCGAAAGAACAGCGACTGGCCGCAGCGGCACGGCCAGATTTTGCTGTTGCGTGAAGACTCGCCCATGAACGGCGCGACGATGCGAGAACTGAGCTGCTCGAAAAAGCGGTACATGGCGATCTCTCCCTGGGGCTTGCCAAGACTAGATCATCCTGAAGACAACAATGTTCCCGAATACAGCGCAGCTAATGAGTGACACTGCCGATGTGGCGAGGGAGCTTGCTCCCGCCGGGGTTGCGAAGCAGCCCCGAAACCATGCGACCTCATTTATCCTGAAACACCGAGGATGGTGGTTTTGCGACGACTTCGTCGCCGAGCGGGAGCAAGCTCCCTCGCCACAAAAACAGACTGCCGACCGAAAAGGTATCAGGCCGAGATGCCATGGGTTTTGAGGAACGCGATAAACGCCTCTTCATCCATCACCTTCACGCCCAGCTCATTGGCCTTGGTCAGCTTCGAGCCAGCCCCCGGCCCCGCCACCACGCAGTGGGTCTTGGCCGATACCGATCCGGCAACCTTGGCGCCGAGGCTTTCCAGGTGTTCTTTGGCCACATCACGGCTCATCAACTCGACCTTGCCAGTCAGCACCCAGGTCTCGCCGGACAGCGGCAGGCCTTCGACGACTTTCTTCTCGCTCAGCCAGTGCATGCCGAAATCCCGCAACTGCTTCTCGGCAGACTCGGCGATTTGCCGGTGCTCAGGCACAGCAAAAAACTCGCGAACAGAATTGGCCTGCTTCTCCGGCAACGCCTGACGCATGTCCAGCCAATCAGCATTCATTACCGCGTCCAGCGAGCCGAATTTGTCCGCCAGTTTCTGCGCACCGCCCGGGCCTACCGAGGGAATGTGCAGCTTGTCGAGCAAGCCGCCGAGCGTGGTGCTGGCGGCAAATTCGGCGCCGAGTTCACCCTGATCCTGAATCTGCAGGCCATGCCCCAACAACTCGGTGATCACTTGCTGGTTATGCGCATCTTCAAAGAAGCTGTGAATCTCGTGCGCCACTTCCAGGCCGATGTCCGGCAGGTAGGTCAGCACTTGCGGCAACGCCTGCTGCACGCGCTCCAGCGACCCCAGCGAGCGCGCCAGAACCTTGGCCGTCTCCTCGCCGACATCGGGAATGCCGAGGGCGTAAATGAATCGCGCCAGACCCGGTTGCTTGCTGTCTTCGATGGCTGCCAGCAGCTTGTTGCTGGAGACCTCGGCAAAGCCTTCCAGATCGACAATGTCGTCGAACTTCAACGCATACAGATCGGCCGGCGAACTGACCAGACCTTCGTCGACCAGTTGCTCGACGCTCTTGTCGCCGAGGCCTTCGATGTCCATCGCCCGGCGCGAGACGAAGTGAATGATCGCCTGCTTCAGTTGCGCGCCACAGGCCAGACGGCCGACGCAGCGGTACACCGCACCTTCGCTGATGGTTTCCTTGCCCTTGCTGCGCTTGACCAGTTGCGTGCGCTCGACATGGGAGCCGCAGACGGGGCAGTTCTCCGGAATCGCTACAGGACGCGCATTCTCCGGGCGGCGTTCGGTGACCACTTGCACCACCTGCGGGATCACGTCACCGGCACGGCGGATGATCACCGTGTCGCCGATCATCAGGCCCAGGCGCGCCACCTCGTCCATGTTGTGCAGGGTGGCATTGGCGACGGTGACGCCTGCGACCTTGACCGGTTTCAGCCGCGCCACCGGAGTGACCGCACCAGTGCGACCGACCTGGAATTCCACGTCGAGCAGTTCAGTGAGTTCTTCCATGGCCGGGAATTTGTGCGCAATCGCCCAGCGCGGTTCGCGGGCACGGAAGCCCAGCTCACGCTGATCGGCGATGCTGTTGACCTTGAACACCACACCGTCGATTTCGTACGCCAGCGAGTTACGCCGTTCGCCGATGTCGCGGTAGTAATCCAGGCACTCGTCGATGCCTTTGGCCAGTTTCAGCTCGTGGCTGATCGGCATGCCCCACTTCTGCAATTGCTTGAGGTTGCCGATGTGGGTGTCGGAAATATCGTGGGAGACCTGACCGATGCCGTAGCAGCAGAACTCCAGCGGGCGGTTGGCGGTGATCTTCGAATCCAGCTGACGCAGGCTGCCGGCAGCGGCGTTGCGCGGGTTGGCGAAGGTCTTGCCGCCGACTTCCAGTTGCGAGGCGTTGAGGCGCTCGAAACCGGCCTTGGACATGAACACTTCACCGCGCACTTCCAGGGTCGCCGGCCAGCCCTCGCCATGCAGCTTCAACGGGATGTTGCGCACGGTGCGCACGTTGACGCTGATGTCTTCACCGGTGGTGCCATCGCCGCGGGTGGCGCCACGCACCAGCACGCCGTCCTGATACAGCAGGCTGACCGCCAGGCCATCGAGTTTCGGCTCGCAACTGTATTCCACCGCGGCGCCGCCACCGAACAGATCACCGGCCGGCAGATCCAGACCTTCGGTCACCCGGCGGTCGAACTCGCGCATGTCGGTTTCTTCGAAGGCGTTGCCGAGGCTGAGCATCGGCACTTCGTGGCGTACCTGGGTGAACGCGGTCAACGCCACGCTGCCGACGCGCTGGGTCGGCGAGTCGCTGGTGATCAGTTCCGGATTGGCCGCTTCCAGTGCCTTGAGCTCGTGGAACAACCGGTCGTACTCGGCGTCCGGAATGCTCGGCTCGTCGAGGACGTGGTACCGGTAGTTGTGCTGATCAAGTTCAGCGCGCAGCTCTAGGATGCGGTTTTTGGCGGCGGTCATGGGTGTTCTCTCATAAAGCAAAAGAGCAGCCGAGGCTGCTCTATCTTCTAAATCACAATAGCTCAAGGCTATGGACATTGTGGCGAGGGAGCTTGCTCCCGCTGGGCTGCGAAGCAGCCCCAATACCATCCACCGTGTTGCATCAGGCACAACCAGGTTGCAGGATTTACGGCGGCTTCGCCACCGAGCGGGAGCAAGCTCCCTCGCCACAACTGCGCTCTGGCCTTAGCGCTTCTGGGTCAGGGCGCGGCGTTCGAATTCGACGATGCGCTGACGGTAGTGCTCGATGGTCTGCGCGGTCAGTACGCTGCGCTGGTCATCTTTCAGCTCGCCGTTCAGTTCCTGCGACAGCTTGCGCGCTGCCGCGACCATCACGTCGAAAGCCTGCTTCGGATGGCGCGGGCCTGGCAGGCCGAGGAAGAAGCTCACCGCCGGGGTGCTGAAATGGTCGATGTCGTCCAGATCGAAGATGCCCGGCTTGACCGCATTGGCCATGGAGAACAGCACTTCACCGTTGCCGGCCATGCTTTCGTGGCGGTGGAAAATATCCATCTCGCCAAAACGCAGACCGCTTTCGAGAATGTTCTGCAGCAGGGCCGGGCCTTTGAAGCCGGCGGCGTCGCGGCAGATCACGCTGATCACCAGCACTTCTTCGGCTTGCGGCTGATCCTTGTCGACCACCGCTGGCGACGGCTTGATGTCTTCGACGAAGTCATCATCACGGCTGCTGAAGCTCGGGCCGCCGTCCAGGTCCAGGTCGAGGTTCAGGTCGCCCTGGGCCGGACCGTTGCTCCCGCGCTTGCCACGTTTCGAACCGGATTCGCGAGGCTCGCGAGCTTCGCGGGCCGGCATGCTCACCGACGGCAGATCGTGTTCGTCCAGTTGCGGTTCTTTATGCGTATCCAGCACGCGGGCCGGGCCCAACAGCTCAGCGCTGGTGTCCTCGTCCGGCAGGTTGGACAGACTTCGGTCAAGACGGAATTTCAGTTTTCCCTTGCCGCCGCGCATACGGCGCCAGCCATCGAAAAGAATACCGGCTATCACAATGATGCCGATGACGATCAGCCACTCGCGCAGACCGATTTCCATGTAATCCCGTGCCTCTATAAAAAATGCTGAAAAATAAGGGGTTTACATTTTGCAAACCGCTTTAAAACGTGGCGCCAACTCTATGTTCTGACAGGCGTTTTGCCCACGTATACGAAAAATTGACATTAAACTAGCACGACCAAAGACAACTTTACACCGTCTGTCACATTGGCTTGCGCGAATATGTCGATTGGCCAGCAAGTCGAAGTCGGTAAAAAAGTCCTACAGAACATCAATACCCTTCCGACACCACGCTGACTCAGGCGTCCACCATCGCCATCGCCTCCTCGACATCCACTGCAACCAGTCGCGAACAACCCGGCTCGTGCATCGTCACGCCCATCAGTTGATCGGCCATTTCCATGGCGATCTTGTTGTGGGTGATATAGATGAACTGCACGGTCTGCGACATCTCTTTAACCAATCGTGCGTAGCGTCCAACGTTAGCGTCATCCAGTGGCGCGTCAACTTCATCGAGCATGCAGAACGGCGCCGGATTCAATTTGAAGATCGCAAAAACCAGTGCCAGCGCGGTCAGGGCTTTTTCCCCGCCGGAGAGCAAATGGATGGTGCTGTTCTTCTTCCCTGGCGGCTGCGCCATGATCGTTACCCCTGTATCGAGTAGATCTTCGCCCGTCAGTTCCAAATACGCGCGCCCGCCACCGAAAACTTTCGGGAAAAGTGCCTGTAAACCGCCATTGATCTGATCAAAGGTATCTTTGAAGCGATTACGGGTTTCCTTGTCGATCTTGCGGATGACGTTTTCCAGGGTCTCCAGTGCTTCCACCAGATCGGCGTCCTGCGCATCCAGATAACGTTTACGTTCGGACTGTTGCGTGTATTCGTCGATGGCCGCGAGGTTGATCGCGCCCAGGCGTTGAATCCGCGCATTGATCCGTTCGAGTTCTTCTTCGGCGGCGCGTTCACTGGCCTCGGGCGTCAACGTCGCGAGCACGCCATTGAGATCGTAGCCGTCTTCGAGCAATTGATCCTGCAGCGCCTTGCGTCGCACGGTCAGCGCTTGCCATTCCATGCGTTGCTGTTCGAGCTGGCCACGGATCATTTGCGATTGCTGCTCGGCCTGGGTTCGGCGCTTTTCCGCTTCGCGCAGTTCGCGGTCGGCGTCTTCCAGCGCAATCTGCGCGGTCTTCAGTTCTTCGTCGACGGTCATGCGTTTGTCGAGCAGTTCTTCGAGTTTCAGGCGCAGCTCTTCCAGCGGTGCCTCGCCCTCCTCCAGATTCAGGCTCAACTGCTCACGCTTTTCGGTCAGGCGCTCGGCCTGCATTTCCAGCCGCTCCAGCGCCTGCCGCGTGGAATCATGTTGCGCGCGCAACGAACCGAGGCGCACGGCCAGTTGGTGGGCGTGATCCTTGTGTTGCCGGGCTTCCTGACGCACGCGATCGAGGCGTTCGCGCAGGCTGTCGCGCTGAGCCAGCAGCAACTCGCGCTGCTCGGTGTCCAGCGCCATGGCGTCGAGCGCTTCCTGCAATTGCATGCGCGCTTCGCCGACTTGTTCGTGTTCCAGCTCGCGCTGCTCGCCGAGTTCGATCAGCTCTTCGTCAAGCCGCGTGCGACGCAACATCAGTTGTTCGGCCTTGGCTTTACCGGCGGACAACTGGGCTTTCAACTCACCTTGGGAACGCGCTTCGTCCTGCAGCAAACGGCGCAAATGTTCGCGACCGTTTTCCTGCTGTCGCTGTTGCGCACGCAGGGTTTGCAAACGGGTTTCCATGGCTTCGACCGTGGCTTCGCGCTCTTCGCGTTCGGCTTGCAGCGTCTCGATTTCCTGGCCACGGGCGAGCATGCCGCTTTCGGCTTCACTGGCGCGACGCACGCGCAGAAAGTGCCGACCGACCCAGTAACCGTCGCGACTGATCAGACTTTGCCCGGCACTCAACTGGCCGCGCAGAGCCAGCGCCTGCTCGAGGCAGTCGACCGGTTTGACCTGGCCGAGCCACGGCGACAGATCGATTTGCGCCTCGACCTTGTCCAGCAAACTGCCCGCCACTCGCACACCATCACTGGCGGGACTGAGCAGGCGCAGATCACCTTGGGTGAACGCGGACAGATCGAAGCCGTTGAAATCATCCACCAGCACCGCTTGCAGATCGGCGCCGAGCACGGTTTCCACCGCCAGCTCCCAACCGGCCTCGACCTTCAGCCCTTCGGCCAGACGCGGGCGCTCGGCGAGATTCTGTTCGCGCAGCCATTCGGCAGTGCCGGTGCCCGGATCGAGCGCGGCTTGCTGCAAGGCTTCCAGCGAGGCCAGTCGCCCGTTGAGACGCTGCAAATCGCCCTGCGCCTGTTGCTGCGCGGTCAGTGCCTGCTGCAGTTCCTGACGCAGCTGTTCAAGCTTTTCGACCTGTGCTTCTTCGCTGGTCTGCAAATCTTCGAGGGTCGCTTCGGATTCGGCGAGCTGCTCGTTGAGCGCCATGATCGCCGCGTCTTCCGGGTCGGCGGAAAGCAAGTCGCGCTCTTCAGCCAGACGCTTTTGCCGATCGGCCAGACGCTCCATGCTGGTTTCCAGCTGCTGGATCCGTGACTGCTGCACTTCGGCCTGGCGCCGTGGTTCGGCGGCGGTCAGGTTGAAGGTGTCCCACTGCTCCTGCCAGCCGTGCATGGTCAGCTCGGCTTCTTCCAGCGCAGCAGCAGCTTCTTCGGCGGCGGCGCTGGTGACTTCCTGCTCGGGAGTGAGCATGTCCAGCTCTTCGCCAAGGGTCAGCAGCAGTGTGCGGTCGTGACCCAGGTGCGATTCGGTTTCAAGGCGCGCGCGCTCGGCTTCTTTCAGATCGTCCTGCAACTGACGCAAGCGCTGCTGGCCGTGCTGGATGCTCTGCTCGACCCGGGCAATATCGCCGCCGACCGAATAGAAGCGCCCCTGCACCAGATTGAAGCGCTCGGACAGTTCATGGTGCCCGTCGCGCAGGCGCTCGATGGCGGCATCGGCATTGCGCTGCTCGGCGACCAGCGCTTCGAAACTGACTTCCTGCGTGCCGATGATCGACTCGCGCTGGCCGACCTGATCGTTCAGATCCTGCCAGCGCAGGGCCGACAGTTGCGCCTTGAGCTGACGCTCTTCGCTCTTGTATTCCTGATACTTCCTGGCAGATTCGGCCTGACGGTGCAAGCGTTCGAGCTGGCGTTCGAGCTCTTCGCGCAGGTCGGTCAGACGCGCCAGGTTTTCGTGGGTGCGGCGGATGCGGTTTTCGGTCTCGCGCCGGCGCTCCTTGTACTTGGAGATGCCCGCCGCTTCTTCGATGAAGTTGCGCAAGTCTTCAGGCTTGGACTCGATCAGCTTGGAGATCATCCCCTGCTCGATGATCGAGTAGCTGCGCGGGCCCAGACCGGTGCCGAGGAAGATATCGGTAATGTCGCGACGACGGCATTTGGTGCCGTTGAGGTAATAAGTCGTCTGGCTGTCGCGGGTCACCTTACGACGGATGGAAATCTCCGCGTAAGCCGCGTATTCGCCCAACAGCGTGCCGGCGGAGTTGTCGAACACCAGCTCGATGCTCGCCTGGCTCACCGGTTTGCGACTGGTCGAGCCGTTGAAGATGACGTCGGTCATCGACTCGCCACGCAGGTTCTTCGCCGAACTTTCGCCCATCACCCAGCGTACGGCGTCGATGATGTTCGACTTGCCGCAACCGTTCGGCCCGACAACCGCCGCCATGTTACTGGGGAAGTTCACCGTGGTCGGGTCGACGAAGGACTTGAACCCCGCCAGTTTGATGCACTTTAGCCGCACGCTCAGGCAACCGTCAGGGCGGAAACCACCAGATCGCAGCTGCGCTGGGCGTAAGCCGTCAGCACGATGCGGATCTGCGGCAAATCACGGGCGAGCACAGCGGCCAGCAGGCGTTCGAACAGTTCGAGGAACTCGCTCATTTCGGCCTTGCGCTGTTCGAGGGCGAGGAAGTACGCACGGCTCATGGCCGGCTGCAGGTTCTCGACGGTCTCTTGCAGGTACGGGTTGTTGGCAAACGGGTACGCAGCGCGCATCACGGCGAAGCTGTCGTCGACGAAGGTGCGGATGTCCTGACGCTCGTAGCTGGCGCCCAGGCGCTGCTGGATCTGCACGAACGGCGCCATGTCGGCCTGGGTCTGCCAGCCATTGGCGACCGCATTGCCGAGCAGGATGTACAGCTCGCTCATCAGCGTGCACAGGCTCTGCACCTTGTGCGCGGTGAGTTCGGTGACATGGGCGCCACGTCGCGGCAGGATCGCGATCAGGTGGCGGCGTTCGAGGATCAGCAGGGCTTCGCGGACCGATCCGCGGCTGACATTAAGGGCCAGCGTGACCTTCTGTTCCTGAATGCGCTCTCCCGGCTTCATTTCGCCGCGAATGATGCGTTCGGCGAGGTGGTGAGCAATTTGCTCGGCGAGGCTGTCCGGCGCCTTGAACGTCATGGTTGTCCTTCAAACTCTTCGATCTGCACAAGCGGCGCAGTGTAGCGCAAATGCAAGTACATGGCGGAGTGCCCGCACGGCGCTTTTTGGCACGATTCAAGCAAAAAAGCAGTGGATCCGCTCAGGGTCAATACTCAATAGAGCACGCGTTAATCGACAAAACCGTTTTTCCTGACCTTTAAGTCAGAAAACCATTGACCGAAAAGTCAGACCTGCTAAATTCGGTTGAAGTCGGTTAACAACAATAATGAGTCTGCGAGGCCTTCCGTGATCCAGTTTTTACTTAACCAGGAACTCCGTAGCGAGCACGCCCTGGACCCGAATCTGACCGTGCTCAATTACCTGCGCGAACACGTGGGCAAATCCGGCACCAAAGAAGGCTGCGCCAGCGGCGACTGTGGCGCCTGCACCGTGGTGGTCGGCGAGTTGCAAACGGATGACGCCGGCCGCGAACACATTCGCTATCGCAGCCTCAACTCGTGCCTGACCTTTGTTTCGTCGCTGCACGGCAAACAACTGATCAGCGTCGAAGACCTCAAACACCAGGGCGAATTGCACAGCGTGCAGAAAGCCATGGTCGAGTGCCACGGCTCGCAGTGCGGCTTCTGCACTCCCGGTTTCGTCATGTCGCTGTTTGCCCTGCAAAAGAACAGCGATGCACCGGATCAGGCCAAGGCGCACGAAGCGCTGGCCGGCAACCTCTGCCGCTGCACCGGCTATCGGCCGATCCTCGCCGCCGCCGAGCAATCCTGCTGTGGCAAGCAGCCGGACCAGTTCGACGCCCGCGAAGCCGAGACCATCGCCCGCCTCAAAGCCATCGCCCCGACCGATATCGGCGAGCTCAACAGTGGCGACAAGCGTTGCCTGGTGCCGCTGACCGTCGCCGATCTGGCCGACCTCTACGACGCTTACCCACAAGCCCGACTGCTGGCCGGCGGCACCGATCTGGCACTGGAAGTCACCCAGTTCCACCGCACCCTGCCGGTGATGATCTACGTCGGCAACGTCGCCGAAATGAAGCGCATCGAAACCTTCGATGACCGCATCGAAATCGGCGCTGCCACCGCCCTCTCCGACTGCTACGAAGCACTCAATGCCGAGTATCCGGACTTCGGCGAGCTGCTGCACCGTTTCGCTTCGCTGCAGATCCGCAACCAGGGCACCCTCGGCGGCAACATCGGCAACGCCTCGCCAATCGGTGACTCGCCACCACTGCTGATCGCCCTCGGCGCGCAGGTGGTGCTGTGCAAAGGTGAAACCCGGCGCACGCTGAACCTGGAAGATTACTTCATCGACTACAAGGTCACCGCCCGCCAGGAAAGCGAGTTCATCGAGAAAATCATCGTCCCGCGTGCCAGCGCCGAACAGCGCTTCCGCGCCTACAAAGTCTCCAAGCGTCTGGACGATGACATCTCCGCCGTCTGCGCCGCGTTCAACCTGCGCGTGGAAAACGGCGTGATCACCGACGCGCGCATGGCATTCGGCGGCATGGCCGCGATCCCGAAACGCGCCGCCCATTGCGAAGCCGTACTGCTCGGCCAGCCGTTCAACAACGCCGTGATCGAACGCGCCTGCGCCGCACTGGCCGAAGACTTCACGCCGCTCTCGGACTTCCGCGCCAGCAAGGAATATCGCCTGCTCAGCGCACAGAACCTGCTGCGCAAATACTTCATCGAACTGCAAACACCGCACATCGAGACTCGGGTGACCGCTTATGTCTAACCATCACGCCGTAGAGAAGACCCAAGCCGAATTGGCGGAACTGTTTGCCAAGGACCTGACCACCGGTGTCGGCCGCAGCGTCAAGCACGACAGCGCCGCCAAGCATGTGTCCGGTGAAGCGCAGTACATCGATGATCGTCTGGAATTTCCCAATCAGCTGCACGTTTACGCACGGCTGTCGGACCGCGCCCACGCGAAAATCATCAGCATCGACACCAAGCCCTGCTACGCCTTCGAAGGCGTGCGCATTGCGATCACCCACGAAGACGTGCCGGGCCTGAAAGACATCGGCCCGCTGCTGCCGGGCGATCCGCTGCTGGCGATTGATGACGTGCAATTCGTCGGTCAGCCAGTGCTGGCCGTCGCCGCCAAAGACCTGGAAACCGCGCGCAAAGCAGCAATGGCGGCGATCATCGAGTACGAGGATCTCGAACCGGTGCTGGACGTGGTCGAAGCCTTGCGCAAACGCCACTTCGTGCTCGACAGCCACACGCATCAACGTGGCGATTCGGCTTCGGCATTGGCCACCGCCGAACATCGTATTCAAGGCACGCTGCACATCGGCGGTCAGGAACACTTTTATCTGGAAACCCAGATCTCCTCGGTAATGCCCACCGAAGACGGCGGCATGATCGTCTACTGCTCGACGCAGAACCCCACCGAAGTGCAGAAACTGGTGGCCGAAGTGCTCGACGTGTCGATGAACAAGATCGTCGTCGACATGCGCCGCATGGGCGGTGGTTTCGGCGGCAAGGAAACCCAGGCCGCCAGCCCGGCGTGCCTGTGCGCGGTGGTCGCGCACCTCACCGGTCAGCCGACCAAGATGCGTCTGCCACGGGTCGAAGACATGCTGATGACCGGCAAGCGCCACCCGTTCTATGTCGAGTACGACGTCGGTTTCGATAGCTCCGGGCGCCTGCACGGCATCGCCATGGACCTGGCCGGCAACTGCGGCTGCTCGCCGGACCTGTCGGCGTCGATCGTTGACCGGGCCATGTTTCACTCGGACAACTCGTACTACCTCGGTGACGCGACCATCAACGGTCACCGCTGCAAGACCAACACCGCGTCGAACACCGCTTACCGTGGTTTCGGCGGCCCGCAGGGCATGGTTGCGATCGAAGAAGTGATGGACGCGATTGCCCGTCACCTCAACCTCGATCCGCTGGCGGTGCGCAAGGCCAACTATTACGGCAAGACCGAGCGCAACGTCACCCACTACTACCAGACCGTCGAGCACAACATGCTCGAAGAGATGACCGCCGAACTGGAAGAAAGCAGCCAGTACGCCGAGCGCCGCGAAGCGATCCGCCGCTACAACGCCAACAGCCCGATCCTGAAAAAAGGCCTGGCGCTGACCCCGGTGAAATTCGGTATCTCCTTCACAGCCAGCTTTTTGAACCAGGCCGGCGCGCTGATCCACGTCTACACCGATGGCAGTATCCACTTGAACCACGGTGGCACGGAAATGGGCCAGGGCCTGAACACCAAGGTCGCGCAGGTGGTGGCCGAAGTGTTCCAGGTGGAAATGGATCGAGTGCAGATCACCGCGACCAACACCGACAAAGTGCCGAATACCTCGCCGACTGCGGCTTCCAGCGGTGCCGACCTCAACGGCAAGGCTGCGCAGAACGCCGCCGAGATCATCAAGCAGCGTCTGGTAGAGTTCGCTGCGCGACACTACAAGGTCAGCGAAGAAGATGTGGAATTCCACAACGGCCATGTGCGCGTGCGTGACCACATCATGACCTTCGAAGCGTTGATCCAACTGGCGTATTTCAATCAGGTTTCGCTGTCGAGCACCGGCTTCTACAAGACCCCGAAAATCTACTACGACCGCAGCCAGGCCCGTGGTCGGCCGTTTTACTACTTCGCCTTCGGCGCGGCGTGCTGCGAAGTGATCGTCGATACCCTGACCGGCGAGTACAAGATGCTCCGTACCGACATCCTCCACGACGTCGGCGCCTCGCTGAACCCGGCAATCGACATCGGTCAGGTCGAGGGCGGTTTCGTCCAGGGCATGGGCTGGCTGACCATGGAAGAGCTGGTCTGGAACAACAAGGGCAAGCTGATGACCAACGGCCCGGCCAGCTACAAGATCCCGGCCGTGGCCGACATGCCGCTGGACCTGCGGGTGAAGCTGGTCGAGAACCGCAAGAACCCGGAAGACACAGTGTTCCATTCCAAGGCTGTGGGTGAGCCGCCGTTCATGCTCGGGATTGCCGCGTGGTGCGCGATCAAGGATGCGGTGGCGAGCCTCGGTGACTATAAGCATCAGCCAAAGATCGACGCGCCGGCGACTCCGGAGCGAGTGTTGTGGGGGTGTGAGCAGATGCGTCAGCTCAAGACTGTGAAAGCGGTTGCTGCTGAAGCTGAGTTGGCTCCGCTCTAGGGACCGAGGTGCGGCTATCGCGAGCAGGCTCACTCCTACAGGGGAATGCAATTCAACTGTAGGAGTGAGCCCTGCTCGCGATGGCGGACTGACAGACAACGAAGATGTCGAGGTGAACATGTACAACTGGATCGACGCCCTCGCCGACCTGCAGAACCAGGGCGAACCCTGTGTTCTGGTGACGATCATCGAAGAACTCGGCTCGACCCCGCGCAACGCCGGTTCGAAAATGGTCGTCAGCGCCAGACAGACCTTCGACACCATCGGTGGCGGGCATCTGGAATACAAAGCCATGCAGATCGCCCGCGAGATGCTCGCCAGCGGTAAGCAGGACACCCATCTGGAGCGTTTCAGCCTTGGCGCCAGCCTCGGCCAGTGCTGCGGCGGCGCCACCGTGTTGCTGTTCGAACCGATGGGCCAGGTGCAAGCGCAAATCGCCGTGTTCGGCGCCGGGCATGTCGGCCGGGCGTTGGTGCCGTTGCTCGCCAGCCTGCCGTGCCGGGTGCGCTGGATCGACTCGCGGGAAGAGGAATTCCCCGAACAGATCCCCCACGGCGTGCGTAAAATCGTCGCCGAAGAGCCTGTGGATGAAATCGATGACCTGCCCGTCGGCAGCTACTGCATCGTCATGACCCACAACCATCAGCTGGACCTGGAACTCACCGCCGCGATCCTCAAGCGCAACGACTTCGCCTACTTCGGCCTGATCGGCTCGAAGACCAAACGGGCCAAGTTCGAACATCGCCTGCGTGATCGCGGTTTCGACAGCGGCGTCGTGCAACGCATGCGCTGCCCGATGGGCATCGGCGAAGTCAAAGGCAAACTGCCTGTGGAAATCGCCATCTCCATCGCCGGCGAAATCATCGCCACCTATAACGCCAATTTCGGCCAGCACACCGCCAGCGCCGAACCGATTGCCAAACTGCTGCCCGTTTCCCGGCGCAGTCAGGCCGCCAAACTCAAAGCCTCAAACTGATTAGAGAACCCTCATGCCTCTGACTCGCAAAGCCTACCGCGCCGCCATCCTGCACAGCATCGCCGACCCCGCCGAAGTCGGGATCGAAGCCTCCTACGAATATTTCGAGGACGGCCTGCTGGTGGTCGATGGCGGCAAGATCAGCGCCCTCGGCCACGCCAGCGACCTGCTGCCGACCCTGCCGGCGGACATCGAGATCACCCACTATCAGGACGCGCTGATCACCCCGGGCTTCATCGACACCCACATCCACCTGCCGCAAACCGGCATGGTCGGCGCCTACGGCGAGCAACTGCTGGACTGGCTCAACACCTACACCTTCCCCTGCGAAAGCCAGTTCGGTGACAAGGCCCACGCCGATGAAGTCGCGGACATTTTCATCAAGGAACTGCTGCGCAACGGCACCACCACCGCGCTGGTGTTCGGCAGCGTGCACCCGCAGTCGGTGAATTCGTTCTTCGAGGCCGCCGAGAAACTTGATCTGCGGATGATCGCCGGCAAGGTGATGATGGACCGCAACGCCCCGGACTACCTGACCGACACCGCCGAATCGAGCTACGTCGAGAGCAAGGCGCTGATCGAACGCTGGCACGGCAAGGGTCGCCTGCACTACGCGGTCACCCCGCGCTTCGCCCCGACCAGCACCCCGGAACAACTGACTCTCGCCGGCCAACTGCTGACCGAATACCCGGATCTGTACATGCAGACCCACATCAGCGAAAACCTCAAGGAAATCGAGTGGGTCAAGGAACTGTTCCCGGAGCGCAAGGGTTACCTCGACGTTTACGACCACTACCAACTGCTCGGCGAACGCTCGGTGTTCGCTCACGGCGTACACCTGTGCGACGACGAATGTGCGCGGCTGGCGGAAACCGGCTCGGCAATCTCGTTCTGCCCGACCTCGAACTTCTTCCTCGGCAGCGGCCTGTTCAACTTGCCAATGGCCGAGAAGCACAAGCTCAACGTCGGCCTCGGCACTGACGTCGGCGGCGGCACCAGTTTCTCGCTGCTGCAAACGCTGAACGAAGCTTACAAAGTCATGCAACTGCAGGGCGCGCGGTTGAGCCCGTTCAAGTCGCTGTACCTGGCGACGCTGGGCGGTGCGCGGGCACTGCGCCTGGAAGACAAGATCGGCAACCTGCAGCCGGGTTCTGATGCGGACTTCCTGGTGCTGGATTACAACGCCACCCCACTGCTCAGCTATCGCCTGAAACAGGCCAACAACATTGCCGAGACGTTGTTCGTGCTGATGACGCTGGGCGATGACCGCACGGTGCAGCAGACTTATGCGGCAGGGGCTTTGGTGCATCAGCGCTGAGTTTTCCCGAGGCATAAAAAATCCCCCGGCGGTGTTAGCCCCGGGGGATTTTTGTTGCCTGTCAGACCGTATTCGCGAGCAAGCCCGCTCCCACAGGGGATCTCAGTCGATGCCAAATTTTATATTCACTGAAGATCCAATGTGGGAGCGGGCTTGCTCGCGAAGGCCGCGACTCGGTATCAGTCAGAGTTTCGCCGCAGGGCGCCCAGGCTTTTTGGTCTGCAACAAATGCGAGAACACCGCATGCAAATCATCCGACGCACTTTCCTCATCGAGGTTGAGCTTGCTGTCGATGTGGTCCATGTGATGCATCATCAGGTCCACCGCCAACTCACCGTTGCGCGCTTCGATGGCGTCGATCAACTGGGTGTGCTCGTCGTAGGAGCAATGCGAGCGGTTGCCGCTTTCGTACTGGGCAATGATCAGCGAGGTCTGCGAGACCAGGCTGCGCTGGAAGCTGATCAGTGGCGCGTTTTTCGCAGCTTCGGCCAGTTTCAGGTGGAATTCGCCCGACAGACGAATACCGGCGCCGCGATCGCCACGGGAGAAACTGTCGCGTTCGTCGTTGACCATCTGGCGCAATTCGGCGATCTGCTCGGCAGTGGCGTGCTGCACGGCCAGTTCGGTAATCGCGCGCTCCACCAGACGGCGGGCCATGAACACCTGACGCGCTTCTTCAACGCTCGGGCTGGCGACGACCGCGCCACGGTTCGGCCGCAACAGCACCACGCCTTCATGGGCCAGACGCGACAACGCGCGGCGAATGATGGTGCGGCTGACCCCGAAGATTTCCCCCAGCGCTTCTTCGCTCAATTTTGTGCCGGGCGCCAGACGCTGTTCGAGGATGGCCTCGAAGATATGCGCGTAGACAATATCGTCCTGGGTTCCGCTGCGGCCGGCTTTGCCTGCTCGCGGTTGTTTCTTGAGGGGTTGCAACTGTTCGTTCATGGGCACTCGAGTCGGGAGAACTGCGGCGAATAGACCGTGACTGTAATACGGCACAGTAGGTCGCTGGCAAGTATCGCGTAAAAAACAGCGCGATTGTACACAATGGATGGTGGCAACACGACTGTATGGCTGTTTGTGTCCACCGCTGTATTGCAACGATCCGTTACGATTGAGTTTAGGCTTGATCGCAGAATCCGCTGCCAGAACAAAAATCCCCCTGTGGGAGCGGGCTTGCTCGCGAAGGCGGCGTGTCAGGCGACATCTGCCTTGAATGACCCACCGCTTTCGCGAGCAAGCCCGCTCCCACTGGGTTCAGCGTTGCTACGGACATCTCCATCTGTATAAGGAACACCGCCGTCATGAACGACACCGCCTACACTCGCCTGCGCCCCCTCGCCGACACTTCGCCCTCGGCGATCGTCGCCGGTTTCATCGCGATGATGACCGGCTACACCAGTTCGCTGGTGCTGATGTTCCAGGCCGGGCAAGCGGCGGGTTTGAGCAGCGCGCAGATCTCTTCGTGGATCTGGGCGATCTCGATCGGCATGGCGGTGTGCTCGATCGGCCTGTCGCTGCGCTATCGCACACCGATCACCATCGCCTGGTCGACACCGGGTGCAGCCTTGTTGATCACCAGCCTGGGCGGCGTCACCTATGGCGAGGCCATCGGCGCCTACATCACCTGCGCGGTGCTGGTGACGATTTGCGGCCTGACCGGCAGCTTCGAACGCCTGGTGAAAAAGATCCCGGCGTCGCTGGCAGCGGCGCTGCTGGCGGGGATTCTGTTCAAGATCGGCAGCGAAATCTTCGTCGCCGCGCAGCACCGTACCGGGTTGGTGTTGGGGATGTTCTTCACCTATTTGGTGGTCAAACGCCTGTCACCGCGTTACGCGGTGCTCGCCGCGCTGCTGATCGGTACCGCGCTGTCGGGCTTCATGGGTCTGCTGGATTTCAGCGGTTTCCATCTGGAGGTAGCGACACCGGTATGGACCACCCCACACTTCTCGCTGGCCGCGACCATCAGCATCGGTATCCCGCTGTTCGTGGTGGCGATGACCTCGCAGAACATGCCCGGCATCGCCGTGCTGCGCGCCGACGGCTACAACGTGCCGGCCTCGCCGCTGATCACCACCACCGGCATCGCCTCGCTACTGCTGGCGCCGTTCGGCTCCCACGGCATCAACCTTGCGGCAATCAGCGCGGCGATCTGCACCGGGCCGCACGCCCATGAAGATCGCAACAAGCGCTACACAGCTGCGGTGTGGTGCGGGATTTTCTACGGGATCGCCGGGGTGTTCGGCGCTACATTGGCGGCGCTGTTTGCCGCGCTGCCGAAGGAACTGGTGCTGTCGATTGCCGCGCTGGCGCTGTTCGGCTCGATCATCAATGGCCTGAGCATCGCCATGACCGAGGTCAAGGAACGCGAGGCGGCGCTGATCACCTTCATGGTCACGGCGTCGGGGCTGACGCTGTTTTCCATTGGTTCGGCGTTCTGGGGGATTGTCGCGGGGGTACTGACCTTGCTGATCCTCAACTGGCGCAAAACCCAGGCATAAAAAACGGCGACCCTCAGGTCGCCGTTTTTTTCAGTATCACTTAGCCGCGTTGATCGGCTTTTCCGGATACCAGACGTCCAGCAGCGGGCTGACGGTCATGCCGGTCAGTTCGCTACGGTTTTTCAGCCAGGCTTCAACGGCAGCGCGCTGCTCTTCGTTGACCGAGCCACGCTTCTGCAGGCAAACCAGACCGAAGTCATCGCCGCCAACATAACCCAGACCGTTGGCTTCCATGGCTTCTTTGATGAATGCTTCGAGGAAAGCGTCAATGGCTTCTTCGGACAAGTCTTCTTTGAAGTCCAGGTTCAGTTCGAAACCCAGCTCTTGGAATTCATCAACGCACAGTTTTTTGCGCAGACGCTGGGAACGGTTAGTCGCCATTGGAACAATCCTCTTAAGTAATAACGGCCGGCACTTTACCAGCTTAAGCGGTCAATTGCCCGACTCTCTGGGCGCGGTGGCCGACCGCCTGTAAAAAAAATAACGAAATGGCCGCCTCGGGCAAGGCACAAGCTGTTACACCTTGGGGCATAATGCCGACACTTTCATGACCACTGAGGGCTTTTTCATTCATGCCTTCGTTATTTTCCCCCTCTTCTGCAGGGTTCTATTTCATATGATCAAATCGTTGCGTCCTCTCTTTCTCGCCGGCCTTCTTCTGCCCCTGGCCCTGCCGGTTGCCGCTGCCACCATCAACACCGCCCTCACCCCCAACGTCGAAAAAGCCCTCAAGGCCAGCAAACTGCAGCCAACCGCGCTGTCGCTGGTTATGATCCCGCTCGACGGCCCGGGCAATCCGACCGTGTACAACGCCGACGTCTCGGTCAACCCGGCCTCGACCATGAAACTGGTGACCACCTACGCCTCGCTGGAAATGCTCGGCCCCAACCATCAGTGGAAAACCGAGTTCTACACCGACGGCGACCTGAGCGGCGGCATCCTCAATGGCAACCTGTACCTCAAGGGTGGCGGCGATCCGAAGCTGAACATGGAAAAACTCTGGCTGCTGATGCGCGACCTGCGCGCTAACGGCGTGACCCAGGTCACCGGCGACCTGATCCTCGACCGCAGCTTCTTCATCCAGCCACAACTGCCCGAATTCAACGACGACGGCAACGACGAGAACAAACCATTCCTGGTCAAACCGGACTCGCTGCTGGTCAACCTCAAGGCCCTGCGCTTCGTTGCACGTAATGACAGCGGCCGGGTGCTGATCTCGGTGGAGCCGCCGATTGCCAGCGTGCGCATCGAAAACACGGTCAAGGCGCTCAACTCCAAGCAGTGCACCGGTGGCGTGCGCTACAACCCGGTGACCCAGGCGGACGGCAGCGTGACCGTGACCGTCGCCGGTCAATTGGGCGAGGGCTGCAGCTCGCAGACCTATCTGTCGCTGCTCGACCACGCGACCTACACCGCCGGTGCCGTGCGCGCGATCTGGAAAGAACTGGGTGGCAGCATCCAGGGCAAGGATCGCCTCGCCGCGACCCCGAGCAGCGCCAAGCTGCTGGCCCGCGCGTACTCGCCGGATCTGGCGGAAATCATCCGCGACATCAACAAATACAGTAACAACACCATGGCGCAGCAGCTGTTCCTGAGCCTCGGTCAGAAGTACCGCAACGAAGCCGACGGTGATGACGCCAAGGCTGCGCAACGCGTGGTTCGCCAGTGGCTGGCGAAGAAAGGCATCACCGCGCCGCACCTGGTGATGGAGAACGGGTCCGGACTGTCGCGCGCCGAACGCGTCAGCGCCCGCGAGATGGCCAACATGCTGCAAGCTGCCTGGCATAGCCCGTACGCCGCCGAGTACATCAGCTCGCTGCCGATTGCCGGCATGGACGGCACCATGCGCAAACGCCTGAAGACCACCGCGATGCGCGGCGAAGCCCACGTCAAGACCGGTACCCTGAACACCGTACGGGCAATCGCCGGCTTCAGCCGCGACGTCAACGGCAACACCTGGGCGGTGGTGGCGATCCTCAACGACAAGGCCCCGTTCGGCGCGTCGTCGGTGCTGGATCAGGTGCTGCTGGATCTGTACAAGCAGCCGCGCCTGCCGCAGACGGCTTCGGCGCTGTAAAAACACAGCCGCTCTAATGTGGGAGCGGGCTTGCTCGCGAAGGCGTCAGATCAGTCAGTATTTTTGCTGGCTGACACACCGCTTTCGCGAGCAAGCCCGCTCCCACAGGTAGATCGTGCCAAGGCTCAGCTCATCTGCTCGACCCGATCGCGCCCGCCCTGCTTCGCCGCATACACCCCCGAATCCGCCCGCAGCAGCAGCGCATCCGCGCCCTCCCCCGGGCGCCAGCTGGCGATGCCGAAACTGGCCGTCACCACCCCGACCACATCCACCGGCGCACTGCGCAGGCCTTGCCATAGCTCCATGGCGAGGATGTACGCGTGCTCGCCGTCGATGTCCGGGCACAACACCATGAACTCTTCACCGCCCAGGCGGCAGAACACATCGGTTCGGCGCAAGCGATGAGCGATGCGTTCGCACACCGCCTGCAGCACCCGGTCGCCCACGGCATGGCCGTACTGGTCGTTGATGCGCTTGAAGTGGTCGATGTCGAGCATGATCACCGACAGCTCGCCGCCGCCACGTTCGACCCGGGCCATCTCGGTGGTCAGGCGTTCCTGGAAGTAGCGACGGTTGTGAATGCCAGTCAGTGAGTCGGTGACCGACAGCGCCCGCAGCTCCTCTTCAACCCGCTTCAGATCGGAAATGTCCGAGATGTAGCCGTGCCACAGCACGCCGCCGCCCGGCAGTTCTTCCGGCGTCGCCTCGCCGCGCACCCAGCGCAGGCCGCGCTCGGGCAACTGCACGCGGTACTCCTCGCGCCATGGACTGAGATTGTCCGCCGAGGCGCGGATCGAGGTGCGCACGCGGGTGATGTCCTGCGGGTGGATACGGGTGAAAATCGCCTCGGCATTGAGCAGCAGCACGTCCGGCTCCAGCTCGTAGATCTCGCGGATGCCGTCGCTGGCGTAGATCACGCTGAAGCGCCCGTCGAATTCCATCTTGAATTGATAGATGCCGCCGGGCACGTGGGCGCTGAGTTTTTTCAGCAGTACATCGCGCGCCGCCAGTGCTTCGTGCACACGCTTGCGCTCGGTGATGTCGATGCAGATTGCCAGATGACCGACCCATAGCCCTTGCTCATCGAGCACCGGGGTGGCAAGCATGTTCACCGGCAGATGGCTGCCGTCGCTGCGTACCAGCGTCCACTCGCGCGCCTCATGACCGCCGACCTCGCCGCCCTCGACCAGCATCGCGTGGCAGGTCGGAATGCTCTTGCCGTAACGCGCACTCAACTCCGCCGAACGCGCGGCCAGCTCTCGCGGCAGATGCAGGTTTTCCAGCGTCATATGGCCGACCACGTCAGCGCTGCTGTAGCCGAGCATCTGTTCGGCGCCAGGGTTGAAGGTGTTGATCACCCCGCGCAGGTCGGTGGCAATGATTGCCACTTGGGTCGCGGCATTCAGCACGCCGCGCAACTGGCCGTGCGTGCCGCGCAATTCCTGCTCCCGGGCGTGCAATTCCTGGGTGCGCAGTTCGACCATGCGCAAGGCGCGTTGACGCTGGCTCACCAACACATAGAGCAATGCGCTGAGCAACACACTCAGCAGCGCGCCCAGCACCACCAGGCTGCTGATTGACGAATGGTTGGCCTGCAGAAAGGCTTCGCTGGGCTGTATGTCCACCTGATAGTCATGGTCGGCCATGCGCAACAACTGCGTGGCCGACAGATCACTGGCCCCCGCCTTGTTGGCCGACTCGTAAAGCACTTCATGCTGATCGTCGGTGGACAGGTCAAGAATGCGTACGCTGAGGAAATCCTGGTTGTCTTCGGGCAACCCGTCGGCCAGCAACTGCTGCATGCTGATCACCGCCATTACATAGCCTTCCGGCGGACTTTTCGGCGCCCCTTCGCGAGTGACCGGCGCCACCAGCAATACGCCCCGGGCATACGCCGGATCAACGCCCACCAGATGCAACGGCTGGGACACCACCATGTGCCCGGTACGGTCGGCGCGCTCCAGTGTCGCTCGGCGCAGGGGTTGCGCCAGCAGGTCGTAACCCAGTGGCGTAGGCAAGTGGCTCTGACTCTGGGTGTAGATCACCGGCACATATTCGGGGCGATCACCGGCTGCCTGGAGCTGGTCGTCAGCGGTCAGTTCACGAAAGGTAAAGGTGCTGAAACCTTCGTTGCGCACCGCTTGCTCAACCGCCGGGCGCTGGGCACGACTGACCCGCGGCGCATAGGAATAGGCCTGGGTGCGTAATAAAAGAGGTTTGGCATAGCCATCGAATTCGCTGCGTGAGACCGAATCGGAGTTGGCGAAGAAGCGGCGCAGGCCGTCAAGGCGCTGCTCCTGATCCTGGAAACGTTCTTCGATGCGGCTGTAACGCTCATTGGCCAGCAGCTGAAAGCGTTGATGCAGTTGATGATGAAACTGAGTGAGGGTGGCCCAGGCGAGCAGCCCCGTGAGAATCCCGCCGGCGAGCAATACCAGCAGCGCGACCAGCCAGGCCGAGACTTCTTCGCTGATAAAACCCAGTATCTTTGGGCGCACGGGGTGCAACGACATAGGGGCAACTCACGACGCCACTGTTCAGGGAAAAACCCCATTGGCCATGAGTTGAGTTATAGCTATTAGCCATTAATTTGGCTAGCTCTGATCGGATCCAAGAGCCTTTTAAAATCAAGGCTCTGTGGATCCAACCAGGTCAAGCGTCAACGAGCCGTGATTTTCCAGGCGCGGTGAATCTTGGTGTTGCGGGCAAAATCCGGATCGATGGTCTGCGCGCTGATTTCCTCGACCGCGTAACGCTCGGCCAGGTTCTCCTCCAACTGGAACTTGCGGAAGTTGTTCGAGAAGTACAGCACGCCACCCGGCGCCAGGCGCGCCATGGCCAGATCGATCAACTGCACCTGATCACGCTGCACGTCGAAGATGCCTTCCATGCGCTTGGAGTTGGAGAAGGTCGGCGGATCGATGAAGATCAGGTCGTACTCTTCACGGCAGCTTTCCAGCCACGCCATCACGTCGCCCTGCTCCAGACGGTTCTTGTCGGAGAAACCGTTCAGCGACAGGTTGCGGCGCGCCCAGTCCAGATAAGTCTTCGACAGGTCGACGCTGGTGGTGCTGCGCGCACCGCCCTTGGCCGCGTGCACACTGGCGGTCGCGGTGTAGCAGAACAGATTGAGGAAGCGCTTGCCGGCAGCCTCTTTCTGAATGCGCATGCGGATCGGCCGGTGGTCGAGGAACAGACCGGTGTCGAGGTAGTCGGTGAGGTTCACCAGCAGCTTGACGCCGCCTTCGCTGACCTCGTTGAACTTGCCCTGCGCCGCCTGACGCTCGTACTGCTTGGTACCGCTCTGACGCTCGCGGCGCTTGACCACCACGCGGCTCTTGTCGACGTTCAGCGCCTGCGGGATCGCCGCCAACGCGTCGAACATGCGCGCCGAGGCCTTTTCCGGATCAATCGACTTCGGCGCCGCGTATTCCTGCACGTGCACCCAGTCGTGATACAGGTCGATGGCCATGGCGTATTCCGGCATGTCGGCATCATAGACGCGATAGCAGTCGATGCCTTCGCGCTTGATCCACTTGCTCAGCGCCTTGAGGTTCTTTTGCAGGCGGTTGGCAAACATCTGCCCGCCTTCGCTCAGGCGCGGCTGCTCGATCACTGGCGCCGGGGCGGGCGTCGGTTTGATCGGGTTGCCGTTCTTGTTGAACTTGCGCTCTTGCGGCTCGTTCGGGGTCTGATCGTAAGCCGCTTGCTCACGCTCGGCCTGACGCTGTTCCGGGGTACGCCGCTCGCCCGTGACGAACTGATCCGGCAGCACCTTGATCAACAGCAGCTTGCACGGCAGTGCGCCGTTCCAGAACGAATACTGCTTGTGGCTGCGAATGCCCATGCGCTTGCCCAGATCCGGCGCGCCAGTGAACACCGCCGCTTCCCAGTTCAGGCAGGCCTGACGCAGACGCTCGCCAAGGTTCTGGTAGAGGTAAAGCAGGCTGGCTTCGTCGCCCAGACGCTCGCCGTACGGCGGGTTGCAGATCACCAGACCTTTCTGGTTCTGATCCGGACGCGGCTCGAAGGTCGCGACTTCGCCCTGATAGATCTTGATCCACTCGCTCAGACCGGCGCGCTCGACGTTATTGCGGCCCGGTTGAATCAGGCGCGGATCGGCTTCGTAACCACGAATCCACAGCGGCGGCTTGGCCAGACCGGCAGCGGCGCGCTCAACCGCTTCTTCATGGAGTTTTTTCCACAGCGCCGGGACGTGACCCAGCCATGCGGTGAAGCCCCACTGCTCGCGACGCAGGTTCGGCGCCATGTCGGCGGCGATCATCCCGGCTTCGACGAGGAACGTACCGACACCGCACATCGGGTCAGCCAGCGCGCCACCTTCGGCCGCAATGCGCGGCCAGCCGGAACGGATCAGGATCGCTGCCGCGAGGTTTTCCTTCAGCGGCGCCGCGCCCTGCTGCAGGCGGTAACCGCGCTGATGCAGGCTGTGGCCGGAAAGGTCGAGGGACAGGATCGCTTCGCCGCGATCCAGGCGCAGGTGAATGCGCAGATCCGGGTTGAGTTTGTCGATGCTTGGGCGGTCGCCCTGCGGGGTACGCAGTTTGTCGACGATGGCGTCTTTGACTTTCAGTGCGCCGAAGTGGGTGTTGTCGATGCCCGAACCGTGACCGCTGAATTCAACAGCCAGGGTGCCGTCGGAGAGCATGTGATCCTGCCACTCGACGTCGAGCACGCCGTGGTACAGGTCTTCAGCGTCTTTCATCGGGAAGCGCTTGAGCACCAGCAGCACCCGGTTGGCCAGACGCGACCACAGGCACAGGCGATAAGCGGTTTCCATCGTGGCCATGCCACGCACGGCGGAGGTGTGCTCGCGAGCTTCTTCAAGGCCAAGCCCGACGGCTTCCTCGATAAGCAGGCCTTCAAGGCCTTTGGGGCAAGTGAGGAAGAGTTCGAAACGATCGGACATGGTATTTCCAGAGCCTTTGGCTAGTGAATCGGCAACGCATTGCCGATCCGGTTTTCAATCAGGCGCTTTTCTAAAAGAGCGCCCGCGTGGCACGAAGGTGTGCCGTTCCATCCCCGCTGCTCGGGTTAAAAGAGCTTAGATGCCGGGACAGATAAAAAAGTTGATGAAACAAAAAGTCTTAAAGCGACCCTTCGTCGCTTAGTAACCGAGCGTAAACGTGGGTCATTCTCACTAAAGGATTAACCCCATCATCCAGCGCGGGGCCGATCATACCGGGGTTTGGTGAAAATTCGTTCATGAAACCACTCGTTACTTATGGCTGTAGCACTATTTTCGTTACGTCCTTATGACAAAACGATCATTCCCTCAATGTGACTCATTGGTTAGAACTGGACACAGGTTGACGTCGCAACGGCGTCAACACCTTGGCTCGCCACGCCGGCAGCGAGCCGCCCAACGGCAGAGTTTTTTCTGCCAGACCTCGGTTGAGGTCAACGCGACAAAAACAGTCAACAAGTGAGGGAAACACCCTATGAGAAGACTTAAGCGTGATCCGTTGGAAAGAGCATTTTTGCGCGGATATCAATATGGCGTTGGTGGCAAATCCCGCGAGCTTTGCCCATTTACTCTACCGTCGGTACGCCAAGCCTGGATCAACGGCTGGCGAGAAGGACGCGGCGACAACTGGGACGGTATGACCGGCACTGCGGGGATCCACAGACTCAACGAACTTCACGCCGTCGGCTAACACAGGGCACTTATTGCAATACGACAATCTGAATTTATAGCGACTTACCATGCACGTCCTTCCCGGACGGCGGGCTGCGGCCCAGGGGCTCCTTCGAGGAGCCCTTTTTTATGCCTGAAAATGCAATCCCCTGTGGCGAGGGAGCTTGCTCCCGCTCGGCTGCGCAGCAGTCGCAAATGCTGAATCCTCGCGACCTGAAAAACCTGGGGCAGCTTCGAAACCCAGCGGGAGCAAGCTCCCTCGCCACAGAAGCCCTCAGCAATCCTCAGCGCAGGGCGGCGATGGCGTCGACCGATTCGCGAATCAGCGCCGGGCCTTTATAGATAAAGCCCGAGTAAATCTGCACCAGACTCGCACCCGCGGTGATCTTCTCCGCCGCATGCTTGCCTTCAGTGATCCCGCCCGCCGCGATGATCGGCAAACGACCACCCAGCTCAGCCGCCAACACCTTCACGGTATGCGTGCTCTTGTCGCGCACCGGAGCGCCGGACAGACCGCCCGCCTCGTCACCATGCTCCATGCCTTCGACGCCAACGCGGCTCAGGGTGGTGTTGGTGGCGATCACCGCGTCCATCCCGGTTTCGATCAATGCCTGGGCAACCTGCGCGGTTTCTTCGTCGGTCATGTCCGGGGCAATCTTGATCGCCAGCGGTACGTGCTTGCCGTGGCGCAGGGCCAGTTCGGCGCGGCGCGTGGCCAGATCCGCCAGCAACTGCTTGAGCGAATCACCGAACTGCAGGCTGCGCAGGCCCGGGGTGTTCGGCGAGCTGACGTTGACCGTGACATAGCTGGCGTGGGCATACACCTTGTCCAGGCAGATCAGGTAGTCATCCACTGCACGCTCGACCGGGGTGTCGAAGTTCTTGCCGATGTTGATCCCCAGCACACCCGTGTATTTGGCCGCGGCGACCCGCGCCAGCAGGTTATCCACACCCAGGTTGTTGAAGCCCATGCGGTTGATGATCGCCTCGGCTTCCGGCAGGCGGAAGATCCGTGGTTTCGGGTTGCCCGGCTGCGGACGCGGGGTCACGGTGCCGATTTCGACGAAACCGAAACCCAACTGCGAGAAGCCGTCGATGGCCGCGCCGTTCTTGTCCAGACCGGCCGCAAGACCCACCGGGTTCGGGAAGTCCAGGCCCATGACCGTCACCGGAACGTTCGCCGGCTTCTTGCACAGCAAGCCGTTGAGGCCCAAACGCCCACCCGCGCCGATCAGATCAAGCGACAGATCGTGGGAAGTTTCCGGGGAAAGTTTGAACAACAGCTGACGGGCCAGGGTGTACATGGGCGGCGATGACTCGGGCGGCGAAAAGAGGTGGCGATTATAGCCGGGCTTATGGCTTCAACACCAAATCGCAGACAAAGAAAAGCCCGGCCTAGGCCGGGCTTTTCTCAAAGCGGCGAGCTAATTACTTAGCTTGAGCTTCAACCTGCGCTTCTACGCGACGGTTTACAGCGCGGCCAGCTTCAGTGCTGTTGTCAGCAACTGGGCGGGTTTTGCCGTAGCCAACCGAGTTAACGCGGGACGATTCAACACCGTACTGCTGAGTCAGAACTTTCTTAACAGCGTCTGCACGACGCTGAGACAGTTTCTGGTTGTAAGCGTCAGGACCGACGGAGTCAGTGTGACCTTCAACAGTGGTGTGAGTCGCTGGGTACTGCTTCATGAAGTCAGCCAGGTTCTTGATGTCAGCGTAGCTGTTAGGCTTGACGACCGACTTGTCGAAGTCGAACTTGACGTCCAGCTCAACACGAACAACTTCAGCAACTGGAGCTTCAACTGGAGCTTCTGCAACTGGCTCTGGAGCTGGAACTGGAGCCGGAGCTGGCTTGCCGCCACCACCGAAGTTCACGCCCAGACCAACCGATGGAGCGTAGTCCCAACGGCCGTTGTCCAGTTTGTAGTCAGCTTCTACGCCAGCACGGGCGAAGAAGTTTTCGGCGAAGTAGTACTTAACGCCAGCGCCAGCAGTCAGGAAAGTCGACTGGTCGCGACCGGTGTGGCCGTCAGCAGCTACGTTGGTCAGGTTGCCGTGCTTAACGCCACCTTCAACGTATGGACGCAGAGCGTCGCCAGCGTTGTTGAAGTGGTATTGAGCAGTCAGACCGAAGTTGTCACCGCGCAGTTTCTGGCTACCGGTACCGTCGTTCGAACGGGTGTGGTTGTTACGATCCCAGCCGAAGTTGATCGAGACGTCGTCGGTCAGGAAGTAACCGATTTTGGCGCCTGGGTTGAAGCCGTCTTCGACATGATCAATGCTGTCGTTGTACTGCTTCTTGTAGTTGATCTCGCCTTCAACTGCGCCTTGGCCTTGTGCCAATGCGCCGAACGAAGTAGCGGCAATAAGAGAACCAATGGCCAAGCCCAAGGTGTTTTTCAGTTTCATCCGTTAAATCCCCATCTGGTGATTGTGAAGCAGTCCCGCAAACCGGGGGACAACTCGGCGGCAAGTCTATCAGAACTTGCCTACACGTAAGAGATATTTGCGCTGAACTAAGTTTCAGCAATGCCTGCAAATTTCTCACGTAATTTGTCTAGAGCACGTTTGTACCGCATTTTTGTCGCACTCAAACCCATGTGCATGATGTCTGCGATTTCCTGAAATTCAAGCTCTGCGACAAATCGTAGCACCAGAATTTCACGGTCAATCGGGTTCACATACACCAGCCAGCGATCGAGTCCGCCCTTCTCCTCGGGTTTCGGCGCCTTTTCTTCCGACGCTTCTTCCAGGGGGTCCAGACTCAAGGCGTCCATCAAGCGACGCTTTCGCCGTTCTTTCCGATACTGCGTGATGCATTCGTTGTAAGTGATGCTGTACAGCCAGGTTTTGAACTTCGATTTCCCCTCGAAATTCTTCAGGCCGTACAGCACCTTCAGCATCACTTCCTGACAGACATCGTCTGCGTCGCGATCGTTCCCAAGATATCTCGCACAAACGTTAAATAATGTTCGCTGGTAACGCCGCATCAGCTCTTCATAGGCGCGCGTTACGTGAAACAGCTCGGTATGCGCGCGCGCGACCAACTCCTCATCAGAGAGCTCACGGGGGTCATAGCGCGTGGATAGCGTTTGGGCTTTATTCAAAACAAGTCGTGCCGACAGTCAGGTCAATGTCCGCCGCTACCCTCTCAGGGCATTTTGCGGCGGCATACATTAGCAGGGTTTGCCGGGTTAGCGGCTACTCACATGCTGTTCCAGCAGGATCCGATTGGAGAGTGAGACTAGCTCACCGTCATCGGTCAGCAATGTGGTTTTAACCGTGCCGATCTCTTCGATCTGGCCTTCGACCTCGCCAACACGCACTTGTTGCCCAACCTGATACAACTCACGCACATAGATTCCCGCAAGAATCTGACCGGCAATTTCCCGGCTTCCCAATCCCATCGCCAGCGCAACCGCCAGACCAACGGTAATCAATACAATGACAATTACATGGTTAAGCAGGTCGGTCTTGACTTCAAGCTGACTGATCGCGACCGAGATGCTGATGATGATCACCAGCCCCTGGGCAATTCGGCCCAAACCTGAAGCATAGTCCAGCCCTACGCCTTCTGCCGCGCCGCGCACCAGCCCGTTGGCCAGTTGCGCAAGCAATACGCCCACCAGCAACACCAGCGCGGCGCCGAAAACTTTCGGCAAATACAACGCCAGCATGTCCAGCGTAGCTGAAACTCGCTCAAGTCCAAGGGACTCTGCCGCGGAAACCAGAAAAATCAGCAAAACGAACCAGTAGACGATCTTGCCGATCAAGGTCGAGATCGGTACCTGAAGCCCGGCACGCGACATCAACTTGGTCAGTCCGGTGCCGCCCATCAGGCGATCAAGGCCCAGTTTGGCGAGCAATTTGGAGAGCAAGGTATCGAGCAGCTTGGCCACCACGAAACCCAACAGCAGCACCACCAGTGCGCCGAACAGGTTCGGAATGAAATTAGCGACTTTGGTCCACAACGCAGTCATTGCAGTGACGAGGCTCTGAGTCCAGAGATCAAGTTCCATATTCAATCAGCCTTATCAGCAGTGCGAGCGGTAGTTTTACGAAGACGGGAAACCGGCGAAACGTGGGCCGATCCATTATTCAGGGCGATCATCAGCGCGGGCAGCCAGCGGCCCAGCAGGCTGAACAGATCACCGGCGCCAACCTGGCGGTTGGCGGTTTTGAGCACGCGACCCAGGCATGCATCGTCGTCACGGCTGGACGGCGAGGCGTTGAGCATGTCGCGCAAAGACTGTTCAAACGGATCGTGCATACGCACCTCTCGTGATGTCTGTGAAAGACGCGGGCAAATTTGGTCGGGTCACATATTGCATATTCATACCCAGCGCAAACGGCGGAATAACCACCATTGACCAAAGGCCATCGCCAACACCGTCAGACAGGCGATCAGGAAGCCGTAAGGGCTGCTCGAGAACGGAATTCCGCCCACGTTTATGCCCAACAGACCGGTGAGAAAACTCATCGGCAAAAAAATACAGGTGATGATGCCGAAGCGATACATCGTGCGATTCATGCGCACGTTCAAACGCCGGTCTTCAGCCTCCAGCACAAGCCCCATGCGCTCTCGGGTCAATTCGAGCTCTTCGAGATAGCGGGTCAGGCTGTTGTTCAATTCGTTCCAGTAGTCGGCGTCATCGTCGACAAACCATGGCAGTTTTATCCGCGTCAGCTGTCCGAAAATATCCCGCTGCGGCGCGAGGAAACGCTTCAGTCCGGCAGCCCGGCGGCGGATGTGCAAAATCGAGCCATGCTCGGGGGTATACCGTTCGTCGGCATCCAGCCGCTCTTCCTCTTCATCGACCAGTTCCGACAGGCACGTGACCAGATCCTGCACCTTGTGGGTGAGGAATTGCGCCAGATACAGGATCAGTTCGGAGGACGTTTTCGGACCTTTGCCCTCGCTCAACAGCGCCAACAACTCATCGGTGGCGCGCAGCGGGCGCAGACGCAGGGAGATGACCCGTTGCGCCGAGGCGAAAATCCGCACCGAAACCATGTCTTCCGGCTCGGCACCTGGATTCAGGTTGACCCCGCGCAGAAACAGCAGCAGTTCGGCATCGGGCAATGGCAACAGGCGCGGCCGAGTGTTCTCTTCCAGCAGCAGGTCGCAGGCAAATTCATTCAGGCCGCTGGATTTGCGCAGCCAGGTCTGGGTTTGCGGATGACTGCGATCCCAATGCAGCCACAGACTCTCATGGGCCTGTAGCTGCAGATCGTCGAGCTCGGTCCTGGCTATCGAACGCGCACCGCCCTTACCGTCCAGCACCAGGGCATGCACCAGCCCCCACTGCGCGTTTTCTTCCTCGAACATCCGCATCCCTTTGTTCTGCCGCTGTTTATTCAGGCATCTTCAGCGGGCTCGGCGAGATGATCACGCCGTTGTTGTCCGCATAAATGTACTGGCCCGGGTGGAACGTCACGCCGGCGAAAGTCACCGGTACGTTAAGGTCGCCGAGACCGCGTTTTTCGGTCTTCATCGGATGGCTGGCCAGGGCCTGGACACCGAGATCGGTCTGGGCGATGACGTCGACGTCACGAATGCAACCGTAGATCACCAACCCTTCCCAACCGTTTTTCGCGGCTTTCTCGGCGATCATGTCGCCCAACAGCGCGCGACGCAGCGAACCGCCGCCATCGACCACCAGCACTTTGCCATCACCCTTGAGTTCGGCTTGCTCTTTGACCAGCGAGTTATCTTCGAAACATTTGATGGTCACGATTTCGCCGCCGAAAGAATCACGGCCGCCGAAATTGCTGAACATCGGTTCCAGCACCTGCACCAGCTCCGGATAGGCGTCGCACAGGTCAGGCGTGAGGTAATGGTTCATCGAGAAACTCCTGTTAAAGGAAGACGATCTAGGATGCCGCATTCTTTTGAGACGAGCTCCGGCAGTCGCTGTTTACCCTGATTCATGCAATGTTCGCTGAATGAACCTGAACATACGCTGAAACGTAATAGCTAAACAGCCATCAATTATGACCAGAACCGCACAATGCGTCATATCTTAGCCGCAAGCCGACCTGAGCGAAATGCCCTTTTCAGAGCCTTGGCCTCAACCCGCGGCCGCCAGATCCGGCTTGTCGCCGAGCAATGGCGTCTGCTGGTCCTGCAGCCAGCGCGCCACCAGCGGCCAGACTTCGGCCTGTGCAGCCTTGCTCACCAGCATCTCGACGTGACCGAAATTGTCACTGAAGCCCTGCTCACGCCCCAGATTGACGAATTGCTTGTGCTCGGAGCCGATCTGCTCGAACAGCTTGCGACAGGCCCACGCCGGATCCTGATGATCGCCCGCTGCCGTCACGGCCAGCACCGGCACCTGTACCTCGGCCAGGCCGGCCCACCAATCCTTGTCCTTGTCACCAAAACGTCCAAACAAGCCGTACCAGCGCATGCTTTCCAGCGCCAGACCGATCGGCTCGTCCTCCGGGCCGCGCTTGAGGCGTGAGCCGGACAATTGCGCGAAACGCTTGAGAATGAAGCGCCCGCTCCACTCCACCGGTGGAATCTTCAGCGGCCAGTACGTGCGACTGACCTGCGTGCCGAAAAACGCCGCGGAAGCCACGGCTGGCTCGCCAAGGTATTCGCCACCCAGCGCCGCCGCCAATGTAATGCCGCCCAGCGAATGACCGATCCAGTGTGGCACCTGCCCGCTCTGCTCGCGCACGAACGCGGCAATCGCCGGCAGATCGTACCGGGCGTAGTCAGCCACGCGGTTGCGGCGGTAGTCCTGGTTGCGCTGCGACAGGCCATGGCCGCGCATCTCCGGAATCCATACATCAAAACCCAGACGCGTCAGGTACGCGCCCAGCCCCAGCCCTTTGGGGGAAAACCAGAAGCGCCGATTGGAAAAACTGCCGTGCAGCAAAATCACCGGCACGCCGCGCGGTGTCGTGTCATCGGCCATGCCCAGGCGGGTCACGGCGATTTCCACGGACCAGTCGGGACTGTTGCCGGGTTTCAATCGATACACATCTTCGCTCAGATCACCGCGACGTTCGGCGCTGATCAGGGCGACAGGAAACAGGTTGCTGCTGCTTTGCATAATGCTCTTGCACAAAAAAGGGCGGCATCTACAGGAGCCCGCCCTACTTCAATCTCAAAGCCCCCGACCTTTGTGGGAGCGGGCTTGCTCGCGAAAGCGGTGTATCAGCCAACATTTTTGGCGGATCTTATTCCGTCTTCGCGAGCAAGCCCGCTCCCACAGGGGAGGATGGCCGTTCACATATGGATCAAGCCTGGGCCTGACCTTCCGCGAGGAAGAACCAGGTTTCCAGTACGGAGTCCGGGTTCAGCGACACGCTTTCGATGCCCTGCTCCATCAGCCACTTGGCCAGATCCGGGTGGTCCGAAGGGCCCTGGCCGCAGATGCCGATGTACTTGCCGGCCTTGTTGCACGCGGCAATCGCGTTGGCCAACAGCTTCTTGACCGCCGGATTACGCTCGTCGAACAGGTGCGCGATGATCCCGGAGTCACGGTCCAGGCCCAGGGTCAGCTGAGTCAGGTCGTTGGAACCGATCGAGAAACCGTCGAAGAATTCGAGGAATTCTTCAGCGAGAATCGCGTTGGATGGCAGTTCGCACATCATGATCACGCGCAGGCCATTGTCGCCACGGGCCAGGCCGTTTTCGGCGAGCAGATCGACCACCTGACTGGCTTCGCCGAGGGTACGGACGAACGGCACCATGATTTCGACGTTGGTCAGGCCCATCTCGTTGCGTACGCGTTTCAGCGCGCGACACTCGAGTTCGAAGCAATCGCGGAACGCTTCGCTGATGTAACGCGAAGCGCCACGGAAGCCCAGCATCGGGTTTTCTTCTTCCGGCTCGTACAGCTTGCCGCCGATCAGGTTGGCGTATTCGTTGGACTTGAAGTCCGACAGACGCACGATGACCTTCTTCGGCCAGAACGCGGCAGCGAGGGTGCTGATGCCCTCAACCAGTTTTTCGACGTAGAAGCCAACCGGATCGTCGTAACCGGCGATGCGCTTGTCGACGCTGTCCTTGATTTCCTGCGGCAGGCCGTCGTAGTTCAGCAGTGCTTTCGGGTGCACGCCGATCATGCGGTTGATGATGAATTCCAGACGGGCCAGGCCGACACCGGCGTTCGGCAGTTGCGCGAAGTCGAAGGCGCGGTCCGGGTTGCCGACGTTCATCATGATCTTGAACGGCAGCTCCGGCATGGCGTCCACGGAGTTCTTCTTGACGTCGAAGCCCAGCTCGCCTTCGAAGATGTAACCGGTGTCACCTTCGGCGCAGGACACGGTCACGCCCTGGCCATCCTTCAGCAGTTGGGTGGCGTTGCCGCAACCCACAACCGCCGGAATCCCCAGCTCACGGGCGATGATCGCCGCGTGACAGGTACGCCCGCCACGGTTGGTGACGATGGCGCTGGCGCGCTTCATCACCGGTTCCCAGTCCGGGTCGGTCATGTCGGAGACCAGCACGTCGCCGGCCTGGACTTTGTCCATTTCCGAGACGTCCTTGATGATCCGCACTTTACCGGCGCCGATGCGCTGGCCGATGGCACGACCTTCCACCAGCACGGTGCCGGTTTCTTTCAGCAGGTAACGTTCCATGACGTTGGCCTGGGTGCGGCTCTTCACGGTTTCCGGACGGGCCTGCACGATGTACAGCTTGCCGTCGTCACCGTCCTTGGCCCACTCGATGTCCATCGGGCAGCCGTAGTGCTTCTCGATGATCATCGCCTGCTTGGCCAGCTCGCTGACTTCGGCGTCGGTCAGGCAGAAACGCGCACGCTCGGCCTTGTCGACATCGACGGTCTTCACCGAACGACCGGCCTTGGCCTCGTCGCCGTAGATCATCTTGATCGCCTTGCTGCCGAGGTTGCGACGCAGGATCGCCGGACGACCGGCTTCCAGCGTGCCCTTGTGCACATAGAATTCGTCGGGGTTGACCGCGCCTTGAACAACGGTTTCGCCCAGGCCGTAGGCGCCGGTGATGAACACCACGTCACGGAAACCGGATTCGGTATCGAGGGTGAACATTACGCCGGCAGTGCCGGTTTCCGAACGCACCATGCGCTGCACGCCGGCCGACAGGGCGACCAGTTTGTGGTCGAAGCCCTGGTGCACGCGGTAGGAAATCGCCCGGTCGTTGAACAGCGAAGCGAACACCTCTTTGGCGGCGCGGATGACGTTTTCCACGCCACGGATGTTCAGGAAGGTTTCCTGCTGACCGGCGAACGAGGCGTCCGGCAAGTCTTCGGCGGTGGCGGAAGAACGCACGGCCACGGCCACATCAGGGTTACCGGCCGACAACGCGGCGAACGCGGTGCGGATCTCGGCATTGAGTGTTTCAGGGAATTCGGCGTCCATGATCCATTGACGGATCTGCGCACCGGTCTTGGCCAGTGCATTGACGTCATCGACGTCCAGGGCGTCGAGAGCCTTGTGGATCTGATCGTTGAGGCCGCTCAGTTCGAGAAAGTCGCGATAGGCCTGCGCGGTGGTGGCAAAGCCGCCGGGGACCGACACACCGGCACCCGCCAGGTTGCTGATCATCTCGCCCAGGGATGCGTTCTTGCCCCCCACATGCTCAACATCGTGTTTGCCGAGCTTATCGAGGGAAACTACGTACTCTACCAAGGTGATCTCTCCACTAACTGTGTTGGAAAAGCTCAGAAACCGGCAGCTCGGGGGAGCGTTGGCCGGCTGTATGGCCTGGACCTGGAAAATAAGTGAGAATGCGGGCCATTGGCGGCCGGCAATCGCGCCTATCATATCCAAGATTGATGACTAGCTTAAGGCCCAAGGTGCAAATGAAACGATCTGCTTTCTTTATCTCCGATGGCACCGGCATCACTGCCGAAACCCTGGGTCAAAGCCTTCTGGCGCAGTTCGAAAACATTACCTTCAGCAAAGTCACGCGGCCGTATATCGACAACGCGGACAAAGCGCGGGCCATGGTACAACAAATCAACAAAGCCGCTGAAACCGACGGCATGCGCCCGATCATCTTCGACACCATCGTCAATCAGGACATCCGTGAGATTCTCGCGACCTCCAATGGTTTCATGATCGACATTTTCTCGACCTTCCTCGCCCCGCTGGAGCAGGAACTGACCGAGCATTCTTCCTATACCGTCGGCAAGTCGCATTCGATCGGGCACAACTCCAATTACATGGAGCGGATCGAGGCGGTGAACTTCGCTCTCGACAATGACGACGGCGCGCGCACCCACTATTACGACAAGGCCGATCTGATACTAGTGGGCGTGTCGCGTTGTGGTAAGACGCCGACGTGCCTGTACATGGCGATGCAATTCGGCATTCGCGCGGCCAACTATCCGCTGACCGAAGACGACATGGAGCGCCTGACCCTGCCGACCGCCCTGCGCGCCCATCAGCACAAGCTGTTCGGCCTGACCATCGACCCGGATCGCCTCACCGCGATCCGCAACGAGCGCAAGCCCAACAGCCGTTATTCGAGCTACGCCCAGTGCGAATTCGAAGTGCGTGAAGTGGAAAACCTGTTCCGCCGCGAGAACATCCCGCACATCAACTCCACGCATTTTTCGGTGGAAGAGATTTCGGCGAAGATTCTGGTGGAGAAAGGCGTGGAGCGGCGGTTCAAATAGATTTGTGGCGTCTGTTCTGACGCCTTCGCGAGCAAGCCCGCTCCCACAGGTTGATCGAGTTCCTCCAGTTGAAACGCGATCGCCTGTGGGAGCGGGCTTGCTCGCGAAGAACGATTACACGGTTTCCGTTAATGCCCGCGCCAAAGCCTCGAACCCGGACAGCAACAACCGGTCATCTCCCACCGCATTGCATACACTCGCTCGAATGAACTGCGGCACCGCTGCATGCCCGACCGCAAAGGCCTCGGCGGTGGCCACCAGGTAGTTGTTTTCCTTCAGCTCCGCAGCAATCTGCGATGCGCGCCACAGCTCCGGCACCTCAATCCAGAAGTGCGGGCTATGCGCATCCGCCTTGTAATTGAGCCCCGCCAACACCGGCGCGACCAGCGCCTTGCGCCGGCCGATTTCGCTGATCTGCTCATCCAGCAAACGCTCGGCCATGCCGTTGTCGATCCAGCGGCTCGCCAACTCCATCGCCAGCGGATTGGCCATCCAGCAGGTGCCGCGAATGGCCGCACTCAGGCGCCCGATCAGCGCTTGCGGTGCATGCAGATAACCGACCCGCAGACCGGCTGAAACCGCCTTGCTCAGACTGCCGATCAACACCGCGCGCTCGGCGGCGAAATGGCTCAGCGGCAACGGTCGCTGGCGGGCCAGTACCGCATGTGCGTCGTCTTCGAAAATCAGCAGATTGTGTTGGCGACAGATGTCGGCAATCGCCTCACGCCGTGGCACCGACATGACTGCCGCCGTCGGGTTCTGAATCGTCGGCGTGCAGTACAGCGCCGAGACGCGATGCTGCCGGCAGACGTCGTCCAGCGCTGCCGGCAGCAGCCCTTCGTCATCCATTGCGACACCGATGAGTTTGATCCCCAACTGGCGTGCGACGCTGATCAGCCCCGGGTAAGTCAGATGCTCGGTAACCAGCGTATCGCCGGCCTTGAGCAGGCCCATCAAGGCGCACAGCAAGCCATGCTGGCCGCCATTGACGCACAACACCTGATCGGCGTGCGGCTGAAACGCGCCATGACTCAACCAACGCGCCCCCGCCTGCCGATGCCGCAGCAAACCACTTTCGACGGTGTAACCGGTCAACTGCTGCAAGCCTCGTGGATCACTGGCGAGGCTGTGCAGGGTCTGGCTCATGAATGCCGCTTCCTGCCCAGGGATCGGCTGATTGCGGCTCATGTCGAAACAGGCGCGCGGCTCATCGCTGACATTGCGAAAGCCCTTGTCCTGCGGCCGCTCCATCCCGCGCTCACGCACATAAGTGCCATCGCCGACGCGGGCCACCACCAGACCGACCCGCTCCAGTTCGCCATAGGCGCGACTGATGGTGCCGATGGTCACGCCCAGGCTATCGGCCAACAGCCGGTGCGGCGGCAATTTCGCTCCCGCCGCAATCACGCCTTCGGCGATGGCCTGCTGCACCGCATCCGCCAGGCGCTTGTACTTCACCCCCACCCCGTTGGCGAGGCCGTCGCGGAGGATTGACACCATGGCAATACTTACTTTGACAGTCATTGTCGCCCCGAATAGCGTGCTGAAAACAGGTTCAATCAGGGATAGCCCTTTTCAACAACCGGGTCAATTCCATTGCTGCGGAGCACCAAGCATGTCGACTGCCATCAGCGCACCGCTGAACATCAGCAAACCCTGGCTCGCCGGATTGCTCACCAGCACCTTGTTTCTGATCGTCTGCCTGAGCTGGGGCACTACGTGGCTGGGGATCAAGATTGCCGTGGAAAGCGTGCCGCCACTGACCGCCGCGGGCCTGCGCTTTCTGATCGCCTTTCCGCTGTTCCTGAGCTTCGCCGCACTGCGCAGGGAACCGCTGCTGTTCCCGCGACAGAGCCGCTGGTTTTTCGTGTTCGTCACGCTGTCGTACTTCAGCCTGCCGTACTACCTGCTCAACTACGGCGAGATGCACGTTTCGTCCGGTCTGACAGCGCTGCTGTTCAGTTGCATGCCGGTGTTTATCCTGATTTTTTCCGCGCTGTTTCTGCGCGAGAAAATCCTCCCCACACAGATGCTCGGTATCGCCATCGGTTTCGCCAGTCTGTTCATGATCATTCGCAGCCAGGGCCTGCATCTGGATCAGGCGGAATGGCTCGGCGTATTGGCGATTCTGTGCGCAGCGATCCTGCATGCGCTGTGCTACGTGGTGACCAAAAAGCACGGCAGCGCGATCAGCGTGATCACCTACAACACCCTGCCGATCGGCATCGCCGGGCTGATGTTATTTATTGTCGGCTTGAACGTGGAAGCACCGGTATTCAAGGACGTGACCGCGCGCTCATGGGGCGCTCTGCTGTACCTCGGACTGGTGGCGTCAGTGGGCGGCTTTATCGTGTATTTCATCCTGCTCAAACGCCTGAGCCCGGTGCTGCTGTCGTTCGTGTTCATCATCTTCCCGGTATTCGCCCTGCTCATCGGCGCCTGGTACGAAGGCACGCCGATCTCGCGGGACCTGATGCTGTACTCGGCAATCCTGCTTGCCGGTTTCGCGATCACCAAGCTACCGCTCAAACGCTGAAAACTCACGACCCGACGTGAGCACAAGGGCTCACACACCACTCAACTTTGAACATCGGAGGTTCAAATGTCGGTACACACCATGGAAACCCTCAGCCTGTTTAACAGCGAACCCTACCGGCGCGCCTTTGGTGCCCGAGTCATCGCAGTGGTCGATCAGGCCGTCGTGCTGGAACACACCCTTTTCTACCCAACCGGTGGCGGGCAACCGGGTGACACCGGGCATTTCAGTCTGGTGGATGGCACGCGGATCGAAGTCACCGGAACGGTGCGCGATCCCCTGCTGCCGTCGATCATCTGGCATCAAGTGCAGGAGTGCCCGCCGCAGCTGTGTACCGGCGCATTGGTCAACGCCAGCCTCGACTGGGAGCGGCGCTATCAGCACATGAAGATGCATACCTGCCTGCATCTGCTCGGTGCGCTGATCAATGCGCCGGTCACCGGGTGCAGCATCAGCGCCGACAAGGGCCGACTGGATTTCGATCTGCCGGAAATGACCCTCGACAAGGACAGCATCACCCGCGACCTCAACGCGCTGATCGAACAGGCCTGCACGGTCAATACCCTGTCGATGCCGGCCGCCGAGTACCCCGCCTTGCTGGAGAGGACCGGCAGCAAGACGGTCAAGCCGCCCGTCATTCAGGGTGACTTGCGCATGGTCGAGGTCAGCGGCGTCGACATCCAGCCCTGTGGCGGCACCCATGTGCACAACACCCGGGAAATCGGCCGGGTGTATTGCGAAAAAATCGAGAAGAAAAGCCGCAACAATCGCCGGGTAATCCTGCGTTTCGCGTAGGCAGACGGGCATTTACCGGATGAAAATTTCTTCACTTAAAACAGACACTGTCTTTACGTCTTTGTAACATCTGGAAATATACAATTCGCGCAAGCAGCGCATCCGGTTCCCAAACCGGATGCGCCAGCCCTCCTGGCCTGATGAATTCAGCGGGCCCGCAACATTCACCTCCCACTTGAACCTGAAGAACGAGCATCCGCTCATTCTCGGTGGGTCGTGCAGACAGAAGCTACGCTCAGACTGCCGCGCCCCTTTGGACACCGCTGGAATCACTGCGTATGAAGAAAGTGTTCCGTCACTACATCCCGGCCACGACCCGGCGCTTGCTGCCCAATCGCTGGGACCTGATCGCCATGCCGCTGGTGATCGGCTTCTTGTTGTTTTTCTCGATCACCGCCCGGGAAACCTGGGCACCGATCGCCACCTTGCAGAGCGAGGTGATTTCCCTCGACCCGAGCAACCTGCCTGAATACGCCATGCGCACCACCCTGCGCATGCTCGCGGCGATGGTCGCGGCACTGGTGTTCACCCTGCTTTACGGCACCCTGGCCGCGAAAAGCCGGCGCGCCGAAAAACTGCTGGTGCCGGTGCTGGACATCCTGCAATCGGTGCCGGTCCTGGGCTACATCTCGTTCACCGTGACCTTTTTTCTGCTGTTGTTTCCCGGCCGGGTACTCGGGGCGGAATTTGCTGCGATCTTCGCCATTTTCACCAGTCAGGCGTGGAACATGACGTTCAGCTTCTATCAGTCGCTGCGCATGCTGCCGCGGGATCTGGTGGAGGTGTCGACCAACCTGCAACTGTCCGGCTGGCAGAGTTTCTGGAAACTCGACGTGCCTTTTGCCATGCCCGGGCTGGTGTGGAACATGATGATGAGCATGTCCGGCGGCTGGTTCTTCGTGGTGGCGTCGGAAGCAATCACGGTGGGGGACCAGACCATCACCCTGCCGGGTATCGGCTCGTATCTGGCTATGGCCATCGCGCAGAAAGACCTGCACGCGGTGGGTTACGTGATCCTGACGATGATCGTGGTGATCCTGATCTACGACCAGTTCCTGTTCCGCCCGCTGGTGGCCTGGGCCGACAAGTTCCGCATGGAAAACACCGCCTCGCAGACCGCCGCGCCCGAATCCTGGGTACTGAACCTGATCCAGCGCACCCGCTTGATCCAGCGCCTGCTGCGCCCGTTCAGCCGCGCCATCAGCCGGCTGGGCAACATGCGCTTGAACCTGCCGCGTGCGGCGCGCCACACCCTCAGCGCGGACAACCCGAGCAGATCGAAAATGATCGACTGGATCTGGGGCACCTTGATCGCGCTGCTGACGGCTTATGCGCTTTATCACATCGTCCTGTATGTCGGCACAGAAGTGACGCTCGCCGAGGTCGGCCATGTATTGCTGCTGGGGTTCTTTACCTTGCTGCGAGTGGCCGGTCTGATTCTCATTGCTTCGCTGATCTGGGTGCCGCTGGGAGTGATGATCGGCCTGCGTCCGGCGCTGGCGGAAAAGATCCAGCCGCTGGCGCAGTTCCTCGCGGCGTTTCCGGCGAACCTGCTGTTCCCGGTATTCGTCATCGTGATCCTGCGCTACCAGTTGAACCCGGACATCTGGCTCAGCCCGCTGATCGTGCTCGGCACGCAGTGGTACATCCTGTTCAACGTGATCGCCGGGGCCAGCGCCTTCCCCAATGACTACAAGGAGGCCGCCGCCAACTTCCGCATTCGCGGCTGGTTGTGGTGGCGCAAGGTCATGCTGCCGGGCATTTTCCCGTACTACGTGACCGGCGCCATTACCGCCTCGGGCGGTGCGTGGAACGCCAGTATCGTTTCCGAATTCGTCTCCTGGGGGCAGGACAAAGTCGTTGCCCACGGTCTCGGGGCCTATATCGCCCAGACCACCGCCGCCGGAGATTTTCCGAAAATCACCCTCGGCGTGGTGGTCATGGCGATCTTTGTCGTGGCCTTCAATCGTCTGGTCTGGCGACCGATGTACGCCGTGGCCGAAAACAAACTGCGCCTGAACTGATGGGACTCGCTGCGATGAATACCTATACCGAACAAACCGCCGCCAGCCCCGAAATCTACTCGCTCAGCGATGTGAACCGGGTGTTTGGCAAGGGCAAGGAAGAACTGCAAGTGCTCAGCGGGGTCGATCTGACCCTGCGCGAAGGCGAGATCGTCGGCATGCTCGGGCGCTCCGGCTCCGGCAAATCCACCTTGCTGCGGATCATTGCCGGCCTGATCGAACCGTCATCGGGCGATGTCCTGTACAACGGCCAGCCGCTGCACGGCCCGGCCGAAGGTGTGGCGATGGTGTTCCAGACCTTTGCCCTGTTCCCGTGGCTGACGGTGCTGGAAAACGTCGAGGCCGGCCTGCAAGCCTTGCAGGTCGAACGCAAGGCTGCGCGTAAACGGGCGCTGGCGGCGATCGACCTGATCGGCCTCGACGGTTTCGAAAACGCCTACCCGCGCGAGTTGTCCGGCGGCATGCGCCAGCGCGTGGGCTTCGCGCGCGCGCTGGTGGTCAACCCGACCCTGTTGCTGATGGACGAACCCTTTTCGGCACTGGACGTACTGACCGCCGAAACCCTGCGCACGGATCTGCTGGACCTGTGGAGCGGCAAGCAACTGCCGATCAAATCGATCCTGATCGTCACCCACAACATCGAAGAAGCGGTGCTGATGTGCGACCGCATTCTGGTGTTGTCGTCCAACCCGGGTCGGGTGGTGGCGGAAATCAAAGTGCCGTTCGCCCATCCACGCAACCGCCTGGATCCGGCTTTCCGGCAGATGGTCGACGACATTTACGCGCAGATGACTGACCGGCGCAGCGCCGATGCCAGCGTCGGCAAGCCCGAGCTGAAAATGAGCAGTCCGCTGCCTGAGGTCTCGACCAACCTGATGGCCGGTCTGATCGAAACCATCGCCGCCGAACCCTACAACGGCCACGCCGGCCTGCCCACCGTGGCTGAACGGCGTCTGCTGGAAGTCGATGACCTGTTCCCCGTGGCCGAGATGATCGAGCACCTCGGTTTCGCTGAACTCAAAGGCGCCGACATCACCCTGACCGACGCCGGCAAACTGTTCGCCGACTACGGCACCCAGGAACGCAAAACCCTGTTCGCCGAACACCTGATTCGCCACGTACCGCTGGCCGCGCGCATCCGTCAGGTGCTGCTGGAGCGCAATGGTCACCGCGCGCCACGGGTGCGTTTCGAGCAGGAACTGCAGGACTCGCTGACCGAAGCGTTCGTCGAGAGAACCCTGGAAGTGGTGATCGCCTGGGGTCGTTATGCGGAGATTTTCTCCTACGACGACCACACCGAAACCTTCAGCCTGGAGGATGTCGAGGGCAGCCTGTAGCCCGCGACACCTCTGGCGTTGGCCTAGATCACGAACAGGTCGACGAAGCGATTGACCGGCGTGGCTTCGAGCGCTTGCTGATCCTTGCACAGGGTGAAGATCTCGTTGCTGCGCTGGCCGGTGAAACGCGTCGCCAGGTTGGCCTTGAACTTGTCCTCCAGCAACGGGATGCCATCGGCGCGGCGGCGACGGTGGCCGATCGGGTATTCCACCACCACGTTCTCGGTGCTCGATCCGTCCTTGAAAAACACCTGCACCGCGTTGGCAATCGAGCGCTTGTCGGCCTCCAGATACTCGCGGGTGAAACACGGGTCTTCGACGATGACCATCTTCTCGCGCAACACATCGATGATCGGGTGCGCGGCGTGGAAATCGTCCTCGTATTGCTCGGCCACCAGATTGCCGAACGCCAGCGGCACGGCGGTCATATACTGAAGGCAGTGGTCGCGGTCGGCAGCGTTGGCCAGCGGCCCGACCTTGGAAATGATGCGAATCGCCGACTCATGGGTGGTGATGACGATGCGGTCGATTTCATGCAAGCGGTTGCGCACCAACGGATGCAGGGTCACCGCCGCTTCGCAGGCCGTTTGCGCGTGGAACTCGGCGGGGAAGCTGATCTTGAACAGCACGTTTTCCATCACGTAACTGCCGTAGGGCCGTGAGAAACTGAAGGCACGTTTGCCTTCGGGCTTGAGCGCCAGATCATTGTTGGTGTGGCTGAACGACACGTCATAGAAGCCCCACTGCCTGGCCGTCAACACCCCGGGAATACCCATCTCGCCACGCAGGGCGATGTCGGCCAGACGCACGCCACGACTGGTCGCATCCCCCGCCGCCCATGACTTGCGCGACCCGGCGTTCGGCGCATGGCGATAGGTGCGCAGCGCCTGACCATCGGCAAACGCATGGGACAACGCCGACAGCAACTGCTCGCGATTGGCGCCCATCAGTTTGGCGGTGACGGCGGTCGAAGCGACTTTCACCAGCAGCACGTGGTCGAGGCCGACGCGATTGAAGGAATTTTCCAGCGCGATCACGCCTTGAATTTCGTGGGCCATGATCATCGCTTCAAGTACATCGCGAATCGTCAGCGGTTTCTCACCATTGGCAACGCGTTTTTGCGACAGGTGATCGGCCACCGCGAGAATTCCGCCAAGGTTGTCCGACGGATGCCCCCACTCGGCGGCGAGCCAGGTGTCGTTGTAGTCGAGCCAGCGCACGATGCAGCCGATGTCCCACGCGGCTTTCACCGGGTCGAGGCGATAGGAAGTGCCCGGCACCCGCGCCCCGAACGGCACCACGGTGCCTTCGACCAGAGGGCCAAGGTGTTTGGTGCATTCGGGAAAACGCAGCGCCAGCAAGCCACAACCGAGGGTGTCCATCAGGCAGTTGCGGGCAGTGTCGAGGGCTTCGGCAGATTCGATGTTGAAGGTGAGGACGTAATCGGCGATGTCCTGCAGGACACGGTCGTAGTCTGGGCGGTTGTTCAGGTCGACGTTGGCGCTCATGTTCGATTCACTCTTGCAGTGGTTCGTTGATGGGACCTCGGTTCAGGACTAATTTTTCTTATGATTGAAATGCAATTCACTGTGGGAGATGTCAGGTTGCAATTATCCACTGTGGGAGCGGGCTTGCTCGCGAAGGCGTCGTGTCAGTCGACATCTCTATTGCCTGATACTCCGCTTTCGCGAGCAAGCCCGCTCCCACAGTTTTTGGTCGGTGTAGTGTCAGAAAGTATCGCTTGGCACACGAGCATTACTTTGCGGATTGATTATCCCGGTTGAAATGCAATCCATTGTGGGAGCGGGCTTGCTCGCGAAGGCGTCGTGTCAGTCGATATCTCTGTTGCCTGATACGCCGCTTTCGCGAGCAAGCCCGCTCCCACAGTTTTGGTCGGTGTAGTGTCAGAAAGTATCGCCTGGCACACGTGCACTACTTCGCGGATTGATTATCCCGGTTGAAATGCAATCCATTGTGGGAGCGGGCTTGCTCGCGAAGGCGTCGTGTCAGTCGACATCTCTATTGCCTGCTACTCCGCTTTCGCGAGCAAGCCCGCTCCCACAGTTTTGTTCGGTGTAGTGTCAGAAAGTATCGCCTGGCACACGAGCATTACTTTGCGGATTGATTATCCCGGTTGAAATGCAATCCACTGTGGGAGCGGGCTTGCTCGCGAATGCGTCGTGTCAGTCGATATCTCTGTTGCCTGATACGCCGCTTTCGCGAGCAAGCCCGCTCCCACAGTTTTTGGTCGGTGTAGTGTCAGAAAGTATCGCCTGGCACACGAGCATTACTTTGCGGATTGATTATCCCGGTTGAAATGCAATCCAGTGTGGGAGCGGGCTTGCTCGCGAAGGCGTCGTGTCAGTCGACATCTCTATTGCCTGATACGCCGCTTTCGCGAGCAAGCCCGCTCCCACAGTTTTGTTCGGTGTTGGGTCAGAAGGCGTCGCCGGGGATGCGTACGTAGCCTTCCATGAGGACGCGTGCACTGCGGCTCATGATGGCTTTTTTCACCACCCACTCATCGTGTTCCAGGCTGGCCTCGGCGCCTACGCGCAGCGTCCCGGACGGATGGCCGAAGCGCACCGCGTTGCGCTCGACACCGCCCGCCGCGAGATTCACCAGAGTCCCGGAGATCGCTGCCGCCGTGCCGATTGCCACCGCCGCCGTGCCCATCATCGCGTGGTGCAATTTGCCCATCGACAATGCGCGCACCAGCAGATCCACATCGCCGGCGGCAATCGCCTTGCCGCTGGACGCCACGTAATCCGCAGGTTTGGCGACGAACGCGACTTTCGGCGTGTGCTGTCGCTTGGCCGCTTCGTCCAGATTCGCAATCAGCCCCATGCGCAATGCACCGTAGGCGCGGATGGTTTCGAACATCTGCAGCGCTTTCGGATCGCTGTTGATCGCGCTCTGAAGCTCGGTGCCGGTGTAGCCGATGTCTGCGGCGTTGACGAAAATCGTCGGAATCCCGGCGTTGATCATGGTCGCCTGGAACGTGCCGACACCCGGCACTTCCAGCTCGTCGATCAGGTTACCGGTGGGGAACATCGAACCGCCGCCGCCCTCTTCTTCCGCTGCCGGATCCATGAACTCCAGTTGCACTTCGGCGGCCGGAAAGGTCACGCCGTCGAGTTCGAAATCACCGGTTTCCTGCACTTCGCCGTTAGTGATCGGCACGTGGGCGATGATGGTCTTGCCGATGTTGGCCTGCCATACGCGCACCACCGCCACACCGTTGTGCGGAATGCGACTGGCATCCACCAGACCGTTGCTGATGGCGAACGAACCGACCGCCGCCGAGAGGTTGCCGCAATTGCCGCTCCAGTCCACGAACGGCTTGTCGATGGAGACCTGACCGAACAGGTAATCGACGTCGTGATCGGCCTTGCTGCTTTTCGACAGGATCACGGTTTTGCTGGTGCTCGAAGTGGCGCCGCCCATGCCGTCGATCTGTTTGTCGTAGGGGTCGGGGCTGCCGATCACCCGCAGCAGCAAGGCATCGCGGGCCGGGCCGGGAGTCTGCGCGGCTTCGGGCAGATCCTTGAGACTGAAGAACACGCCTTTGCTGGTGCCGCCGCGCATGTAGGTGGCGGGGATTTTGATCTGCGGTGCGAAATTAGCTGCGTGAACCATGGTTGCTCCTCAAAGGACCAAGGGACCCAATCATCCCTTGGTCGCTTAACTTGTTTTATACGGCAACCGCCGACTCTTCGAGGAAGTCCTGGGCGAAGCGCTGCAACACGCCGCCGGCCTCGTAGATCGAAACTTCTTCAGCGGTATCCAGGCGGCAGGTCACCGGCACTTCAACGCGCTCGCCGTTCTTGCGGTGGATCACCAGCGTCAGGTCGGCGCGCGGGGTGCGGGCGCCGATCACGTCGTAGGTTTCGCTGCCGTCGATGGCCAGCGTGTGGCGATCTGAGCCCGGTTTGAACTCCAGCGGCAATACGCCCATGCCCACCAGATTGGTGCGGTGGATACGCTCGAAACCTTCGGCGACGATCGCTTCGACGCCCGCCAGCCGCACGCCCTTGGCCGCCCAGTCGCGGGACGAACCCTGCCCGTAGTCGGCGCCGGCAATGATGATCAGCGGCTGCTTGCGCTCCATGTAGGTTTCGATGGCTTCCCACATGCGCATCACCTGGCCTTCCGGCTCGACCCGCGCCAGCGAACCCTGTTTGACCTTGCCGTTTTCCTGGACCATTTCGTTGAACAGTTTCGGGTTGGCGAAGGTTGCACGCTGCGCGGTCAAGTGGTCGCCACGGTGTGTGGCATACGAGTTGAAGTCCTCTTCCGGCAGGCCCATTTTCGCCAGATATTCACCGGCGGCGCTGTCGAGCATGATCGCGTTCGAGGGCGACAGGTGATCGGTGGTGATGTTGTCCGGCAGCACCGCCAGCGGGCGCATCCCCTTCAGCGGCCGCGCGCCGGCCAGCGCACCTTCCCAATACGGCGGACGGCGGATGTAGGTACTCATCTCGCGCCAGTCGTACAGCGGCGTGACTTTCGGGCCGGTGTCTTCGTGGACGGCGAACATCGGAATGTAGACCTGACGGAACTGCTCAGGCTTCACCGACGACTTCACCTCCGCATCGATTTCTTCGTCGCTCGGCCAGATGTCTTTCAGGCGGATTTCCTTGCCGTCGACCACGCCCAGCACATCTTTCTCGATGTCGAAACGGATGGTCCCGGCGATGGCGTACGCGACCACCAGCGGCGGCGACGCGAGGAACGCCTGTTTGGCGTACGGGTGAATGCGGCCGTCGAAGTTGCGGTTGCCGGAAAGCACGGCAGTCGCATACAGATCGCGGTCGATGATCTCTTGCTGAATCACCGGATCGAGGGCGCCGGACATGCCATTGCAGGTGGTGCAGGCAAACGCGACGACGCCGAAACCAAGTTGCTCCAGCTCGGTGGTCAGCCCCGCTTCATCGAGGTACAGCGCCACGGTTTTCGAACCCGGCGCCAGCGAGGATTTGACCCACGGCTTGCGGGTCAGGCCAAGCTTGTTGGCATTGCGCGCCAAGAGGCCTGCGGCGATCACGTTGCGCGGGTTGCTGGTGTTGGTGCAACTGGTGATGGCGGCGATGATCACCGCGCCGTCGGGCATCTGCCCCGGTACGTCATCCCACTGCCCGGAGATGCCTTTGGCCGCCAGATCCGACACCGCGACGCGTGCATGCGGGTTGCTCGGGCCGGCCATGTTGCGCACCACCGAAGACAAATCGAAGGTCAGGCCGCGCTCGTATTGCGCGCCTTTCAGGCTATCGGCCCACAGGCCGTTGAGCTTGGCGTACTGCTCGACGAGCTGCACTTGCTGGTCTTCGCGACCGGTGAGTTTCAGGTAGTCGATGGTCTGCTGGTCGATGTAGAACATCGCGGCGGTGGCGCCGTATTCCGGGGCCATGTTGGAGATGGTCGCGCGGTCGCCGAGGGTCAGTGCGGACGCGCCTTCGCCGAAGAACTCCAGCCAGGCGCCGACGACTTTCTGTTTGCGCAGGTATTCGGTCAGCGCCAGCACCATGTCGGTGGCGGTGATGCCCGGTTGCAGCTTGCCGGTCAGTTCGACGCCGACACTTTCCGGCAGGCGCATCCACGAGGCGCGGCCGAGCATCACGCTCTCGGCTTCGAGGCCACCCACACCGATGGCGATCACGCCCAACGCATCGACGTGCGGGGTGTGGCTATCGGTGCCGACGCAGGTGTCGGGGAATGCCACGCCGTCGCGCACCTGGATCACCGGAGACATTTTCTCCAGGTTGATCTGGTGCATGATGCCGTTGCCTGGCGGGATCACGTCGACGTTCTTGAAGGCTTTTTTGGTCCAGTTGATGAAGTGGAAACGGTCTTCGTTACGCCGGTCTTCGATGGCGCGGTTCTTCTCGAACGCCTGCTTGTCGAAACCGCCCGCTTCTACCGCCAGCGAGTGGTCGACGATCAGTTGCGTCGGCACCACCGGGTTGACCTGCGCCGGGTCACCGCCCTGCAGGGCGATTGCGTCACGCAGGCCGGCGAGGTCGACCAGTGCGGTCTGGCCGAGAATGTCGTGGCACACCACGCGCGCCGGGAACCACGGGAAGTCGAGGTCGCGCTTGCGCTCGATCAGCTGTTTCAGCGAATCGGTGAGCGTGGCCGGGTCGCACCGACGCACAAGGTTTTCCGCCAGCACGCGGGAGGTATACGGCAGGGTGTCGTAGCTGCCGGGCTGAATCGCCTCGACCGCCGCACGGACGTCGAAATAATCCAGGGAACTGCCGGGCAGGTTTTTGCGGAATTCTGTGTTCATCGGGTCAGGACTCGGGTCACGGTAGTTTCAAAGGGTGGGGCCGACACCGGCACTGAAGTGGACTCGGTCAACTGTGGGAGGGGGCTTGCTCCCGAAGGCGGAGTGTCATTCAACGGATTTGTCGACTGATACACCGCATTCGCGAGCAAGCCCGCTCCCACATTGGTTCCCGGTTTATCCAGTTACCCGGGTGGCAGGTCCACCATTCAGCGACGTTCGATTGGCACGAACTTGCGCTGCTCAACGCCGATGTACTCGGCGCTTGGACGGATGATGCGGTTGTTGGCGCGCTGTTCGAACACATGCGCGGCCCAGCCGGTCAGGCGCGAGCAGACGAAGATCGGCGTGAACAGCTTGGTCGGGATGCCCATGAAGTGGTACGCCGAGGCATGGTAGAAGTCGGCATTGGGGAACAGTTTCTTCTGCTCCCACATGGTCTTGTCGATGGCTTCGGAAACCGGAAACAACACCTTGTCACCGACTTCGTCAGCGAGCTTTTTCGACCAGCCCTTGATCACCTCGTTACGCGGATCGCTGTCCTTATAGATCGCGTGGCCGAAGCCCATGATCTTGTCCTTGCGCTCGAGCATGCCGAGGGTGCCTTTGATCGCCTCTTCCGGCGACGAGAAGCGCTCGATCATTTCCATCGCCGCTTCGTTGGCGCCGCCATGCAGCGGGCCGCGCAGCGAGCCGATGGCCGCCGTGACGCAGGAATACAGGTCGGACAGGGTCGATGCACAAACCCGCGCGGTGAAGGTCGAGGCGTTGAATTCGTGTTCGGCGTAAAGAATCAGCGACACGTTCATCACTTTGACGTGCAGTTCGCTCGGCTTCTTGTCGTGCAATAAGTGCAGGAAGTGGCCGCCGATGGTTGGCTCGTCGCTGACGCAGTTGATGCGCTTGCCGTCGTGGCTGAAGCGATACCAGTAGCACATGATCGCCGGGAATGCGGCCAGCAGACGGTCAGTCTTGTCGCGCTGTTCGGAGAAGTCTTTCTCCGGCTCGAGGTTGCCGAGGAACGAGCAACCGGTGCGCATCACGTCCATCGGATGGGCGTCGGCGGGGATGCGTTCGAGCACTTCTTTCAGTGCTTGCGGCAGGTCGCGCAGCTTGCTCAGCTTTTGCTGGTAAGCGTCGAGTTGTGCCTGGGTCGGCAGTTCGCCGTACAGCAACAGGTACGCCACCTCTTCGAACTGCGCGTCTGCTGCCAGTTCACGTACGTCGTAGCCGCGATAGGTCAGCCCGGCACCGGCCTGGCCCACGGTGGACAGTGCGGTTTGCCCGGCAACCTGGCCCCGGAGCCCGGCGCCACTGAGTACTTTTGCTTCGGCCATTGCTGTCTCCAATTTTCTTGAATTTGTAGGGGAAACGTGTGGGAGCGGGCTTGCTCGCGAAAGCGCTGGATCAGTCGACATCAATGTTGGATATCAGTCCGTCTTCGCGAGCAAGCCCGCTCCCACAGGGTTTAATTCAGCCTTTCTTCTGTGCAAACAACGCATCGAGCTTCTGCTCGAAGGTGTGGTAGTCGATGCGATCGTAAAGCTCCATGCGCGTCTGCATGGTGTCGATGACATTCTGCTGGGTGCCGTCGCGGCGGATCGCGGTGTAGACGTTTTCCGCAGCCTTGTTCATTGCGCGGAACGCCGACAGCGGGTACAGCACCAGCGACACGTCGGCGGCGGCCAGTTGCTCGGTGGTGTACAGCGGCGTCGAGCCGAACTCGGTGATGTTGGCGAGGATCGGCGCCTTGACCCGGTTGGCGAACAGCTTGTACATCTCAAGTTCAGTGATGGCTTCCGGGAAGATCATGTCGGCGCCGGCCTCGATGCACGCCGCGGCGCGATCCAGTGCCGATTCCAGACCTTCAACCGCCAGCGCGTCAGTCCGCGCCATGATCACGAAGCTGTCGTCGGTGCGGGCATCGACCGCGGCCTTGATGCGGTCGACCATTTCCTGCTGGGTGACGATTTCCTTGTTCGGACGGTGGCCGCAGCGCTTCGCGCCGACCTGGTCTTCGATGTGAATCGCCGCGGCGCCGAACTTGATCATCGACTTCACGGTGCGCGCCACGTTGAACGCCGAGGCGCCGAAACCGGTGTCGACGTCCACCAGCAGCGGCAAGTCGCAGACGTCGGTGATGCGCCGCACGTCGGTCAGCACGTCATCCAGGCCGGTGATGCCCAGGTCCGGCACGCCGAGGGAACCTGCGGCCACCCCGCCACCGGACAAGTAGATCGCCTTGAACCCGGCGCGCTTGGCCAGCAGCGCGTGGTTGGCGTTGATCGCGCCGACCACCTGCAATGGATGCTCGCTGGCGACCGCATCGCGGAAACGCTGGCCTGGAGTGTTCTGCTTGGAACTCATGACTCACCTCGTTCAGTGGCTGTCTTATTGTCGGCGCCGTCCTGGTAATGACGGGCGATGTTGCGTTTCGAGGCGCCGATGTGACGGCGCATCAACAATTCCGCGAGTTCGCCGTCACGGTCGGCGATGGCATCGAGAATCCGGTGGTGTTCGGCGAAGGCCTGACGCGGCCGGTTCGGCGTGGTGGAAAACTGGATGCGGTACATGCGCACCAGTTGGTACAGCTCGCCGCAGAGCATCTGGGTCAGGGTGCGGTTGCCGCTGCCCTGAATGATTCGGTAGTGAAAGTCGAAATCGCCTTCCTGCTGGTAGTAGCCGACACCGGCCTGGAACGCGGCGTCGCGCTCGTGGGTTTCCAGCACCCGGCGCAATTCGTCGATGTCTTCGACGCTCATGCGCTCGGCCGCCAGCCGACAGGCCATGCCTTCAAGGGATTCGCGAATTTCGTAGAGTTCGAGCAATTCGGCGTGACTGAGCGACACCACCCGCGCGCCGACATGCGGTACGCGCACCAGCAGACGCTGGCCTTCGAGTCGGTGGATGGCTTCGCGCAACGGTCCGCGACTGATGCCGTAGGTGCGCGCCAGCTCGGGCTCGGAGATCTTGCTGCCCGGGGCAATCTCGCCCTTGACGATGGCCGCCTGGATGCGCCGGAAGACGTTTTCCGAGAGTGTCTCGGAATCGTCGCCGCTGATGACCGGGGGATCGAGTTGATCCAGCATATTGTCGACACCTTTAAATCCAATGCGGCAAAAACTAGCCAATTCGCCCACATCAGTCAAAGGATAAATACGCATTGTCGACAATCGTCTAATAAGCCTCCCTGACTACCCCAAGGGTTATAGACCGGTGCGGGCGCTGGCGCCATAAAACCACCGTGCTAGAATGCCGCCCGCATTTGCTGGCCTTTTGTACGGCTTGTCATAAAAAGCTGATAGGCACACGAAGGAGCTTGCGCAGTTTTGCCAGGAACCTGAACCGAAAACGGAACGCTGCGCACCAGGATTTATGAGACTCAAGCCCTTCCCCACATTTTTTGCGCTGTTTTGCCTGCCCGGCCTCGCCGCGGCGGGGGAAAAAACCGTGTACGGCCTCAACGAATATGCGGCGCTTGACGGCATCAATCTGGAAGTCGCGGCCAAACTCGACACCGGCGCCAAGACCGCCTCGCTGAGTGCCCGCGACATCAAGCGCTTCAAACGTAACGGCGAGTCCTGGGTGCGTTTCTACCTGGCGATCGACGCTGCGCATTCGCACCCGATCGAGCGGCCGCTGGCCCGCGTCAGCAAGATCAAGCGCCGCGCCGGCGACTACGACCCGGAAGAAGGCAAGCAATACACGGCCCGCCCGGTGATCGAACTGGATATCTGCATGGGCACGGCGCTGCGCAGCATCGAAGTGAACCTGACCGACCGTAGTGCGTTCCAATACCCGCTTTTGATCGGCTCCGAAGCGCTGAAACGCTTCGATGCGCTGGTCGACCCCAGTCTTAAATACGCTGCCGGCAAACCCGCCTGCACCATCGCCGCTCATACCGCCGAGTAATTTCCATGCGTTCTCTAACCTTCCACCTGAAAATCCTGATCACCATTCTGGTGCTCCTGGGCGTTTCGGTTACGGCCTATCAGATTTTCGTGCTCGGCATTCCGGTGACCGAAGACGCCACCGACGACCTGTGGAACATCGACGCCAAAGTCGAGTTCGTCGCCAGTACCAAGGATCCGGTGAAGGTCCAGATGTTCGTGCCGCCCCTGAGCCGCGATTACGTCAGCCTCAACGAAAGCTTTATCTCCAATAATTACGGCGTGGCGGTCAACCGCGTCGACGGCAACCGCAAGGTCACCTGGTCGGCGCGCCGGGCCAAGGGCAACCAGACCCTTTATTACCGTCTGGTGCTGACCAAGCGCTACACCGCGGAAAAATCCAAGATCAAAGGCCCGACCTTCCGCGACAGCATCGCCATCGAAGGCCCGGAAAAAATCGCCGCCGAAGCCTTGCTCGCGCCGATCCGCCAGCACTCGGCCGACGTCGAAACCTTCATCGGCGAGGCGATCAAACGCGTCAACAACGCCAACGATGACAACGTCAAACTGCTGCTGGCCGGCGACCCGTCGACCGCGCACAAAGCGAAAATCGTCGAGCTGCTGCTGTCCATCGCTCATGTGCCGGTGGAAAAAGTCCACACCATCCGCCTCGTCGCCGATCAACCGCAAACCCCGGAACTGTGGCTGCGCAGCTTCAACGGCAACGACTGGCTGTACTTCAACCCGGAAACCGGCGAACAAGGCCTGCCGACCGACCGCCTGCTGTGGTGGACCGGTGATGAAAACCTGATCACCATCGAGGGCGCGAAGAAAGCCAACGTGACCTTCAGCCTGAACAACAGCGAGATGAACGCGATTCGTCTGGCCAAGCTGACCGACGAAAACACTGACGCCAACTTCCTCGAATACTCGCTGTATGGCCTGCCGCTGCAGACCCAGCAGACGTTCATGATCATGGTGATGATCCCGATCGGCGTGCTGGTGATCCTGATCCTGCGTAACCTGATCGGCCTGCAGACCCTCGGCACGTTCACCCCGGTGCTGATCGCCCTGGCCTTCCGCGAAACGCAATTGGGCTTCGGCATCCTGCTGTTTACCGTGATCACCGCGCTGGGCCTGTCATTACGTTCGTACCTGGAACACCTGAAGCTGCAAATGCTGCCGCGTCTGTCGGTGGTGTTGACCTTCGTGGTGGTGCTGATTGCCGCCATCAGTCTGTTCAGCCACAAGCTTGGTCTGGAGCGCGGTCTGTCGGTGGCGCTGTTCCCGATGGTGATTCTGACCATGACCATCGAACGCCTGTCGATCACCTGGGAAGAACGCGGCGCCAGCCATGCCCTGAAAGTGGCGATTGGCACCCTGTTCGCCGCCTCGCTGGCGCACCTGATCATGACCGTGCCGGAGCTGGTGTACTTCGTGTTCACTTTCCCGGCGATCCTGCTGATTCTGGTGGGTTTCATGCTGGCGATGGGTCGCTATCGCGGTTATCGCCTGACCGAACTCGTGCGTTTCAAGGCTTTCCTGAAGAAGGCTGACGCCTGATGTTCGGTTTCTGGAAGACCTGGAAGGCGCTGGAAGCCCGAGGCATCATGGGCATCAATCGGCGTAACGCCGACTACGTGCTCAAGTACAACAAGCGCAGTCTGTACCCGATCGTCGATGACAAGATCATCACCAAGGAACGCGCTATCGCTGCCGGCATTCACGTGCCGGAGCTGTACGGCGTGATCTCCACGGAGAAGGAAATCGACAAGCTCGACGCGATCATCGGCGGGCACAACGACTTCGTGATCAAGCCCGCCCAGGGCGCCGGCGGTGACGGCATCATCGTCATCGCCGACCGCTTCGAGGGCCGCTATCGCACGGTCTCGGGCAAGATCCTCGCCCACGAAGAACTCGAGCACCACATCTCGAGCATCCTCACCGGCCTGTATTCGCTGGGCGGTCACCGTGACCGCGCACTGATCGAATACCGGGTGACCCCGGATCAGATCTTCAAGAGCATCAGCTACGAAGGCGTGCCGGACATCCGCATCATCGTGCTGATGGGCTACCCGGTGATGGCCATGCTGCGCCTGCCGACCCGTCAGTCCGGCGGCAAGGCCAACCTGCACCAGGGCGCCATCGGTGTCGGTGTCGATCTGGCCACCGGCCTGACCCTGCGCGGTACCTGGCTGAACAACATCATCAACAAACACCCCGACACCACCAACGCGGTGGACGGCGTGCAACTGCCCTACTGGGACGGTTTCATGAAACTCGCCGCCGGCTGTTATGAGCTGTGCGGGCTGGGTTACATCGGCGTGGACATGGTACTGGACCAGGAAAAAGGCCCGCTGATTCTCGAGCTGAATGCGCGACCGGGGCTGAATATCCAGATTGCCAACGATTGCGGGCTGACCCAGCGTACGCACGCGGTCGAGGCGCATCTGGAAGCGCTGAAGGCGCTAGGTGTGACCGAGTCGGTCGAGGAACGGGTGGCGTTTACTCAGGAAATGTTTGGGCATATCCCGGCGGTCGAGGGCTGATCAGGCACCGAGGCGCGGCCATCGCGAGCAGGCTCACTCCTACAGGGGAACGCATTCCAAATTGTAGGAGTGAGCCTGCTCGCGATAGCGGACTTACCGCCACCACAAGACTCAACCCTGCCCCCAATCTGCTCATCCCCGACATCCCCTCTAGGAGCAATCCCCCCAGAGGACTACAATCCCCACCCCGCCTCGATGGCCGATCTGCCCCGCCCATGTTGACCTGTTCCCTACACCCGCTGCCCTACCGCGCCAACCCCGCCGACTACTTCGCGGCCATCCGCCATGCGCCCGGCGCCGTGCTGCTCGACAGCGGCCGGCCGAGTGCCGACCGTGGCCGTTATGACCTGCTCAGCGCCTGGCCGCTGGCGCAACTGGCGGTGTTGCCCGACGAAAGCGGCAGCCTGTTCCTGCAACGCCTGCGGGATAATCTGAGCCGTCTGGGCGAAGCGCAACTGCCTGCGGAATATGAACTGCCGTTCGCCGGCGGCCTGATCGGCTATCTGAGCTACGACTTCGGTCGGCATCTGGAACACCTGCCGAGCCAGGCTCGGGATGATCTGCAATTGCCCGACGCGCGGTTCGGTCTGTACGACTGGGCGCTGATCAGCGATCACCAGACCGCCACCAGCCAACTGGTATTTCACCCGTCACTGGCCGCCAGCGAACGGCAACGGCTGATCGCGCTGTTCAGCCAGCCGACCTCAGCGACGCTGACGCCGTTCAAGCTGAACACGCCGATGACCGCCGACCTGTCGGCCGATGACTATCGCCAGGCGCTGGAACGCATTCATCAATACATTCAGGCCGGCGACTGCTATCAGGTCAACTTCGCCCAGCGTTTCCGTGCGCCGTGTCAAGGCGACCCGTGGCTGGCCTATTGCGCGTTGCGCGAGGCCTGCCCGACGCCGTTTTCCGGCTTCCAGAGCCTGCCAGACGGCGACGCGGTGTTGAGTTTGTCGCCGGAGCGTTTCGTCAAAGTCAGCCAACGACAAGTGGAAACCCGCCCGATCAAGGGCACCCGCTCGCGTGGCCTGACGCCCGCCGAAGACGCGGCCAACGCCGCCGAACTGCTGGCCAGCCCCAAGGATCGCGCGGAAAACCTGATGATCGTCGATCTGCTGCGCAACGACCTCGGCCGCACTTGTCGCATCGGCTCGGTGCGGGTGCCGGAGCTGTTCAGTCTGGAAAGCTATCCGAATGTGCATCACCTGGTCAGCAGCGTGACCGGTGAACTGGCCGAGGATCGCGACGCACTGGATCTGATCGCCGGCAGCTTCCCCGGTGGCTCGATCACCGGCGCACCGAAGATTCGCGCGATGCAGATCATCGACGAACTGGAACCGACCCGGCGCGGGTTGTATTGCGGCTCGTTGCTTTATCTGGACGTACGCGGCGAGATGGACAGCTCCATCGCGATTCGCAGTCTGTTGGTCAAGGATGGGCAGGTGTGCTGCTGGGGTGGCGGAGGGATTGTCGCCGATTCGGACTGGCAGGCGGAGTATCAGGAGTCGATTACCAAGGTCAAAGTTCTGCTCGACACCCTGCAAAACCTATAAGTTTTTGTGGCGAGGGAGCTTGCTCCCGCTGGAGTGCGAAGCGCTCCCCAAAATCTTACGACTGCTGCGCAGCCGAGCGGGAGCAAGCTCCCTCGCCACAATGTTGTAATTACAAACTCAAATCCCGGTTCGAGGCCTTGAGGAATTCCTGCTTCAGCTCGGCAAAGCTGTGCACCGCCGGAAACTGCGGGAACTCGCGAATCACGTTGTCCGGCGCATGGAACAGAATCCCCGCATCCGCCTCGCCCAGCATGCTCGTATCGTTATACGAATCGCCCGCCGCAATCACTCGGTAATACAGGCTCTTGAACGCCAGCACCGACTGACGCTTGGGATCTTTCTGACGCAATTGATAGCTGGTGACCCGGCCGCTGTCGTCAGTGATCAGGCGATGGCAAAGCAAGGTCGGGAAACCCAGTTGACGCATCAGCGGCTGGGAAAATTCGTAGAAAGTGTCCGAGAGAATCACCACCTGGAAGCGCTCGCGCAGCCAGTCAACGAATTCCACCGCGCCGTCCAGCGGCTTGAGGGTGGCGATCACTTCCTGAATGTCCGAAAGCTTCAGGCCATGCTCGTCGAGGATGCGCAGACGCTGCTTCATCAACACGTCGTAATCGGGAATGTCCCGGGTGGTGGCCTTGAGGGATTCGATTCCGGTTTTTTCGGCAAAGGCGATCCAGATTTCCGGTACCAGTACCCCTTCAAGATCCAGGCAAGCAATTTCCACAAGACACTCCCGTTTGTAGTGATTATTGAGTCGAGCGAGCCCGAACTCTAGCGACTCCCCCGCGACCACGCAACGCAGCAGGCACACTCTACCCCGCCGCTTTTTGTTAACATCGCCGCCATATAGAGCGCCCAGCGCCACCGACCTGTAGGAAGCCGCCCTGATGAGCCCAACGTTCGATGTCGTGGAACTCGCCACGACCTATGCCAACAAATCCGCCCAGGACATCCTGAAACTCGCCTTCGCCGAGTTCGGTGACGAGTTGTGGATATCTTTCAGTGGCGCCGAGGATGTGGTGCTGGTGGACATGGCCTGGAAGCTGAACAAGAACGTCAAGGTGTTCAGCCTCGACACCGGCCGCCTGCACCCGGAGACCTACCGTTTCATCGATCAGGTGCGTGAGCACTACAAGATCGATATCGAACTGGTGTCGCCGGACTACACAAAGCTGGAACCGTTCGTGAAGGAAAAAGGCCTGTTCAGTTTCTATAAAGATGGCCATGGCGAATGCTGCGGCATCCGCAAGATCGAACCACTGCGCCGCAAACTGTCCGGCGTCAAAGCGTGGGCCACCGGCCAGCGCCGCGACCAGAGCCCGGGTACCCGCAGCGCCGTGGCGGTGCTGGAAATCGACACCGCGTTCTCCACGCCCGAGCGCACCCTGTACAAATTCAACCCGCTGGCACAGATGACCAGCGAAGAGATCTGGGGCTACATCCGCATGCTTGAGCTGCCGTACAACAGCCTGCATGAACGCGGCTTCATCAGCATCGGTTGCGAACCGTGCACTCGTCCGGTCCTGCCAAACCAGCATGAGCGCGAAGGCCGCTGGTGGTGGGAAGAGGCGACGCAGAAAGAGTGCGGCCTGCATGCAGGGAATATCATCAGCAAGGCGTAAATCTCCGCCAATGATGTCTCCTCTGTAGGAGTGAGCCTGCTCGCGATAGCGGTGTGTCAGCCAAGAAATTCCTAGACTGATACACCGCTATCGCGAGCAGGCTCACTCCTACAGTGCTTTGTGAAACATTCCAAAATGTGTACACACGAATGTCACCATCGGTGCCATTTATGTGTGCACTTTTTGTTTTCGCGCCCTGAAAAGTTACATCCCTGCTGAACGCCCCTCTGCTTTACCTCCTCCGCAAAATCCCCCGTAAAAAATAAATAGCTGTTCAATTGGTCAATTTATAACCGCTTACTTTCAAGCACTTAGCATTCATCGATAACTTTTCGAAATGAGCACGGCGCTCCATAGACCGCTAACTGGCACAGATCTGGCTTTAGTGCATACATGTTTTGTATACAAAACTGCAAAACATCAATCCACACTTTCGATCCGCAAGCCTGAAGCGCCCTATCCCGTACAGGCTGCAGATGCCCCGTAACCAGTGATGTCTGCTGGCCGCGACGAAGATTTGTCGAGCCTGAGCGCTCATGCACAGTCATCGCGGCCCCGCCCATCAGGAGCCTGCCGGAATGCGTACAAGTCTCTCCAACAACATCGCGCTGAATCTGCCCGCCTCTGCCCTCGACCAGCCATTGCCCCACGATGGTCTGACTGAACCGTTACAACTGAGCCCCCGTCTGCACAACCGCGATCTGGCGCCGACCAAGGCCGAAGGTCGGCGTTGGGGCAAGTACAGCATTTTTGCCCTGTGGACCAACGATGTGCACAACATCGCCAACTACTCGTTCGCCATCGGTCTGTACGCGCTGGGCCTGGGGGGCTGGCAGATTCTGCTGTCGCTGGGGATCGGCGCGGCGCTGGTGTACTTCTTCATGAACCTGTCCGGCTACATGGGGCAGAAAACCGGTGTGCCGTTTCCGGTGATCAGCCGGATCAGTTTCGGCATCCACGGCGCGCAGATTCCGGCATTGATCCGGGCGGTGATCGCCATTGCCTGGTTCGGGATTCAGACGTATCTGGCGTCGGTGGTGTTTCGCGTGCTGCTGACAGCGATTCACCCCGGTTTCGCCGATTACGACCACAACTCGATCCTCGGCCTGTCGTCGCTGGGCTGGGTGTGTTTCGTGGCGATATGGTTCGTGCAGCTGGCGATTCTCGCCTACGGCATGGAAATGGTTCGCCGTTACGAGGCTTTTGCCGGCCCGGTGATTCTGCTGACCGTCGCCGCCCTCGCCGCGTGGATGTACACCCAGGCCAACGCCACGATTGCCTGGTCGATCCGCGAACCGCTGAGCGGTGGCGAGATGTGGCGCAACATCTTTGCCGGCGGCGCCTTGTGGCTGGCGATCTACGGCACGCTGATCCTCAATTTCTGTGACTTCGCCCGCTCCTCGCCGTGCCGCAAAACCATCAAGATCGGCAACTTCTGGGGCCTGCCGGTGAACATTCTGGTGTTCGCCACCATCACCGTCCTGCTCTGCGGTGCGCAATTTCAGATCAACGGGCGAATCATCGAAAGCCCGACCGAAATCATCGCTTCGATCCCCAACACGTTTTTCCTGGTACTGGGTTGCCTGGCGTTCCTGATCGTCACCGTGGCGGTGAACATCATGGCCAACTTCGTCGCCCCGGCGTTCGTCCTCAGCAACCTGGCGCCGAAGTACCTGACCTTCCGCCGCGCCGGGCTGATCAGCGCGACCATCGCCGTGCTGATCCTGCCGTGGAACCTCTACAACAGCCCGCTGGTGATCGTGTATTTCCTCTCCGGCCTCGGCGCCCTGCTCGGCCCGTTGTACGGGGTGATCATGGTCGACTACTGGTTGATCCGCAGAGGCCGGATCAACGTCCCGCAGTTGTACAGCGAAGATCCCAACGGCGCTTATTACTACAGCCGTGGAGTGAATTTCCGTGCCGTGGCGGCGTTCATTCCGGCAGCGTTGATCGCCATCGTCCTGGCGCTGGTGCCGGGCTTCCACAGCATCTCGCCGTTCTCCTGGCTGGTGGGCGCCGGCATTGCCGCGATGCTCTACCTGATCATCGCCAAACGTCAGCCGCACTACGCCGACGTCAGCGGCGAATCGATCGCCGTCGACAACGTCAGCCATTAACTTCCTTGCGGCCCGGATTTGGGCCGCTGAACTGCCCGCAATAAGGACTTCCCATGCGTATTCTTGTGGTCAACGTCAACACCACCGAATCTATCACCCAGGCCATCGCCCGCTCGGCGCAAGCGGTCGCTGCCCCGGGTACGGAAATCGTCGGCCTGACGCCGTTCTTCGGCGCCGATTCGGTGGAAGGCAATTTCGAAAGTTATCTGGCGGCCATCGCCGTGATGGATCGGGTGATGTCCTACGATCAACCGTTCGACGCGGTGATTCAGGCCGGTTACGGCGAACACGGCCGCGAAGGTTTGCAGGAATTGCTCAACGTGCCAGTGGTGGACATCACCGACGCCGCCGCCAGCACCGCGATGTTTCTTGGCCACGCCTATTCGGTGGTGACCACGCTGGATCGCACCGTGCCGCTGATCGAGGATCGGCTGAAGTTGTCGGGCCTGTGGGATCGCTGCGCGTCGGTGCGAGCCAGTGGCCTGGCGGTGCTGGAGCTGGAACATGAACCGCAGCGCGCACTGGAAGCCATCGTGCAGCAGGCGGAACTGGCGGTGACCCAGGACAAGGCCGAAGTGATTTGTCTGGGCTGCGGCGGCATGGCCGGGCTGGATGAACAGATTCGTCGCCGCACCGGGGTGCCGGTGGTGGATGGGGTGACGGCAGCGGTGACCATTGCTGAATCGCTGGTGCGGTTGGGGTTGTCGACGTCCAAGGTACGGACTTACGCGACACCACGGCCGAAGCAGATTATTGGCTGGGCGGAGCGGTTTGCTCGCTGAGTTCACAGACGAATACCGAGTCGTATCCTTCGCGAGCAAGCCCGCTCCCACATTGGATCTGTGGCGTTCACAAATCCAATGTGGGAGCGGGCTTGCTCGCGAATGGGTCAACTCGGTGCCACGTCTTGCTCAGAAAGCACTGAACCGCCGAGCCAACCCCTGCTGCGCAAATTGCTCAATCACAAAATCGACAAACGCCCGAGTCTTGCCCGGCAACAATTTATGCTCGGCGTAATAGATCGAAATGTTGCCGTCATCGATGTACCAGTCCGGCAGCACGCGCTGCAAGGTGCCCGCCTCGAGATAACCCACAGCAAACGGCATGCTCACCAGTGCAATCCCCAACCCCTGCGCTGCCGTGGCGCAGGCGGCTTCGGAGTCACTCATGGTCATGCGCGTCTTGAGGATCAAGGGCTGACAGAGCTGACTGCCGCCACTGATCAACTGCCAGGAGCGTACTCGACCGGTTTGCGGCGAACGAATCAGGATGCCATCGTGATGTTGCAGGTCATCCGGCTCAGCGATCGCCTCGTGCTGTTGCAGATAGTCCGCAGACGCCACCAACACGCGATGCGCGGGTGTCAATTTGCGTGCGACGACGCCTTGAGGCAACTCAAATCCCCCGCCAATCGCTGCATCGAAACCCTGCCCAATCAAATCGACCTGACGGTTATCAAAATGCCAGTCCGGGTTGATCGCCGGAAACCGACGAAGAAACTCTTGCAGCAGCGGCACAACATACAAACGCCCGAATACCGTGCCCATGCTGACTTTCAACGTCCCCGCCGGCAGTCCTTCCACACTAGAAAGATTGGCCACCGCATTCTGAATCGTCGTCAGACTGCCGCTGACCTGACTCAAAAATAGCTGGCCGGCCTCGGTCAGCGTAAGGCTGCGTGTACTACGCTGGAACAGCCGTACACCGAGCCGTCCCTCGAGCTTCGCCACACTCTTGCCGACGGCGGCCGGGGTCAGGCTCAAACGCCGGGCGGCTTCGGCAAAGCTGCCGACTTCGGCGCTGCGCACGAAGCATTCGATACTGCTGAAAGTTTCCATGATCGCCACTATAAACTTCTGGTTTACACAGACTATAGCAATCATGGTCTACACGGTTGTCGATGCGAGGCCGATACTCGGCTCCAACAACAAGGCACCCTGCCTTGAATTTCCTGGAGATCGAACATGACCACTCAACACCTCAGCGGCAAAGTCGCTCTGATTCAAGGCGGTTCCCGCGGTATCGGCGCCGCCATCGTCAAACGTCTGGCTGCTGAAGGCGCCGCCGTCGCTTTCACCTACGTCAGCTCCACCGCCAAGGCCGAAGAGTTGCAGAACAGCATCACCGCCACCGGCGGCAAAGCTTTGGCGATCAAGGCCGACAGCGCCGATGAAGCCGCTATCCGCAACGCCGTCAGCGCCACCGTCGAAGCCTTTGGCCGCCTGGATATTCTGGTGAACAACGCCGGCGTCCTGGCCATCGCACCGCTGGAAGATTTCAAACTGGAAGACTTCGACCAGACCCTGGCGATCAACGTTCGCAGCGTGTTCATCGCGTCTCAGGAAGCCGCCAAACACATGGGCGAAGGCTCGCGCATCGTCAACATCGGCAGCACCAACGCCGACCGCATGCCCTTCGGCGGTGGCGGTGTGTATGCAATGAGCAAATCGGCCCTGGTCGGTCTGACCAAAGGCCTGGCCCGCGACCTCGGCCCGCGCGGTATCACCATCAACAACGTGCAGCCCGGCCCGGTCGACACTGACATGAACCCGGCCCATGGCGAATTCGCCGAGAGCCTGATCCCGCTGATGGCGGTGGGCCGTTACGGCACCGCCGATGAAATCGCCGGTTTCGTCGCTTATCTGGTAGGCCCGGAAGCCGGTTACATCACCGGTGCCAGCCTGACCATCGACGGTGGTTTTGGCGCCTGATTGCGCTGAATCCCGGGTACAAAAAACGCCGCGCCTCTTTGCAGAGGGCGGCGTTTTTCATGCGTGCTTATTGGCTGATCAAGCCCAATCCAGCGCCGGCAAACCGCAGGCACTCGGGGTGAACGCCTTGAGCGTGCGCAGAATCCCGTCGGCATGCGCGTATTTTTCATCGGCCATGGCTGCATCCGGAATCGCAATGGCGGTCATCCCCGCCGCTTTGGCTGCTGTGACGCCAAACGGCGAATCCTCGAACACCAGACAATCCTCAGGTGCGACACCCAGACGCCGGGCAGCGGTGAGGAAGATGTCCGGCGCCGGTTTCGCCGCGCCGACTTCCGGGTCATCCGCCGTGACGATGAAATCGAACAGCGCAAACCAGTCACGGTGCAAGGTGGTTTTCTGGCCGAACGACTGCCGCGACGAACTGGTGCCCACGGCAATTGGAATGTTATGCGCCTTGAGGTGGCGAATCAGCTCCTCCGCGCCCGGCATCGCCTGGGCCTTGGGGAAGCGCTCACGCATCAGTGGCTCGCGGATCACCAGAAACTCTTCGGCGCTGATCGGCAGATCCAGCGCCTGCACCACGTAGTTCGCCAGATCATTGGCCCCGCGACCGATGATGTTCTGTTTGATGCTCCAGTCGAAAGTCCGCCCGTAACGTTCGGCGATGAGGGACGTAACCTCGGTGTAGATGCCTTCGGTGTCCAGCAGCAGACCGTCCATGTCGAAAATCACGGCCTTGATCGGGCCAAACGCCTTCATCGGTGCATTCATCATCGGATCCGTTATCAAAAACATCCCGGGCGGCGCAGTCGGCGCCGCTGCGCGGATCTGATTAATGGGTTCAGCAGCATAGCGAGGCCAGTGGACATTGAGCAACGGGCAATGTTTACGCCCGAGGATGAGTCACTGATATTTAGCGAAATCACCTACAGAAAACGCCTACTTTCCCGACTTCTTTCCATTTGATTCCCCGCAAAGTCCGCGAAGCTCTTTCACGCGGAATTTTAAGACTTTGGCGGAGCAAGAAATCGAACGCTGCGGTGAAATAACGGATGAAATTCAATATGAACTGTACGGCGTAGGGTGCGCCATTCACTTCCCATCAGAATCAGTAGGACTGTTTTATCGACCTTGACCTCGCGAGCAAACCGATCCGAATCAAAGGGACTGAAGTACAGGCCCCGGATATTGAAATTCAGTGCGTTATCGCGCTCGACTATCAAGACAACTTATTGCTCATCCTCATCCTCTTCATACTCCATATCCGCTTCATCCGCATCATTCAACGGTACCGTCGCATCATCCATCAACGACCCCGGATCCTCGTTCCCCGGATCATTGATAAACGGCAGACCGCTCGGGCCTTTTTCTTCCTTGCCTTCTGTTTCGGGAGTCATGGCAAACCTCTGCAGCTTGTGGGTTGTATAACGTTCGAAAAGTCCTACAGCCAATCGTTCCAGAGTCCGGCCGCCAGACACGAAAAACCCGGCGCGAGGCCGGGTTTGTTTTCGGTATTCAATCAATGGTGGCGGTTTTTATGTTTGTACTTGTTGTGCTTGTGACCACCGCCGGAATGCCCCTTCCCGCCGTCGCCCCCCAGATTGTTACCCACCGCTCCACCGGCCGCGCCGCCCAATCCGGCACCAATGGCGGAACCGGTGGAGCCGCCCAAGCTGTTGCCGACCACTGAGCCGCCGGCTGCGCCGAGGCCACCGCCGATGGCGGCTTCAGTGCGATTGTGTTTATTTGCTCCGACCGCGCCACCCGCCGCGCCGCCTACACCTGCGCCGACCGCCGCACCGGTGCTGCCGCCGAGCTGGCCACCGACCACATTCCCGAGCACACCGCCCAGTCCGCCACCGACGGCGGCGCTACCATCGCCGGCGGCCATCGCGCCTTGAGCGACCAGTAATCCGAAAAACAGTGCAGACAATGACAAACGCATTTGAACCTCACAGTTCCCGAATCGGGACGGTATGCCCACAGGGGCTCGTGTCAACTTTGAGAGGTTTTCCGGGAAAACGTTCAGCCATGAAAAAGCCCGGCATCGAGCCGGGCTTTTTCTGACAAGCGCTCGGTATCAGTGGCGCTTGTGACCTTTGGACAGGTTGGTGCCCACCGCACCACCTGCAGCGCCACCAAGGCCTGCGCCAATGGTCGCGCCATTTCTGCCGCCCAGGCTGTTGCCGATCACCGAACCACCGGCCGCGCCAACACCACCGCCGATAGCTGCTTTGGTCCGGCTGCCCTTGCCGGCTGCCATGGCACTGCCGGCCGCGCCTGCAACGCCGGCACCAATCGCTGCGCCCGTGCTGCCGCCCATTTTCTGGCCGACCACATTACCCAGCGCGCCACCCAGTCCGCCGCCGAGTGCAGCAGTGCCTTCACCGGCGACCGCACCTTGAGCAACCAGAAGCCCCAGAACCAGAGCAGGCAATGTTAGACGCATGAAAAAAACCTCAAAAATAGGGAGATCAAAAGGGGCCGAGATTGAAAGCTGCCGACGCGCTGAAGTCCAGAGAATTCAGCTGCCGCCGCGCACTTGGCGCCGATTGGACAGCGATTTTGCAAAAGGTTTTATCGCAGGCAAAAAAAAGCCCGCTGGGGAGACGGGCTGGAGACTTGCTTTCTAACGGATGGCTTCACCCTACGTCTGTGGACGTGAAAAGTTTGTGAAAAAATTCAGAATTTACCCCGTCGCTTGTAGGAGATTTCCCTACATAAACATCGGGCATAAAAAACCCCGTTCATAGACGGGGTCGTTCTGTCATCTATCACTTTCTCGATCGTGCCGAGACCTTCGGAAGAAACTTGGCTTTCGGCCCCTTGGGCGCAGTGGACTTGATCTTGCCGGTCTGAACCGGATCCTCGCCAAAACCCGCCTGATACTCCGTCTGGCCGCAGCGGACGCAGTTGTTGAATGAAAATTCGGCACCATCGTCTTCGATATACGGATCAGTCATAGCCTCTCCCCTTCGTAATAGATCGATACCGGCAAAGCCTTTTGCCTGAAAAAATATCGACCTCCAAGACTTTTGAGACTAGTCGGTCATTACTGGACTTGTGATTCAGATCGACTGATGCCCGACGAATGGCCTACATCCTTTCAACACCGGAACGAGCCATCGGTCTCATAGCGCTAAAGATTCCCGGCGACAGGCCGTTGCCCTCTTGCCTACAAATGAATCTCAAGGAGAGAACATGAAAATCAACGGATTCCCGGAAATGCCGGTCGTAAAACTCACGGACGAACAAATCGCTGCCGGCAAAGCCGCCGGTGAAAAATTCAAGGAAAAGCTCGCTTCAGGCGACATCACCATCACCTACCCGGACAAACCGATTCTGACCCCTGGCGTCATCTACCACCCGAGTCAGCCCGCCGATCCGACGCCCTCCACCGGCACCCCGCCGCTGGTAGCGATCGATACGCCGCTGACCTATGACGCCCATGGGCTTGTCATCCTCAAGCCACAGGGCTGACCGAAGGCAAAAAGCAAAAAGCCCATTCATCATCTGAATGGGCTCGCTTAAACCAGCTACTGCATCAACGCAACTTGACCGCCGTGCCCGTCGCGAACACGACAACCATACCGCCCTTGCCCGCTGGCATGCTGATCTCGAAATCCAGCCCGACCACCGCATCCGCCTGCAACGCCCGCGCCCGCTCCTTGATCTCGTCAGTCGCCTGAACCCGCGCCTCTTTCAATGCACGCTCCAGCGTCTGCGACCGCCCACCGAAAAAATCGCGCATGCCGGCAAACATGTCACGAATCACATTGACACCCTGCACCGACTCCGCGCTGACAATGTCCAGGTAAGCGGTGATCTGTCGGCCTTCGATGGCGTGAGTGGTGGAGATGATCATGGGAACAGTCCTTTTTTTTACGGATAAAGCGGTAATTGTAATGCGCTATGGCAAATCAGGCTGAGCACTTGCACGCATGTCTTCCGTGACGGATTAAAATCCAGATGCCAGAAACCACAAAACCCCTGATCTCTTTCGAAATCAGGGGTTTTGCGTATTGAATTTGGCGGTGAAGGAGAGATTCGAAACTACCCGTTTGCGTTTTTTTTAACATGCCCCCCCGGTTTATAAGGGCTGCAGAGGAGCGAGATTTTGAATCTCAGTCCCATGCCAGTCCCATGGGTTTTGCACACCAGGTTACAGAACAGGGTTGCGAAGGCTATATCGACGTTTCATGTTGACCCACGGGAAAAAGGTAATTTTGGTAATGCAGCATGAGGGGACCTTTGGAAGCCTTGAAAGTCGGGGCCTTGAGAGAATTCCGCAGAGGTAATAATTTAGTAAGTATGAGGTTAGAAAATTACCTTTCCCATGGGTAATCCCTGATAGCCCTCAATCCCAGTAAAATCGGGCACTTCAGAAAATATTACCCTCACCCTTACCTAAAATTACCCTTTGAGGTAATGACTGAAAGCCAAGCACCATAAGGGCTGTAGTCCACTTTCATCCCTCGCTTACCAAAATTACCCTTTTCCCACCCCACGTTTGAAAATATCCGTACGGCAAATCCCAAGCAACCGCTTTCGGGTCCAACCTGGAGCACTCTCGCTGCTATGCTGGTTTCTTTCAAATGGAGCCAGTACCAATGCCAAGAGAAGATGCTTTACCCGGGAGTTCGATGCGTGAGGTGTTCGATGTATTCCAGCGCGCGCATCAATGATACGCGCTCATCTTTTCATGACCGGGCCAACAATGCTGGTCGAGCAACGGACTTGAACCGTGGACCAAGGGATTATGAGCCCGAGTCAGACTACCCTGTTTGTTGGGAGAACCCAGCAATATCAGTGGTTCCAGAATGTATCTGTGTATATGTGCTGAATACAGAACTGCGTGAATTGGACGGATGTTGGACGGGGATTAGCTGCACCATTTAGTAAACTGTACGCGGCTCCAAACAGAAAAATCAGACTCAATAGTGTTATGCAGGTGATCGACGCCACCCCGATAGGGTTCGACCTCGGGTAGGAGGCTTCAGAGTGATTGTCTAGGTCTTCTACAAGGACTGCTGCCTTCGACTGGTTGTCCTCGTCGATGAGCTTCCTACAGGCGTTTACCAAATCGAGGCTCCATTGGGTTGAACGCTCCGTGTGATGCTTGGAAATCAATTGGAACAAAGTTCTGAAGGTTCTTATCTGGTCGTAGGTGTACGCAACGCCTCGAGCAAGTTTAGTCCCTAGCAAACCGATTTTTTCGGCGTTTGCCTCGAAAATCGGACTGGGTTGGTTGGGCATTTCATGCAATTCCAACGGCTCCGTCTTCTCCAGCAATGCATTCCTCGCCAGTAATGCACTCATCCCCTCAAGAGATATTTGCAGATTCGAAAGCGACGACATTATTGAACCCAGTTCACCAGCCAAGGCCGCTGCAATAGCCTTGCTATCTCTAAATCGACGGTAATCCTCGACGAAAAAATGTCCAAAAAATCCCACCAGAACTGCTGAAGTAAACGCGATAAGTGCCGGAGCAATGTTGTCCATAAACCCAGATCCATTTTATTCATTCATGTGAAAATCAAAGAATTGGGTGCAGCCCTTGTCTTTCGTGGCTTTCAGGACTTCTAGCCCGCAACCGCAAATCACCAATTTTGCCTTCACACCATGTCATCGTTTTTGAAAAAGCCCTGAAAATTCTGGTTTTCAAGGTTTTTGCTCAATGAAACCAGCGCCGCGCATCGCGCGTGTCTGCTGGTCATTCTGCACCCCGTCGAGTCACGGCGCTGCATTTTCCTGCAAATCGTTGCACAGGATGAAAAGGTGGTGAGCCTACGAAAGCGTAGACCCTGCTTATGTCGCAAGCCCGTTTGCATCACCTTCGGTATTACAAAAAAAAGGGACACAAAGCTCGTCGGCGGGAGGGGGATAAGTGATTTCTCGCGAGATTTTTTCTTCGTGCCAGAAGTTTTTCCAGGGCTACGCCAACACCAACAAACCCACCGACCTGGGGCCGTCGGGGCTGAGTTGCTGACCGTCAGTCGCGAGCTGCTGCAGCAGAGACTTTCGCTTGATAAGCTGTATGCGCATACAGTATTCCAATAAGCGCGGGTGGTGCGATGAATCGAGATTTTGCGGGCGGCATTGCCGATCGGGCATCGCTCATGGGCAACTGGCAAGGACTGTTGCTGGATAAAGAAGCACTGCTGAGTAAGCCGGGGACGCATCACAAGGCGCTGCTCAGGCAGGCCCACCAGTTGCACCAGGAACGGGTCATAGACGATGGCGAGTTATGCGACTTCCTGGAGCTAGCAGACGCCGCGCTGGCCTTCGCCATCGAATCACTGCACGACATCAAGACAGACGAGTAGAGGTCACCACATGCATATGCTGGTCACGCCGTTGCGTTTGCGCGGTGTACCGCTCACACCGAAAGAGCGCCGTCAGTACCCCGCGATCAGGTGCAACGTCATGGTCAATTCAACGATGTGTGACGTAATGGGCAGAGCGTCTAACCATGCACGCGCCGAGGTGGGCATGCCGCTAGACCCCGACCCGCTCCCACCATTGGTTGACGCTTCGCTGGCAGGAATGTCGGTTACGGGTTTCGTTATCTCTGGCATCGAGATAATCGACGGATGCGCTTATGCGCAATCCTGGTGGTGCCGTGAGGGATGAATATCAGCACTGTGAATCCGAAGAATCAACAGCAAAACAGGGGCCGAAGCCCCTGCCGAATCGATGATTATTCAAGCTGTTGATAGATTCGATACAAGCGTATTGACCAATAAGCCGTTTGCAGAATCCGGATTAACTCTTCTGGAATGAAGCGAGCAAGCAATCGATGCATGTTTATAAACCTCGAAAGTAAAATCTCAAACTTTCTCAGCACGAGAAAGCAGCTTTGTTCGCACTCAGAGATGCAGTAACCGATTACACCGAAGGATAATTAATTAAATTCCAACCAGAATTAATACACCTATAAGCGCAAGTTTTAACGGTAAATCATGAACCGTATGGTTGACTGCCACATTGGTACGCCCTAACCTTTCGAGTTGCGAGCTTCAAAAGCTGTAGGGCGTCGAGTACTGGAATCAATCTATCACAGGATTGGGGCTAGAAAACCACTTGTCGCTATCGTGGAAAGGCTGGGCACACGCCCGGCCTTTCTGCATTCTCCGCCGGCCGTAAGACGTTTTTTGGCCGGCCACTTCACCACAAATTGGCGAAACCTCGACAGTTAGCGGGTTTGCGGTGGCCGGCGCAAATACGTTGGTAGATACGATGTAATACAGCCGACTCTGTCAATATGCGAGTTGTATTCCTCTAGAGGTGTACAACGATCCGACGAACGGTAGTGGCCTGCGGGAAGTATATTTCTTGCCCGGGCGATAGTTGGTCTGGCCGGCCAAGGTTATCCACAGAGCCATGCAAGGATTCTTGCTTGGTTTTCACTCTAAATAATGAGTGATAACAGCGGCGTTACTCTTTTTATAGAGTAATTGGGGTCAACTTTAAGTTTAGCGCTGCGATTTTTTTAGCCCTCTCGATGAAGATCGTTGCATCACTCGGACTCGGCGCTGGGCCTGGTAAATGAGTGTGCGTTGAAAGCTGTGTGTTCAGCTCTTGCAGCAATGTGAGAGTTTCGCAAACGATCTGAAATAGATTCACCACATCAGACCCGATCCAGCTTTTCGGCGCCTTCATTCGCTGAGCAATGCCGGCGACGCTTTCACGCATGCCCTCGATTCGCTCCTGCATATCACCGCCTACCGTGGCGTTGTGCTTCTGACCCACAACCAAATTCAGATCCCGCCCCGTAGCCTGATGCATGTCGCCCACTGCAGCCAGGCTGGCCGACCCGCCCGACAGCAATTTGACCGCGCCCAGCGCCTCGATCTTTTTTACACCACCCACCGTCTCGTTCGAGTGGTCATCGACGACCTGCGTGTGGCTCTGGAACTGCTCGCGATTGTCCAGGGCTTCAATCTCGCGCTCGATCGCTTGATCCCGGATCTTGCCATCGGTCTGGCGTAACCAGTTGCCGTCCGCGTCGACCCGCTGCTGGGTGGTGCCGCTGTGCTGCCACACCTGGTCGCCTTTGGGCACCTTCGGCATGCTCAGCCCGTGAGGCAAAATCGATTGGATGTAGGGCTTGTTCGGTAGACCGTAGGCGAAGCACACCACAACCCGCGTCCCTTCCTCCGGAAAGGCGTAAAAGCCCATTTCCTCGCCACCGGTGGGCAGCGGCAGCGGTACACCGGTCAGCGGTGGCATGGCCGGATCTGGCGCGTCGTCAGGGCCGAGAACAACAATGTCCACCGCGTAGCGCGGACGGAAGTCGTCGCAAAGTCCGGCGTCCGTCGGCGCATCGGCCACGGCTGTGACCTGGGCGAATCGTGGCAGGTGATAACCGCCAGTGAGTTCGGGAAACTGGCGCTCTACAGCGCGGCGGATTGCGTCTTCCATCGGATAGCCATCTGGTCATTGGCGAGCGCCAAACTGGTGACGCGCTCGCCGGCGTTGATCGTTGCACCTGGTCGTAGCCCCGGAAGGGCCGCGACCATTGCGCTCTGGTTGCCTTGGTAGCCGTCGAACAGCTCCGTGGGGATTTGCAGCGGCGCCCGGGCGCCAAAAAAACTGTCGGCCCAACTGCCGGCGAACACTTCGCCGTTGCCCAGCTGGTGCCAGGTGAAGTCCGGAATGCTGAACACGCGGGCCAGACTGTCCATCGCCTGGTAGCCGGCGCCGAGGCTGTAGAAATACGGTGTTTTCATGCCGGCATAGGGTTGATCCGGAACACGAAAACGCAGGCCGGTCTGCTCACTGATAGCGGCCAGTACGGCGCGCAGGTCAACGTGACGCAGATTCAGCGGCAAGGGGTTGGCTAGCACAGCGGCCAGCTCGCGGCAGAACAGCACCTGCTCCACCGCGTTAGCGGCGGTGCAACGCTCGACGTAGCCGATGAAATGGCGCTGCAGCGTCCGATCGTTGTAGCCGATATCCAGCGTCACCAGTCCTTTCAGCGGCTCGGCAGACTGCACCGTAAAATTCGCGCGCCCTGGACTGGTGGCGTCCAGGCGAACGTCTTCTTTGACCAAGGGAACCGGCGTGCCATTGATCGACAGAACTTTGTGCAGCTTCACTTCTGCTCACTCCCCAGCCACTTGTCCACACGGCCCAGCACCTTTTCAAATCCGCTCAATTCCGGATTGTCGCCGGAGCCGGAGCCGCCGCCCTCCCCGACCCCGCTGCCCGGGGCGCCCTGGGCGTCAACCTTGTTGCCGGCGCGTCGTCCCTCGACCTTTTCCGGGTTCGATTCGCGCTCGCTGAGGGTGAATTGCACCAGCCAGGCTTTCAGGGTGTCCGCCTCCCGGGCGCTGACACCTTCGGAGAACTCCACCTGACGCACGCCGAAGGCCTCGGCGGTGTCATTCACCACGCGGTACAAATGGAGCTGGCCACCGCTTGCCGTGGCTTCGGCCATGCGCATCAGGTCAGTCAACTGCTCCCGATCGACGAAGGGGATCATCAACGACACGGCCAGCGTCTTGGGCTTGAAGCCCTTGTGCGCCTTGTCGGTGTTGCTGGTCTGCCCGGACATGTCGCCGCTTTCAATTCGCAGGTTGGCTGTGACTTTGAGGTTCTTCCCCTGGACTTTCTGCCCGTCGAGTAACAGCGTCATAGGCCCACCAGCTCCTGTACAAAACTCAGCCCTTCCTTGGTGCCGACCAACAGCATTCCCGCGCACTGCACCCATTCATGACCCGGCGCGTCACCGCTCAGCAACTCCTGGCGCAGCTCGCTGGAGTTACCCGGGCCGATCAGGCGTGCGCGGATGCTGACATCCGGATTGCCCTCGGCCAGCAGATTTTTCAGGTCAGCCAGTTGTTGATCCCGGCCCTTTTGCTGGGCGACTTTGCGAGCGGCCAGCGCTGCCAGATCGCCCAGCGGCGAGCTATCGGCGGCGTAGCCCTCCAGCACGGCCAACTGGCCGGCCATGGACTGTTTCGCGGCCCTCACCACCGTGCAGCGTTCCAGCGGCAGCGCTTGCCAGCGCGGGAGCGGGCCGGCGCCGGGAATCTCCCACTTGTCGCTCTCAAGTTTCATCAAGTGCTGGGCGCGCCGCTCCGTGCGCACCAGGTCGGGAATCGGCAGCAATGCATTGAATCGGGACAGGCCGCTGGCCAACTGTTCCAGGCGCGTGCCCAGGAATAGGATCGACAAGGCATATTGCGGCCCCGCCGGACGCCCGTTGTCGGTCGCGTCCTCCAGCTTTCTGGCGAGGTGTTCCAGCACGTTCGGCGCCGACAGGAAACGTTGATAGCCTTGGCCCTGGCCGATACCACTTTGAAACGGCGTCACCACCAGGCACGCCGGCACCTGGCCCAGTTGATCGGCCAACGCCGCCCGACCGGCTTCAATGCCGCCTTTCGCGGCATCCGCGACTGGCCCCGGGTTGGTGTTGGTCAGCCCGTCCAGACCGGCCAGCCGTTGCGCGGTGCTGGTCAGCTCGCCGGTGGCCAGATCCTTGGCGGCGGACAGTCCGCCCATCCATTGCGTGGCCTGCTCCGGCCATTGCATCGTCACCGGTGCCCAATTCATGCCGGCGGCGTCCAGGTGATGGCTTTCATGGCCTTGAGGTTCTTGTCTTTCAGCGCTTTATCCACAGCCTGACGCAACGATTCCGCGCACTGCTGGGCAGCCTGGCGAAAGCGCACCAGGTCATGACTGACCTTCTGCAACTGGGCGATAGTGTGAGGCCGGAAAGCCAGCTCCTGGTCGACGCCGGTACACGGGTAAACGTCATCGAGTCCCAGCAACACCTGGGCGTTCAGGTTAACCTGGTCATCGATGGCGCTGCTGTAGCGGTGCACGTCGCCCAAGGCGCTGGAGTTGAATCCGCCGGCGACGTACTCGGCGCAGTCGGCCCCGATCATCTGCAGCTTTTTGTCCCGCAGCGCAGCCAGCACGGCATCAATGTCATCGACCCATCCGCCGTTCTTCCAGATCTGATTCGGCCCAGGCTTATTCATGGTGTGCCCCGCCGGCACCGGTTCGAAACCTTCGAGCGTGCGCGGCTCGCCGGTCGCGGTGCTGTACACCACGACGCCGCCGAAGTAGTCCACAAGCTGCCAGGCGCTGCCGTTCCACCACGCGGCTTTGTGTTCGGGGATCGGCGGCGGCGCGGTTTCCACGCAGCCGCCGGGGATCATGTACACGCCCGGTTCCAGCGGCGATTCGTCCGCCTTCACTGCACCGACGAGGATGCCCAGGTGGTTGGTTTGATACACGAGTTTTTCGGTCATGCTCGATCTCAATACTTGATGCAGAAAAGAAGGGCCATGTTTCTAGGCCGGGTTTCGGATCCGCCAGCGGCGGCGACGGTCACGCCGTGGGTGTGCGCGCCGCCGGCGCCGATCCCAACGTTGTGCGCGTGGTTGCCGGCGGCATCCATTCCGACGGTGTGCTGGTGATGCCCTGCCCAGGACGTTTCTTGAGCACCCGCAGCCTGCTTAATGGTGTTCGGCCCACCCGCACCTTGACCGATACCGGGCGCACCTGGCGCACTGTGGGAGTGATTACCCTGCGCATCAGTCCAGGCACGGTGGGCGTGGTTACCTTGAGCATCCGTCCAAGCGGTATGGGCGTGGTCACCTACGGCAGCGGCAGTAGCCGTGTGAGTGTGGGACTGCATCAGCATGTCTTGAAAGGAGCCAAGCACCCGCGAAGGATCAAGACCACGACCGTCGTCTTTGCCACGAAGGAACAGACCTCGCAGATCCGGCACGCCGAAGGTCGTGGAACCATCACCCTCATCAAACACAATGCCGATGCGCGCAAACAATGCGGCGTAGGTCGTGCGAGACACTACGGCACCGTTGCACCTGAGCCAGCCCGGTGGCGGGACGTCCATGGCAAACGGAGCGACCATGCCGGCCATCGAATCGCCGACCTGTGTTTTCAGCTTGTTCAGTGCGGCAGTGGTGGCGAGGATTTCGCTACTGTTGGTGTCCGGATCGTCGCTCTTGGCGTTCGGCAAGTTGCCCAGCTTCACGTCTTCTTTTGTCGTGGCCCGGGCGCGCAGGTTGGCGTAGTCACCATCACGCGCTGCGAAGTGCTGGACGAGCGGCCCACCGATCGGCTCGGGCTGTCGTTCGTCCCAAAAAGCCGTGGGGGACGTGTAATGGGCGATCGGCACGCAGTAGTGGCGCACGCCCGCCGAGTCGGTGTAGTCGGCCTTTTCGCCGTAGACGACTTTCCACGTTGCCACTCGATCGTTTAACTGGCGTTCCAGGCAAACGTCGAGGGTGATTTTTCCAGCGGGGATAATACCGGTGAAGGCCCAAGGCTTTGACATGAACACCCGGATGCCTTCGATATAGGCCGTGCCGGCGCCCAACTGCAACCCGCTTTCACTCTTCCCGAATGCCAGTGAGTTCCCGAAGAAACAGGCGCGCCCGTAAATCTCCCGATTGCTCAGGCGCTCGCGCTCATCGATGCCGGCCAGACGCACCGTAAAATCGTGCTGCCAGGTGCTGGCATCGATCGTTACGCCGGTCAGTGCCTGGGCACCATCGAAGGCCACCAGAAAGTTGCGGGTGACGTTGTTGCCGATCTGCAGCGGCGGGATGTTCTTGCGCTTCTGCTGCAGCGGCACATAGGACACGGCGAACAACAGGCCGTCTTCATCTTCCAGGCCGACCCAGTTGAAGTCCCAGTCGCCAATGTCGGAACCCAGTTGGGCGCTGTACACGACCTGGTTGGGATTCACGAATCCGGCGTTTTCCTTGGGAATGTCATAGGTCTGCACGATCTGCCCTGCGGGGGGCTTGCCGGCGGCACGATCCACCGGGGCTTCGGTGATCAGCCCGGGCACGTTGGCAAAAATGAATTTCGTGATGACCAGGGGCTTTTTCTGGCTTTGTTTCAGGGCGATCTGGCCTTCACCGGCCAACGTAATACTGGCGCTCACAGTGCGCTCCTACAGGCTGGCGACCAGCGTTTGCTGGTCGTCGTTGAAATCGACAAGGCCCACTTGAAGGCCCACGGGGGTGATGGTTACGAAGTCGTAGCGCCGGCACGTCCGACCGTATTGCTGGATCAGCACGCGCAGCAGTTCGGGATTGAGCGACAGCTGAGCGTTGCTGAATTTCAGCAGCACCACGTCCCAATCGCGGTCGGGCTGGCGTTCCTCGATCTCGACGTAGCCGACGCCCAGGCGCTCGAAAATGCGTTTCATGCCGGCGGTGCTGCCGGCGTCGACCGAGTTGATAAAGGCGAATTTCACCCGCAAGCGAAACAGCGATTCCGGCTCGCCGGTGAAGCGCGTCACGTCGCGCTGCCAGGCCCACAGTTCAAGGATGCTGAGGTGGCAGGTGTCGGGATCGATCTGCGAGTACGGCCAGCGCAACCAGCCAGTGACGGTTTCCCACCAGGACTGTGCGGCAGCGGTCAATTTCGACAGCTCGGTGCCGGCGAGCCAGAACGGCAATTTGAGCTTTATCACTTGATGTTCACCGTCAGATTTTCTAGGCGGGGAATCGACAAGCCGCTGACGATGTCGACCACGGGCGTAAATTTCACCGCCTCGATGCCAGGAAACTGGCGGTGCAGTTCTTCGGTCAGGCGACTGGTGCTAAATCTCGATTGCGGGTAAGTCAGCGTCGGCTGGTAGTCGCGAGGCGTGCTTTCGCGAAACGCGGCGCGCACAAACAGTTCAATTTCGTGCTTGAGGTCGGCGATCTGCGCCGGCGTCTGGTTGGCGAAAGGCCAGACGTTTACCAGGATATTGACCAGCGTTTCAGGCATGACCATGGCCAGCAAGTCGTCGCCGTGGCCGTGGTTTCCCTGGTCACGGATATGCGCGTTGATTTGCTCCAGGTACGTCGCCGCCGGCACAACTGCATCAAAAAGGATGTAGGCGTTAGCGCTGCCGGGGCCACGCGGGGCGCCGTGTTCGAAGTACACGCCGTCAGGGCGCACGCCGGGAAAGGCGGAAATCATGGCGCGATACACCGCGTCGGTGTGCCACTGGTTGACCGCCGAAAACTGGTTGCGCACGCGCAGGCGCAGCTGCTCGTTGGGTTCCGGGTCTGCGCCTGGTGAGTCCAACCACCCGTCTTTGTTGACCACCTGCACGATGCCAGGGATCGGCGCCGGCAGGATCGCGTAATAACCCGGCGCCAGGTTAAAACCACTGCCGGCTTCGATCGCCTCGACAGGAACGTCCAGCTGCAGCTGGCCCTGCTGGAACGTCGCCGGCGCCGTCGTGACAAGTTTGTAGACGTTCCCGTTGATCGCGGCAGACTGCACCACGATGCCCTTTTCCAGCTCCAGCACACCGTCCGGAATGGCCCGGGTAAACAGCAATTTGCCCTTCGCCTTGGTCGCGCCTTTGCGCTCGACGTTGACCGCCCAGGCGAGCGTGTCCAGCCAGGCATCGACCGCCGTTTTCACGAAGAAATTGGGCAGCACGGTCAAGCACAGGAAGTCCAACAACCACAACACCGGCTTGGTGACTAGCGCGGTCATCACCCGCCAGAACGGCGAATAACTACTGGTGTTGGCGACTTTCGCGCCCTGGGCTTCCACCTCTTTTTCCCACGCGGCCTTCAGCCCAGCCTCGGTGGTCGGAATGCCGGTATCGGCAATCACCTTTTTGAAATCGATGCTCACAGACTTACCTCGATCGATCCGAATTTGATGGTTTTCGCGGTGACCAGGTACACGCCTGGCGCCTGCTCGGTGATGCGCGCCGTACCCGGCACCAGACGCACGTCGTCTTCCACCAGCAGTTCCATCTGCTGGATGCAATCGCGTTGGCGCAGGCGGTCACGCTCGGCCACCAGCGTCACCAGCAGGCCGCTGTCGCGGATCATGTGGGCGATGTCCTGGGCGATGCAGACGCGGTCATCAATCAGCCTGGGCTGGTTCGAAGGATCGAGCGCCAGGTCGTTGTCGGCGATCAGCAAATCCACGTATTCGCTCATCCGCCCACCGCCATCGCGACCATGTTTTCCATCTCCAGCGGCGTCATCTGCTTGCCGGTGTGGATGTTCACGTTTTCCACATGCGTGCCCTTGTTCTGGCTGCTGTTGTTGTTCTGAATGCTGGTCAGCAGGCCGCCCGGCGGCACTGCAGAAGGCCGCGCTGGCGAAAGGCTGGGGATTGCCGCGTTGATGGTCTGCTGGGCTTTCTGCGCGGCGTTGGCCGTGTCGGAGGCAGTGGTGGCCGCGTCGACGCCTGGCACTTCGGGCATACCGCCAAAACGCGCTTCGATGTTCACGCCCGGGATGCTGTTCAGCAGCTCGATCACGCCGTTAACGGCCTTCGTGAAAATGCCGACGATGCTGTCCCACGCGGCCTTGGCCATGCCCGACCAGCCGTCCATGGAGTTAAACCAGTCGGACAGTTTCTGCAGCTTGTCGGCGACGAACTGGAACGCGGCCGTGTTCATCAGGGCGCTCGTCCACTCCTTCCAGAAGTAGACCGCCGCCACAATGACCGCCACCAGGGCGACGATCCCGACCACGATCCACACCACCGGGTTGGCTAACAGAGCCGCGTTGACCAGCCAGATCGCGCCCTGCCACAGCATCATGGCGCCGCGAATCAGCGCCAGGCCGGCGCTCAGCGTGTAGATCACGGCGACGTAAGCGAGGATGGCCAGCTTCTGCAGGATGAACACCGCGACGGTGCGCAGCCCCATCAATTGGAAGACTTTCCACACGGTCAGCATCCCCAGCCAGGTCATGCGGGCAATGCCCACCACCATGGTCAGCGCCGACATCGCGGCGACGATGCCCATGATCGTCAGCGCGGTGATGCCGATCACCCGGGTGATGTTCGGGAACAGCTGCGACCAGCGCACCAGCGTTTTGCCGATGTCCACCATCTTGGCCATGAACGGCGACAGCACCGGGATCAACACCTGACCGAACACCACTCGCATGACTTCGACCAGGGACGCCCACTGTTGCCACGGGTCAACCATCGCCCGGGCCATCTGCTCGGCGTTCTCCAACCCGCGCACCTTGCCCAGCTGCTCGATGCCGTTGCGCAGCCGATCGGTATCCTTGGCCAGCGCGCCGATCACCTGGGCGCCTTCGCCGCCGAAGGCCTCCATCAGCTTGGCACCCGCCGACGCGCTGGTGAGGTCGCCGAACTTGCCCTGGAGCTTGTCCAGGATGGTCATCATCGGCAGCAACTTGCCCTGCTGGTCGGTGAACTTCATACCGAGCTTTTCGGAGGCAGCGCTGATGTTTTCGAAGAACGCCTTATAGCGTCCGCCGGCGTCGCCGCCCTCCATGGTGCTGCTCAGCGTGCCGATCACCGCCATCTGTTCAGCCAGGTCGACGCCGGAAGTCGTGGCGATCGCCCCGGCTTCCTTGAAGGCGTCTTTCATGGCCGCGCCGCTGGTGCGGAACAGTTGCACCGCCAGCGCCGTTTGGCCGCCGAGCTTTTCCACCCACGCGCCCTTCCCCATCGCATCGGCTTGGGACTTCTGCAGGTTGTAGAGCGTGCCGACGTACTCGCCCATCGTTTCGGCGTCGGATTTGGTGGCCTTGGCCAACAGGTTGCTGGTGTTGGTAAACGTAGCCAGCTGGTTGCCGGCAAGCCCCTTGATAGCGCCCTCGATCAGGTACGCGGACGCCACGAAGTCCTTGGCGTTCTCCCCGTAGTTCACGGCGAATTCCAGCGACTTGGCGTTGAGCGCCGACAGCGCGTCTTCAGCCACGCCCAGCGATCGGACGTCGCCCAGGGCGCGATTGACTTCCAGCGCTGGTTCCATGGATTCGCGAATGGCGACCACGCCCGCCGTCAGCCCACCCAAGCCCAGGCCGATCGTCTTGATGTGCTTTTCGCTCTGGTCGGCAAGCTCGGAAAAGCCCATTTTCACCTTGCCCAGGGGCGCGGTGACCTTGTCCTGCAAGCTGAGAATGAAAGCCAGGCTGGCGCTACGGTCTGCCAATGTCGTTACCCGTTCAGCGCAAGGGCGATGCCGTTAGCCACGGCGAACTCCATGCGTCTCCAGTATTCGTCCTCCAGCCACTTGGCCGTCCCCATCGCCTCGTGCGTGGGTTCGGCACCAGGTAGCCAGCGGTTCGTCAGGGCCATCAACTGGCCCAGGCCGTTTTCGCTCAGGCGCTCAGCGTGCTCGATCGCTTTTTTACGATCACCTCAACGTTCGGCGCGTACTCCTCCAGCAGCGCGCCGGCGATCTGCATCACCATCACCGGGTTGGCCAGCAGCGGTTTCAGGACGGCTTTCTGTTCCTGTAGCACGGTGGTCATCAGCAGGTTGTTACCCGGGGCGACCTTGTTGGTTTGGGTCAGGGCGTTGAAATACTTGGTGACGTCAGCCGGGGTCAGGTTGAAGGTGAATTCCGCTTCGCCGACTTCCAGGGTGATTTCGGTGTTTTGCTGGCTCATGGGGTATCGCTCTTGTTGAGGTTGGGGAAAGTGGTGTCCTGGTGCGCTGGCGATCGCTGGCACACGCCACGGACGTATTGCTGCAGTCCGACTATCATTTGCCGGCTTTGGGCGAGTTGATCTCGGAGGGTGAAATAATCCGGTCGAGCGTCTGCTGCGAGTTCGGCGCGGCCTGCATCAGCCACGCGGCCGGTGCCGGCGGTGGCGGACAAAGATCCGGAGGCGGGACAGGTGGCGCTGACGTACAGCCGGCCAGTGCCATCGCCAACAGCGCGGCGCAGGCGTTCGTTTTCAATGCGTGCATCGATCAATTCCTTGGTGTTTCGTTGGTCGATCGCGTCCCGCTCGGCAAGCATCTCGCCGCTGATGCGCGCCGCTTCGCGCAGGCCGCTGGCCTCCGATAGCGCGCTGTCGCGCTCGCGCCTGGCTTCGTCGCGCTGGCCTTCAAGTACGTCAAAACCGATCCAGGCAACCAGGCACAGAACAACCAGGAACGGGGCTTCGCGCAGCATCACAAGCCCTCAGCACACAGCCGGGATTCGGCCAGCCGGCGGTTGTGCAGACCCGGCACAAAGCGCTTCTGGCCCTTGGCGTCGGTCACAAAGGCCCATACCGGGGTCTTGCCGTCCGGCGCCCATGCCAGGGCTTTGCAGCCCTCGGCGATGCGACCGGCGTTGATAAGCGCGACCGCTCGACTTGAGCAGGTGCTGGTCACGCCGAAGTTGTGGCCGTGACTGGTCAGTGCGTCGAACGTGTTCTGGCCCGCGTTCGGGTTGGTGATGCACTCGGCCAGCTGCAGCTGCGTGTTGCGGATCACCAGCTGCTCCACCTCGGCGCACTTGGCGGGCGACCAGTAGTCTCCGACGACAACCGGGTACGGGCTGGTAAACCGGGTGATGCCTTTGCAAACCGTGGGCAGTCCGCCGGCGAGTTTGTCCGCGTAAACGGTGTTCTGGCCGTTGCCTTCCCAGGTGCCCAGGAAGATCACCAACGGGGCGCTGGCCAGCGCGATCAAACCGGCGGTGATACGTCCGCGTAGGCTCATGGGAACCACACGCGCAGCAGTGCCGGCACGACCATCTGCAGCACGGCGCCAACCAGCGTCAGGATGGTCAGCAAGCGCCCGACCTTCGAGCCGATCACGTTGACCGCCAGGGTCAACGCCTGCTGCCCCTTGTTCAGTTCTTTGAGCTGGCCAGTCATGTTTTCGAACTGCTGCTCAAGCTTGGTCACGCGAGTCGGCACGGTGTCGTGACGACCCTCAAACTCGTTCATGCGGTGCTCGATCACGGCGAGTTGGCGCTCCAGCGTTCCCAGACGCGAAGTTTCAGTGGTCATCGGCGTTTACCCTTCTCGACGTCCGTCTGGCACGGGACGCACCTGGTTATGCCGCCGTGCGCCTGGCGCGCCGGCGGGATTGGTTTGTCGCAGTCCTGGCAATGGGTCAGGCTTGGCCCGACCGGCGCAGGCTTGCTCAGCTGGGCCTTGATCGCCTGGTCACGTTGGCGCTGCTCCAGCTCCTGGGCACGGTCGAACCAGTCCACCATCAGCGCAGCCCCTCGATCTCGGTCGCAGCCAGGTACGGCACGCCGTTGATGTGGATGAAATCCGGGTTGGTCACGTCGAACGGCACCTTGTGTTTGGACTTCTCGCCGCCCTTCGGATCGATCGCCAGCAGGCTGGACAGCTTCACCTTGCAGCCGAAGGCTTCCACCCGCAGTTCCTCGTCTTCGCCGGCCTTGGCGAAGAACACCGCATCGAACGGTTTGAGGCCTCGGAAGCTGCCCGCCGAGCGCGCCGCGTCGATCAGCAGATTGAAGTTGGTGGTGTCCAGCTCGAATTCGCCGGCAGCGGCCACGTCACCGTCCACGGTGCCATCTGGCACGCCCCGGGTTTGGGCCACTGCCGAGTTGTCGGTGATATCCAAAGTGCAGCTTTCAACGTGCAGCGCGATATCGCCCAGGCTCACGTCAAAGTTCTTGCCGCCAATCTTCGCCATGGGGCGTTACTCCTGTTTGTCGGTGGAAAGATCCAACGCGATGTTCGCGGTCAGGTCTTTCGGGCAGTTGTGGGGCTTGAGCTTGATGTAGGCCGCGACTCTGGTTTTCGTCTCCCAGGTCAGCACCAGGTCGCCATCCTTCGGCGGCTCGATGTCACCGGGGAACACCTGACCCGCGAACGTGGTGGACTTGGCCATGGCACGCAGCGGCGCCATCAACTGGTTGGTGTTGACGGCCATGCTGTTGGGGGTGTTGTTCAGGCGGCGATCGGCCACGCGGCGAATCAGCAGCGGGCGGATCTGGCGAGCGGCCTTGTCGGTGATGCGCAGGTATTCCACGACCTGAAAGTCACTGCCGGCGGTGTCCAGCATGTTGCCGTCGCCCCAGTACACGCCCGGGTAATCGGGATAAGTCTGCGAAACCGAGTAGCGCGCTCGATCCAGTTCACTGCGCACAGCCGAGGTCAGCGGGACTTTGTCGCCATCGATCGGGACAGGACCGAGGCCCAGCACGGCACCGGTGGCCACACGCATGGGGCTGTCGGCAATGCTCACGGAGGCGTTCGCCAAGCGACCGGCCAGCACGCCCAGGTCATTGCCATGCAGTTGCGGCACGACCAGCACACGCGGCGCCGCCAGATTGGCCAGCAGCCCTTTGCGCTCGCTGACGTACTGCGCCCAGGTCTGTTCGGCGGTGATGCCAGGCACGGACGCCATAACGAACACGCGGCGCCCGTAGGTGTTGTTCAGGGCGATCGCCGCGTCATGCATGGCCGACAATTCAGCGGCAGTGGTGACCGGGTTGGTAATCACCACGGCTTCGACGGAGTAGCCCTGTTGCTGGGCCTTTTCCAATGCGCTGGCCCAATCGCCCTCGGCGCCGATCGGAGCCGCCACGCACGCCCAGCGTTGGCCACCATTGAGCTGGGCGGCGGTGATTTGGGTTTTCAGGTCGCTTGCCGGGACGCCCAGTTGGACGTCCAGGTCGCTGTCCATGTTCAGCGGCAGGATCTGCCCGACGTTCTTGCCGGCTGGGCCGATGAAAAGAAAGTAACGCTCAATCTCGCTCACAGGCCCCTGGCCCAGGTTGAGATTGTCGACGGTGACTTGACCGAGTGCCATGCAGTGCCTCGTTAGCGGGGTGAAGTTAGGATTTGTTGCAACACCTGGCTAATCAGCAGGTCGGTGTCGCGTTCGGTTTCGGCGCCGATGAACTGGCGTTTCGGGAGCGTGATTTCCCAGCTCTGCGCGCCCGACGACTCGCTGCGCTGGTCGTCCAGGATGCGAATCAGCAGGCCGGCCTTGGCATAGTTCACATGCTCTTGAATCCACGCCACCGACGGCCTGGTCAGGGTCTTTTTGCCGGCCTGACGCACGCGAAAACCCAACCGACGCAAGCGCTTGGCTTGTTTCTCGGTTGCGGCCAGGCCGGGCGGGGTTTTGTTCCAGCGGCGCATCTGCGCGGCGGTGCGACGCTCGCTGACGCCGTAGTGCTGCTGGGCGGCGACCCATCGGGTCAGAGCGTTTTTCCAGCCCAGTTCCGCTTCATCAGCCGTCAGCCTGGTGACCACCATCAGCTTGGCCAGGCCGGCTTCCATCTTCTTTTTGCCTTTGCCGTCGCCCTGACGCGGGGCGAACGCCGAACCGTCCAGGTTCTGCTGGGCACGCTGACGCTTGCGGCTCATCGTCCGCACACGCTTGGTCACCTGGTTCAGCAAACGCCGGCGCAACTGCGGCGGCAGGCTCAGCAACGCCAGTTGCTCGCGCACGCCCAAGCGTCCGCGCACGTCGAGTTCGAACGTGCTACGCCCCGCCATTGGTGGCCACCTCGCCGCGCTCAGCGACCCACAGGTCAAACGGGATGAACGCCCAGGTCTTGCCGAAGGCCTGGATCTCGCCGTCCGGTTCTTCGGATAGATACTGCGGCTCGACGAATTCCAGCGTGACTTCCACGTCGAACAGATCGCTGTCCAGGGGCTCCACGGCGAATTCCGGCGCCGGCAGTTCGTGGCGGTCGCGATCGGCGTCGTGAGTCTCCAGCCAACTGCCCACCAGGGCCATCATGCGGGCCGGATTGGCGGCGAAACGTTCCAGGACAATCACGGCGCGATAGTGCATGTCGGCAAAGTGCATGCCGTCGACGTCGGGTTTCCAGATCAGCGACAGCTTGACCTGCTCCGTCCAGCTGTCGAGCTGTTCAGGCTCGACCAGGCGGCGTTCCAGTAGGTAGGCGGTCAACGCCTGCAGCTTGGTCATAGCAACTTCGCCGTGATGCGCCCACGGCCCTGCAGGGCGCGCACAGCCTGCTGACTGAAGGCCAGAAACGTGTCTTCACGCTCCGGCGCTTCCTTGCCGGTGTTCTCGGCGCTCTCGCGGCGGGTCACGGTCGCGAACTGCTGCAGGGCGCTGGCCTTGGCGCGGCAATACACGGCGCGCGCGTACAGCTTGGCTTTGAATGCACGCTCAGGCAGCAGCATCGGATCGGCTGTTTCCACGGCGACGATGCCTGCTGCAAGCCAGCTGGTTTTGAGCTTGGCCAAGTCGGTATTGACCTCGGCCATCGCGATGAACAAAGCGTCGGTCAGCAGGTCGCCCAGGAACTCCGCCGGCAGGCGATAGCCCTTCTGAAACTCGGCCACGGAGAGATTCGGCCAGAAGCCGTCGTTCTCGATCGCCTGTTCCACGATGGTGGTGGGTTTCCCGGAAAAGCTCATTGCTGACCGCTCGAATTAGGGCGGGGAGACTGTTTTTCGTGAGGCTGGCCATAAATGGCAGACACACGTCCACAGTTCCCCGCTGGGGGGGTAGTCGGTTATTGAGCGCCGGTGACGGCGGGTGCTTGTTTGGCCAAGGCGATGCGACACTTCTTGATCCGCGTCTCGTTGCCAGCTTTCGCGTACAGCTCGGTGGAACGCTCCAGGTGCTCAAGCGCGGTTTCCCACTGCTCGGCCTCCATTGCGCGCATGCCAATCAACTTGTGATACTTGCTCGGGATCTGCTCGATCAGATCCCACTCACCGTCGACACGCGGCAGTAGGTTGGACAGGTAAGGCTCCGGGCTGCGCTGGGCGTTGTATTCGGCGTAGGCCCAATCAATCACTGCATCCGCGACAAAGGTCTGCACATCGCGCCGCTTGAAGCGCTCCGGCATTTCCTGACCCTGCTCGATCGCAAATTCCGCCAGCACCAGGCCGTCTTCGAATTGCTCGGTGTCGAACAGCCAGATCATTACCTGCACCAATACGCGGTTCGGCATCACCAGGCCCGAATCCATGTAGCGCTGGATGAAGTCCTGGTACTTGGGCAGCAACTCAGCTCGCTTAAGCGTTTGTTTGCTCGCCAAGTTCTTCAAATCGCTCAAGCGCTTCAGGTCTTCATCCAGCGAGGCTTCCATCAGAAGCAGGTGCTTTTTCGCGTTGGCCGGACTGCTCAGGGCTTCCGCAGGCGAATACGCCAGCGGTGCCGCTGCAGCAGCGATCACTGCAGCGGTTCCCTGCGCCAAAATGCGGCGCTTGTGGGCAAGGGCCAGGCTCACTTCACCAGCTCCACGTTTTCGGTCAGCGCGATTTTTTCCAACTGCTCGATCACGTAGCCCTCGTTGCGGCTGTTGTAATCCTCGACGCGGGAACGTTTCGGGTTGTCCACGGTTTGCTTGCGCCAGCTGGAGTCCTGGAAGTAAATCGACAGGTTGTCCCAACTGGTGACCAGCACGCCGTTGACCGGGAAGAACGGCACGCTAAAGCTCGGCAGACCACCGTAGGTGGCGATCACCTGGGCGTCCTCGATGCGCTCTTTTTCGGTCGGGGTGTCGCCCTGTTTGGCGTACAGCTTCGCCTTGTCAGCCGCCAGCAGGTCGGTGCCGATGATCGCCACCAGGTCGCCGCCATCGCGCAGACGCTCGTCCACCATTTGCTTGGTGTCATGCACCAGGGCGTCGAGGTTCTCGTAATCGCCTCCCGGCCCCATGGTGACCTTGCCAGGTGTCTTGCCTTCCTTGAGTACCTGCTGCGGTGCCTGCTCGCGCAATTGCTGCAGCCAGCCTTTGTTCACGTCCTGCAGCATCGGATAGGCTTCGATGTCGGTCTGCGCCGCCGCTTTTTCACCGTGGAAACCGACCATGATGCGGTCCAGGGCGATCTGTTTCTGCACGGCAGCCGAGTAGCGTTGATGGAAGTCCGGGAACTTAGCCCAAGCATCGATCTTCGCGTAAGGCAGGCCCACGTCCGACTCGGTCGACGACAGCTCGTAGGTGCTGTTATCTAGCGCCGAAGCGTCTTTCGCCACGCGATCGGTGGTCTTGGTATTGGTGCGGCCAGTCACCGGGCCGGACACGCCAATAAACACCTTCTCGCCCTTGATCTCGGTCACCGGAATGACGTTGATGCGCTGAAGGAAGTCCGATTTAGCGGTGATGGCGTCGTTCAGCTCCTGGGCGATCGACGGTTCAACTGAAAACATCTTGCTGGCCAGCTCGACACCGTAGGTCTCGGCGATCGCCAGCTGCATTTCGGCGTACATCTTGGCGCCGTAGGCGCTCAGGGAACGGGCCATGGTCAGAGTACCCGCGCTTTGGTTTTGTCAGTGGCGCCAGTGGTGCGCGGCAACTGACGTCCAGTGCTGGTGTTCTGCAGTGCGGAGAACTGCTTTTGCAGGTTGCCAAGCGCCGCCAGCACTGCCTTGTTACCGCCGCCGTTGCGCTTGAATTCGCGCTCTTCCTCGGCGGTGGTGACGATCTCGTCGACAGCAGCGCTGACGTCATCGATCGGGGCCTGATCGGGTTCCGGCGCATCTTCGGCGGCAGGCTCGATCACGGCCTGAATGCCGGCAGCGACGACCAGCAGCTGGGCCAGCAGGGCTTTCAAGGCCGTTGCGGTAGCTTCATCCATTGGGGTTTTGCTCTCGGTTGGGGTTTGCGGAGTGGTTTCGGCGGGCGTGTCTTCGATGCCAAAGCGCTTTAACAAGCGGGTGAACATGGCGGCAAGGCGCCCGATCTCGCCCTGCGGCTCGGTTTCGCTCAAAGAGCCAAGTTCGTGGGAGGCGGCGTAATACGAATCGCGGCTGGTACGGCTGGAAAAGTAGAGTTCCTGAGTACCCACGCTGGCGGGTTCGTCAGTGACCGCGATGCCGGTCATATAGGCCTTGCCACGGCCCCGGAAATTCGGCCTGATCTCGATGCTGGTGAAGAGTTTTTCGCCGGCGTCGTTGAGGCGCAGCAACTTGTCGTTGGGCTTCAACTGGGCCTCAAGGGCAACTTGGCCAGGCTCCAGGTCTTCCGCGTCCTCGACGAGGCGCACAGCGAACACGGTGCCGAATGAACCGAACCAACGTTCGTGTTCACACCAGATAACGGCGGTGTACAGCGTTGGCGTGTAGGTCTCGGCGATGTCGCGCAGTTCCTGGGGAAGGATCTCGCGGCCATCGACGGTCGGGCCGCTGGTGGCAACACGTTTCCAGTAGGAGACAAGGGAACGGGGCATGGTCGGTGACTGCGCTCAATCGTTGAATGAGCCGCCACGATAGGGAGCCGAAATTCCCCAAACAAACGCTTTGCTTCGGCACGATTCGTAGAAGAAAACTCTACGTACAACGCCGCATTTCAGCCCGCGTTTCCGGCGTTTTCGCCGCATAGACTGCGGCCCATGAACTACCCGACCGAAGTCAAAGAAGCCGCAAAACGCCTCTACCTCCGCCGCTGTTCGGTGAAGGAAATCCAGGCGCATTTGAAGCTGCCTAACATCCGCATCGTCTACTACTGGATCCGCCAAGGCAGCTGGGACGAGATGCTGACGGACGAAGAACCGTTGAGCGCCGTCAACCGACGAATCACCCTGATTCTGGAGAAGATCGATCCCCTGACGAAAGCCGAACTGGACGAACTGGAGCGGCTGACGAGTCTGCTTGAGCGACTGAAAAAGCTCGCGGCCAAACCTGCGCCGGCAGCGCCGTCAGATAATCCGGAAGAGCCTCGCGAACGCCAGCCAGGTCAACGTCGTGAGCGTGGCGAGGGCGGCAGCAAGAAGCGCGAAAAGAAAGTTAAGAACGACATCAGCGGCCTGACCGAAGTGGACTTCCTGGATAAGTTCATCTCGAAAATGTACGGCTACCAGAAAGAGCTGTTCGAGGCTAAACAGAACCCGCTGACTCGCCGCGTCCGGAACATCCTCAAGAGCCGTCAGGTCGGCCTGACCTACTACTTTGCCGGCGAAGCGTTCATGGACGCCGTGTTGAGCGGTGACAACCAGGTGTTTTTGTCAGCCAGCCGATCGCAGTCGGAGATCTTCCGCAGCTACATCATCCAGTTCGCCCAGCAGTGGTTCGGCATTGAGCTGACCGGCAACCCGATCACCCTGAGCAACGGCGCCGAACTGCGCTTTCTCAGCACCAACAGCAGCACCGCCCAGGGCTACCACGGCCACGTCTACGTCGACGAATACTTCTGGATCCGCGACTTCGAAAAACTCAGCACCGTGGCGAGCGCCATGGGCACCCACAAAAAATGGCGCAAAACCTATTTCTCAACGCCCAGCGCGGTGTCGCACCAGGCGTACCCGTTCTGGTCGGGTGAAGAGTTCCGCAACAGCAAGCGCGGCAAGAAGGCCGGCGGCGTATGGCCGAGCGAAGCGGCCTACACACAGGGCGCGCTGTGCCCGGACGGCCAGTGGCGCAAGACGATCACCCTGGACGATGCGATCGCCGGCGGCTGCGATCTGTTCGACCTGGAACAGCTGCAACTGGAGTACGACGAGGACAAATTCCAGCAGCTGTTCTACTGCAAGTTCATCGACAGCACTCAAAGCGCGTTCAGTCTCAAGGATCTGGAGCGCTGCTATTCGGATCTGTCGTTGTGGGAGGATTACAACCAGGAGCTGGATCGTCCGTTCGGCAACAGTCCGGTCTGGCTGGGATACGACCCGAGCCGCACCCGCGACGACGCCACCTGTGTGGTCATCGCGCCGCCGCTCGAACCTGGGGCGAAGTTCCGGATTCTGGAAAAGCACAGCTGGCGAGGCCATTCGTTCACCTACCAAGCCGCGCAGGTCAAGAAGCTGACCGAGCGCTTCAACGTGCAGCACATCGGCATCGATGTCACCGGCGTGGGCTACGGCGTGTTCGACCTGGTGCGCGACTTTTACGCCAAGGCGACCCCGATTCACTACAGCCTGGAAGCAAAAAACGCCTTAGTACTGAAAGCCCAGGACACGATCCAAGGCAGTCGCATCGAGTGGGACGCCGGCTGGACGGATATCGCCCAGGCATTCCTGACCATCAAGCGCGGCGCCACCAACAGCGGCCAGATCACCTACAGCGCATCCCGTACCGAAGCCACCGGTCATGCCGACATTGCCTGGGCGGTGATGCACGCCCTGTCCAACGAACCTTTGAACACCAACAAGCGGCGCCGTAGCCGCTACGTCACGAGTACCCATAGCAGCCATGGCCAACCGCAAACGCAGAAAGCACCACGTAGCCCAACCACAGCAACAGCCAATGCGCACGTTTACGTTCGGGGAGCCGGAGCAGGTGCTGTCCGGCAACATCGGCGAGTACGTGGGTGTGTTTCCCAGCGACGACGGCAAGATCTACAAACCGCCGGTGTCACGGGCAGGCCTGGCCAAGCTGTTGCGCGCCAACGCGCACCACGGCGCCATTCCGAAGTTCAAGCGCAACCTGTTGCTGCGTGAGTTCATCGCCTCGGCCGGCTGCAGTACGGAGACGATGGGCCGTGCCGGGCTGGACTACATGGTGTTCGGCGAAGCGTACTTCTACAACGACACCAACGCGTTCGGCCAGGTGCTGGAGCTGCAGCACCTGCCGGCGATCAACATGCGCGTGAAGGTCGACGGAGGCTTCGTGATGCTGCTGCCCGACAACAAGGAAATGGAGTTCGAGGCGCACGAAATCTCCCACGTCCTGGACTATGACGTGGAACAGAACATTTACGGGATTCCGGACTACCTGGGCGGCCTGCAGGCGTTGCTGCTGAATGAGGCCGCCACCCTCTTCCGCCGGCGCTATTACAGCAACGGCGCACACGCTGGCTACATCTTCTACACAAACGATCCCGACCTGACCGAAGAGGACGAAGACGAGCTGCGCGCCCAGATCAGCGCGAGCAAGGGCGTGGGCAACTTCCGATCGATGTTCGTCAACATCCCCAACGGCAAAGAGAACGCAATTCAGATCATTCCGGTGGGTGACTTCCAGGCGAAAGACGAGCTGGAGAAAGTGAAGAACATCACACGAAACGATGTCATAGCGGCCTGGCGGATGAACCCCGCACTGGCCGGCATCATCCCGGAAAATACCGGTGGTTTCGGCGACATCGAAAAGATCGACCGCGTGTACACCAGCAACGAGATTCGACCGATCTGTCAGTTGTTCAATCAGTTGAACGACCGGCTACGCGATGACAGGCGGTTTGGCTGGAAACCTGCTCCAGAAGCAGTGGATGTCACTGCATGAAATAGTAACCATAGCGGATGCCACTACAAAATGTGGCAATATGGTGGCGATCAGCTGCCCCTGGGGAGGGACATATGCGAGTGACATGCAAGTGTGGAAACAAGGGATTAATCCGGGATAGCAAGCCGCAATCGCCAGATTTCGTGACGCTCTATTGCCAGTGCCTGGACGTCCAGTGCGGGCATACATGGGTGGCCCATTTGACGTTTTCCCACACGCTGAGTCCATCAGCGCAAACCTTCGACCGATTGCTATTTGATCGTCTTCGGGAAATGCCCAGGGCGAAACAGCGGGAGTTGTTCGAGCAGCTCGGGGCGCAGGCAGTTGCGTGACAGGTCAATCGCCGACACCGAAACGTCGGCGATCAAGACATCAGCTGTTGGCTGACTCTTCAGGATTGATGGCAAGAATTTCAGATAGCCGACGAAGCTGACCTTGCTCCTTTTCACTCAATGACCGGTATAGGCCAATGAGGCGGCGTTCCGCTTTGCTCAAGTTGTGCCATTCGAACTCGGCAAATCCCAAGCAAAGAGGTTCTTTTTTGATGCGATCCAACATGCTGACTACTCCATAAAGTGCATGGCTGAATCAGCATTGACGGGATGAGCATCGGCTTTAGAACGCGGGGGCGACCAATGTCATACAAGGTTATGTTGCGAGTTAATTCTTCTGACGGGCAGCGTCGTCCGCCATCGCTTTCAGAAATCGGCGGATTGCTTCTTGATCACCTGGCGTGATGGTTCTGTATTGCGTCACAAGCAGATTCTCAACTTCGGAAAGCGAAGCTTCCGTAGCTGTCGTGTGCTGACCGCTCAGGATGTAATGCACGTCAAAACCTGGCTCGCGCATAACCTTACTCAGATACCACGCCGGGGCATCGCTGCTGCCTGCTTCGTAGTTAGCTTGGGTGCGTTTCGAAATACCAAGAACCTCGGCAACCTGATCCTGAGTCAGCCCGCTTTTCTTTCTCTCTTCCCGCAATCGCGAGCCGATGCTTTCAGAATCGTGCAAAATTTTTCATTCCCGATGTTTACAAATGCACTTATGTGCATCATTCTGCATTCCCGACACATGAAAATGCACGGAATTGCACTATGCCGAACACAAACATCAACGATCAAGCCCGCCAGCAAGCAAGACAGGGCTTGGAGAAGCGAGGTCAATCAGCGAAAGACTTCGCGAAATTGCACGGACTAAACCCCAGCACCGTTTATGCGGTGCTGAGTGGCCAGAGCCATTGTCGCCGGGGAGAGGCACATCGCGCCGCCGTACTACTCGGGATCAAAGACGGCGTAATCGAACAGTAACGGCACGGACCAACAGGGAACAGTAGAAGATGAAAAGCCTTGTTCTAGAGACACGCAAGGAAGCGATGCGCGAGATCATTCGCAGCTTTCCCGAGGGACGCGAAGGCGCAGCAGCTCGCTTGGGAATGAAAGTCAAAAAATTCGACAACCACGCCTACGAGAATGCCGGCTGCAGTCCATTGACGGATTTGCAGATTTACATGCTGGAGCAAGCCAGCGGCACCTACCACTTTCCGAACTACGTGGCGCAGATGTATGGCGGCTTGTTTGTAGCCGTCGCCGACCCGGAGAAACTGGACAACGTCGAACTGTACGCTCGATCGGTGCAGGTATCGGCAAAGCGCGGTTGCGTTGACCAGGCGATAGCCCAAGCACTGGAAGACGGCTCCATCAGCGTGGAAGAAGCCGAACACATCCTTGCCGCACACAACCTCCACATGGCCGCACGGCACGCCGAAGTGCTGGCCGCTATCGACCTATACCGTGCCAAACCGGGGAAAAGCCAATGAACAATCTGCCGGCCGTACAGGAATATCAGGACATGCTCAAAACCGCGGCCTTTGCTTTTCTTGAGCGTCATCAGTGCGAACATCTGGGCGACGACCAGCAACTGTTCAAACGCGCTGTTCAGCACCTTGTGACGGATTACAACGCCACAATGCAGCACGCCGAACGGCTGGTGCATCTGGCCAACAGTGAAATGGCAGCGGTCGGCGATCGGCAGCGACTGGATGTCATCAACAGCACATCAACGCACACCGTGATTTTCGATACCGCCACCGGCAACGCCTGGGCAATCCCGGTCAGCCTGATCTACGAACGCATCCTCATTGCTCCCGATAACGGGCGCTTTCGCATCACCGCTTCCTAACACCTAACCAACAAATCCCCGATCCCCATTGCCGTGGGTTTGGGTGAGCTGCGCCCGAAATTGAGGTTTGACGATGGAAAACGCCCTGAACATCAACGCAAAACTGACGCCTGTAGAGGCTCAAGCGCTCTTGGCCAACCTGCGCGAGCAGTACCGTCTCAGCTTCAACGAACTCTGGTACGCAGACCAGTTCCGCCTGATTCCCGATGGTCTGCGCCACGGGTCAATTCTCGCCAACTGCCCCGTGATGGCTGCTCAGAAACACCTGATCGGCGCCCTCTCCCTCTGCCTCAAGAAAGCGAAGTAACCATGAAAGAGCAACTGCGCAGCGACGTGATCGAACGCCTGAAAACCGATTACGGGCTCAAGCAACGGGCAAATGCTGACTACATGCGCGGCGGCACCTGCCCCAAGTGCCGTCAGAAAACGCTATACACCCGTTTCGATGCTCCGTGGTTGGTGATCTGCGGTAGACCGGAAAAATGCGCGCACACCCTGCACGTGAAAGAGCTGTACGAAGACCTGTTCGAAGACTGGAGCAAGCGCGCACCGGCCACTGACCAACACCCCAACGCAACAGCTCGTGCCTACCTGGAATTCGCCCGAGGCTTTCGCATCGAGCTGATCCAGGGCTGGTTCACCCAGGAAAGCTTTTACTCCCCGGACCACAACGCCGGCAGCGCCACCGTGCGCTTTGCACTGGCGAAAGGCGGCTGGTGGGAACGCCTGATCGATCGGCCGCACCGCTTCGGCAAGATGAAAGCTCGGTTCAAATCCAAGGACAGCTATCGCGGCGTCTGGTGGTGCCCGCCGTGCGTGGACCTGTTGGGAGCGAAAGAAGTCTGGATTGTCGAGGGCATCTTTGACGCGATCGCCCTGGTACACAACGACATTGTCGCGGTGTCGGCCATGTCCTCGAATGCCTTCCCTGAAGAATCACTGCGAGCCCTCGCCCGTGACCGCGACGGCAAGTTGCCCAAGCTGGTCTGGGCGCTCGACAACGAGTCGGGCGCCCACGCCTACACCAAACGCTGGGCGAAGCAGGCGCGAGCGCTGGGGTTCGTCTGTGAGGCGGCGCAGATCCCTCTGCGTGACGGCCGCAAGACCGACTGGAACGATCTGCATCAGCGCTGGAGTTTCATCGAAGACGAGAGCCAACGCGCCGACCAGATCGCGGCTGATCTGAAACAGGCGCGTCACCTGGGCGCCCTGCTGCTTGCCGAAAGCGCGGCCGAAAAAGCGTTGCTGATGTACGACTGGAACAAGCGTGGTGAATTCCACTTGGGCTTCGGCAGTCGCCTGTACTGGTTCAAGTTGGACATGGAGAAATTCAACCGGGCGATGCAGGACATCGAGGACAGCGAGAACCACGACGACCAGTTGCTCAACCAAGCACAACAACGCGAGAAAGCGCTGCAGCAATCGGGCAGCGTGGTCGAGATTGCCAACTGCTACCCGCAAGCCCTGTATTTCCAGCGCAATGAAGTGACGGACGAGTCCTGGTATTACCTGCGCGTCGATTTCCCGCACGACTCCGAAAGCGTGAAGAACACCTTCACCAGCGGGCAGTTGTCAGCGGCCAGTGAATTCAAAAAACGCCTGCTCGGGATGGCAGCCGGCGCCATGTATACCGGCAGCGGTCAGCAGCTGGACAAGCTGATGAAGGACCAACTGTTCGGCATCAAAACCGTGTCGACGATCGACTACGTGGGCTACAGCAAGGAATACGGCTGCTACGTCTACGGCGACCTGGCGATCAAGGACGGCACGACCTACAAGGTCAACAGCGAGGACTATTTCGAGTTCGGCAAGCTGCGTCTGAAGACGCTGCAAAAAGGCGTCCCAATCAAACTACAGCGAGATGGCAAGGACTTCAATGAAGCCTGGCTGCCGCTGCTGTGGACCTGCTTCGGTGCCCAGGGCCTGGTGGCACTGGTGTTCTTTTTCGGCTCGCTCTTCTGTGAGCAGATCCGCAGCCGCTACCAGTCGTTTCCCTTTCTGGAGGCCACGGGCGAGGCTGGCGCCGGCAAGACCACCCTCCTCAATCTGCTGTGGAAACTGCTCGGCCGTGAAGGCTACGAAGGCTTCGACCCAATGAAGTCGACGAAAGCTGGTCGCTCGCGGTTGATGGGCCAGGTGTCGGGCATGCCGGTGGTGTTCCTTGAAGCCGATCGGCACGGCGATGATCGATCGCACGCCAAGACCTTCGAATGGGACGAGCTGAAAGACTTCTACGGCGGCGGCACGCTGGCCACCAAAGGCGTGAAGACCGCCGGCAACGAAACCTACGAGCCACCATTTCGCGGCACGATCGCCATCAGCCAGAACGCGGCCGTGGTCGCTCATGAGGCGATCATGACCCGGATCGTCAAGCTGCATTTCATCCGGCCGACAGTGACGCCGCAAAGCCGCGCTGCAGCGGACAAGCTGAACGCCTTGGACGGCAGCACGCTGAGCCACTTCCTGATTCGGGCCGTCGGTAAGGAATCAGCTGTGCTCGAGCTGTTCGCCCAACGCATGCCCGAACACGAAGCCAGGCTGCGCCGCCTGCACACCCACTGCTTTGCCTGCGGTACGGAGTATCCCAACGAACAAGGCAACTGCAGCAGCTGTGGATACGACTTGCGTGGGTACATCCGCGTCGAGCGGATCAGCAAGAACCATGCGCAGCTGCTGTCGCTGCTCGATGCCCTGCGCCTGGTCCTGAAACTGGACGAACCCCAGGTTGCCGCCACTCAGCGCCAGATCGTGCGCATGGCCATCGAGCGCCAGGCTTCGATCAGCTCCGACCATCCGGCGGTGGCCGAGTTTTGGGAGGTGTACGACTACCTGCAATCGCTCAGCGAAGACCCGGTGGTCGACCACAGCAGCGACCCGAACGTCATCGCGATCAACCTCAACGAATTCAGCGAACGCGCCGCCGAACACAAACAGAAGCTGGCCGACGTGGCGACCCTGCGCGACCTGCTCAAAGAATCCCGCTCGCACAAATTTCTGGACGCCAACAAGGCCGTGCACAGCGCGGTACGTGCGGCGCTGAACGCCAAAACCCCACTGGCGCCGGGCCGTCCGACGACGGTCAAGTGCTGGATCTTCAAAGCGTAAAAGGAGGCTACACCGATGCAAGTTCAAGTGTTTATGGGCAATGCCGGCGACGGCAAAACCAACAAACTGCAGGCCGTTCAGGATCGACTGGAGTTTGTCGGCGAAAGCGCGCCGATCATCCAGGCCGGTGCCTATGGCGAAGAAGGTTTGCTGCAGATCCTGGAAGTCCGCGCCGCCGGTGGCCAGCGCGAAATCCTGGTCGACGACTGCAGCCGGCAACAGATTTTGAAGGTTCTGGAATGGCAGTCCTGTGCCGAACACCTGCCGGACTTTGACGGCCTGGTGGTTCACCTGGCCCGCAAGGACTGACCTTTGAAAAACAGTGTCGAGGAGTTGCAGCTCCTCGACACCCGACCACTACAGAGGACTCAAACATGCAAGTACAGAACCTAAGCAGCAGCGGCACGCAGGCTACCACACCAGCGCGCCACCTGGTGGCCACCGCGCTGATCGGCGCGGCCGTCATCGGCTACCTGGTGCACAAAACCCCGGAATCACGCACGCGCCTGGAAAGCCTCAGCCAGATGGCCCGTACCCTAGGCGAGTTGAGCGCAACGGATGCAGCGGTGGTCACTCGGCTGCTCGCCATTCCCGCAACACAGGGTGACTCACGCCATGTCTAACGACCCAGCAATCTCCGCGCGGCGCTTTCCCTGGAACCTGGACCACACCAGCGTGTGCGACCTGTGCGGCAAGTGGCGGGTGCAAGGCAACCACGCCAAGTGCAGCCGGCAGCGCCAGTTGCTCAATGCCCACCGGCGCCATCACCCGCCCAAGCGATAACCGCGTCCACTAGAAGATGCGCCTGCAGATACTTGGCCCGGAAACGGGCCTTTTTGTTTCCGATCGTCAGACTGTCGAAATACGAGTACAGCGTTAGGGGTTTACATGAGTGGCGTCGAAGCTCGCGGCAATTCCGTGAGAATCTACTTTCAATACAACGGGGAGAAATGCCGGGAATCGATTCCCGGAGGCAACACGCCGGCCACCGTGGCCCAGGCCAAACGCCTGCTCGGCATCATCGATTACGAAATCCAGACCGGCACCTTTGATTACGCCCGGCACTTTCCCAACTCCTCGAGGCTGGTCGAAAACACCTTTGGCCACTATCTGGACCTGTGGTTGAAGATCAAGGCCAACAGCGTCGCGGCTTCAAGCTACCGAGGTTACGCCAACAAGGCCGAAGTGCATGTGCGGCCACGCTGGGGCAAGGTCCAGATCAACCAGATCGATCACCTCGACCTGCAGGTGTGGATTCAGGACACGCTGTCGAAGACCCTGAAGAACAAGACCATCCGCGACATCATCAGCAACGTGCGCCAGGTGTTTCGCTTGTACCGCACCAGGATGAAGGTCGCGCACGATCCGACCGAAGGGCTGATGGTGCGCCTGCCCGATCCGGAAGCCCCGGACCCGTTCACCCGCGCGGAAATCAAACAGATCCTCGACACCCCCACCCACCGCACCCATGAACTGCTGATGGTGCAGTTCATGTTATGGGCCGGCCCGCGTGTGTCGGAGACGATCGCCCTGGCCTGGGAAGATGTGGATCTCGCGCAAGGCACGGTGACCTTTCGCCGCTCCAAGGTGCGCGGCGCCTACCGGGTGACCAAAACCCGCCGATCAACGCGCCGGGTGCGTTTGCTGGCCCCGGCGTGGGACGCCCTGCGCAGGATCGATGCGCTAACGCGCAAACGCAAGGCGGAGACCGTAGAGATCGTCGAGCGGGACAACAAGACAGTGCGGCCGCACAAGCTGCACTTCGTGTTCCTCAACAGCAAAACCGGTCTACCGCACGCCAACGATTTTGTAGTGCGCGATCGTTTCTTCAAGGCGCATTTGCTCGCCGCGGGTGTGCGTTATCGGGGGCCGGGTCAATGCCGGCACACCTACGCCAGCCAGTTACTGACCACCGGCGTGGCGTCGATCGACTGGATCGCCGAACAGATGGGCCACACCAACGGCAACATGATCCGCCAGCACTACGGGACATGGATCAATGAAGACGGACCGGACGTGGTGGGCATGCTGCAACTGGCCCTGAAGCTGTCACCGGTTACAGCTCTACACTGAATCCACTCAAGCCCACACTGTCGGCGAAACGCCCCACGGCGGTCAGGCTGGCCCAGGTGCGCAGCGACTCACGCCGCGAGCGCACCGGCACCCAGCGCGCGCCGCTGCCGCCCAAACGAATCGATAGGCCCCAATCGGGACCACCGTTGATCCTGGCCACCAGGCATTCGCGCACGGCGTGTTGTTCGACCAGGGCGCGCAACACCTCTTCGTGAATGCCTTCGCCGATCACTGTTCGTGCTCCTGACGCCGCGCCGTGGCGGCGGCCTCAAAAATCTTGTACAAACCTTCGATACTCGCCGCGTTCAGCACCTTGACCGTCTCCAGCCCCAGCACAAAACCTTCGGCGCGGTCACTGGCGCGAAACAGATCGTCCGCCGTGTGCGCCAGCTCAATTTGGTGCAGCAGTTTCAGGGTTTGCACCTCCACCGCGTTCGGCAGGTGCAGTGCCGCCAATGTGTCGGCCATGGTCACTCCCATTTCCAAACATTGGCATTGGCCGACGGCGCAGGCGTCAGCTCGAATGGCCCGATATTGATCAGCAGCCAACCGCCGCCCGGCTCATTACAGCCATCGATCAGTTGCCCTTGCAACTGGTGCCCGTCAGGCAGGATTACCCGCAGCAGGTTAGCCGCCTTGGGTCCTTGCAGATATTGCCGCAGTTCAATGCGGGCGCGTCCAGTACCGGCATCGCTTAAACGCACGGGACATTCGTACGTCGTCAGCTCGACCGGTGCCAGCCCCAGATAATGGGCGATCACCACAACGGTGGCCAAGCCTTCATAGACATCAGGCATGCAAGGTGTTCCCTGTTCGAGTAAATGGCGATGCCGGCATTAACCAGGCAGTCAGGCAATGGTAGACCAGCCCCGGGGGGACTGGTTTCCGCGCCGACACAAAAAGGCCCCCACACCGGGGCCAGGTGTGGGGGCCGATTGAACATAGGCTGGAATTCAATGTATCGGTCATCACGCCCGTGATCGACCACAACCATCCAAAAAGTCTCACTTAGAAAGAAGGGCAATTTGCCCTTATCAACTTTAGCTGAGCAACTCAGCATGGCGGTTGGTCGGTTGTGTTCCTTGGATGTGCCGGTCTGGCTGCCATCTGGCTGGCCTTTGCTGATACCATGCGATCTGTCTCAGACAAAACATAACTGAGCAGATTTTGTTGCTTGGCTTTATCGCCAAGCACAAAAAACCCCGTCCCGCGAGGGACAGGGTCTGGCGTTGTTGTAGGGGGAAGACTTGCCGGTACTAGCCCTACAACGACTAAACCGATGCCATAGGCAGTGGTCGTGAGCGAAGTGTGGGCTATCGGGTATAGTATTACAATACCGTAATAGCTGTTGCCGGATAGCTGGCACTCGCTCTCGTCGCTCTTGCCTTGGCGTTCTTTTAAGGAATCAGCCATGAGCGAGTCAAAAAAACGCCGTGTTCGGCGTCGCACACCGCAGCACCTAAGGACAGTCCACGTCAGCGCCTATAGCCGCAATCGCTTTGGGCACCGGGAGAGCGTGTGTGAGCATTATCGTAGCCCCCCTTGGACCCAGTTGATATTTGAGTTCTAGGTGGTAGAGGGGTAGGAAACTACCCCTTCCCCACGGAGAGCCAAGACTTTGATCGTCCGTTTTTCCCCAAAAAATGGGTTGCGTGTCCATCAGTGGACCACTGCTGTCTAACAGCGTGATTCCCTACTACTGTCGCAGCCGCATAATCGCATCTGTAATTGCTTTTGCGTTTGCATCCAGGGTTTCCAAAGCCCCGACAGCATTATCCGCAACAGTCCCTACGCCATTAGCTGCAAGCCATGCGGTGACCTCCTCTATTGCGGCCGCCAAGGCATGTTGGTTATGCAGAAGCAATGTCAGAGCATCTGCCGCGGCAACGTTTGATTGTGAGTCAGATGGCATGGAAGTCGTCCTTGAGGGTGGGCTCGAAAAAGCCTAGCTCATCGCTTCGGCGGCGAAGGTCATTTAACCATTCGGCGGTCTCTATTTACGCACCAAAACAGTGCCCCAGTCCCATCTCAGTCCCATATGGCCTTTTTTCAGGCACCAAAAACCACAAACCCCCGACTTTCTCTAGGAAAATCAGGGGTTTGCGTTTACTGAATATGGCGGTGAAGGAGAGATTCGAACTCTCGATACAGTTTCCTGTATACACACTTTCCAGGCGTGCTCCTTAAGCCACTCGGACACTTCACCGTATCTCTTCAAACATGTTCTGTCTGTCGAGGCGCGCTAATGTAGTCGAAAGCTTTTCTGATGGCAAACTTTTTTTCAGAATTTTCATGCGGTTAAGACAAAAAGGCGTTTCGCCCCACCTTGGGCGATGGCAAACCGGCCAATCTCTGGTGACGGCCACCCTTCTATATAGAAGCAGAACGGTGTGCTACGCCGGGCGCGGCCGGAAACGGTGACCGGCGAGTCAGTCACAGCGCTTTACCTGGCCTACGGCGGTGGGTAACGTCTGCCCATCTTTCTTACAAGGAATAGCGTCATGAGTGAGTTGATTGCCTACCACCTCGAAGACGGTATCGCGACCCTGACCTTGAACAACGGCAAGGTCAATGCCATTTCCCCGGACGTGATTGCGGCGTTCAACGCGGCGCTGGATCAGGCGGTGACTGATCGTGCCATTGTGATCATTACCGGTCAGCCGGGGATTCTGTCTGGCGGCTATGACTTGAAGGTGATGACCGCCGGCCCTAAAGAAGCCGTGGCACTGGTGACCGCTGGTTCGACCCTCGCCCGTCGCCTGCTCTCCCACCCGTTCCCGGTGATCGTGGCCTGCCCGGGCCATGCCGTTGCCAAGGGCGCATTCATTCTGTTGTCCGCCGACTACCGCATTGGTGTCGATGGCCCGTTCAGCATCGGTCTGAACGAAGTGCAGATCGGCATGACCATGCACCACGCCGGCATCGAGCTGGCGCGTGATCGCCTGCGTCGTTCGGCGTTCCACCGTTCGGTGATCAACGGCGAGATGTTTGATCCCAAGAGCGCAGTGGATGCCGGCTTCCTCGACAAAGTGGTGTCTGCCGAAGAGCTGCAAGGCGCTGCGCTGGCGGCGGCGCGTCAGTTGAAGAAAATCAACATGAACGCGCACAAGAACACCAAGCTCAAAGTGCGCAAGGCGCTGCTTGAAGCCCTCGACAACGCGATCATCCAGGATCAGGAGCACCTGGGCTGAGCCCACGCTTCCCGAGCCGAAGAAAAGCCCGACCGTCGTGTCGGGCTTTTTCTTGCGTGTTCGGTTGACCATCCGCCGACAGCTCTAGGACGCGTCTGACGATCAACTCGGAAACATGCGCTTAAACATCGCCTATCTCCGGACTCTATAGCAGCAATTGCCCAAAACAGTGCACATCCGTACACTGCGCCACCTTTTGTCCAGGCAGGCCCTGAAAATGCTGTTTTTGTTGCGTATGTTGTTGATGGGCTTGCACTTTGTCCTGGCCGGTGTGCTCGGAGTGATCCTTGGTCTGTGCCGTCCCTTCAACCCGGACAACAGTCGTCTCTGCGCCCGCCTCTACGCGCTTCCAGCCATGTGCATTTTGCGCTTGCGGGTAAAGGCCGACGTCGGCCCGTTGATGAACAAGCCCGACAGCTGCGTGATCGTCGCCAATCATCAGTCCAACTACGACCTGTTCGTGTTCGGCAACGTGGTACCGCGCCGGACCGTGTGCATCGGCAAGAAAAGCCTGAAATGGGTGCCGCTGTTCGGGCAACTGTTTTGGCTCGCGGGCAATGTGTTGATCGATCGTGGGAACGCGCACAAGGCGCGCAAGTCGATGCTTACCACGACCCACACCCTGCAACACGAGGACACCTCGATCTGGGTATTCCCGGAAGGCACGCGCAACCTCGGCGAAGAACTGCTGCCGTTCAAGAAAGGCGCGTTCCAGATGGCGATCGCCGCAGGAGTGCCGATCGTGCCGGTGTGCGTCAGCAGCTACATCAAGCACATGCGCCTGAACAGCTGGCGCAGCGGGAAAATCCTCATACGCTCGCTGCCGGCGATTCCTACAGCAGGACTGACCATGGATGACATGCCCATGCTTATGAGCCAGTGCCGCGAACAGATGCGTGAATGCATCGCCGCAATGGATCAGCAGCTGCAAGCTGCGTAAAAAACAAACCCGCCTCGTGCGGGTTTTCTTTTGCCGGGTGAACTGTACAGATTTCACTGACTCTCAAGCAGCGACACGGCTAAGCTGAAGCCTTGTATTCCCTGCCATCTGCCAAGAAGAAGTGAACCACCACCATGGGTCGAGTTGTTGCTGCTGCGGTTTACAGCGCCGGTAAGAAAGTCACCAATATTACCCTCGATGAGGGCGCCGCCTGGGCCGCGAAAACCGGGCACTTTGTCTGGATCGGCCTGGAAGAGCCGGACGCTCAGGAGCTGGCCAACCTGCAGCGCCAGTTCAACCTGCACGAACTGGCGATTGAAGATGCCCTGGAAAAACACAGCCGACCGAAACTGGAAACCTTTGGCGACGCTTTGTTTATCGTCACCTACTCGCCGATCCGCGAACACGGGATTTTGCAGTTCATCGAAACGCATATCTTCGCCGGCAAGGGCTACATCATCACCGCGCGTAACGGCCACTCGGCGTCCTACGCGCATGTCCGCCAGCGCTGTGAGGCACGACCGCTGTTGCTCGAGCATGGGGAAGACTTCGTGCTCTATGCGCTGCTGGATTTCGTCATCGAAAACTACCAGCCGGTGGGCGAAGCGATTCATGCCGAGATCGATGAACTGGAGCGCAACGTGCTGTGTAGCGCTCTAAACGAGCATGACATCCAGAAGCTTCACGGCCTGCGCCGCGATGTGTTGCGCCTGCGCCGTTACGCAGCGCCGATGGTGGAGATTGGCGAGGAGCTGCAGAAGCTGAGCTTCCCGTTCATCGACAAGAACATGCGCCCGTACTTCCGCGATGTGCAGATTCACGTCACCCGGCAGATGGAAGACCTGACCACGCTGGCAGATATCGCCAGCCAGACCATCGAGGTCGGCGTGCTGCTTGAGGCCTCGCGGCAGAGCGTGGTGCAGCGCAAGTTTGCCGCGTGGGCGGCGATTCTGGCGTTCCCGACGGCGGTGGCGGGGATTTACGGGATGAACTTCCAGAACATGCCGGAGCTGAGCTGGCACTACGGCTATTTCGCCGTGCTGGGGTTTATCACGGTGGGGTGTGTGAGTTTGTGGGCGAGTTTCAAGAAGTCGGGATGGTTGTAGTCCTGTGGCGAGGGAGCTTGCTCCCTCGCCACATAGGTAAATGTCAGGTCTTAAATCGCTTCGGCTTCTGGCTTGTGCGCCACAAACCGCATCATCCACTCCGCTACCGTGGTGCCATGGTGCTCCTGCTCCAGGCTGGCCACACCTTTCGAGTAGATCTGCGAACCCAGCGCGTCCTGACGCAGATCCAGCAGCGCCCGCGAATAGTCGTGAATGAATTCCGGGTGGCCCTGGAAGCACAGCACCTGATCGTTGATGTGGTACGCAGCAAACGGACAGAAATCGCTGGAGGCAATCACCGTGGCGTTTTCCGGCAACGCCGTCACTTGATCCTGGTGACTGATCAGCAGCGTCAGCTCTTCACGCACCGGGCTCATCCACGGCGCCTTGGCCGCGAGTTTGTAGTTATGGGTGCCGACGCCCCAGCCCTGAGTGGCGCGCTCGCTCTTGCCACCCAGCAGCAGCGCCAGCAATTGATGGCCGAAACACACGCCGAGCAGCTTGTCGCCGCGCTCGTAACGGGTCAGCAAGTATTGCTTGAGGGTCTGGATCCACGGGTCGGTGCCGAACGAATCGGCCTTGCTGCCGGTAACCAGGTACGCATCGAAGGTCTGATCGTCGCTGGGGTATTCGCCCTGCATCACGTTGTACACGGTGAACTCGGCAGCAATCGGTTGCTGCGAGAACAGGCGCTGAAACATCTGCCCGTAACCCTGATATTGATCGACCAGTTCCGGACGCAGGATGTCGGTTTCCAGAATGCAGATGCGTAGCGACATAAAAAATACCTGACACGTGATGGGAATAATGAACACCCCAGAGCCTGCCTTGAAACACCCCGGCAAGGCAAGCCCCGCAGCGTTCACCCGATCACTTAAAACAGCTCGCCTTTCGCGGCTTTTTCCAGCAGCAGCGCCGGTGGTGCAAAGCGCTCGCCGTACTGCTCAGCCAGGTACTGCGCGCGTGCGACGAAGTCCTGCATCCCGTACTGGTTGATGAACTGCAACGCACCGCCGGTCCACGGCGCAAAACCGATGCCGAAGATCGAGCCGACGTTGGCATCCGCCGTCGAGGTCAGCACGCCCTCCTCCACACAGCGCACGGTTTCAAGGGCCTGCACGAACAACAGCCGGTCACGCACATCCTTGGGTGAAATCTGCCCGTCGGCCTTCTCGAAGCGCGTCTTCAACTCCGGCCACAGATGCTTCTGACCACCCGCCGGGTAATCGTAGAATCCACCGCCGGCGGCTTTGCCCGGACGCTTGTATTCGTTGAGCAGCAAGTCAATCACGGCGAAGGCCGGGTGTTCTATCAGCGGTTTCCCTTCCGCTTGCAGGTCTTTGGCCGTTTGCTGACGGATATGGCTCATCAGGCTAAGGGAAACTTCGTCGGAGATCGCCAGAGGCCCGACCGGCATCCCGGCCTTGCGCGCTTCGGTCTCGATCATCGGCGCGCTCACGCCCTCGCCGAGCATGGCAATGCCTTCATTGGTGAAGGTGCCGAACACCCGCGAGGTAAAGAAACCACGACTGTCGTTGACCACGATCGGGGTTTTCTTGATCTGCAGAACGAAGTCGAAACCCCGAGCCAGGGTTTCAGCGCTGGTCTGCGCGCCTTTGATGATTTCCACCAGCGGCATTTTGTCCACCGGACTGAAGAAATGCAGGCCGATGAATTTGCTCTGATCGGGTACTGCGGTCGCCAGTCCAGTGATCGGCAAGGTTGAAGTGTTGGAGGCAATCACTGCATCAGAACCCACTATTTTTTGCGCTGCCGACGAGACCGTCGCCTTGAGTTCACGATCCTCGAACACCGCCTCGATGATCAGGTCGCAACCCGCCAGATCGGCATCGCTTTCGCTGGTCTGAATCCGCGCCAGCACCGCCTCGCGTTTTTCAGCCGTCATCTGCCCACGGGCGACTTTCTTGTCGAGCAGCGCCGCCGAATGGGCCTTGCCCTTATCGGCCGCCGCCAGATTGATGTCCTTGAGCACTACGTCGATGCCGGCCGAGGCGCTGACGAAAGCGATCCCAGCACCCATCATGCCCGCACCGAGCACGCCGACCTTGCGCGTGACGTAAGGCGCGAATCCTTGAGGACGCGAGCCACCGGCGTTGATCTCATTGAGCTGGAACCAGAAGGTGCCGATCAGGTTTTTCGAGATCTGCCCAGTGGTCAGTTCGGTGAAGTAACGGGTTTCGATCAGGTGTGCGGTGTCGAAATCGACCTGCGCGCCCTCCACCGCCGCGCAGAGGATTTTCTCCGGAGCCGGCAACGTGCCCTGGGTTTTACTGCGCAGGATCGACGGCGCAATCGCCAGCATTTGCGCGACTTTCGGATTCGACGGTGTGCCGCCGGGGATCTGATAGCCCTTCACGTCCCAACGCTGCACCGCGCTCGGGTTGGCGACAATCCACGCACGGGCCTTGGCCAGCAACTCGTCACGATCCGCCGCCAGCTCATCAATCAAACCAGCCTGCAACGCTTGTTGCGGGCGCACCTTTTGGCCTTCGAGCAGATACGGCAGTGCCTTTTCGATGCCGAGCATGCGCACCATGCGCACCACCCCGCCACCACCCGGCAACAGGCCCAGCGTCACTTCAGGCAGACCGAGTTGCACCGCCGCATCGTCCAGCGCCACCCGGTGATGGCAGGCCAGACAGATTTCCCAGCCACCGCCAAGCGCCGCGCCGTTGATCGCCGCAACCACCGGTTTGCCGAGGGTTTCCAAAGTGCGCAATTGCGCTTTGAGGCTCAGCACCATGTCATAGAAGGCTTTGGCTTCGGGTTTGCCGACCTTGATCAGCTCATTGAGGTCGCCGCCGGCAAAGAAGGTTTTCTTCGCCGAGGTGATGATCACCCCGGCGATGCTGTCTTTTTCCGCCACCAGCCGCGCAACGCAGGTGCCCATAGCCTCGCGGTACACGGCGTTCATGGTGTTGGCGCTCTGGCCCGGCATGTCGATGGTGAGGACGACAATGCCGTCCTGGCCTTTTTCGTAACGAATGGCTTCGCTCATAACAAGGTTCCTTGAATTCGGGGCTCAGAGGCGTTCGATGATGGTGGCAATGCCCATGCCGCCGCCGACACACAGCGTCGCCAGGCCGTAGCGCAGACGCCGGGCTTCCAGTTCATCGAGCAGGGTGCCGAGGATCGCGCAACCGGTGGCGCCCAGCGGATGGCCCATGGCAATCGAGCCGCCGTTGACGTTGACCTTGTCCGGGTCCACCGCCATGTCCTTGATGAACTTCAACACCACCGAGGCAAACGCCTCGTTGACCTCGAACAGGTCGATGTCTTCCACGCGCAGACCCGCCTTGGCCAGGGCCTTGCGCGTAGCCGGCGCCGGACCGGTGAGCATGATCGTCGGGTCGGTGCTGGTGACCGCCGTGGCGACGATGCGCGCCCGCGGTTGAAGGCCCAGCGCGCGGCCCTTGGCTTCGGAGCCGATCAACATCAGTGCCGCACCGTCGACGATCCCGGAGCTGTTGCCCGGCGTGTGCACGTGGTTGATCCGCTCGACGTGGCTGTAAACCCGCAGCGCTGTGGCATCAAAGCCCATCTGGCCGATCATTTCGAAACTCGGCTTGAGTTTGCCGAGGCCTTCCATCGTCGATTCGGCGCGAATGAATTCGTCGTGGTCGAGCAGGATGATGCCGTTCTGATCCTGCACCGGCACCAGCGACTTGTTGAACGAACCGTAAGCCCGCGCCCGCGCAGCCTTGTGTTGCGAGTGCAACGCGTAGGCATCGACGTCGTGGCGGCTGAAACCTTCAAGAGTGGCGATCAGGTCGGCGCCGACGCCCTGCGGAGTGAAGTGGCTGTGCAGGTTGGTCTGCGGGTCCAGTGCCCAGGCGCCGCCGTCGCTGCCCATCGGCACTCGCGACATCGACTCGACGCCACCGACCACCACCAGATCCTCGAAGCCCGAGCGCACTTTCATCGCGCCGAGGTTGACCGCTTCCAGACCCGAGGCGCAAAAACGGTTGATCTGCACGCCGGCCACGCTGACGTCCCAGTCGGCCACCTGCACCGCTGTCTTGGCGATGTCGGAGCCTTGATCACCGATCGGCGTGACGCAGCCGAGCACGACGTCATCGACCTGGCTGGTGTCCAGCGCCGTGCGGCGTTGCAGCGCGGTCAACAACCCGGCGACCAGATTCACCGGTTTGACGCTGTGCAACGCGCCGTCGGCCTTGCCTTTGCCGCGGGGCGTGCGTAACGCATCGAAAATCAAAGCTTGGGTCATGACGTCCTCGAACCTGTGCGGTGAGTGAAATTCGTAGTGTCACTGTTGGCCCGAGCGCTCATGGATTCAATGACCACAGCGCTCAATGACGTTGACGCGCACGCTCAGACGGACGGTCATCCACCCGCAGGTGAACCGGTTCAGGTCAGCGAGTTGTCTAGCAAGCGGGCGGCGAAGAAGCTGGCAATACGCCTCATGCGTTTTTTATCGCAAACGGCAGCTAATACATATGAAATGGATCTAAGCCAAGCGTGACGCGGCCTCTAAGGTAGTACATGTACGTCAGGGTCGTCGGGTTTTGCCGGGGCCGACGTCCTTCAACAGGAAGTGCAGCGTTTGCCGTCATGGATATGCAGGCAAACATCAGGAAATAACAAAAAAGGCGGTCAAGCCATGTTCAAACAACCGAAAGTTCGTCAAGCAGGACTCATTCTTTTCGCCACGACGCTGTTGTTGATTTTGCCCAATCTGACCAAGGTGATTGGCTGACTCAAGCGGCAGGCGCCCGTTATCGCCAATGAAAATGTGACTGGCCCGCTACCCGGGCCAGCCTGGCTGTGCCAACCTTTGTGCACTTCCACGACATGCACGGCGAACATTTGAAAACGCTCATTGCGTTCTGGGCCTTGCTGCTGAGCATGCCCTTGTCTGCGGCGCAGCTCACGCTGGAGCTGGGCGCGAATAGTCGCACCTGGCAGACCGAAGAATTGCTCAAGCATCCGCAGGTGCAAACCCTCACCATCAACAACGATGTGTCCTACAAGAAGGACATGACTTATCGCGTCGTGCCTGTGGCGGCGCTGCTCACAGGCATCAAGCCCGACGATCACTTGCAAGCCGTGGCGCTGGACGGTTTTGCCGCAGAATTGAGTGCTGCACCGCTGCTCAACAGCAAAGGGGCGCGGGCGTGGCTGGCGATTGAGGACCCGGCGCAGCCGTGGCCGCCGCTGTCGGAAGGCAAGCACAGCGCCGGGCCGTTCTATCTGGTGTGGACCGACCCGCAGGCCGGCAACATCAGCCCAGAGCAATGGCCGTTCGAAGTAGCGAGCATCAAGCGCATGGCGCCGGTGGCCGAGCGCTTCCCCGCGCTGCTGCCGGATCCCAAGCTGAAAGCGGATGACCCGGTGAATCAGGGTTTTGCCCTGTTTCAGAAAAACTGCCTGGCTTGTCATCGCCTGAACGGCGCGGGGGATGCGCAATTTGGGCCGGACCTGAACATTCCGTATAACCCCACAGAGTATTTCGGCGCCGATTTCCTCAAGCGCTACATTCGCGATCCACAGAGCTTGCGCCAGTGGCCTCAGGCGAAGATGCCGGGATTTTCGGCAGAGGTGTTGCCGGAGAGGGATTTGCAGTTGTTGATCGGCTATTTGCAACACATGGCTGGGCGCAAGGTTAAGCCCTGACGACATTCCCCTGTAGGAGTGAGCCTGCTCGCGATAGCGGAGTGTCAGTCACTGATCCTTCAACTGACGACCGCTTTCGCGAGCAGGCTCGCTCCTACAGGGTTTTGTGTGAAGCAAATTACTGTTGTTGCACGGAGATAACCGGCGTCGGCGACACGAACACCTTCGCATGCATCTGCTCACTCCCGCCGCCCCGGCGCATGCCGCGTACCGGGCAGGCGTCCAGATAATCCAGGCCCACCGCCAGTTTCAAGTGCCGCTCAGGTCGGGCCAATTGGTTGGTCACATCAAAGCTGTACCAGGCGTCATCCAGCCACGCTTCGGCCCAGGCGTGACTGGCCAGGTGCTCGGCGTCCTCGCTGTACAGATAACCCGACACATAACGCGACGGAATCCCCAGGCTGCGTGCGCACGCCAGAAATGCATGGGTGTGATCCTGGCAAACCCCGGCGCGCCCGGCGAAGGCTTCGGCGGCGCTGGTGTCGACTTCGGTCGAACCCGGCGTGTAGGTCATGTGCTGATTCAAGCCATGCATCAGGTCGATCAGCGCCGTGCGATCACGCCGCTGCTTGCAGGATCTTGCCGCGAACGCCCGTAGCGCCTCGTCCGCCTCGGTCAAACGGGTGAAGCGCAAGAACGGCAGCGCCGACTGGCTCTCATGCTCGGCTTCGCGCAATTCATCGATATCGACCTGCCCCCGGGCGCCGATGATGATCGCTTCGTGCGGCTCGTCCATGGTCAGCACATGCAGAATATTGCCGAACGGATCGAGCTGGGCGCGCACCGGGCGCGGCAAGTCGAGCTGCCAGCTCAACACGTGCTGACGCTCGCTGTCGTGCGGGGTCAGGCGCAGATACTGGATGCTCGCCCGCACCTGATCTTCATAGTGATAGGTGGTCTCGTGGCTAATGGAAAGTCTCATGCAGCCTCCAGGTATGAACTGTGAATCGCGTTGCCCAACTGGCGCACCAGCGGGATGAATTCGGTGAGCCAGGCGTGCAGGCCTTCGGCGAGGATTTCGTTGATGCCGGTGTAACGCAGCCGCGCGTCCATCTCAGCGGCGAGGCGTTGTGCCGGACGGCCGTTGGCGCCCGGCAACTGGGCGAGGATCTGGTCGATTTCCTCGGTGCAGGCACGCAACGAGCGCGGGACATCGGCGCGCAACAGCAACAGCTCGGCGACATGCCGGGCGCCGGGTGCGTCGCGGTAGATCTCGGTGTAGGCCTCGAACGACGACAACGCCCGCAGCAGCGCACTCCATTGATAGTAGGCGTGGGCGGTGCCGTCACTGACGGCCTCGGCCTGATCGCCAGCCATTTCATAGCGCGCATCGAGCAGGCGCAGCGTGTTATCCGCACGCTCGATAAACGTCCCCAGACGAATGAAGCGGAATGCATCGTTGCGCATGATCGTGCCGTAGGACGCACCACGGAACAGGTGCGAACGCTCCTTGATCCACTCGCAGAAGCGGCTCATGCCGTAGCGGCTGAGGCCCTGTTCGGCAATGCCGCGAATCTCCAGCCAGGTGGCGTTGATGTTTTCCCACATGTCCGCGGTGATCCGTCCACGCACCGCATGCGCACTGGCCCGCGCCGCGCCGAGGCAGCTGTAGATGCTCGCGGGGTTGGCCGCATCGAGGGCGAAGAAGTGCAGCAGGCGTTCGGCGTGCAGTTCGCCGTGACGCTCCAGGTAATCGTCGAGGGTGCCGGTGATCAACAGCGGCATGGCCAGTTCGTGCAGACCGTCGCCGCGACCGTCCTGCGGCATCAGCGACAGCGAATAGCTGACATCGAGCATGCGCGCGAGATTTTCCGCCCGCTCCAGGTAACGCGACATCCAGTACAGATCCGAGGCAGTTCTACTTAACATGGCAAGCTTCCTTCAATCCTCGACCACCCAGGTGTCCTTGGTTCCGCCACCCTGAGAGGAGTTCACTACCAGGGAGCCTTCGCGCAGGGCAACACGGGTCAAACCACCGGGCACAACCCGGGTTTCGCGGCCCGACAGCACAAATGGACGCAGGTCGATATGGCGCGGCGCAATGCCGTTTTCGACAAAGGTCGGACAGGTCGACAGCGACAGCGTTGGTTGCGCGATATACGCGTGAGGCTTGGCTTTGATCCGCTCGCGGAACGCATCGATTTCCGCCGTCGTCGACGCCGGCCCCACCAGCATCCCGTAACCGCCGGAGCCCTGAGTTTCCTTGACGACCAGATCCGGAAGATTGGCCAGTACGTGGGAAAGTTCAGAGGGGTTGCGGCACTGCCAGGTCGGCACGTTCTTCAGAACCGGTTCTTCGTCGAGGTAGAAACGGATCATCTCGGTGACAAACGGGTACACCGATTTGTCATCCGCAACCCCGGTGCCGATGGCATTGGCCAGCACCACGTTGCCCGAGCGATACGACGACAACAGTCCCGGTACACCGAGCATCGAATCGGGATTGAACGCCAATGGATCGAGGAACGCGTCATCGAGACGGCGGTAGATCACGTCCACCGCTTTCGGCCCGTCGGTGGTGCGCATGAAGACCTTGTCGTCGCGCACGAACAGATCGGCGCCCTCCACCAGTTCAACGCCCATTTCCCGCGCCAGAAAGGCATGTTCGAAGAACGCACTGTTGAAGCGCCCCGGCGTCAGCACCACCACGCTCGGGTCGTCGATCGGGCTGGAGCTCTTCAGCGTGTCGAGCAACAGGTTCGGGTAGTGGTCGATGGGCGCAATGCGCTGGGCGGCGAACAGCTCCGGGAACAGGCGCATCATCATCTTGCGGTCTTCGAGCATGTAGCTGACGCCGCTCGGCGTACGCAGGTTGTCTTCGAGCACGTAATAAGTGCCGTCGCCATCGCGCACCAGATCGACGCCGGAGATGTGCGAATAGATGTCGCGGTGCAGGTCCAGGCCCTGCATCGCCAACTGATACTGCTCGTTGGCCAGCACCTGTTCGGCGGGGATGATCCCGGCCTTGATGATGCGCTGCTCGTGATAGAGGTCGGCGAGAAACATGTTCAACGCCTTGACCCGCTGGATGCAGCCACGCTCGACGATCCGCCACTCGCTGGCGGGAATGCTGCGCGGAATGGTGTCGAAAGGAATCAGGCGCTCGGTGCCCTGCTCGTCCCCATAGAGCGTGAAGGTGATTCCGGCCCGGTGGAACAGCAGATCGGCCTCACGTCGCCGTTGTGCCAGCAACTCGTCAGGCGTGTCGGCCAGCCAGCGGGCGAACTCCCGGTAATGCGGGCGGACCTGGCCGCCGACATCGTACATTTCATCAAAATAGGTGCGGATCATGCCGTACTCCTTGTCACCCGGACCTACAGGCCTTCGCAAGGCCCGTGCCATCGGCATAAACGCTTTGATTTCAATCGCTTGGATAATCACGCCGCAAGCACCGCACCATTCCTGTGCGACAAATGCCCCAAGCTGATTGCCCCCGCCTCATTGCGACGCAGTGCTGTCGCCTATTACCAGCATAGTCAGAGTTGATTTCACTGCGTGGGTCGGGCTGCGGATAATCGGCGCATCCGCTGAAAACTTCCTTGTTGAAGGCTTCAGCCCAACTGATCCGGACTGCCAGCGCAGTCCCCGCAGGCCGTAACCCTGACCGGTTTCCTCTCCTTATCGGTCTTCCCTTTTAGCCACCCTCTCCGGTGGCTTTTTTTTGCCCGGGATTCTTGTTTCAGGGTTTTGCCAGAGCATTCTCAGGGCCGGAAACGACAACGGCCGACCCAAAGGTCAGCCGTTGCTCGACAATAGTTGCGCTGAATCAGTTAAGACGATAGCGATTGCGCACCTCCTGCTTCACGCCCCAGCCCTCGATGATGCCGCCCAGCGGCTCGACCACGGCAGAAAATCCCTGCTCGAAATCGCCAATGTCGTCATACGTTGCGTACATCACTTTGCTCAGTTCCAGCGACCAGGCGCCATCGTCGCGCGCACTGACCTGGGCATTGATGGATTCACCACGGAATTTACCTGCCGCCCTGCGCGCCCGCTCCTCGTCCGGGAAAATGGCGTAGAACTCGATGGGATGGAACCGGGAAAAGTCGAAACCGCCTTCTTTCATGCGGCGCAGTACGTTGCTGCTGATGTCTTCTTGATAGGCTGTGCTCATGAAACGTCCCCCTCGCATAGATGGATAGACTTTCCGTATTCCCGCCCCGGGCCTTACAGGCCGAAGTGCATCGGCAACAGGGTTGCCGGCGGGAAACAAGCATGTAGCTGACAAGACCAGACCTTAGCGATTGTTTCGCTGATCTCGCTTGCAGAGTAGCCCCAAGACAGAGGCGCTGCCAAGGCCTGGTACTTCAAGTGACAGGAAGAATTTCAGATTGGAGTGATGCTGCGGATTTCGATGCTGTTCTGGGCTTTCAGATTTTTCGCACCTGCATCCGGGGTTCGCCCTTCCAGATCATTCATATCCAGTTCGGCGGCCACCGGCAGGAGCCGTTCCTTGATCAGGCGTGCAGCCTCGTCGTCGCTGGGGCATTCCGCGCGCTCGAACACCTCATCGACAATTTCACCATGATCGTCCACGAAAGTGACTTTCCACTTTTGCATCGGTGCCTCCTCGATCAAACCCGCAAATGGGCTTACTTCTATCTCGACTTTTGGCGAGATTGATCGTTCAAAAGGATTGCAGCAGACGAACATGAAAAAAACATCATTTTCATGGCTGGAAAATTGTGTGGCGAGGGAGCTTGCTCCCGCTGGGCTGCGAAGCGGCCCCAAAATATTTTGCGATCGCAGACTTTGTGAGTGCTGCGCACTCAAGCGGGAGCAAGCTCCCTCGCCACAAGGAATCCATCGGCCTGGTCAGTCGTTGCTTGGCTTGTTGATCGCCTGCAGCACGTACTGTGGCAACGCGAACGCGCCGATGTGGATTTCCGGGTTGTAGTAGCGGGTGACGATGCCGCTGCCGATGAAGCGCTGTTGCAGGGTTTCACGGCTCAGCTTGCGGTAGGCCGGATTGGTCGAGCCCCAGGCGAAAGTCATCGAACCGCCGATGTAGGTCGGCACGGCCGCCTGATAGAAGTGCCAGTCCGGGAACAGGCTGTGCAGGCGGCCGGCAGTGGTTTTGACTTCATCGATCTGCATGAACGGCGTGCCGTTCTGAGTCACGAGGATCCCGCCTTCGTTCAGGCAGCGGTGGCACGCCTGGTAGAAGTTCTCCGAGAACAGCACTTCGCCCGGGCCGATCGGGTCGGTGGAGTCGGAAATGATCACGTCGAATTTTTCCGTGGTGGTGGCGACGAAACGCATGCCGTCGTCGATCACCAGGTTCAGCCGTGGGTCGTCGTAGGCGCCCTTGGAGTGGTTCGGCAGGAATTCCTTGCACATGTCGACCACGGTGCCGTCGATCTCGACCATGGTGATGTGCTCGACGCTCGCGTGTTTGGTCACTTCGCGCAGCATGCCACCGTCGCCGCCGCCGATGATCAGCACGCGCTTGGCAGTGCCGTGGGCGAGGATCGGCACGTGGGTGAGCATTTCGTGGTAGATGAATTCATCGGCTTCGGTGGTCTGGATCACGCCGTCCAGCGCCATTACCCGACCCATGCGCGGGTTCTGGAAGATCACCAGGTGCTGGTGTTCGGTGCGCACTTCGTGCAGCAGTTTTTCCATGCGAAAACGCTGGCCGTAGCCTTCGTAGAGGGTTTCCAGGTACTCGCTGGTCTTGGTGACGGTCATGGTCAAGTGCTCCGATGAATGCGCGGGCGTCAATCGTGGAAACGATTGCCCGGGAAAGGCGCGCATTCTACGTTGCTGAAGATGACAGGTCGAACCTCTGTTCATCGACATTCCGCATAACCTTGTGGGAGCTGGCTTGCCAGCGATGCAGTCGACGCGGTCTCTCAGTGAAACCGCTGCGATGCTATCGCTGGCAAGCCAGCTCCCACAGGTTATGGGGTGCATTCAAAGTTGTGGCTAGATCCGCACATTGCCCCGCGGCCCGGCAATTGCCCAGATGATCAGGCCCAGCACCGGCAGGAGGATGATCAGCAGGACCCAGAGGATTTTCATCCCGGTCTCGGCGCCGCTTTTCAGCACGTTGATGATGGCCCAGATGTCGAGGGCAAGGATGATCAGACCAATCAGACCGTTGAACGTGGAACCCATGGTGTCGCTCCAGAATAGTGGCATGCACTTTTAGGATAGACGGTCGCGCGCAGGGTTCCCTTTTATTGCGTTCAAACGTGAACGGCGACCTTCAACGCTTCCAGCGACGGCGCGGCAGCGATACCGACTTCGGCGCACAGTTCCAGCACCCGAGGCACGTCGTTGCCGTAGACCAGCACCACTTGCAGCTCGTCGTCGAGCAACTGGCTGAAATTCATCAACGTGTAACCGCCGTTTTCCTTGTTCAGGCTGCTCATCTGCACCTGGATGCGGTTAAGCGCGGTCAGCGCTTCGGTCTTGGCCAGTTGTTTGGGCTTGAGGTTGAAATCCACGCCCGGGCCGAACGAGGCGACGATCTGCGCGAACAGGTCAAAGTAGGTGTCGGCCTGGAACAACACGGTTTCCGGCAGACTGCCGACCACGACCCACTCGCCCAGCGGGATCGGGAAGGTGTCGTCGTAGTTGATGTCCGGGTTGGCCGCCAGAAACGCATCGGCATCGGCGTAAGCCTGCGCGGCTTCGTCGGCCACATTCAGGATCTCGTCCTCGCCCATGCAGCCGGAGCTGATTTTGCTGATGAGTTCGACGAGTGCGGCTTTCATGGGGGCGGATCCTGTGGAAGGTTGAATTCGAGGGCGCGGAGAATAGCGCATTCCGTTGCGCATCCGACACCTGTGGCGAGGGCGCTTGCTCCCGCGGGGTTGCGAAGCGGCCCGAAAAACAGTGGGCTCAGCATTTTTGCCAGCGCTGCGCACTGGAGCGGGAGCAAGCTCCCTCGCCACAGAGTCTCGACAGTCCTCAGGCCAGCAGTTTTTCCAGCTGCGCCGTGGTATCGACTGCGCCCATGGTGCGGGCCGCATCCAGCGCGGTGATGCCGTTGGCATCCTTGGCCTTCGGATCCGCTCCCTTGCTGATCAGGTAATCGACGATTTCCACGCGATTGAACATCGCCGCCATCATCAGCGCGGTGCGGCCATCGAAGGACGAACCTTCGATCTCGGCGCCCGCTTCCACCAGCGCCTTGACCACGGCCAGATCGCCCTTGAACGCCGCGCCGGCAATCGGGCTCTGGCCGTTGCCGTTACGCAGCTCCGGGTCGGCCTTGTGTTTGAGCAGCACCTGTACCGCGTCGACGTGACCGTAGTAGCTGGCGAGCATCAACAGCGTGTCGCCCTTGCTGTTTTTCAGGTTCACCGGCAAACCGGCGCTGATCAGCCGATCGAGCATCAGCGCATCACCGTCGCGTGCCTTGTTGAAAACCTGCTCGGTGAATTCGGCAGCTTCTTCAGGGGTCATCTGGCGGCTTTGGTCAGACATTGGCAACTCCACTTTCGGTTATTCGCAAAGCCGACAGTTTCCCGAGCGCGACGATGGCTGTCACCCCCTTTTTCTCAAGACGTGTCATAGCCAATCTCAATAGCGGTACTTGCCCTGATGAATATCGGCCAACACCTGATCCGTCACCTGCACGTACGTCTGGGTGCCGGGCAGCCAGGCGTAGACAGGATCATCGCCCGTCTGGCCGGGGTCGAAGCCTTCGTTTTTCAGTCGAGTCTTTTGGTATTTGAAAGTCCCGGTAGTTTCCATTTTCACCTTCACCCGCAGAAACAGCGGCACCGCATAGGCCGGCATGCGCTGACGGGCGAACGCCAGCAATTCGGCGAAATCCAGGGTCGCCAGGGATTCGGCGGGCGTGATTGCGGCCATCCCGGCGCGACCGTTGGTGTTGCGCACTTCCACGCCGTAGGCGACGGCCTCGGAGATATGCGGATGCTGCAGCAACAGGTTTTCCACTTCAGTGGTCGAGACGTTTTCGCCCTTCCAGCGATAGGTATCGCCGAGCCGATCGACGAATTGCGCATGGCCAAAACCGATATTGCGCAGCAGGTCGCCGGTATTGAAGTAGCGGTCGCCCTTGCTGAACACGTCGTGCAGCACCACCTTGGCGGTTTTCTGCGGATCGGTGTAGCCATCCAGCGGAGCTTTTTCGTCGATCCGCGCGAGCAGCAAGCCCTGCTCGCCTTTGCCGACCTTGCGCATGAAACCGTCGGCGCTGCGCAGCGCCTGCCCGCTGTCGTGGTCGTACGCCACCAGCTCCCAGGCCATCAGCGAGAAACCGATGGTGTTGTCGAAGTTGAGGATATTGCTGAAGCCGATATTGCCGTCGCTCGCCGCGTACAGCTCACAGATGTGCTCGACGGCAAACCGGGTCTTGAACTCGGCCCAGGCGCCGGGGCGCAAACCGTTGCCGATCATCTTGCGCACCCGGTGACGGCTGTCCTCGGCGCTGGCCGGTTGATCGACCAGATAGCGGCACAATTCGCCGACATACCCGAGGGTGGTCGCGTTATAGCGACGCACATCAGGCCAGAACTGGCTGGCGCTGAACTTGCGGCGGATCGCGAACCCCGAAGCACCGTTGATCGCCGAGCCCCAGCACACACAGAGCCCAGTGGCGTGGTACAGCGGCAAGGTGCAATAGACGACATCGTCGGGGGTCATGTTCAGGGCGATCATGCCGAAGCTGGCCGAGCTGCGCATCCAGCGACCGTGCTTGAACACGCCGGCCTTGGGCAGGCCGGTGGTGCCGGAGGTGTAGATGTAAAAGCACGGGTCGTTGAAGAACACTTCGCCGCTGCTGGCCGGGTTGTCACCGGGCGCTTCGGCGCTGGCGCTGATCAGGTTGACGTAGCCCTCGGGGGCAATACCGGGCTGGCTGTAGGTGTCACGGTCGGCGATAAACCAGGTGCGTTGCGCCGGGATCGACACTTGCTCGCGGATCGCGGCAAACGCCGGCTGCAGTTCCTCACCAAGGACAACCGCCACCGGCGCCACCAGATTTATGCTGTGGATCAGCGTATCGCGGGTCTGCGAAGTATTGAGCAGCGCACTGACCGCACCGACCTTGGCCAGCGCCAGAATGGTCACCAGCAGTTCCGGACGGTTCTCGATGAACACCGCCACCACATCACCCTTGCCGATCCCCTGCGCGCTCAGATAGTGGGCAATCCTGTTGGCCCACTGGTTGACCTGCGCATAGGTCAGCAAGACGCTGTCCTGCAAGATCGCCAGGCCTTCGGGGTTACGCAGCGTTGCCTGCTCGAAGGTCCAGCCGAGGCCACACGTTTGGGTCGGATCCGTGACGTTGGCGACTTTCATGCCTTTGACCACCCTTGGGATGGCTTTGGCGATCGTCGGCAGTTTGCGGAGCATCATGCCCCAGGTAATCGTGTCGCTCGGCGCGTGACTCATGGCAGCTCCCCGGTCGGCCTGGTTGGCCGTTTTTTATTGTTCGGGCTGTGGGCATTACCTGCGTTGTGGGCAAGGTCGAGTCCGAAAATACGTCAGCGCTTCTCGGCCTGTACACGCGGTTTTTGCAATGTTTTGTATCCGCCCTGTCACATCTGGCGGCGGTGATTGCGCCTTTGCCGTTTGGTTCCGTTTAATCCGTGACGATCCCGCAAAATGCAGGATGCACGATGGCCATTCATGCAGATTGCACGACCATTGCAGATTTCACGATTTTTAACCTATTGATTTATAAGGATTTTATTTTTTCAGCGTGCTGGCACAATCACTGCAATCTCCTTTGCATGCTTGCCATTCAAGTGCATACGGAGCTGAAAGACATGAGCCTGATCCAAGAAAAATTTACCTCGCTGTTCTCCAACTTCAACGTCACCACTGCGCCACGTCCCGATGGCGGGATTTTGCTGACCTTGCGCAGCAGTGAAGGCAAAGTGTTCAAGCGCGCCCTGACATATCAGCAAATGCACAACGCCGACCAACTGTCGTGGGCGATCAGCGCGATTCGTCGTGACCTAGCTGAAGAAGCCAGCGAACTGCCGCAGATTGCGATGCTGCAGAGCCAGCAGCGTTTTGCACTGCCGACGTATCACTCGCTGTAACTGATTCGAAGTCTTGAACAAAACAGGCCGGGCAGTTTTAACTGCCTGGCCTGTTTTTTATGGCTGACCCATTGTGGGAGCGGGCTTGCTCCGGGCGGCGTTCCGACGAAGGCGTCGTGTCAGTCGACATCAATGTTGAATGATCCACCGCATTCGCGAGCAAGCCCGCTCCCACATTAGAGCTATGTGTGTTTAGAAGGCTTCCGGCTCGATCGCGGTGAAGCTGTCGACAGTGATATGCCCTTCCAGCTCCCCACCCTCGCGGGCCAGGCCGCAGGTTTGCAGACCTGCCGCTTGCGCGGCGTCGAGTTCCTGCACGATGTCGGACAGGAATAGAATGTCCTGCGGTTCGACGCCAATCGCCTGTTGAATGTTGCGATAGGACTGTTCTTCGCGTTTAGGCCCCGACGTGGTATCGAAATACCCGCTGAACAGCGGCGTCAGATCCCCCGCTTCGGAGCAGCCGAAGATCAACTTCTGCGCCTGGATCGAGCCCGACGAATACACAAACAGTTGATAACCGGCCTGATGCCATTGCTTGAGCGCTTCAACAGCATCCGGGTAAACGTGGCCTTTCAACTGCCCGGCCTGATAGCCCTGCTCCCAGACCATGCCTTGCAGCGCTTTCAGCGGCGTGGCCTTGCGGTCTTCGGCGATCCAGCTCAGGAGAATTTCCACCACCCGTTCAACATCGGCCTGCGGCTCGTTGCTGTCACGACGCACGGCGGCGATCTGCTCGGCGACATCGGCGCGCTCGGCGTTCTGCCGCACGAAGTCCGGCAGATGTTTGGCGGCGTAGGGGAACAGCACGTCGAAGACGAAACTCACCGCGCTGGTGGTGCCTTCGATATCGGTGAGGATGACTTTGATCGACATCGGCTCAGTCCTCCAGACGCGGGAAGCGCCCGGCGATGTCTTCGCCGGTGAAATTCGCGACCCAGCCTTCGGGGTTGTTGAACAGACGAATCGCCACGAAGTGCGGGTGCTCGCCCATGTCGAACCAGTGCTTGGTGCCGGCGGGCACCGAGATCAGGTCGTTCTTCTCGCACAGCACCGCGTAGACGTAATCGTCGATGTGCAGGGTAAACAGGCCACGGCCAGCGACGAAAAAGCGCACTTCGTCTTCGCCATGGCGGTGTTCTTCAAGGAACTTGGCGCGCAGTTCGGCTTTTTGCGGGTGGTCGCTGTTGAGGCTGATCACATCGACGGTGATGTAACCGCGCTCGGTCATCAGTTTGTCGATTTGCTCCTGATAGGCGCTAATCACTTCTTCCTGGCTCGCGCCGGGCTGGATCTTCGCTGCGGCTTGCCAGCGGTCGAAGCGTACGCCCTGCTCGGCGAGCGTCGAGGCGATGTCTTCGAAATGGGTCAGCACCTTGTTCGGAATCTCGGGGCTGGAAACGTGATAGACGGACAGGCTGCTCATGGGCAATTCCTCGGTATCGGCCTTGCCGTCCGGCTCTTGCAGACCGGTCGGGCAGTGCATTTCATCAGGCGAATGGGCGGCTTCTGGTGAAGTCAGCCTTGGCGGTTCATGACGCTGCGGGTTTTCAACTCGCATTCAAACAGGAATTCAAAGGCCTCGATCTGCCGCAGGGCATCGCTCATCTGCGCACCCCAGGTGTAGAGGCCGTGGCCGCGAATCAGGTAACCGACGCAATCGGGATGGGCGTCGAGCCAAGGCTGCACCTTGGCGGCGAGGCGCGCAATGTCCTGATCGTTGTCGAAAATCGGCACGCGCACCCGGGATTCGTGGGTGGAGATGCCGCTGAAGGCTTTTTGCAGCTCGTAGTCTTCGAACTCGATGAAGTCTTCCGGCGTCAGGCGCGACAGCACCGTGGCATTCACCGAATGGGTGTGCAGCACCGCGCCGATCTCCGCGCGCCAGCTATACAGCTGAGTGTGCAGCAGGGTTTCGGCGGAGGGCTTTTTGCCCGGTTCCAGGCTGTTGCCGGACAAATCGGTGGCGAGCACGTCGTCCAGGCCCAACTGGCCCTTGTGCTTGCCGGACACGGTCAGCAGCGCTTCGCTCGGCGACAGACGCGTCGAGTAATTGCTGCTGGTGGCCGGCGACCAGCCGCGACCATAAAGAAAACGCCCGGCGTCGACGATCTGCTGGGCGAGCTGTTCACGCGTAAGGCTCATGGCCTGTCCTCTTGCATACGTGTGGCAATGATAACGGCAGCAGCGAGCGCCGCGAGACTGGCAATACTAAAGGTCAATGTCGCGCCGAGGGCGTTCCAGCTGTAACCGGAATACAACGCACCCAGCGCGCCACCGGTGCCGGCCAGCGCCGCATATAGCGCCTGGCCCTGACCTTGCTGACGCGCACCGAAGCTACGTTGCACGAACGCGATGGCAGCGGCATGAAAGCTGCCGAAGGTCGCCGCGTGCAGCACCTGGGCGAACAACAGCACCCAAAGGAATTCGGCGAACGAACCTAGCAGTAACCAGCGCAACGCCGCCAGCAGAAAACTCGCCATCAGCACGCGGCGCAATGAAAACCGCGCGAGAATCCGGCTCATCGCCATGAACATCAGCACTTCGGCGACCACGCCCACGGCCCAGAGCATGCCGATCACGCCACGGCTGTAACCGAGGCGTTCAAGGTGCAAGGTCAGAAAGGTGTAATACGGGCCGTGGCTCATCTGCATCAGCGCGACGCAGGCGTAAAACGCCAGCACACCGGGGCTGCGCAGCTGCTTAAGGAACCCTTCCCCGCTCGGCCGGTTACCTTGCGGTGGTTGCGCATTCGGCACCCACAAGCTGCTGAGGACGATGCCGGCCATGATCAGCACCAGCGCCGCCGGGTAGATGTCGAGGCTCAGCCATTCGAACAAACGGCCCAGCGCGACCACGGTGATTATGAAACCGATCGAGCCCCACAGGCGAATCTGGCTGTAGCGCGAGGTCTGCCCCTGCAAGTGCGCGAGGGTGATGACTTCGAACTGCGGCAGCACCGCGTGCCAGAAAAACGCGTGCAGGGCCATGACCATCGCCAGCCAGGCGTAGGTTTTGCTGACGAAAATCAGCGAGAACGTCAGCAACGTGCACACCGCGCCGAAGCGCACGATGGCCAGGCGCTTGCCGGTGTAGTCGCCGAGCCAGCCCCAGATGTTCGGCGCCACGCAGCGCATCAGCATCGGAATCGCCACCAGTTCGCCGATCCGCGCAGGGCTGAAGCCGAGGTGATCGAAGTACAGCGCCAGAAACGGCGCTGTCGAACCAAGCAAGGCGAAATAGAACAGATAGAAACTGGACAGCCGCCAGTACGGGAGCGCCGCCACGCTCAGACCGCGACGGCTTGGCGATCAACCATCAAAGCTGACCCAGTACCGGGGTGCTGACGCGCACGTCGGCGTTTTGCCCACGATGACGCAGCAAGTGGTCCATCAGCACGATGGCCATCATCGCTTCGGCGATCGGCGTAGCACGGATGCCGACGCACGGGTCGTGACGGCCCTTGGTGATCACGTCGACCGGATTGCCGTGGATGTCGATCGAACGGCCCGGAGTGGTGATGCTCGACGTCGGTTTCAACGCCAGATGCGCGACGATCGGCTGACCGGACGAGATGCCGCCGAGGATGCCGCCAGCGTTGTTGCTGAGGAAACCTTCCGGGGTCAGTTCATCGCGATGCTCGGTGCCGCGCTGGGCGACGCAGGCGAAACCGGCGCCGATTTCCACACCTTTCACTGCGTTGATGCTCATCAGCGCATGGGCCAGTTCGGCATCGAGGCGGTCGAAAATCGGCTCGCCGAGACCCGGCATCACGCCTTCGGCGACCACCGTGATCTTCGCCCCGACCGAGTCCTGATCGCGGCGCAACTGGTCCATGTAGGCTTCCAGCTCCGGAACCTTGTCCGGATCCGGGCTGAAGAAGGCGTTCTCTTCCACCGAGTCCCAGGTCTTGAACGGGATTTCGATCGGGCCGAGCTGGCTCATGTAGCCACGGATGACGATGCCCTGGGTGGCGAGGAATTTCTTCGCAATCGCCCCGGCCGCCACGCGCATCGCGGTTTCCCGCGCCGAGCTGCGACCGCCGCCGCGGTAATCGCGCTCACCGTATTTGTGGTGGTAGGTGTAGTCGGCGTGTGCCGGGCGGAACAGATCTTTGATCGCCGAGTAGTCCTTGGACTTCTGGTCGGTGTTGCGGATCAGCAGACCAATCGAGCAACCGGTGGTGCGCCCCTCGAACACGCCGGAAAGGATTTCGACTTCGTCGGCTTCCTGGCGCTGGGTGGTGTGGCGGCTGGTGCCCGGCTTGCGGCGATCGAGGTCGCGCTGCAGGTCTTCAAGGGAGATCTCCAGGCCCGGCGGGCAGCCGTCGACAATGGCGACCAACGCCGGACCATGGCTTTCGCCAGCGGTGGTGACAGTGAACAACTTGCCGTAGGTATTGCCGGACATGCAGGACGCTCCGTGAAATCAAACCCAAATTCGTGATGCGCGCCAGTATACGCAGGCTAACCGACTAGTTCATCCTCGAACCTTAGTGGTGTTGGTGAGTCCAACCCGCACCTTGGCGAATGATGGCGTGATGATGCTGCGAGTTCTGATCTTGAGTCTTACCCTGTTTACCGGTTTTGCCCACGCGACTGTCCTGCAAAGACCGATCTCTCTGGAGACCGGCAGCGGAGAACTTTTCGGCTCGCTGCTGCTGCCAAAATCCGACAACCCGGTGCCGGTTGTCCTGATCCTTGCGGGTTCCGGTCCGACGGATCGTGACGGCAACAATCCCGATGGCGGGCGCAATGACAGCCTCAAGCGGCTGGCCTGGGTGCTGGCCAAACACAACATCGCCAGCGTGCGCTACGACAAGCGCGGGGTGGCCGCAAGCCTGGCGGCCACGCCCGACGAGCGCAATCTGTCGGTGGAAGCCTACGTCAACGATGCGGTGGCCTGGAGCCAGAAGCTGAAAAGCGATCCGCGTTTCGGCCCGTTGATTCTGCTCGGACACAGCGAAGGCGCACTGATTGCCACCCTCGCCGCCCCCCGTGCCGACGCCGCCGCGCTGATTTCGCTGTCCGGCAGCGCCCGCCCGGTGGATCAGGTGATCCGCGAGCAACTGGCGCGCAGCCTGCCACCGCCGTTGATGCTGCGCAGCAATGAAATTCTCGACAGCCTCAAGGCCGGCCACACCGACGACAACGTGCCGGCGCCGCTTCAAGCGATTTTCCGTCCGAGTGTGCAGCCTTACCTGATTTCCCTGTTTCGCCAGGATCCGGCCAAGGCCTTCGCGCAACTGAAAATGCCGGCGCTGATCATTCATGGCACCCACGATATGCAGGTCGGCGTAGGCGATGCGCAGGCACTGAAAACCGCCAGACCCGAGGCCCAACTGGTGGTGATCGAAGGCATGAACCATGTCATGCGCATCGTTCCCGCCGACGTGAAGCGGCAATTGGCCTCGTACAAGGACCCGAATTTGCCACTGGCAGCGGAGCTGGGCGGCAAACTCATCGAATTTATTGACGGACTTCGCACCCGTTAAGGGCTTTTTGCCCTCCAGTCCTGGAAAAAACGGCCGATAAGCCTTTGTCGCCAGCGTACCGGCTGGCGACAAGCAGGGCTTGGACAGGATCTCGCCGTTATGACTGATACCCCGACTTCACCCGACACCACCGCTGAAAAAGACGCACCGCCAGCGGTCGAGCTGCCATGGGCGGACGTCAGCGTCGAGCACCACAAGATGCTCCGCCTGGCCCCGCTGCAGACCGACCGCAACACCGGTGGCCGGCCGCTGCGCTTTGTCGAGTTCGGCTATGCCGAGCGCAACAGCAAAGAACACAGCCTGATGCGCATGGCGATCAAACTGCCCGGCCAACGCGTGCGCAAGGAGCAGAACCAGCTCGACGTGTGGGTCAATCACACCAGCAAACGTGTGCATTTCGGCCCGGACAGCGGCTTGCAGATCGAACCGCTGAACCGTGGCATCGGTCGTTTCATGGCCGCGCAAGGCATCAACTGGGCGAAAAAACGCTGGCCCGCCTACACCGTCGACGGCATGGACTTGAACAACAAGGACGCGCTGAACGAAGACACCCGCCTGCGTCGCGATCACTTCTTGCGCGTGCATGGTTTTGATGTGGTGTACGCCGATGCCCAGCATCTGAAGGGCAGCGTCAAAGAGGTGCAAGTCGGTGACTTGCTGGGCGACTGGAACAGCGAAAAGCTGCAGATCGTCGAGATTCTTGAAGCGGCGCAGATGCTGCAACAGGCCGAGCAGAACCTGGCCGAGCAGGAAGTGAAGCTGAAGAAGCAGGAAGACAAAGTCAGCAAGTTCAAGCGTGAAGACGCCGGGTTGCGCTTCACCATTACCTGTCTGGTGGCGTTTGCGGTGTTTCAGGCGGGGTTGCTGATCTGGATTGCTACGCACCGCTGAAATCAGCGATGACCTGTGGCGAGGGAGCTTGCTCCCGCTCGGCTGCGAAGCAGTCGTAAAACATGCGCATGCGGTATGTCTGGTGCACCGTCATTGCATATTTTGGGTCTGCTTCGCAGACCAGCGGGAGCAAGCTCCCTCGCCACAGAAGTCAGTCAGGTCAAACGCGGGAAGCGAACAGCGCCTGATGCTCGCGGCACTGCTCCGCCGTCAGCATGAACACGCCATGCCCGCCGCGCTCGAATTCGAGCCAGGCGAAGTCGACTTCCGGGTACAGCGCTTCGACGTGCACCTGGCTGTTGCCCACTTCGACAATCAACAAGCCCTTCTCGGTCAGGTGATCCGCCGCTTCGGCGAGCATCCGCCGTACCAGGTTCAGACCGTCATCACCGCAGGCCAGGCCCAGCTCCGGTTCGTGCTGGTATTCATCCGGCATGTCGGCGAAATCTTCCGCGTCAACGTACGGCGGGTTCGACACGATCAGGTCAAAACGCTGCCCCGGCAAACCATCGAAACCATCGCCCTGCACGGTATAAACGCGCTCATCGACGCCATGACGCTCGATGTTCTGATTGGCCACTTCCAGCGCTTCGAACGACAGATCCGCCAGCACCACTTCGGCGTTCTGGAATTCGTAGGCGCAGGCGATGCCGATGCAACCGGAGCCGGTGCACAGGTCGAGAATCCGCGCAGGCTCGTCGCCGATCCACGGTGCAAAGCGGTTTTCGATCAGTTCGCCGATCGGTGAACGCGGGATCAGCACGCGCTCATCGACGATGAACGACATGCCGCAGAACCACGCCTCGCCCAGCAGGTACGCCGTCGGGATGCGCTCTTCAATGCGGCGCTTGAGCAGGCGTTGCAGGTTGACCAGTTCGTCGTCTTCCAGCGCACAATCGAGGTAGCTGTCGGCAATTTCCCACGGCAGGTGCAGGGCACCGAGCACCAGTTGCCGGGCTTCATCCCAGGCGTTGTCGGTGCCATGACCGAAAAACAGATCCTCCCCATGGAAGCGGCTGACGGCCCAACGGATGTGGTCGCGCAGGGTACGAAGTCGGGAAGTGATCACGGGGCAGAACTCCAGAAAAAACGACTGACGATTCTACCAGCCAAAACGCCCGCCGACGACGCAGGAAAATCAGCGGAGCAACAGTAGGACTTTTCTGATTTTTGCATCAGCTATTGAACAGAACGTGTAACTTGACAAGGCTGCAGGCCAGTAACGACGGCGCCTACGATGGTAGCGGTTCACAGAACCGCTCAGCCAGAGGACAATGCCGCAAAAGCCCCACCCCAAGGAGCCCCGAATGTCCGTTCCAAAAACGATGTTTCAACTCAGCGGCCGCGGTTACGCAGCGGCCACCCTGAGCCATGCCACCGTGGTCATCATCGATGCCCAGAAAGAGTACCTCAGTGGCCCGCTGGCCCTGAGCGGCATGGACGCGGCCGTCGCGAACATCAAACAACTGGTCGCCGCGGCCCGTGCAGCCGGTCGGCCGATCGTGCACGTGCGTCATCTCGGCACCGTCGGTGGCCTGTTCGACCCGCAAGGCGAACGTGGCGAGTTCATCCCCGGCCTTGAGCCACAGGGTGATGAAACCATCATCGGCAAACTGCTGCCGAGCGCGTTCCATGGCACCGAACTGCTTGATCGCCTGCAAAACCTCGGCTCGCTGGACCTGATCGTCTGCGGCTTCATGAGCCATTCCAGCGTCAGCACCACCGTGCGCGCGGCGAAGAACCTGGGCTTCCGTTGCACCCTGGTCGAAGACGCCTGCGCCACCCGTGACCTGCCGTTCAAGGGCCGCGTGCTCAGCGCCGCCGTGGTGCAGGAAGCGGAAATGGCGATCATGGCCGACAACTTCGCCACCCTCGCCCTGACTCAAGATCTGATCTGATCTGCTCTGATGAGCGGCTCACCGCGCCGCTCATCCGCAAAAGCCTCGCATTTGCTTCAATTGCCTTAGCCTCAGGAACAACCCGGTCAACTCCCGGTCGAAGGGCCGATACCCATTGAGGAAGGTCGGAATGAAGTTATCCGATGGATTTGACGCACGCCGCTTGCGGCCCAAAGGCCAAAGCAACTGGCGTTTTCGATTCGGCGCAGCGATCGCCGCCATTCTGGCGACGTTCGGTGTGTTGCTGGCGATGGCCGGAGCCGCCAGCCTGCTGGGGCGCCCGCCGGCGCTCGGCGACTTGAATGCCACGCCGACGGGTTCGGCGATCATTCTGGCGGTCGGTTTGTTGTTCCTGTACTTCGGCGTGGCGCTGTGGCGTCGATGCCGGCGTCGCGCCCGGCAATCGCGGGAACTGAACATGTCCCCGCACCTGATGAAAAAACACGACTGAGGTGATGGCCTGGCTTTTTGCCGGGCCGTTTTGTTTCGACTTGGGTAAACTGGCCGCCCTTCGCGGAGGCTGACATGCAAGACGACGATTTTTCCCTGTTCAAAAGTGCGATCCAAGGCGTCAAGCCGATCAAGCACGACCGCGCCGACACCGGCAAACCCAAGGCTGACCGCGCCCGGATCGCCAAGCTGCGCCAGTCCGCCACCGTGCGCACCGAAACCACCACCGTGGATGGCCTGTCCGATCAGTTCGTGATCGACGTCGGCCCCGAAGACGAGTTGATGTGGGCCCGCGACGGGGTGCAGGAAAGCCAGATGCGCAAGCTCAAGATCGGCCAGATCGCGTTCGAAGGCAGCCTCGACCTGCACGGCATGAATGTGGAAAAAGCCCGGGAAACCCTCTGGGCCTTTCTCGCCGAAGCGACCAAATTCGAAATCCGCTGCGTGCGCGTCACCCACGGCAAGGCGGTGCGCCTGGACGGCAAGCGGCCGATGATCAAAAGCCACGTCAACACCTGGCTGCGCCAGCATCCGCAGGTGCTCGGTTTCACCTCGTGCCAGGCGAAACATGGCGGTGCCGGTGCGGTGTACGTGATGCTCAAACGCACCATGATGGAAGGCCGCGACGAATAATCGCGTTACACCGAACTTGCAGGGTCGTGTCCGCCACCGTACCCTTGCCCTTTGCGAAAATCCCCACAGGTAGTTTCATGTCCCTGGAACAGAATTACACCGCGATTCTCGGCCAACTGGGCGAGGACGTGTCCCGCGAGGGCCTGCTCGACACGCCAAAGCGTGCCGCCAAAGCCATGCAGTACCTCTGCCGCGGTTATGAACAGACGCTCGAAGAGGTCACCAACGGTGCCCTGTTCAGCTCCGACAACAGCGAAATGGTGCTGGTCAAGGACATCGAGCTGTACTCGTTGTGCGAACACCACCTGCTGCCGTTCATCGGCAAGGCGCACGTTGCGTATATCCCGAGCGGCAAGGTGCTGGGCCTGTCGAAGGTCGCGCGGATCGTCGACATGTACGCCCGCCGCCTGCAGATCCAGGAAAACCTCAGCCGCCAGATCGCCGATGCGGTGCAGCAAGTCACCGGCGCGCTGGGCGTGGCCGTGGTGATCGAGGCCAAGCACATGTGCATGATGATGCGCGGTGTCGAGAAACAGAATTCGTCGATGATCACTTCGGTGATGCTCGGTGAGTTCCGCGAAAACGCGGCGACGCGCAGCGAATTTCTCAGCCTGATCAAGTAATTCGCGGTACGAAGAAAACCGGCATTCATCGCCGGTTTTTTTTCGCCCGCAAAAAATCGGGTAAGCTGCGCGCCCTTCTCTCTTTGCACCGTGAGGCTTTCAACGTGTTCGTCAAAGCGCTTCGTGTCGGCCTCGGCCAACTGATCATCTTCATCGACTTCATTACCCGCCCGGGCAAGAAACAGCGTCCGGCCGAAGTTCAGGCGCAGGTCAACTCGGCCGCCAAAGACCTGACGCTGTACCAGTTCCACGCCTGCCCGTTCTGCGTGAAAACCCGCCGCACCCTGCGTCGCCTGAACGTGCCGGTGGCGCTCAAGGACGCGAAGAACAACGAGCATGACCGCCAAACGCTGCTGGAACAGGGTGGCAAGATCAAGGTGCCGTGCCTGCGCATTGAGGAGAATGGGCAGACGACCTGGATGTATGAGTCCAAGGTAATCATTGATTATCTGGATAAGCGGTTTGCTGCAGTCTGATATTGATTGAGTGCTTTCACTGACGCCTTCGCGAGCAAGCCCGCTCCCACAGGTTTTGTGAACGCCACAGCCCATTGTGGGAGCGGGCTTGCTCGCGAAGAGGCCCTCCCAGCCAACGCAAATCCCAGACAAAAATAAACCGGCCCTAGAGCCGGTTTATTCGTTTTTCAGGCCGCTTTATCTATCTGCGCCTGCCTCACCACCGTCGCCAATCGCTTAAGCCCTTCATCCAGTCGCGCCGGATCAATGTGGCTGAAATTCAAACGCAGATGCCCAAGGTTTTTATCCGGATCGGGAAAAAACGGCTCGCCCGGCATGAACGCCACGTCATTGGCCAGCGCGGCGTTGAGCAGCGTTCGCGTATCCAGCGGTTGCTTTAGCGTCAGCCAGAAAAACAGCCCGCCCTGCGGCATGTTCCAGTGCGCCAGATCAGAGAAATGCGTTTCCAGCGCAGACTGGAAAGCATCCCGGCGCTGCCGGTAAAAACCGCGCAACTCGCTCAGGTGCTGCTGATATTTTTCACTACCAATCCATTGCAGCGCCTGCCACTGGCCGATGCGGTTGGTGTGCAGATCCGCCGACTGTTTGAGCTTGAGCAAATGCGGGAACAGGTCCGGGCTGGCGATCAGGTAGCCGACGCGCAAACCCGGCAGCAAGGTTTTCGACACGGTGCCGGTGTAGATCCAACTGGCTTTCTGCAGGCGCCCGGCAATCGGTTTGGCGCTGCCGCCGTCGAACGTCAGTTCGCGGTACGGCTCGTCTTCGATCAGGGTCACGCCGAATTCATCCAGCAACGCGGCGACGGCGGCGCGCTTGGCTTCGCTGTAGCGCACGGCGGAGGGGTTCTGGAACGTCGGGATCAGGTAGATGAACGCCGGGCGATGTTGCTCAAGTCGACTGCGCAGTTGAGCCAGATTGGGGCCATCGGATTCTTGCGGCACGGTCAGGCATTCGGCGCCGAACAGCTGGAAGATCTGTAGCGCGGCCAGGTAGGTCGGCGCCTCCAGAAGAATTTCGGTGCCTTTGTCGATGTACAACTTGGCCGCCAGATCGAGGGTCTGCTGGGAACCGCTGACCACCAGCACCTGACTCGCCTCGCACGCCAGGCCCAGCGCCCTCGCCTCCGCCGCCAGCGCTTCACGCAACGCCGGTTCGCCCTCGCTCATGCCGTACTGACCCAGCGCCAGCGGCATCTCGGACCATTCGACTTTCGGCAGCATGGCTTCGGCGGGCAGGCCACCGGCGAACGACATCACCTCCGGGCGCTGGGCGGCGGCGAGGATTTCACGGATCAGAGAACTTTTAAGGCGCGAGACACGTTCGGAAAAAGCCATGGGAGTCACCGGTAGCGAGGCTGGAGAGATTTGAGTCAAACTGCTTGACCGAAACTACGACAGCTTGAGCGAGTACGTCAACATGCTTGACCTTAAAAGCCCCGCCAGCCAGCAACAGGCGATGGAAGCGTTTTTCTTCGGCTATCAGGCGTTCACCGCCAAGGCCGATGAAATGCTGGAGCGCCGCGGTCTGTCCCGGGTGCATCAGCGGATTGTGTTTTTCATCGCGCGTTATCCGAATTTGAGTGTGAAGGAGTTGCTGGGATTGCTCGGCGTAAGCAAACAGGCGCTGAACATGCCGTTGCGCCAACTGCAGGAAATGCACCTGGTGGACAGCGTGGCGTCGGCGGCGGACAAGCGTAAGCGTCTGCTGGAATTGACCGTGGAAGGTGCGAAGTTCGAGCAGGCGTTGCGCCGTGAGCAGGTGAAGTTGCTCGAGCGGGTGTTTGCCGAGGCTGGGGAGGCGGCGGTGAATGGCTGGCTGGCGGTGAATATGGCGCTTGGGAACACTCAGTCACCTCTCGATTGACTGGGCTGGCCTCTTCGGGAGCAAGCCCCCTCCCACAGGGTCCTGCTGGTTACCCATGATTCAGGTCCACTGGAGAACCACTGTGGGAGGGGGCTTGCTCCCGAAGGGGCCAGAACAAACGATATATCCCTATCGCCTGACCTTTCGTAAACAAAACCAAAAACAATATTTGCTTTATTTGTACACAAAAGCATAATCCACTGCGTGCGAGTTCCTGACCGCATGGTCAACAAATTCGCGTATGCCTCAAAGGGCTGCTGCCACCCCTCATGGGTCCGGCCCTGGAAATAACAATAAAACTCTTGAGGAGTACTCGCTGTGGAAAGCCGCAAATCCGAAGCATCGACGCTGGAACTCTCGCCGCCCTTACGCACAGGCGTGCTGGAGCGTATCTTCAAACTCAGCTTGCATGGCACCACGGTGAAGACCGAGCTGATTGCCGGTCTGACAACCTTCATCACCATGGCCTACATCATCTTCGTCAACCCGAACATCATGGCCGATGCCGGTATCGATCACGGTGCAGCCTTCGTCGCCACCTGCATCGCCGCCGCGCTCGGCTGCCTGCTGATGGGTCTGTACGCCAACTGGCCGGTGGGCCTGGCGCCGGGCATGGGCCTCAACGCATTCTTCACTTACACCGTGGTCGGCACCATGGGCTACAACTGGGAGACCGCGCTCGGTGCGGTATTCGTCTCCGGCGTGCTGTTCATGATCCTGACCTTCTCGCGCATTCGCGAATGGCTGCTCAACAGCATCCCGGTCAGCCTGCGCTTTGCGATGGGCGCCGGTGTCGGTCTGTTCCTCGGGCTGATCGGCCTGAAGACCGCCGGTATCGTCGTCGACAGCCCGGCCACGCTGATCAAACTCGGCTCCCTGCGCGAGCCCGGCCCGCTGCTCGCCGCGATCTGCTTCCTGATGATCGCGATCCTCAGCTACCACAAGGTGTTCGGCGCGATCCTCATCAGCATCATCACCGTGACCCTCGCCGGTTGGGGCCTGGGCATCGTGCACTACTCGGGCATCATGTCGACCCCGCCGAGCCTGGCGCCTACGTTCATGGCCATGAACATCGCCGGTGTGTTCAACGTCAGCATGATCAGCGTGGTCCTGGCCTTCCTCTTCGTACACATGTTCGACACCGCCGGCACCCTGATGGGCGTGGCTCAGCGCGCGAATCTGGTCAACGCTGACGGGCGTATCGAAAACCTCTCCCGCGCGATGAAAGCCGACAGCGCCTCCAGCGTCTTCGGCGCGGTGGTCGGCGTTCCGCCCGTCACCAGCTATGTGGAAAGTGCCGCTGGCGTAGCGGCTGGTGGTCGGACTGGTCTTACCGCAGTCACCGTGGGTGTGCTATTTATAGCCGCGATGTTTTTCGCGCCACTGGCCGGCATGATTCCGGCTTACGCCACCGCCGGTGCGCTGATTTATGTCGCGATGCTGATGATGGGCGGCATGGCGCACATCGAATGGGATGAGGCCACTGACGCCATCCCGGCGATTGTCACCGCGATCATGATGCCGCTGACCTTCTCGGTCGCCGATGGCATTGCGCTGGGCTTCATCACCTACGTGGCGCTGAAGGCCGGCACTGGCAAGTACAAGGAAATTTCCGTCAGCCTGTGGGTGCTCTGCGCGATCTTCATCGCCAAGTTCATCTTCTTGTAAGCGACACGCGGTTCAAGCGTCAAACCAGCCTCACCCTCGCGGGTGGGGCTTTTGCACATTCTTGAGTACAACAAAAAAAGGAGCAAAGTGATGAGTCTGGAAACCTGGTTGCTGTTCAGCGGCGCTGCATTGGTGGTGATCCTGATTCCGGGGCCGCTGTCGTTGTTGATGATCAGCAACAGTCTGAACTACGGCTTGCGCCGCTCTTACCCGGCATTTCTCGGCGGCGTGATCGCCTCGATCTGCCTGCTCAGTGCTTCGGCGCTGGGGCTCGGCGCCCTGCTGCTGGCCTCGGAACAACTGTTCAGCGCCCTGAAGATCGTCGGCGCGCTGTACCTGTTCTATCTCGCCTGGCAGAGCTGGCAGCAATCGCGTCAGCCAGCGGTCGGTGCCGAAGTACCACAAGCCGCTCCAGTGCCACGCTTTCGCACACTGTTCGGGCGTGCGTTTGTCTTGGGCGCGAGCAATCCGAAAGACATTCTATTCTTCGCCGCGTTTCTGCCGCAGTTCCTCAGCGCACAACAGCCGTTCCTGCCGCAATTGCTGATCATGATTGCGACGTGGGTGGTGCTGGATCTGTGCTGCAAACTGGCTTACGGGCTGGGCGCGCATGGTGCGGCGCGGTATCTGCGTAGCGGCAAGGGACAGAGCTGGTTCAATCGGGTAAGTGCCGGGTTGTTCAGTGGTGCCGGGGCTGCTTCCCTGTTGAGCCGCTAACAACCAAAGCTTCGCGAGCAAGCCCGCTCCCACATTTGGAATGCATTCCCTCGTGGGAGCGGGCTTGCTCGCGAAGGCGTCAGAACAGGCGACACTTTCCTCCAGGCGAAAAAAAGCCCGCAGTGTGAGCGGGCGAAAGACCAAAGAAGCTATATGCGCAGTCGCTTCCCGGTGGGGGCAGCTGCTTGGGGGTCAGCTGCCCCGATAGGTGGAATAGCTGTAAGGCGAAATCAGCAGTGGCACGTGGTAGTGATCCTGTTCGGCGGAGATGCCGAAACGCAGCACCACCACGTCGAGGAACGCCAGTTCCGGCAACTGAACGCCACGGGCGCGGTAGTAATCGCCAGCGTGGAACTGCACCTGATAGACCCCGGTGCGGTAGTCATCGCCTTGCAGCAGCGGCGCATCGACCCGGCCATCGCTGTTGGTTATCGCACTGGCGACCAATTCCAGGTGCGAACCTTCGACGCGGTACAGCTCGACCTTGATCGAGCTGCCCGGGCAACCGTGTGCAGCGTCCAAAACGTGTGTTGTCAAACGTCCCATTGATTCTGCGCGCCTGGCCGCAAAGAGCAGTCAGACTTTGCGCCTCCCGAAGTCAGGTAAAAAGGAGACCGCACCGATTCGGAGCACGAAACGTTGCGGCGAGCGACTAATTAAGACACTTTTAAAAAAAATTGTACACAATAAAAACGACATTTTTCGCATCACCCCCGCCATTCGGGCGTTTACCGCGGATCTGCGCCTAAAGCGCCTGGCTATTGAACCTCACAGCCATTAGCTGACTGATCAGGCAGGTTTCTTGCAGGTTTACGCCATTAGCAGCAAAAGATGACAGTCGGTTAAAAATGCGAAAATTCAGGCTTACAAATTGAGAATAAAGTTGTATACAATCAGCCCATCGCTGTGACGCCAGCCTGTGCATGCCGTTACACAAACCTGTCAACGAACAAGAAGGAAGACTGCAGTGAGCGCTGACTACCCACGCGACCTGATCGGTTACGGCAGTAACCCTCCTCACCCACACTGGCCGGGCAATGCCCGCATCGCCCTGTCGTTCGTGCTCAATTACGAAGAAGGCGGCGAACGCAACATCCTTCACGGCGACAAAGAATCTGAAGCCTTCCTCTCGGAAATGGTCGCTGCCCAGCCGCTGCAAGGCGCGCGCAACATGAGCATGGAATCGCTTTACGAGTATGGCAGCCGCGCCGGCGTCTGGCGGATCCTGAAACTGTTCAAGGAATTCGACATTCCACTGACCATCTTCGCCGTGGCCATGGCCGCCCAGCGCCACCCGGACGTGATCCGCGCGATGGTCGAAGCCGGTCACGAAATCTGCAGCCACGGCTACCGCTGGATCGACTACCAGTACATGGATGAGGCGCAGGAGCGCGAGCACATGCTCGAAGCGATCCGCATCCTCACCGAACTCACCGGCGAGCGCCCACTGGGCTGGTACACCGGCCGCACTGGCCCGAACACCCGTCGCCTGGTGATGGAAGAAGGTGGTTTCCTCTACGACTGTGACACCTACGACGACGACCTGCCCTACTGGGAACCGAACAACCCGACCGGCAAGCCGCACCTGGTGATCCCGTACACCCTCGACACCAACGACATGCGCTTCACGCAAGTTCAGGGTTTCAACAAGGGCGACGACTTCTTCGAATACCTCAAAGACGCATTCGACGTGCTCTACGCCGAGGGCGCCGAAGCGCCGAAGATGCTTTCGATCGGTCTGCACTGCCGCCTGATCGGCCGTCCGGCGCGTCTGGCCTCGCTCAAGCGCTTCATCGAATACGCTAAAAGTCATGAACAGGTGTGGTTCAGCCGTCGCGTCGACATCGCACGCCACTGGCACGCAACCCACCCGTACCAAGGGGCCGCCAAATGAGCCGCTTTCAAACCCTGCAACCGTCGACCCTGAGCCGCGACGCCTTCGTCAAAGCCTTCGCCGACATCTACGAACATTCGCCATGGGTGGCCGAGAAGGCCTACGACCTGGGCGCGGACGCTTCGATCGACGAGATCGAAACCCTGCACCAGCGCATGAGCGACATCCTGTTGAGCGCCGATCACACCAGTCAACTGGCACTGATCAACGCTCACCCGGACCTGGCCGGCAAAGCCGCCGTCCAGGGCCAATTGACCGAAGCCAGCACCAATGAACAGGCTGGCGCCGGTATTCACCAATGCACGGCCGAAGAGTTCCAGCGCTTCACCGAGCTGAACGACGCCTACAAGGCCAAGTTCAAGTTTCCCTTCATCATGGCGGTAAAAGGCAGCAACCGGCATCAGATCCTCGCGGCGTTCGAAACGCGCATTCACAACTCGGTCGACACCGAATTCAAATGCGCGCTGGCGGAGATCAACAAGATCGCCCTGTTCCGTTTACTGACTCTTTAGCAAGCCTGGCCCGAGCATGTCAGACGCGGAGAATGCCCAGGGCCTCGCAAGCATCCCCAGCCAACTTATTAAAGGCAGACAAGAAGAATGAAAGCTTACGCCGTACCTTTCGAGAAGTTCGTCAACCTGGCCGATGCCCGTCTGGGCACCAAAATCATCTCGGTCACCGATGACTGGTTCGCAGACGCCAATCGTCTGTTTCAGCCGACCCCGGCCGTGTGGAAGGAGGGTGTGTTCGACGACAACGGCAAGTGGATGGACGGCTGGGAATCGCGTCGCAAGCGCTTTGAAGGCTACGACAGCGCGGTGATCCGTCTGGGCGTACCGGGCTCGATCAAAGGCGTGGACATCGACACCTCATTCTTCACCGGCAACTTCCCGCCATCGGCCTCGCTGGAAGCGTGCTTCCTGGCCTCGGGCGAGCCGGACGAAAACACCCAGTGGACTGAAGTGCTGTCGGCCGTCGAGCTGCAAGGCAACAGCCACCACTACCACGAAATCAGCAACGACCAAGCGTTCAGCCACTTGCGCTTCAACATCTACCCGGACGGCGGTGTCGCCCGTCTGCGCGTGTACGGCATTCCGTTCCGCGACTGGTCGGCTGTTGGTGACAACGAACAGGTTGACCTGGCAGCAGCCCTTAACGGTGGCCGCGCCCTCGCCTGCTCCGACGAACACTTCGGCCGCATGAGCAACATCCTCAACCCGGGCCGTGGCATCAACATGGGCGACGGCTGGGAAACTGCACGTCGTCGTACCCCGGGCAATGACTGGGTGATCGTCGCGCTGGGCCACCCGGGCGAGATCGAAAAAATCATCGTCGACACCCTGCACTTCAAGGGCAACTACCCGGACTCCTGCTCGATCCAGGGCGCGTTCGTCAAGGGCGGCACCGACAGCCAGATCGAAACCCAGTCGCTGTTCTGGCGTGAACTGCTGCCGAGCCAGAAGTTGGAAATGCACGCCGAACACACCTTCGTCGAGCAGATCAAGGCACTGGGCCCGATCACTCACATCCGTCTGAACGTGTTCCCGGACGGTGGTGTGAGCCGCCTGCGCGTTTTGGGCAAGGTCGCGAAGTAATGCTGAGTCTGTAGGAGCTGCCGCAGGCTGCGATCTTTTGATCTTGATCTTAAAAGCCAAATCAAAAGATCGCAGGCTTCGCCAGCTCCTACAGGGATCGCGCAAGACGCACTGACAAGTTGAACAACACAGAATTCGGAAAAGAACAGCATGCGCACACTAACGATTGAACCGCTGACCAAAGAAGCCTTCGCCCCCTTCGGTGACGTGATCGAAACCAACGGCAGCGACCACTTCATGATCAACAACGGTTCGACCATGCGCTTCCACAAACTGGCGACGGTCGAAACCGCTACGCCTGAGGACAACGCGATCATCAGCATCTTCCGCGCGGACGCGCAGGACATGCCGCTGACCGTGAGCATGCTGGAACGCCATCCGCTGGGCAGCCAGGCTTTCATTCCGCTGCTCGGCAACCCCTTTCTGATCGTGGTCGCGCCACTTGGCGATGTACCTGTATCAGGCTTGGTCCGCGCCTTCGTCACCAACGGCAGGCAGGGCATCAATTACCATCGCGGCGTCTGGCACCACCCGGTGCTGACGATCGAAAAGCGGGATGACTTCCTGGTGGTTGATCGCAGTGGCACAGGCAATAACTGCGATGAGCATTTTTTCAAAGAGGATGAGCGTTTGATCCTCGCCCCCCACCAATAAGAGAAGGTCTGATCACCCGACAACAAGGGTGACAGGCGAGAGGTAAAGACTGTGGAAGCACATCTGTTGGAATGGCTGAACCTGAGCGTGCGCTGGGTTCACATGATCACTGGCGTGGCCTGGATCGGCGCGTCGTTCTACTTCGTCTGGCTGGAGAACAACCTCAACCGCGTCAACCCGAAAACCGGTCTTGCCGGTGATCTGTGGGCAATCCACGGCGGCGGTATCTATCACCTGGAAAAATACAAACTGGCCCCACCGTCGATGCCGGAGAACCTGCACTGGTTCAAATGGGAAGCCTACTTCACCTGGATGTCGGGGATCGCGCTGCTGTGCGTGGTGTTCTACTCCAACCCCGTGCTCTACCTCGTGGCACCCGGCAGCGGCCTGACCGGCCCTGAAGGCGTGGCCATCGGCATCGGTTCGCTGATCGCTGGCTGGTTCGTCTACGACTTCCTCTGCGATTCGCCACTGGGCAAAAAACCTGCTCTGCTGGGCTTCATCCTGTTCGTGCTGATCATCGGCGCGGCGTATGGCTTCAGCAAAGTGTTCAGCGGTCGTGGTGCGTACCTGCACGTCGGCGCGATCATCGGCACCATCATGGTCGGCAACGTGTTCCGCATCATCATGCCGGCGCAACGTGCACTGGTCGCGGCCATCGCCGAGAACCGCACACCGGACCCGGCGCTGCCAGCCAAGGGCCTGCTGCGTTCGCGTCACAACAACTACTTCACCCTGCCGGTGCTGTTCATCATGATCAGCAACCACTTCCCGAGCACTTACGGCAGCCAGTACAACTGGTTGATCCTGGCCGGGATTGCGGTGTTGGCGGTGTTGGTGCGTCACTACTTCAACACCCGTCACGACAGCCACAAGTTTGCCTGGACCCTGCCGGTGGCAGCGGTGGGCATGATCACCCTGGCGTACGTCACCGGCCCTGCGCCGATGCCGACCGCACCGGACGTGGCCAAGGCACCCGCGAAAATCGAGTACCAGCCACTGCCGGAAACGGCACTGGGCGGTGGCGCGAAACCGGCTGAAGCGGCGGCACCTGCAGCGCCAGCAGCAGCCCCTGCTGCGGCACCGGCGCAAGCGTCCAACGCCGGTCCGGCCTTCGACAAGGTGCACAACGTGATCCAGGAACGCTGCGCGGTCTGCCATTCGGCCAAACCGACCAGCCCGTTGTTCAGCGCGGCACCTGCCGGTGTGATGTTCGACACCCCCGAGCAGATCCGCCAGAACGCGGCGCGGATCCAGGCGCAAGCCATCACCACGCAGATCATGCCACTGGGCAACATCACTCAGATGACCCAGCAGGAACGTGACCTGATCGGTGCATGGATCGCGCAGGGAGCCCAGACCAACTGAGCCAGACAAAAGCCTGTGTAAAAGCAGGCTTTTGTGGCGAGGGAGCTTGCTCCCGCTGGGTCGCGAAGCGGCCCCTCTCTTTGCCTGAAGAGCAGGGACTGCTGCGCAGTCCAGCGGGAGCAAGCTCCCTCGCCACAAACAAGCTCTGCAGCCACAAATATCAATGATGCAAAAGGACAGCTGTGAGCCACCCGGCAGCTGTTCAATCACAAGAATAAAAAAGATCCGAGGTGTTGCATGTCCGAGCTGTCCAAAGCGCGCATCCCCGACGCACCCGCCATTCAGCGTTTGCCCCTTTTGCAACTGATCCTGGTCGGTTTGCAACATGTTCTGCTGATGTACGGCGGTGCCATCGCGGTGCCGTTGATCATCGGACAGGCCGCTGGCCTGAGTCGTGAAGAAATCGCCTTCCTGATCAACGCCGACCTGCTGGTCGCCGGTATCGCCACCATCGTCCAGTCGCTGGGTATCGGCCCCATGGGCATCCGCATGCCGGTGATGATGGGCGCCAGTTTCGCCGCCGTCGGCAGCATGGTCGCCATGGCCGGCATGCCCGGTATCGGTCTGCAAGGGATCTTCGGCGCGACCATCGCCGCCGGGTTCTTCGGCATGCTCATCGCACCGTTCATGTCCAAAGTCGTGCGCTTCTTCCCGCCTTTGGTGACCGGCACAGTCATCACCTCGATCGGTTTGTCGCTGTTCCCTGTGGCCGTGAATTGGGCCGGTGGCGGTGCCGCTGCGGCGCAATTCGGTTCACCGATTTATCTGGCCATCGCCGCCCTGGTGCTGGCCACCATTCTGCTGATCCACCGCTTCATGCGCGGGTTCTGGGTGAATATTTCCGTGCTGATCGGCATGTGTTTCGGCTACGTACTTTGCGGCGCGCTCGGCATGGTCGACCTGAGCGGCATGGCCAGCGCGCCATGGGTTCAGTTCGTCACCCCGCTGCACTTCGGCATGCCGAAATTCGAACTCGCGCCGATCCTGTCGATGTGCCTGGTGGTAGTGATCATCTTCGTCGAGTCCACCGGAATGTTCCTGGCGCTGGGCAAGATCACCGGCCAGGAAGTCTGCCCGCGCATGCTGCGTCGCGGCTTGATGTGTGACGCGGCTGCATCGTTCTTTGCCGGGTTCTTCAACACCTTCACCCACTCCTCGTTCGCGCAGAACATCGGCCTGGTGCAGATGACCGGCGTGCGCTGCCGCTCGGTGACCATCGTCGCCGGTGGCCTGCTGATCGTGCTGAGCCTGCTGCCGAAAGCGGCGTTCCTGGTGGCGTCGATTCCACCGGCGGTGTTGGGCGGTGCGGCGATCGCGATGTTCGGCATGGTCGCAGCCACCGGGATCAAGATCCTTCAGGAAGCCGACATCGGTGACCGTCGCAACCAACTGTTGGTGGCGGTGAGCATCGGCATGGGCCTGATACCGGTGGTGCGTCCGGAGTTCTTCGCGCACCTGCCGATGTGGATGAGCCCGATTACCCACAGCGGCATCGCCATGGCCACGCTCAGCGCGCTGACGCTGAACCTGCTGTTCAACATCCTCGGCGGCGCCGAACGCGCAGCGATCAACGACTGCCACGCGCATCAGCATTAACCAAGTCACCACAAAACCTTGTGGGAGCGGGCTTGCTCGCGAAGAGGCCGTGTCAGTCACCAACCCTGTTGAATGACACACCGCTTTCGCGAGCAAGCCCGCTCCCACAGGGACAGGTAAACAGCTCTGCGCCTTAAAAATAAAAACAAGAGGGAGCAACAGATGATTCGCACGCAAACCAACGTTCTGTTGAGTGGCGGCCTGCTGGCCGCGAGTCAGGCCATGGCCGGCGATTTACTGCTGTGGCAGACCAATAGCCTGAGCTACCTGTACGGCAAGAACTTCGCGATCAACCCGTCGATCCAGCAGACGGTGACGTTCGAGCACGCCGACAAGTGGAAGTACGGCGACAACTTCCTGTTCGTCGACAAGATCTTCTACAACGGCCAGGACGACCGCAACAAAGGCCCGCACACCTACTACGGCGAATTCACTCCGCGCTTCTCGTTCGGCAAGATCTTCGACCAGAAACTCGAGTTCGGCCCGATCAAGGACGTGCTGCTGGCGATGACCTACGAGTACGGCGAAGGCGACAGCGAGGCCTACCTGATCGGCCCCGGCTTCGATCTCAAGGTGCCCGGCTTCAACTACGTGACCCTGAACATCTTCCGCCGCCACACCGAAGGCCCGCGCCCTGGAGACGGTGTGTGGCAGATCACCCCGGGCTGGTCGTACAGCGTTCCCGTAGGCAATTCCGATCTGCTGATCGACGGCTATCTGGACTGGGTCGTCGACAACGACCAGAACTCGCGCGGCACCTACCACGCCAACCTGCACATCAATCCGCAGATCAAATACGACCTGGGCAAAGCCCTGGGCTGGAGCCAGAAGCAGCTGTACGTCGGCACCGAATACAGCTACTGGAAGAACAAGTACGGAGTCGAAAGCAGCCATAACCTCGACACCAACCAGAACACCGCCAGCCTGCTGGTGAAGGTGCACTTCTGAGATGGCCCGCAACCGTGCCCCATACCTGTCGTCGGTGCTCTGTTGCGGGGCACTTGAGAGCTGGCCGAGGAGTCAGTATTCTCCGCGGCCTCTTGAATTCGGTCTAAAAAAAAGCCCGGATTTAATTCCTGACCGAAAAGCCAACTTATCCCGGCCCCGGTCAGTACCGAGGCATCCCGAAAACACGCGCAATCGACTGTTTTTCAGCAGCCGAACGGGCGTTTTTTTGCTTTCTGAAAGCGTTGGCCCAGCTCTTGCTATCACCAGCGAAGCTGACCGATCGGATGACTTTTGCAGCAACGAAAAAAGGCGCCACACCAGAGCGCCGATCTTAAAAAAATAAACGTGGAACACCTACTTTGGGAGCAACCGAATGAAACGTATGTGCACCAGCCTGATGCTCGCGGGATCGATGTTGGCCGGGGGTCAGGCCATGGCCGATGGCCTGCTGCAATGGCAGAACAACAGCCTGACCTACCTCTACGGCAAAGACTTCAAGGTCAACCCGGCGATCCAGCAGACCGTCACCTTCGAACACGCCGACGCCTGGAAATACGGGGATAACTTCCTGTTCGTCGACAAGATCTTCTACAACGGCAAGCCAGATGGCGGCGTCGGCAACAACACCTACTACGGTGAGTTCCAGCCACGCATCTCGCTGGGCAAAGTCCTGGACCAGAAGATCGAATTCGGCCCGATCAAGGACGTGTTGCTGGCGATGACTTACGAGTTCGGTGAAGGCGACGTCGAGTCGTACCTGATCGGTCCTGGCTTCGATCTGGCGATCCCGGGTTTCGACTATTTCCAGTTGAACTTCTACCAGCGCCACACCGACAGCTCGCGTCCGGGTGACAACGTCTGGCAGATCACTCCGGTCTGGTCCTACACCATTCCGGTCGGCAGCTCGAACGTGCTGATCGACGGCTACATGGACTGGGTGGTCGACAACGACGTCAACAACAAGGGCGAGTATCACGCCAACCTGCACTTCAACCCGCAGGTCAAATACGACCTGGGCAAGGCCCTGCATTTTGGCGAGAAGCAGCTGTACGTCGGTGTTGAGTACGACTACTGGAAAGACAAGTACGGGATCGAAGACTCCCGTGGCTTTACCACCAATCAGAACGTGACCAGCTTCCTGGTGAAGTTCCACTTCTGATCCTGGTATCAGTGGCGTCTGCAAGGACGCCTTCGCGAGCAAGCCCGCTCCCACACTGGTTTTGTGACCGACACAGAACCCATGTGGGAGCGGGCTTGCTCGCGAATGGCCGCACCGCAAATCTCAGGCCGGCACCACCGCTTCGCTGATACCCAGAAACCGGCACAACTCTTCACGCTTGGCCAACGCATCGCGCCGTCCCAGGTCGATCAGCTCGCTGCAATACCCCGCCTCGAACAGCAGATAGCTCAACACCCCCGCCCCACTGGTCTTGGTCGCACCCGGGCCGCGCAGGAACAGGCGCAACGCCGCCGGCAACTCCTGGCGATGCCGCGCCGCGATTTCATCGATCGGCTGACTCGGCGCAATCACCAGCACCTCCACCGGCGCCACCCCCAGCTCCCGAGTCGGCACGCCCTCGGGCATCAGGTGGCTGAACTGGTTCAGACGCTGCAGCAACTCGATGTCGCTCTCCAGGCTGTCGATGAACGTGCTGTTGAGCAGGTGCCCGCCGATCTGCGCCAGGGTGGGCTGCTGACCGGTGTAGGAGCGCTCCAGCGGTTGCTGAGGATCGAAACCGCGCGGGTTGCCGCTGACGCCCACCACCAGCACCCGGCTCGCACCCAGGTGCAGCGCCGGGCTGATCGGCGCCGATTGCCGCACTGCGCCGTCACCGAAATATTCCTCGCCGATTTTCACCGGGGCGAACAACAGCGGGATTGCTGAACTGGCCAGCAAGTGGTCCACCGACAACTGCGTCGGCACACCGATACGGCGATGCCGCAACCATGCATCGATCTTGCCGCCGCCCTGATAGAACGTGACCGCTTGCCCCGACTCATAACCGAACGCGGTCACCGCCACCGCATGCAATTGCTTGCGCGCGATGGATTCGGCGATACCGGGCATGTGCAGTTTTTCGTTGAGTAAATCGCGTAAGGGCGAGCTGTTGAGCAGCGCCACCGGCAGGTGTCGGCCCATACCCAGCAGGCTGTGACTGACGAAGCGGCTGGCCTGACGGATCACCCCCGGCCAGTCGCTGCGCAGCACCCGATGGCTGCGAAAGCCCTGCCAGAACAGCGTCAGGCGTTCGATCGCCGCGCGAAAATCGGTGGCGCCACTGGCCAGGCTGACCGCGTTGATCGCCCCGGCCGAGGTGCCGACGATCACCGGAAACGGATTGTCCGCACCCAGTGGCAGCAATTCGGCAATCGCCGCCAGCACCCCCACCTGATACGCCGCCCGAGCCCCGCCGCCGGAAAGAATCAAACCTGTGACCGGTTCAGCTGGGCTCATCGCAACACTCCATGGTGCTTGAAAGGGTAAGTGAATCAGCCGCGCCGTTTCGGGTAAAGCTTCGGCTCGCCCGGTGGACGGCTCTTGAACCGGCGATGCGCCCACAAGTATTGCTCAGGGCAGGCGCGCAATGCACTTTCCACCCACTGGTTGATGCGGATGCAGTCGGCCTCCTCGGTTTCACCCGGGAAGTCCTCCAGCGGCGGATGGATCACCAGTTTGTAACCGCTGCCGTCGGCCAGACGTTCCTGAGTGAACGGCACCACCAGCGCCTTGCCCAACCGGGCAAACTTGGTGGTGGCGGTCACGGTCGCCGCCTGAATGCCGAACAACGGCACGAAGATGCTTTGTTTGGCGCCGTAGTCCTGATCCGGTGCGTACCAGATCGCCCGGCCCGAACGCAGCAGCTTGAGCATGCCGCGCACATCGTCACGCTCCACCGCCAGCGAATCGAGGTTGTGCCGCTCGCGGCCACGACGCTGGACGAAGTCGAACAACGGGTTCTTGTGCTCGCGGTACATGCCGTCGATGGTGTGCTGCTGACCGAGCAGCGCCGCACCGATTTCCAGGGTGGTGAAGTGCGCGGCCATGAGGATCACGCCTTTGCCTTCACGCTGGGCCTGTTGCAGATGCTCCAGCCCTTCGACGTGGGCCAGCTTCGCCAGACGCTCACGGGACCACCACCAACTCATCGCCATTTCAAAAAACGCAATGCCGGTGGAGGCGAAGTTTTCCTTGAGCAGGCGTTTGCGCTCGGCGGCGGATTTTTCCGGGAAGCACAGTTCAAGATTGCGCTTGGCGATGCGCCGCCGGTCGCCGGCCACGCGATACATCAATGCGCCCAGAATACGACCGATCGTCAGTAAAACCGCATACGGCAACTGCACGACCAGCCACAACAGCCCCAGACCGCACCAGAGCGGCCAGAAGCGGGGAGAAAGAAAGGCTCTTCGAAAACGCGGGCGATCCATTAAAGCTTCCGTAAATTCAGTGGCCGCGCATTCTACATTGTTCGACCCGGCTTGCGGCTCGCGGGCGTTCTCGTTATAAGTCTCGGCACTTTTAGTGACAAGCCGTTGTATGCCGATATGAGCCAAAACGAATCGCCAGATCAAGATCCTGTGTTCCAGTTGAAGGGCAGCATGCTGGCCATTACGGTGCTGGAGTTGTCCCGTAACGACCTCGACAGCCTCGATCGGCAACTGGCCGCCAAAGTCGCCCAGGCCCCGAACTTCTTCAGCAATGCCCCGCTGGTCCTGGCGCTGGACAAACTGCCGCCGGGCGAAGGCGCGGTCGATCTGCCCGGTCTGATGCGCGTGTGCCGCCAGCATGGCTTGCGCACCCTGGCGATCCGCGCCAGTCGTATCGAAGACATCGCCGCCGCCATCGCCATCGACATCCCGGTGCTGCCGCCGTCCGGCGCCCGGGAACGACCGCTGGAAGCCCCGGAACCGGAAGTCAAAAAGAAGCCGGAAAAGCCGCCGGAGCCGACCGTCAAACCGACCCGTGTGATCACCACGCCAGTACGTGGTGGCCAACAGATATACGCCCAGGGTGGCGATTTGGTCGTGGTTTCCTCGGTCAGTCCGGGGGCGGAACTTCTTGCCGATGGCAACATCCATGTATACGGCCCGATGCGCGGTCGTGCACTGGCTGGTGTCAAGGGCGACACCAAGGCGCGGATTTTCTGTCAGCAATTGAGCGCTGAACTGATCTCCATCGCCGGGCATTACAAGGTTTCCGAAGATTTGCGCCGCGATCCACTGTGGGGCTCCGGTGTACAGGTCAGCCTGTCGGCCGACGTGTTGAACATCATTCGGCTTTAACGGATACTGCCGCATTTTCCAAGCATCTCTAAAACGTAGCGAAAACGGCTCAAACGAAGTAGGAAAAAGGATCAAGGAGCGTTTGCCCCCGGCAAGTGCGACTTGCGCCGAACTCCAGCCAAGGCTGTCCGACTGCAGTAGTTTTCAAGAGATGTTTTTCAGGGGCTAAAAAGTCCTTCTTCCTTAGGGGTGAAACACCTTGGCCAAGATTCTCGTGGTTACATCCGGCAAGGGTGGTGTGGGTAAGACCACCACCAGCGCCGCTATCGGTACCGGCCTCGCTCTGCGCGGCCACAAAACAGTGATCGTCGACTTCGACGTGGGCTTGCGTAACCTCGACCTGATCATGGGTTGCGAGCGTCGCGTGGTGTACGACTTCGTCAACGTGGTCAACGGCGAAGCCAACCTGCAGCAGGCCCTGATCAAAGACAAGCGCCTGGAAAACCTCTACGTGCTGGCCGCCAGCCAGACCCGCGACAAAGACGCGCTGACCGTCGAAGGCGTGGAAAAAGTCCTGATGGCGCTCAAGGAAGACTTCGACTTCGTCGTTTGCGACTCCCCGGCGGGCATCGAGAAAGGTGCGCACCTGGCCATGTACTTCGCCGACGAAGCGATCATCGTGACCAACCCGGAAGTGTCCTCGGTACGTGACTCCGACCGCATGCTGGGCCTGCTGGCCAGCAAATCGCGTCGCGCCGAAAACGGCGAAGAGCCGATCAAGGAACACCTCCTGCTGACCCGTTACAACCCACAGCGCGTCAGCGATGGCGAGATGCTGGGCGTCGAAGACGTGAAGGAAATTCTGGCCGTGACCCTGCTGGGCGTCATCCCTGAGTCGCAAGCGGTCCTGAAAGCTTCCAACTCGGGCGTCCCGGTGATTCTCGACGACCAGAGCGATGCCGGTCAGGCGTACAGCGATGCCGTTGATCGTCTGCTGGGCAAAGAAAAAGAACATCGTTTCCTCGATGTTACGAAGAAGGGATTCTTCGAGCGCCTGTTTGGAGGTAGGTAATGAACCTTTTTGACTTCTTTCGTGCCAACAAAAAGCCAAGTACCGCCTCGGTAGCGAAAGAGCGTCTACAGATCATCGTGGCGCATGAGCGCGGCCAGCGCAGCACGCCGGATTACTTGCCAGCCTTGCAGAAGGAACTGGTCGACGTGATCCGCAAGTACGTCAACATCGGCAACGACGACGTACATGTTGCACTGGAAAGCCAGGGCAGTTGCTCGATTCTGGAACTCAACATCACCCTGCCAGATCGCTGAGTCGATCCGGCAGGAACGGCGGCGGCTCAGGGCCATTCCCCTTGCGGAATGGCCCTGAGCCGCCGTTGGCATTTGTTACGAGGCTGTTTTAATGCCGCTGTCCAACATCCGCATCATTCATCAGGACGCCGCCGTACTGGTGGTCGACAAACCGACGTTGCTGCTCTCGGTGCCCGGTCGCGCCGACGACAACAAGGATTGCCTGATCACTCGCCTGCAGGAAAACGGCTACCCGGAAGCGCGCATCGTCCATCGCCTGGACTGGGAAACCTCCGGCATCATTCTGCTGGCCCGAGACCCCGATACCCATCGCGAACTGTCCCGCCAGTTTCACGATCGTGAAACCGAAAAGGCCTACACCGCCCTCGCTTGGGGTCAGCCGGAACTGGACAGCGGCAGCATTGACCTGCCCCTGCGCTACGATCCGCCGACCAAACCGCGGCACGTGGTCGACCACGAATTCGGCAAGCATGCACTGACCTTCTGGCGCGTGCTTGAGCGTTGTGGCGATTGGTGCCGCGTGGAACTGACGCCGATTACCGGTCGCTCGCACCAGTTGCGCGTACACATGCTGTCCATCGGTCACCCGCTGCTGGGCGACGGCCTCTACGCCCACGAACAGGCCCTGGCGGCGTGGCCTCGCCTGTGTCTGCACGCGAGCATGCTGAGCTTCACCCACCCGCAAACCGGCGAGCGTCTGCGTTTCGAATGCCCGGCACCGTTTTAAGTACTGCCTGAGCGGCAATACTGTAGTTAAGACAAGGATTTAGTTTCGGATGAGTTGTATTGATTCCCTGGTAACACCCCACAGGAAAGTTCGTCATCAACTGCTTTACCTGGTTTACGGCAATCAGGATGTATACCGGCGCGAAGCCAAGTTCAGCATCCTGACCGCGCTGTCCCAAGCCAAAAACGGCGACCGGCCGGCCATCAGGATTCTCACCGATCGCCCCGAAGACTACGCCGGCTGGCCGGTCGACACGGTGTTGCTGGACGAAGCGACCCAGACCCGCTGGCAAGGCACTCATGGCTATCACCACCGACGCAAGGCCTGCGCCATCGCCGCCGGTATGCAATGGGCGGAAAAGACCCTGTTCGTCGACACCGACACCCTGTTCACCCGCCACCCGAACTGTCTGTTCAAGTTCATCGAGCCTAACCGTTCGGTGATGGATCGCTTCGAGTACAACTGGAAAGATGTGCACCAGCGCAGCGACTATCAGAAACTCGGCCGCGATCTGCGCGTGCACGGTGTGACGCCGGATAACGGTTTCAAGCTCTACAACAGCGGTTTGTGCGGCGTGACCGACAGTGATTCTGCTCTATTCGAGGAATCGATCCGGCTGATCGATGAATGGACACTCGGCGGCTTCGAAATCCATACCATTGAGCAGATCGCGCTGTCGTACGCCATGCGCAAGCGTCAGGTGGTAGAGGCGCGCAAACACGTCTACCACTACTTCGCGGAAAAACGTTTCTTCCACGCGATGCAGTCGTACTTCTTCTCCCAGCACGGCGAGCAGTTCAGCCAGCGCCTGGTGGATCTGTGTACCGACGTGCCACGGGTCAAACCGTTCCCGTCGGCCTGGCGCCGATTGAAAATCAAATGGAAGCTGCGCAATCAGAAAGGTGCGTTGCGCAAGGTCGGTCGCGATCTGCTGTACGGCAGCGCTGCGCCGGAAGATCCGTACTACAGCGTTTGCCGGCACGAATGGTGGGAATGTGCTTCCCGGGAAATTCTGCGTTGGGACGAGAGCCAGCAGAAAAAACTGCTGAGCCAGAAGTCCTGGCCGCAACAGTTGCCGCGTCCGGATAAACCGGAAGATGAAAAAGTCATCATGAACTATTTGAAAAAACGCGTAGCCGCCCGCTGATCCACATCACTCCCTGTGGGAGCGGGCTTGCTCGCGAAAGCGGTGTGTCATCCAAAAAATCTGCATCTGACCCACCGCTTTCGCGAGCAAGCCCGCTCCCACCCCGATCCTGTCCGGATTCAATTCCCGGGCCGATGCGTTAAACTCGCGCCCATTGCTGTCTGGAGCTTCTTATGCGCGAAGAGTTGAACCAAGGCCTGATCGACTTTCTCAAGGCCTCCCCTACCCCGTTCCACGCCACTGCCAGCCTTGTCCAGCGTCTGGAGGCCGCCGGTTATGTGCGCCTCGACGAGCGCGAGCCGTGGACTACCGAGGCCAACGGCCGCTACTACGTCACCCGTAACGACTCCTCGATCGTCGCGATCAAAATGGGCCGCAACTCGCCGCTGCACGACGGTATCCGTCTGGTCGGCGCCCACACCGACAGCCCCTGCCTGCGGGTCAAGCCACAACCGGAACTGCAACGTCAGGGTTTCTGGCAACTGGGCGTTGAAGTCTACGGCGGCGCGCTGCTCGCGCCGTGGTTCGACCGCGACCTGTCGCTGGCCGGCCGCGTCACCTTCCGTCGCGACGGCAAGGTCGAAAGCCAGCTGATCGACTTCAAGGCACCGATCGCGATCATTCCCAACCTGGCGATTCACCTCAACCGTGAAGCCAATCAGGGTTGGGCAATCAACGCGCAGACCGAGCTGCCACCGATCCTCGCGCAGTTCGCCGGTGACGAGCGCGTCGACTTCCGCGCCGTACTGACCGATCAACTGGCCCGCGAACATGGCCTGAACGCCGACGTGGTGCTGGATTACGAACTGAGCTTCTACGACACCCAAAGCGCTGCGATCATCGGCCTGCACGGCGACTTCATCGCCGGTGCGCGCCTGGACAACCTGCTGTCGTGCTACGCCGGCCTGCAAGCCCTGCTCACCGCCGACACCGAAGAAACCTGCGTGCTGGTGTGCAACGACCACGAAGAAGTCGGCTCCTGCTCGGCCTGCGGTGCCGATGGCCCGATGCTCGAACAGACCCTGCGCCGTCTGCTGCCAGAAGGTGACGAGTTCGTCCGCACCATCCAGAAATCGCTGCTGGTCTCGGCCGACAATGCCCACGGCGTGCACCCGAACTACGCCGAGAAGCACGACGCCAACCACGGCCCGAAACTCAACGCCGGCCCGGTGATCAAGGTCAACAGCAACCAGCGCTACGCCACCAACAGCGAAACCGCCGGGTTCTTCCGCCACCTGTGCATGGCCGAAGAAGTGCCGGTGCAGAGCTTCGTGGTGCGCAGTGACATGGGCTGCGGCTCGACCATCGGCCCGATCACCGCCAGCCACCTGGGCGTGCGCACCGTGGATATAGGCCTGCCGACCTTCGCCATGCACTCGATCCGCGAACTGTGCGGCAGCCACGATCTGGCGCACCTGGTCAAAGTGCTGAGCGCGTTCTACGCCAGTCGCGAATTGCCGTAAAAGCTGAAAAGCTTCGCGAGCAAGCCCGCTCCCACATTGGAATGCATTTCAACCTGTGGGAGCGGGCTTGCTCGCGAAAGCGGCAGTCCAGACAACACAATTTCATCATTGGACTGACTCAATTCTGATACACATCAGAACCGCTCCGCCAAAAGCGACCTAGACTTACATCATTCATTTCGACAAGGCAGTCACCATGATTTCGATGTCCTCCTTCCACGCCATGCTCATTCCGATCCTGAGCGGGATGATCCTGCTGGCGATCGGCTTCAACTTCCGCGACAAGAACGCCGGCGTCTTTGCCATGTGGATCGGCATGCTGATGATCCTGGCGACCGTGGTCTACAAGATCCTCGCCAAACTCAACGAATAAATCCGCGCCCGGCTCGCATTGATTCTGGCTGCCTCGTACACTCGCTCAATTCGCCCCTTTGCGAGGTTGACCGCCTAGTGTTCGCTCGTCTGTTTGCTCTGCCCTGCCTGTTCCTTGTCTGCCTGATGACGCTGCTGCCGCTGGCCCCTGCCCATGCGGCCGGTTTGCCGGGCCTGCTCAACACCACCAAGACCCAGCCAGAAGCGCAAGAGCCGCTGGGTCAATCGCTGGATGAAGTCATCAAGTCGCTGGAAAACGACAAGCAACGCGCCCAGTTGCTGACCGATCTTAAAAAGCTGCGCGACGTCACCAAGAAAGCCCAGGCCTCACCGGGAGAAGGTGTGCTGGGCCTGATCGGCGGTACCCTGGCCAGTTTCGAACAGCAGTTCTCCGGTGCCGACAGCCCGCTCACCCGCTGGTCCAATGAATTCGATCTGGCCAAGGACGAACTCGACGCCCTGATGCTGCCGGCCAGCGAATGGCTGCCGATCATCTTCGGCTTCGCGGTAATCCTGATGGTCTGGAGCCTGCTCGCCGCCGCGCTGATCTGGCTCGGGCACCGGGTGCGCATGCGCTTCGGCCTGACCGAAGAACTGCCGCAACACCCCAAGGCCCTCGATATGCTGCGCTTCGCCCTGCGCAAACTCGGCCCATGGCTGATTGCGTTGGTCATCACCGTCTATATGAGCTACGCGCTGCCCTCGTCGCTGGGTAAAAGCCTGGCGATGGTGCTGGCTTACGCGCTGGTGGTCGGCACCTGTTTCTCGGCGATTTGCGTGATCGCCTTTTCGCTGCTCGACGGCCCGCACCGGCACCGGGCGCTGTATATCCTGCGCCATCAAGCCTTCCGCCCGTTGTGGCTGATCGGCAGCTTCGCCGCGTTCGGTGAGGCGCTGAACGACCCGCGCCTGGTCGAGAGCCTCGGCGTGCACCTGGCGCACACCACCGCAACCATCACCAATGTCCTCGCGGCGCTGTTCACCGGTCTGTTCATCCTGCGTTTCCGCCGGCCGATCGCGCACCTGATCCGCAACCAGCCATTGTCCCGTCGCCTGACCCGCCGCGCCCTCAGCGACACCATCGATATCCTCGGCACCTTCTGGTACGTGCCGGCGCTGGTGCTGGTCGGCATCTCGCTGTTCGCCACCTTCGTCTCCGCCGGCGACACCAGCACCGCCCTGCGTCAGTCGCTGATCTGCACGGTGCTGCTGGTGATGTGCATGGTGATCAACGGCCTCGTCCGCCGTCACTCGCTCAAACCGCAGCGCGGGCCGAAGCGTCATGCGCTGTATTCGGAACGCCTGAAAAGCTTCTTCTACACCCTCGCCCACCTGTTGGTGTGGCTGACCTTCATCGAACTCGGCCTGCGCGTGTGGGGCAAGTCGCTGATCGGTTTTGCCGAGGGCGAAGGGCACGACGTCAGCGTCAAACTGTTCAGCCTGATCGGCACGCTGATTTTCTCCTGGCTGATCTGGATCCTCGCCGACACCGCCGTGCATCACGCCCTTACCCGCTCGCGCAAAGGCCTGGCCAATGCCCGCGCACAAACGATGATGCCGCTGATCCGCAACGTGCTGTTCGTGGCGATTTTCATCATTGCGCTGATCGTCGCCCTGGCGAACATGGGCATGAACGTCACCCCGCTGCTGGCCGGTGCCGGTGTGATCGGTCTGGCCATCGGTTTCGGTGCACAGTCGCTGGTGGCGGACCTGATCACCGGCCTGTTCATCATCATCGAAGACTCGCTGGCGATCGACGATTACGTCGACGTCGGCGGCCACCTCGGCACCGTCGAAGGCCTGACCATCCGCACCGTGCGCCTGCGCGACATCGACGGCATCGTCCACACCATCCCGTTCAGCGAAATCAAAAGCATCAAGAACTACTCCAGGGAATTCGGCTACGCGATCTTCCGCGTGGCGGTGCCGTACAACATGGAAATCGATGACGCGATCAAACTGATGCGCGAAGTCGGTCAGAAAATGCGCACCGACCCGCTGCAGCGGCGCAACATCTGGTCGCCGCTGGAGATCCAGGGCGTGGAAAGCTTCGAGTCCGGCAGCGCGATTCTGCGCGCGCGGTTCAAGACTGCGCCGATCAAACAGTGGGAAGTTTCGCGGGCGTTCAACCTGTCGCTCAAGCGCCATCTGGATGAGGCAGGACTGGATCTGGCGACGCCACGGATGAGCGTGCAGGTGATCACGCCGGGCGCGGAGCACAAAAAGGAAAACTGAACCTGAGCGTGCCCCTATTGGCTGGTAGTGCCAATAGGGGGGGAGTTTCTATTGATCTTTGAAACCAGGTTTACCGTTAGCGGAGCGCCACTTCTTCACCTCGACTACAACTTTCTCAGGCCCATCCTTACCTTCTTCCGGGTAGTAGATCAAATCTGAGCCAGAAGGATGCTCAACCAGCCGCTTAAACTCAAGAATGGCAGCAATTTGCTGTTTTTCTGTACGAAACCCTGAGTTATAGATTTTTCTGACAAACTCAAGAAAACTTTCTTCACTCATTTCCTGTATCGATTTCACATCAAAGCCCTTTATGAATTTCAATATGCGCCTTAGGGCTGACAATACTTATATTGTCAGCATTATATAAATCTCCACCCTCTGCCAACCCCAACTTATGATGCAGTTCGTACTTCACTCTTGCTCCCACAGAATCACTCTCCCTTACTACCGGAGCTTTTCCTTTTTTCATTTCGCTTAAACTCGCCGCATTAAACAACTCAGCTAACCTTTCCTCGTGGAAAACAGCCTTCCACAATCTCTCTCTAAAAGCCCTGAAGCTTTTGAACTGCCTCCCTCTCAACTTCTCAGCGATCTCCGATGGAATGGCCGCCCCCTCACCTTGCGCAGCCGCCTCAAGCCATCGACCCACAACCGGCTCGCCATAGCCGCTGGCCACTCCCGCGTCATTCCGACGATCCCGGAACATGACGTACTGCGGTGGCAGCCCCGACTCCGGCGGGAAGACGAGAATGAAGTCGTCGAAGTGAATGTTGCCCGGGACGGGATAGGTATCGATCCGCCCTTCAATCGGGACGAGATTGCCGCCGAAGTATCGTGGTGGAGCTGACTCCTCGGCGGGCAACTGCGTTGAGCTGTCGGTCGGCGCAACTATTGGCGTCCAGACCACGGTTGTTGGCGGAAGGTCAGTAAGCGTGGTGTCGTAAGTGTTATCCCCGGGGTTATAGCCCGCTGCAATCACCCGCACACCGGAAAAGAGTCTTTTGCCGCCTACCGGAACAACCAGCAGTTCCGCCAGATTGCCTGTCAATGGCCGGGGACTTAAACGTACTGGTAAATCCAGCAATGCCCTTTCGCTTGCCAGCCTGTGCAGATCCGGCATAGGCCCGGGTAGCAGGTCCGATAACGGATGGCTAAGCAAGAAGCGCTCGGGCAACTCACCATTGCCCAGTGTCGGTGAGTAGATGAACGCACCCACACCCACCATCAGGCCAGACGCCGCTCCTGCAGCCAGTCCAGCCAACTCCCCAACCGCCGAGCGAATGGCGGCAGCTAATCCCGCCATCAGGTTGTCAGCAATGGCCACCGCGCCACGGGATGTCGCAAAGACCAACTGGGCGTTGGCGACATTGCCCTGAAGGCGCAGGGGTATGCCATGACCCAGACTTGGTCGCTGGTCTTCAAGCGAGCGATTGGCCTGTTCGACTTCTTCCAGTCGGCGCTTTTCCTCTGCGAGCCTGTGTGCTTCAGCTTCCGCCTCAAGCGCTGCCCGTTCCTCGGCGAGCTTCTGCTCCCGGGCGTGCGCCGCCAAACGGGCTTGCTCTTCTGCCACTCGCTTGATTTCATCGGCGGCGGCAATACGCGCTAACTCTTCCGCCATCCGGCGCGCTTGATCCTGTGCTGCACGGACCTGTTCCTGAGCAAGCTGCTGGGCGTGTTCCGCCGCCAACCGCGCCTGCTCCTGGGCAATTCGCGCAGTCTCTTGCGCTTGTACGACGGTAATGACCTCCCTGACCCTTGCGGATTGAGTGTTTAACAAGCCAATGCCTTCAACCAGCAACTTGGCGTTAAACAATGCACTGTAGGCTTGCCGCACAGTGGCGCCGGAGCCTCGCCGGTTTACCTGTGGCAGGCGGCCGCTGTTATAAAACTTTTCAACTTGTGCATGACCGAATCGCTGAATGGCGACATCCTGTGTCGACAACAGAGCCGTGTATTTGCGGACAATCAGTGAATCTCTAAAGCGCATCTCTCGCGCTAAGGCCTCTAGCGGAGGGAGTGGAACTGAATCACCTCCATTTCTGACATTCGCAAGTTCAACTTCAAGTACTTCAGCAAGGCTTTCGGAAAAAGACTTGTAAGCACTTTCCATATCCAGAATTTCATCAAGCGGGGCGAAATCAACATTTCGCCCCGAACCATCACCCCTCCCTAAGTAATGTATATATACATCTTGTTTATCCGGGTTCACCTCTGACACTGGAAGCGTTATTCCATTACGCAGCATTTATATATCCTCCCTGGATTATTCGCGCCGTCGTTTCCAGGCAAACGAAATCGACAACTTGTCGACCACATCGCCTGGACTGCGGAGAAATTTATTGAAATAAATGCTGCGGCGTGCGGTATATAGTTATTGCTTTTTATTTTTCTGTCACGCCAGACCAAGCCGATAAGGCAGTAGGAAAATTCCCGACCCAATTAATGAACATGCACACTTTCGAAAACTTCACGCGCGATACTCCGTTGCCCCTAAACTTACCCACCGGTTTTTTTGTCACAGGCAGGGAAGCCAGAAAAACAATAACCATGGAGAAATCCGATGCAGCTGACACGTATCGCCCAGACCGTTCTGCTCACCCTGCTGGCCGGCACCGCCAGCGCCGCCACCCTGGACAGCACCCGCGAACAGATCGCCACACAAGCCAAGGCACTTGAACCGGAACTGCTGGAAACCCGCCGCGACATCCACGCGCACCCGGAACTGGGCAACACCGAGAAACGCACTGCGGAACTGGTCGCCAGACAACTGAAGGCCATGGGCCTGGAAGTCAAAACCAACGTCGCCCGCACCGGCGTGGTCGCGATCCTCAAGGGCGCCCTGCCCGGCCCGACCGTCGCCCTGCGCGCCGACATGGACGCGCTGCCGGTCAAGGAAGTCGCCGACCTGCCCTTCGCCTCGAAAGCCAAAGGCACTTATCTGGACAAAGAAGTCGACGTGATGCACGCCTGCGGCCACGACGCCCACACCGCGATCCTGCTGAGCACGGCGAAAATTCTCACAGGCATGCGCGACACCCTCCCCGGCACCGTGGTGTTCTACTTCCAGCCCGCCGAAGAAGGCCCGAGCGACTTCATCCCCGACGGCAAAAACACCTGGGGTGCGAAAATGATGGTCGAGGAAGGCGTGATGAAATCCCCCAAACCCGACGCCGTGTTCGGCCTGCACGTCTGGGCCGGCGTCCCCGCCGGCCAGATCGCCTACCGCCCCGGCCCGACCCTGGCCAGCTCCGACGACCTGCGCATCAAAATCCTCGGCAAACAAACCCACGCCGGCCGCCCGTGGGACGGCATCGACCCGATCACCGTCGGCGCACAAACCATCGTCGGCCTGCAAACAGTGGTCAGCCGGCGCACCGACATTTCGTCCTACCCGTCGGTGGTCAGCATCGGCACCATCAATGGCGGCACCCGCTACAACATCATTCCTGAGTCTGTCGACATGAGCGGCACCATCCGCTCCTACGACTACGGCATCCGCCAGAAACTGCACAGCGACGTTCGCCAGACCATCGAAAAAATCGCCGAAAGCGGCGGCGCGAAAGCCGACGTGACCATCATCGAAAAATACGACCCCACGATTAACAACCCGGCACTGACGGAGAAAATGCTGCCGACGTTGAAGTGGGCGGCCAAGAATGACGTGGTCAATGCACCGCTGGTGGGCGGCGCGGAAGACTTCTCGTTCTTTGCCAAGGAAGTGCCGGGGCTGTTTGTGTTTCTCGGGGTGACGCCACGGGATCAGGACATGAGCAAAGCTGCGCCCAATCACAATCCGGGATTCTTTGTGGATGAATCGGCGCTGGTGGTTGGGGTGAGGACGATGGCGTCACTGGCGACGGATTATTTGTATGGGAATGCTGAGTCTGCCAGATAGAGATGGGGTGATTGTGCGGGCGACTTCGCGAGCAAGCCCGCTCCCACAGGTGGATTGGGTTCATTCAGCGAGGGATTGGTCGGCTGTCAGGCCGCCATCGCGAGCAGGCTCACTCCTACAGAAAAGCAAAAGCCGACCACATGCTTTTCACCACTCAACAGGATGAGCGCAAGCTCGGCTGCAGCTCTTGATCTTGCCGTGCCGGCCCCATCGGCAGGCTGAGTGGAGGGGTTTATCCGGGGGTGGGAGCGCAGCGACCGTTTGGCGCAGCCAAACACATCGAGAGGAGGTGCAGCGAAGCAAACCGGAGGCGATGCACCCGGATGAATCCCGCAACGAAGGTACCCGAGCCTAAGCGAGGGCCGAACGCCGGGGCCAAGCCTTTTGGTTACTTTTCGGCGTCTGGAAAAGTGACTCGCCGTAAGGGCGAAACCCTAAGCAGCCGTTACCGCAGCAACGGATATTCACCCAAAACGATCAAACAACATCCACACCGACATGAATCGCATCATGCCGCCAAAACTCCAGATCACAATCAATCAACCGCTCATGCTGATCATAATTGACCCGAGCAATCCTTAACCCCGGACTCCCCACAGAAACACGCAAAGCCGCCGCTGCATCCACCGACAACGACGTCGGCACAATCTCGAACCGCACCCGCCCATAGTGCAAATCGTAATGCCGCGCATACAACTCGGTCATCGACTGATTCAAATCAAACCCCAGAATCCCCGGAAAATACTGCGGGTTCAGATAATGCTCCACATACAACACCAGCCGCCCATCAATCCGCCGCGACCGACAAATCTGAATCACGCTCGACAAAGCAGGTAACTGCAACAACGCACACACCGCCACCGACGCCGGCTGCAAGCGCGCCGAAATCACCTCGGTCGACGGCACCCGCCCCTGCGCACTGACCATCGCGTGAAAGTGACTGCGCTGCATCAGGTTGTACGCCAGACGTGGCGGCGAAACGAACCAGCCACGGCGCTCCTCGCGATAAATCTGCCCCTGCGCCTCCAGCTGCAACAACGCCTCACGCACAGTAATGCGCGTAGTGCCGAACAACTCACTGAGCTTGCGCTCGGCCGGCAACTTGCTCCCGGGCGCGAGCAGGCCGTGATCAAGTTGCTCCTGCAACACCTGACCAATCGCTGTCACCGCTTTTGTTGCCTCATCGCGCATCAACGTTACCTATCTGGACTAGACCAGCACTGTTTCGGGGCAAAAACCGTACGGCCTGCAAGCCGTTTCCATGTGTTGCAAGCCTAGGCAGTGCAGATGACCGAGAGATGACAAACCTGCCCGACGGTCGCCCTCATGACTTGCAATACATCGGCCAAGTCCCTTGTCTGCCGGGGCTTTGACCTTGGTCTACGCTTAGCGGGCAAGCGCCGAAACCGGGCAAATAAAAGGCCTGCCGGGCGACCGCCGACATCAAAGTGTCATCCAGCCCCCTTAAATTGGCTCAGGTATTGCTGACCTAGACCAACACAAACCGCAATCGCAGCGTTGAACACGACCAAGGAGCTTCGGAATGAAACAGCTTTTCCTGGCAACACTGTTAGGCTCGACCATTGCAATGTGCACCTCCGCCATGGCGGCGGGTACCGATTTGAAAACCCTCGAAGCCGCTGCGAAAGCGGAAGGCGCCGTCAACAGCGTCGGCATGCCCGATGACTGGGCCAACTGGAAAGGCACCTGGGAAGATCTGGCCAAGACCTATGGCCTGAAACACATCGACACCGACATGAGCTCGGCCCAGGAAATCGCCAAGTTCGCCGCCGAGAAAGACAATGCCACCGCCGACATCGGCGACGTCGGTGCCGCCTTCGGCCCGATCGCGGTCAAGCAGGGCGTGGTGCAACCGTACAAGCCAAGCACCTGGGATCAAGTCCCGGACTGGGCCAAGGACAAGGACGGCAACTGGGCACTGGCCTACACCGGCACCATCGCCTTCATCGTCAACAAGAAGCTGCTGCACGGCTCCGAAGTGCCAACCAAATGGGCTGACCTCAAGGGCGGCAAATACAAGGTATCCATCGGTGACGTGAGCACCGCCGCGCAAGCCGCCAACGGCGTACTCGCCGCTGCCCTGGCCAACGGTGGCGACGAGAAGAACATCCAGCCGGCCCTGCTGCTGTTTGCAGACATCGCCAAGCAAGGTCGCCTGTCGATGGCCAACCCGACCATCGCCACCATGGAAAAAGGCGAGATCGAAGTCGGCGTGGTCTGGGACTTCAACGGCCTCAGCTACAAGGCCAAGATGGCCAACCCGGATGACTACGTGGTGCTGATCCCGTCCGATGGCTCGGTGATTTCCGGCTACACCACCATCATCAACAAGTACGCGAAAAACCCGAACGCCGCCAAGTTGACCCGCGAATACATCTTCAGCGACGCCGGCCAGACCAACCTGGCGCGCGGCAACGCCCGTCCGATCCGTGCCGATCACCTGCAACTGCCGGAGGACGTGAAAGCCAAGCTGCTGCCGAACGAGCAGTACAAAAAGGTCACGCCGATCAAGGACGCCGACGCCTGGGAAAAAACCTCCAAGGCCTTGCCGCAGAAGTGGAACGAAGAAGTCATCGTAGAGATGAAGTAATCCTGTAAATCCCCACTGCTGGATCCATTGGAGATCCAAATGTGGGAGCGGGCTTGCTCGCGAAGGCGGTGAGTCATTCAACGATGATGTTGACTGACCCGACGCCTTCGCGAGCAAGCCCGCTCCCACAGGGGGTCGAGTTGATTTCGAGCTATTTGAATTTCGCGGAGTTTTTGCCCCTATGAAGCACAACGTCATCCTTGTCGTGCTCGACGGTCTCAACTACGAGGTCGCGCGTCACGCCATGGGGCATCTGCAGGCTTACGTTGGCGCAGGACGCGCCGCGCTCTATCAGTTGGAGTGCGAGTTGCCGGCCCTGTCCCGACCGCTTTACGAATGCATCCTCACCGGTGTGCCGCCGATCGACAGCGGCATCGTCCACAACAACGTTGCTCGGCTGTCCAATCAGCGCAGCATCTATCACTACGCCCGCGACGCCGGTCTGAAAACCGCTGCGGCGGCCTACCACTGGGTCAGCGAGCTGTACAACCGCTCGCCGTTTGTGGCGGCCCGCGACCGGCATACCGACAATCTGTCGCTGCCGATCCAGCACGGGCACTTCTACTGGAGTGACCACTACCCGGATTCGCACCTGTTCGCCGACGCGGAAAACCTGCGCCTGCGTCATGCGCCGAATTTCCTGCTGATCCACCCGATGAACATCGACGACGCCGGCCACAAGCACGGCCTCGATTCCGCGCAATACCGCAACAGCGCGCGCTCGGCGGACATCATCCTCGCCGACTACCTGCAAGGCTGGCTCGACGCTGGCTATCAGGTGCTGGTGACCGCGGATCACGGCATGAACAACGATCGCTCGCACAACGGCTTGCTACCGGAAGAGCGCCAGGTGCCGCTGTTCGTCCTCGGTGACGCCTTCAGCCTCAATGCTGATGCCGCGCCGAAGCAGACCGACATCTGCGGCACGGTCTGCGCACTGCTCGGCGTGCCCCATGACAAACCTGTGTGCCGGGAGCTGCTCAAGTGAACGCCATGACTCGCGGCAAATGGCTCGCGGCCCTGTGTCTGGTGCCGTTCGCGCTGTTCTTTATCGTGTTCGAAATCGCCCCGCTGGTCTGGGTGATGATCAACAGCCTGCAATCGGAAGAGTTCGGCTGGGGCTTCGCCAACTTCAGCAAGATCTTCAGCTCGAAGTTCTATTTACAGGCGATCCAGTACAGCCTCGAGATCAGTTTCTGGTCGAGCGTGTTCGGCATCATCATCGCCGTGCTTGGTGCATATTCATTGCGCCGGGTCGACTCGAAACTGCGCAACTTCGTGAATGCCTTCGCCAACATGACCAGCAACTTCGCCGGTGTGCCCCTGGCTTTCGCGTTCATCATCCTGCTCGGTTTCAACGGCAGCATCACCATCATGCTCAAGCAGGCCGGGATCATTCAGGACTTCAACCTGTACTCGAAAACCGGTCTGATCATCCTCTACACCTACTTCCAGATTCCCCTCGGCGTGCTGCTGCTCTACCCGGCCTTCGACGCCTTGCGTGAAGACTGGCGCGAATCCGCCGCGTTGCTTGGCGCCAACGGCTGGCAATTCTGGCGGCACATCGGTCTGCCGGTGCTGACCCCGGCGCTGCTCGGTACTTTCGTGATCCTGCTGGCCAACGCCCTCGGCGCCTACGCCACGGTGTACGCCTTGACCACCGGCAACTTCAACGTACTGCCGATCCGCATCGCGGCGATGGTTTCCGGGGACATTTCCCTCGACCCGAATCTCGCCAGTGCCTTGGCCGTGGTGCTGGTGGCGTTGATGACTATCGTCACCGTCGTGCATCAACTGCTGCTGAAGAGGAGCTACCATGTCTCGCGCTGAATCCGGCCCGGCCGGCATCTACCACCGCGTCGTGGTGTATCTGCTGTTCGCGATCCTGCTGCTGCCGCTGGTGGGCACGCTGATCTACTCGATCGCCAGCAGCTGGTCGGCGACCATCCTGCCCAGCGGCTTCACCTTCAAGTGGTACATCCAGCTGTGGAGCGATCCGCGCTTCCTGCATGCCTTCGGCCAGTCGCTGCTGGTGTGCGTCGGTGCGCTGGTGCTGTCGGTAGTGCTGATCCTGCCTCTGCTGTTCGTGGTGCATTACCACTTCCCGAAACTCGATGCGCTGATGAACATCCTGATCCTGTTGCCCTTCGCGGTGCCACCAGTGGTGTCGTCGGTCGGGCTGTTGCAACTCTATGGTTCCGGGCCGCTGGCGATGGTCGGTACGCCGTGGATCCTGATCGGTTGCTACTTCACCGTGGCGCTGCCGTTCATGTACCGGGCGATCACCAACAACCTGCAGGCGATCAACCTGCGCGACCTGATGGACGCCGCGCAGCTGCTTGGCGCCAGCACCTTTCAGGCGGCGTTCCTGGTGGTGCTGCCGAACCTGCGCAAAGGCCTGATGGTCGCGCTGCTGCTGTCGTTCTCGTTCCTGTTCGGTGAGTTCGTGTTCGCCAACATCCTCGTCGGCACACGCTACGAAACCCTGCAGGTGTATCTGAACAACATGCGCAACAGCAGCGGCCACTTCACCAGTGCGCTGGTGATCTCGTACTTCTTTTTCGTGCTGGTCCTGACCTGGATCGCCAACATCTTGAACAAGGACAAAAGCGAATGAGCTATGTCAGCGTCCAACACCTGCAGAAAAACTACGCGGGCACTACGGTGTTCAGCGACATCAACTGCGAGATCAACAAGGGCGAATTCGTCACCTTGCTCGGCCCCTCCGGTTGCGGCAAGTCCACCCTGCTGCGCTGCATTGCCGGGCTGACGCCGGTGGATGGCGGCAAGATCCTGCTCGATGGCGTCGATATTGTGCCGCTGAGTCCGCAAAAGCGCGGGATCGGCATGGTGTTCCAGAGCTACGCGCTGTTCCCCAACATGACCGTCGAGCAGAACGTCGCCTTCGGCTTGCGCATGCAAAAGGTCAATGCCGACGACAGCCACAAACGTGTCGCCGAGGTGTTGAAACTGGTCGAGCTCAACGACTTCGCCAGTCGTTATCCGCATCAGCTTTCCGGCGGTCAGTGCCAGCGCGTTGCCCTCGCCCGCTCGCTGGTCACTCGCCCACGCCTGTTGCTGCTGGATGAACCGCTGTCGGCGCTGGATGCACGAATTCGCAAACACTTGCGCGAGCAGATCCGGCAGATCCAGCGCGAACTCGGCCTGACGACGATTTTCGTCACCCACGACCAGGAAGAAGCGCTGACCATGTCCGACCGGATTTTCCTGATGAACCAAGGGAAGATCGTGCAGAGCGGCGATGCCGAAACCCTCTACACCGCACCAGTGGACATATTCGCCGCAGGCTTCATCGGCAACTACAACTTGCTTGACGCCGACAGCGCCTCGAAGCTGTTGCAACGGCCGATCAACCACCGTATCGCAATTCGCCCGGAAGCCATCGAGCTGAGCCTCAATGGCGAGCTCGATGCGCAGATCCGCAGCCACAGCCTGCTCGGCAACGTGATCCGCTACCGCGTCGAAGCGCGCGGCGTGGAACTGGTGGTGGACGTGCTCAACCGCTCGGCGGCGGATCTGCATCCCGACGGTCAGCGTCTGGCGCTTTCCATCGATCCGACGGCCCTGTGTGAGGTAGCCTGATGACTTTGCTGACGTTGAAGAGAGAACTGCACTGATGGCCCTGGCAATTTTTGATCTGGACGAAACCCTGATCCACGGCGACTGCGCCACCCTCTGGAGCGAACAGATGGGGCGCCTGGGCTGGGTCGATCGCGAGTCGTTCATGCGCAAGAACAACGAGCTGATGGACGCCTACAGCCATGGCAAATTGCGCATGGAAGAATTCATGACGTTCAGCCTCGAACCGCTGATCGGCCGCACCCCGGAAGAAGTCGAGCACCTGGTCGGCCCGTGGGTCGAAGATTTCATCGAACCGATCATCTTCAGCGACGCGACCAAAACCATCGCGGCCCACCGCAAGGCCGGCGACCGGATTCTGGTGATCTCGGCCTCGGGTACACACCTGGTCAAACCGATCGCCGATCGTTTGGGCATCGACGAGATTCTGGGCATCGAACTTGAAGTCGCGCACGGCGTTTACAGCGGCCAGACCGTCGGCACGCTGACCTACCGCGAAGGCAAGATCACCCGCCTGCTGGAATGGCTGGATGCCGAGGAAGAGAATCTGGAAGGCGCAAGTTTCTACTCCGACTCACGCAACGATTTGCCGTTGCTGCTGAAGGTGGATTTCCCGCATGTGGTAAATCCGGATCCGGTGCTGCTGGAGCATGCCGAAAAAGCAGGCTGGCCGATTCATCTCTGGAAATAAACATAGATCCAACTGTGGGAGCGGGCTTGCTCGCGAAGGCGGAGTGTCAGTCGATAAATTCGTGTCTGATTCACCGCTTTCGCGAGCAAGCCCGCTCCCACACAGATTTTTCAGAGTCCTCAGCTCAGGCTGTCGTCAATCACCAACACCACCTTCCCCGAAACCGTATTACTCGCCAGCTCGGCAAACGCCGCTTCGGCATCCTTCACCTGGAAGGTTTTCGCCAGTTGCGGACTCAACCGCCCTTCGGCAAACAACGGCCACACATGCTGGCTCAGGTCACTCAACAAGTCGGCCTTGAACTGATCATCGCGACTGCGCAACGTCGAACCGAGCAACTGCACGCGCTTGGCCAGCACCTGTGCCAGATCCAGCTTCGCTTCTCGTCCGCCCATCAAACCGATCAGCACCCAGCGCCCGTCCAGCGCCGTCAACTTGAGGTTCAGCGCCGCATAATTGCCGCCGACCGGATCAAGAATCACGTCAAACGGCCCGAGGTCGCGCAGGCTCTCCAGATCATCGGTGCGCACCACCCCACCCTGGGCCCCCAGCGCCTCGCAGTAGGCCAATCGCTCGGCAGACCCGACGCTGACCCAGCATGGATTGCCGAACGCCTTGCACAGCTGAATGGCGGCTGAACCAATTCCACTTGCGCCGGCATGCAGGAGAACCTTTTCACCGGGTTTCAGCGCTGCGAGCTGAAATACGTTCAGCCAGACCGTTGCATAAACCTCGGGTAATGCCGCGGCCTCGATCAACGAAACGCCCTCGGGCACCGGCAGCACGTGCCGTCCGTCGACGACCACCTCTTCAGCCATTGCGCCCCCGGCCAGCAGGGCGCAGACCCGGTCGCCGACCTGCCAGGACGAGCCGGCGCCGACCTCGCTGATCACCCCGGAGCACTCCAGACCGAGCACCTGACTGGCGCCAGGCGGCGGTGGATAAAGCCCGGCTTTCTGTAATAAATCGGCGCGATTGAGGCCGGCAGCCGCCACGCGGATGCGCACTTGTCCTACATCACATGCCGGACTCGGCTCTTCAACCCATGCCACTTGCCCTTCAACGCCTTGCAATGCCTTCACAGTGCCTCCATAGTGAGTCTGGACTGAGCCCGAAGCTGTAGCGCCGGGCTTTTTGCATTATGCGACCGGCTCTCGTAGAACCGGCGACTTCAAAGACGGCCTAATATGCGTTATCAATTGTCCCCGCGTCGAATCAGCATGAAGCATTTGCTCCCCAGCACCGCCCTCGCTCTTTTCATCGGTATCGGTTTGTTGCCGATGTCGGGCAACACATTCGCAGCCAACAGCTGGGACAACTTGCAGCCTGATCGCGACGAAGTCATCGCCAGTCTCAATGTCGTCGAGTTGCTCAAGCGTCACCACTACAGCAAGCCGCCGCTCGACGATGCGCGCTCGGTGATCATCTACGACAGCTACATCAAGCTGCTGGACCCGTCGCGCAGCTACTTCCTGGCCAGCGACATCGCCGAATTCGACAAGTGGAAGACCCAGTTCGACGACTTCCTCAAAAGCGGCGACCTCAACGCCGGGTTCACCATCTACAAACGCTATCTGGACCGCGTCAAGGCGCGTCTGGACTTCGCCATTGCGGAGCTGAACAAGGGCGTCGACAAGATGGACTTCACCACCAAGGAGACCTTGCTGATCGATCGCAAGGACGCCCCTTGGCTCAAATCCACGGCTGAACTGGACGACCTGTGGCGCAAACGCGTCAAGGACGAAGTGCTGCGGCAGAAGATCGCCGGCAAGGATTCCAAGCAGATTCAGGACACCCTGACCAAGCGCTACAAGAACCAATTGGCGCGCCTCGATCAGACACGCGCGGAAGACATCTTCCAGGCGTACATCAACACCTTCGCCATGTCCTACGACCCGCACACCAACTATCTGTCGCCGGATAGCGCGGAGAACTTCGACATCAACATGAGCCTGTCCCTCGAGGGCATCGGCGCCGTGTTGCAGAGCGACAACGATCAGGTGAAAGTCGTGCGTCTGGTGCCGGCAGGCCCGGCCGACAAGACCAAGCAGGTTGCACCGGCGGACAAGATCATCGGCGTTGCCCAGGGCAACAAAGAGATGGTCGACGTGGTGGGCTGGCGCCTGGACGAAGTGGTCAAGCTGATCCGCGGCCCGAAAGGCACCGTGGTGCGTCTGGAAGTGATTCCGGCCAGCAATGCGCCGAACGACCAGACCAGCAAGATCGTGCCGATCACTCGCGAATCGGTGAAGCTTGAAGATCAGGCGGTGAAGAAATCGATCCTCAGCCTGAAACAGGATGGCAAGGACTACAAGCTCGGCATCATCGAGATCCCGGCCTTCTACCTCGACTTCAAGGCGTTCCGTGCCGGTGATCCGGACTACAAGAGCACCACCCGTGACGTCAAGAAACTGCTGACCGAACTGCAGAAAGAGAAAGTCGACGGCGTGGTCATCGACCTGCGCAATAACGGCGGCGGTTCCCTGCAGGAAGCTACCGAGCTGACCAGCCTGTTCATCGACAAGGGCCCGACCGTACTTGTGCGTAATGCCGATGGCCGCGTCGATGTGCTTGAAGATGAAAACCCGGGCGCGTTCTACAAAGGTCCGATGGCGCTGTTGGTCAATCGCCTGTCCGCCTCGGCTTCGGAGATTTTTGCCGGCGCCATGCAGGACTACCATCGTGCACTGATCATCGGTGGCCAGACCTTCGGCAAAGGCACCGTGCAGACCATTCAGCCGCTGAACCACGGCGAACTGAAACTGACCCTGGCCAAGTTCTACCGGGTTTCCGGGCAGAGCACCCAGCATCAGGGCGTGCTGCCAGACATCGATTATCCGTCGATCATCGACACCAAGGAAATCGGCGAAAGCGCCCTGCCGGAAGCCATGCCGTGGGACACCATCAAGGCAGCGATCAAGCCTGCGGTCGATCCGTTCAAGCCGTACCTGGCGCAGCTCAAGTCCGAGCATGACGCACGCAGCGCCAAAGACGCCGAGTTCGTGTTCATTCGCGACAAGCTGGCCCTGGCGCAGAAGCTGATGGAAGAGAAAACCGTCAGCCTCAACGAAGCCGAGCGCCGTGCCCAGCACGCGGACATCGATGCCAAGCAACTGGCGATGGAAAACATCCGTCGCAAAGCCAAAGGCGAAGAACCGCTGAAAGAGCTGAAGAAAGAAGACGACGACGCCCTCGCGGCAGCCGAGCCGGACAAGGTCAAACCAGAGGACGACGCCTACCTGGCCGAAACCGGGCGCGTGCTGCTGGATTATCTGAAACTGAGTAATCAGGTGGCTAAAAAGTAAGATGATGGCAATTTAGTGTTGGCGCTCCTCGGAACGTCATCAAACAGTCATCATTCTGTCGTGAAATAAAGGACTGGGAGCGTCTCTTCAAGCAAGAGCGCTCCCGGTCCTTTTTTTATCGCCAGAGATAGCCATGACCACGACCGAACAGCTGGGTGCCTTGAGCTCGATCCTGACTCAAAGCGGTTTGCACAGTCTGTTCCAGCCGATCATTTGTCTTTCCGAACGTCGTATTCTCGGTTACGAAGCCCTCACCCGTGGCCCGTCCAACAGCCCTCTGCACTCGCCTATCGCGCTGTTCGCCGTGGCCCGTCAGGCCGGTCGTTTGAGCGAACTGGAAATTGCCTGCCGCCAGTCTGCCTGCCGTCGTTTCAACGAGCAGCAATTGCCGGGCAAGTTGTTCCTCAACGTTTCACCGGAATCCCTGCTTGAAGCCGCGCACCAACCGGGGCGGACCCTGCAACTGCTGCAGGACTTCGGTATTCCACCAAGCCAGGTGGTGATCGAACTCACCGAACAGACGCCGATCGACGATTTCCAGTTGCTGCAAACCGCGCTGCATCACTATCGGGCGATGGGCTTTTCGATTGCACTGGATGACTTGGGTGCCGGCTATTCGAGCTTGCGTCTATGGTCGGAGCTGCGCCCGGATTACGTGAAGATCGACCGTCACTTCATCGACGGCATCCATCAGGACGCATTGAAACGCGAGTTTGTCGGCTCGATCCTGCAAATCGCCAAAGCGTCACGGGCACAGGTGATTGCCGAGGGGATCGAGTTGCCAGAGGAACTGGCGGTGCTGACCGAGATGGGCGTCGATCTGGTACAGGGTTACCTGCTCGCTCGCCCTCAGGAGCATCCACCCCGCGATGCCCGGGCCCTGATGCCCAAACACGACAGCAGCGCCGTGGCGCTGAACGACGAGGGCAGCGACCTCAGCGCCCTGCTCAACGACCAACCGGCGGTGCATCGCGACACACCGACCGCTACCGTACTGGAAGCCTTCCGCCGCCAGGCCAATCTGAACTCACTGGCGGTGCTCGATGAACAGGGCCAGCCGTGCGGCATCGTCCATCGCCATTCGCTGTCCGACGCCTTGCTCAAGCCGTTTGCCACCGACCTGTTCGCCCGCAAGCCGATCAGCCGCCTGATGAACGACGACTTCCTCGCCGTGGAGATGAGCCAGTCGCTGCAACAGGTCAGCCGTCTGATCACCAGCCGCGCCCGGCAACGCATCGAAGAAGATTTCATCATCACCCTCAACGGTGGTTATCTCGGCCTCGGTCGGGTGATTGACGTCCTCAAGCTGATCACCGAACTGAAAATCCAACAGGCCCGCTACGCCAATCCACTGACCCTGCTGCCCGGCAACGTGCCGATCCAGCAATGCCTGACCCGCCTGCTGCAACAGGGCCGCGAATCGATCATCTGCTACGTCGACATCGACAGCTTCAAACCCTTCAACGACATCTACGGCTACGGCCGTGGCGACGAAGTCCTGCTGTGCCTGGCGCAATGCCTCAACGAACGCGTCGACCCGTCCCGCGACTTCGTCGGCCACATCGGCGGTGACGACTTCCTGCTGGTGCTCGGCCCGGAAGACTGGCGCAAACGCCTAAACCAGTTGCTCGACGACTTCCAAAGCCAATGCCGCCGCTTCTATCGCCCGGAACACCTGGAAGCCGGCTGCTTCATCGCACCGAATCGGCAGGGGATGCGGCAGGAGTTTCCGTTGTTGTCACTGTCCATCGGTGTCGTCCACCTGCATCCTGCGGCCTGCGTAGAACTGGATGCCAGCCAACTCGCAGAAATGGCCTCACAAGCCAAGCATCACGCGAAGAATGTTCCGGGGTATAGCGTGCATGTGATTGATAGCCTCACGGCTGCCGACCTTCATCAACCGCAACTGATCGGCCAACGCTGATTCCATAGACGACACAGATCCCTGTGGGAGCGGGCTTGCTCGCGAAGGGGCACGGCCTTAAAGGTTTAAATAAAATTTTCGCGCACAATTCGATTCTTCAAAAAGATCACCATGTAGTTTTATCTTCGCCAGAAGCCTTCAAGAGATCTTCTTTCCAAACTTCCTGTGCCAATTGATAGATACTCTGAAAAAAACTGCGTGGATCGCTCAACGAATACCACTCCTCTCGCGGCCAACTAATCGCTTCGCACTCATCGATTTCAAACGGGCTTTGAAAATCATAATTCGAATCTTTGAGCACCCTCTCTAAAAACTCAAATAATACATATTTATGTCTATACGAGAGATATGGCAAATCCAAACAATATTTTCTGACAAGAATTTCCCTATCAACTGGATCATCAGGGTTATAAACACCAAGTTCTACGCCTCGAGTTTCCTCTCGATCATAAACATCAAACATGCCAATAAACCATGTCAAGCTCGGCTCGAAATGCTTTTTCAAAAACGGATCCTTCAACATTACCTGCCCTCCGCCGGGAAGCCTGTGAATGGTTCCTGCGTATTTATCTGATCAAATTTAACTTCAAACCAATTCAAGTTCTCATTAAGCGTTGGATTTTGCTGATCCTGTCTATTCGGTCTATATCCACGCCCTGCACCAGGCAGTTCCAATCTAACTATTGGAGCGTGGTTTTGGTCTTTCCCTGTGTGCATTATTAGGCCATTTTTGTCCTTCGTCATCGCTTTATTCAACGCACCCAAATGCATTCGCCAGTTATGGAACTGAGAGCTGAGATTTCCTCTGGCACCTCTTGGGACGTTCCCGGTGTGAGGATCTGCTCCATTGATGCCGCGTTGCTTAAGTGCCGGGTCGGAAATTTCCGAACTGTGTTTTTTTACGGTATGCATACCATAAAGATCTTCATATTCATGTACCCGACGCTTCGCGTTTTCCTCAGCCACTTCATCAAGCCTCGCCCGCCGCTCCTGCGCTGTCATCTTTGGCAGAGGGGGCGCACCTTCTTCGACAACTACGCGACCAGCCTCGTACCGCATCGGACGACGCGGATTCGTCGGCGGACAACTGCAGCTCAACCCCAACGGATCCACCCACCCCGTGGGATTCGGCGTGTACTGGTATTGGTTCAACCCACCTGCGAGCTTCACCGGATCCGGCGTCAGATACCGCCCCAACCGCGGGTCGTAATACCGATGCCGGTTGTAATGCAGCCCACTTTCCGCGTCGAAATACTGCCCCTGAAACCGCAGCGGCTGGTCGAGATAGTCCTCGCCGGCGAGGGTGATCGCCGCGACTTTGCCGTAGGCGTCGTACTGCGCGGACCAGACGATTTCGCCGCTGTAGTCAGTGAGTTCCTGCGGGGTGCCGAGGTGGTCGAGTTGGTAGTAGAACGGGCAGGCGCGTTTCGGGCCTTTGCCGTCGAGCAACGCCAGCGGGCGGAAGGTGCCGGGTTCGTAGACGTAGCTGCGGTGGTGGGTTTTGCTGCTCTCGGCGACGAGGTGGTCGCCTTGCCAGAAGAACTCAGTGCTCTGCCCATCGACGGTTTTGCGGATGCGTCGGCCGAAGGCGTCGTATTGATAGGTCGCGGTTTGGCCGTCGGGGCGGGTCAGGCTGATCAGGCGGTGTTGGCAGTCGTAGCGGTACTCGGTAACGAGTTGCTGGTCGCGGCCACGACGCTCGCGGATCAGGTTACCAAAGGCGTCGTAGTCGTAGTGTCGGTCGCCTTGCATCGACAGGCGGTTGCCCTTGATCCGGGTGGGACCGGGGCGGTCCTGCATCAGCAGGTTGCCGGCCGGGTCGTGGGCGAAGGACTCGGGCAGTTCGTCACGCGAGTGGCGCACGCGGATCAAGCGGTCGAGGGCGTCGTAGGCGTAGGTGCGCTGGCCGTGACGGCTGTCGGCAATGTGCTCCAGATTGCCGTTGGCGCTGTAGGCATAATCACGGCGATACAGCGAGTCGTGCTGATGGCCTACAGCGTGGGCCAGCAAACGGCCCTGATCGTCGTAGGCATAGTCGCTGAGCAGCAGGCCTTGCTGGCGTTGTTGTTCGCGACCGCACTGGTAGACATGGCTGGTCAGCCGTGCGCCATTAAGGTCGATGGCGGTCAGCGCACCGCCCTTGGCGTAGTGATAATCGAGCTTGCTGTTGTCCGGCAGACGCTGGCGCTTGAGCTGGCCGCAGGCGTCATAGGCATACCGCAAAGTGCCCCAGCCCTGATGCTCGGTGATCAGCCGGTCTTGCAGATCGTATGCGAAGGCCAGTGGATGTTCCTGGCCGTCATCGACACCGATCAACCGCCCCAGGCGATCGTAACGGTAAGCCACCTGAACCCCGTCGGGCAGAGTCTTGAGCAGCAGCCGCCCGGCCGCATCACGCTGGTAAGCGGTGACCAGCGTTGAGCCGTCATCGCCGAACTCGGTCTTCTCCAGCAGGTGCCCATTACGATCGTAGGCGTAGGCGGTGCGCCGGCCGTCGAAGCCGGTTTCCTGTCGGATCAATCCGCTCGGCGTGTAGTCCAGTCGGTACTTTTCCCCGGACTCGTTCTCGATTTCCGTCAGCAGCAGTTGCGCATGGTCGTAGCGGTACTGCACCCGCGTGCCGTCGGGATTGATCTTGCGCGAGACCAGGTGCAGGTCGTCGTCATACTCGTAGCGGGTGATGCGCCCGAGTTCGTCGCGCTCGGCGGTGATCTGGCCATAAGCGCCGTAGCTGTAGGCGCGGGTGGCACCTGTAGGAAAGGTCGTCTGAACCAGTCGGCCAGCCGCATCCCACTGCTGACGGGTAATCGCGCCGTGTTCGTCGCTAGAGGTCGTCCGCCGTCCCAGCGCATCGTAGGAAAAACGCCGCACACCGCCAGCGGGCAGGGTTTCTTCGATCAGTTGGCCGAGGTCGTTCCAGACAAAAATGTGCCGACTGGTGTCCGGATAGCGGATCGACAGCAACTGCCCGCGAACGTTGTAGTAGTAATGGGTGACCTGGCCGTCGGGATCGACCGCTTCGGTGACATCCCCTTCAGCGTTGCGCCGGAATGTCCACACCGCCTCACCGCGAGAACGGCTGTGCAGGAAACCGTTGCGGTACTCGTAGGACGTTGGCTCGTCTTCCGGCGGAAGCAGCGCGATCAGCCGTCCGACGTCGTCGTAGCGGTATTCGGTGACCGCACCGAGCGCGTCCTGCTCGGCGATCAGCCGGCCCTGATCGTCATAGGCCTTGAGGTGCTCACCGCCATCGGCCTCGACCTTGCGCACCAGCCGTGCGCTGTCATCGTGGACGTAAACCTCTTCGGTGCCATCGACGTAATGCACCGCGACACGGCCGTCGTCGTCCCAGACATACCGCGTGTCCATCTGCGAGAACGACGCCCAGTGCCGCACGCAGCGCGAAGCTTTGCCGGCACGCTCCCACTCCCAGAAAAAGCTTGCGCCGCCGGTCAGTTGCCGCTGCAGGATGACGTGCTGATCGTCGTAGTCGTAACGCTCGCTGTCACCGACCGCGTTGGTCGCGGCCAACAAACGCTGGCGGGCGTCGTAGCAATAACTGACCAACGTTTGCTCGGTGCGCCAGCCATCGCCCCCAAGCACCTGGTAATCCACCGCTACCAGATGCGCCTGGTCGTAGCGCAAAAACAGCGAGCGACCTGCGCCGTTATCCAGGCGCTGCACACGGTCGGAATAATCGCGATGCACGGTCAGACGATTGCCATACGCATCACTGACCGCCGTCAGCCGCCCAGCCCGAAAGTGATAAAACCGCGCCGTTTCCCCCGCCAGCGCGAGGATCAGTTCCTCCGGCTCATTCCCGAGAAAAATCGCCGCCCGCGACAGGCTGTTGTGAATCTGCGGCCGTTCAACGCTGGGCAACGGAAACCGCGTGCGGCGGTTCTCGTGATCGACCCAGACCACCACATCGCCATCAAACTCCAGCCGATGCGCCAGCGAATGACTCCAGCCAAACCCCAGCCCGACATCGATCTCCACCGCGCTGGTGCGGTACAACCGGGTGAACTCGAACGGCAGCAAACCATCGAGCGTGCCATCGCTCAGGGTCAGCAGTTCTTCGCCGGTGACCATCGACACCGGACAGCCGTTGGTGCAGGTCAGCGGCGCGCAATCGGCGCTGTCGCCGTTGGGGTTTTTCGCTTGATCGGGAGCGTTATCGTGGTGCTCGTTTTTCTTCAGGGCGGCATTGCGCTTCGCATCCCAGCGCAATTGCATGCGCCCCTTTTTCACGCCGGCGGCAATACCCCGCGCGGCAACGGTTTTGTACTGGTCGACGTAATGGATGAACGTGTTGACGATGCCGAAAATCGCCTTGACCAGGCGCTTTACAACCGACAGCAACTGGGCCGCGCGATCCGCCAGGCGCAGGGTCAGATAAGCGATCCCTGCACCAGCCCCGACGAATGTCAACACAACGCCGATCAGCACATCGATCAGCACCTGCACGATCATCATCGACGCCGTTTCAGCGGTTTTGCCGGCGATCTGGCTGGGCGGCAGCATCTCGAACCAGAGGCTCGCCGCACGCAACAGCAAACACAGCGCCGCTTCATCACTGACCAGCAACTGCAGTTTCTGCATGACATCCGGAGCTGATTCTGCGAGCCGGATCAGATCAGCCGCGCCGCTTCCCAGCCGCTCGGCAAATGCGCCTGGATCCTTGAGAATGTCCGACAGCATTCCGATGCTGTCCCACACCCCCTCGATCGCCGCCCAACTCCCGGCGAGCATGCCGTTGCTCGCGGCTGTCGCCACCGACTGCGACCACTGCGGCTTGAACCCCTGCCACTCGCTGCGCAGCCAGCCATCCAGCTCACCGGTCAAGCCGTCGTAGGACTTGAACAGCGCCTTGATCTGCTCCGGGGTAACCTCGCTGTGCACCTGCACGCGATAGAACTTGCCTGGCGTACCGGTGAAGGTGCCCCGGCCTTGCGCATCCAGTGCCACGGGGGAGGTTTTTCCATCATCCACCGCCACCACATCCACCACGATGTCGCCCAGCGGAATGTCGTACACCGACTCGAACTTGCTCTCGATCGCCAGCACTCCGCTCTTCGGGCACTGCACGACGCTGGAGGAAAACTCACTGTCGCCGGTGCTGACGGCGGTGACGCGATCGCCGAAGCGAATGATCCGCTCCATGCCCATCAGCGACGGCAGGTCGGCCGCGTGGCTGACCTGGTCGGCCGCGCGACTCAACCAATGCTCAAGTTGTTGGCGATAGAGGTCGAGGGTGTTCGGGGAAGCTGTCGAGTTCCTGCTCGATGCGGCTGACGGCGTCCATCAACGCACACGACGATGCGGGGTGGAATGAAAAACCGGGTCAAACATGAGCGTTCCCTCGCGCAGAAATTAGGCGCGAGGACTTTGCGGGGGATCAGCCAGGAAAGAAGTCAGGCGAGTAGGCGTTTGCTGTAGGACTAATCTGTAAAAAACCAGTTACTACAAAACGTATAGCTATAAACGTAAACGTGGCGTGAGGTTTCCCTCACGCCACGTTTATCGGGCCGACACAAATGGATTTACTGGGTTTAATCGCGAGCGCTCAATTCTTTGAGTTTGAGTTCGGCCAAAGGGTGGCCGGCCTTGGCGGCCAAAGTCCACCAGCGCGCAGCCTCTGCTGGATCCGGCCCCTTGCTCGGGGTACCTGCAAGGCAGATCACGCCGACCTGATAGGCCGCTTTGCCATCGCCGGCGAGTGCCGCCAGACGCAATAGCCGCACACCCTCTTCGCGGGCACCCAGGCCAACCCCGCGAAACGTCAGAATGTGCCCATAAAAGCTTTGCGCGCCAACATCGCCAAGATTGGCCATGCGCGCAAACTGCCCTTCGAGCCAGCGCCAGCCTCTGGGCTGGCGGACGAACCACGACCAGTGAAACAGCCTACGGGCCAACCAGTAACTGGCCGACGCCTTGAGTCGTAAGAACACTCAGGCCTCCGCCGATTCCGGGTACTCGTATTCGAAAACCCTGACCACTTCCGACGCATGCCAGGAAGCAGCCGCGACGCCATCGGATGGCCCGGAAAAGCGCCCCAGACGCTCGACGCATTCAAAAAAACCGGTACGTGGCAAACGGCTGGCACCCTGGCTGATCACCAGCGAGCTGCGCAATGGCTGCTCGGCCTTGGCGTCCAGTGCGGCCAGATGCTCAAGTGCCGCGGTCAGCGTCTGCATTGCCGGCGTCGGCAGTTGCAAACGTTCGAGCAAGGCTCGATAGGTCAACAGATGGCGCTGCCTGCGCGCCTGATCCAGCTCCCCGAGCAATCCGTCCCAATGTTGACGACTGATGCGTACGCTCACGATTCATCCCTCCAACCCGGCACCGTCAATTCCCAGGCCAGGCTGCGACGAATCGCGGCGTCAGGTTGACGCTCGCCGCTTTCGATCATGGCCAGATAAGACGGGCTGATGCCTACCGTGCGGGCCAGCGCCTCGATGGCGATGCCCTTCCCTTCGCGCAAACTGCGTAGTTGATCCAGACCTGGAAGAATCGGGTCCGGCGTTGCGGCGGCCGGCGCTGGCGCCTGCTGCTGCGGTGTTTCGTTGATGCCTGCTGCTTTCAGTAGAGCCTGATACTGAACCCATGGCAGAACCGCATATTCGGGTTCGCCATCGCGTGCAATTATCTGAATATCCATGACTACCCCGTAGGACAACAACACTTAGCGAGTCGGCACTTTTCCCTAGAAGTGTAATCCTAACAGCGGCCAAGGTCGCGGGGGGTATCTATCTGTATCCGGGCGAAGTGAATCAGGGCTTTTTCGGGCCCTGCAGCTGAAGTTGCTCTGGGGTATCAGGCAGGCGCTCGACCACCGCGAGCTTTTCCGGCCGCTGCCGGCTGCGCCAGAGCCGGAAAGCATTGAGCTCATCGTCGAGGGTTTTCATCACCCAAGCCAGAACCGCGATGTCATCGAGCATGCCGAACACCGGGATGAAATCCGGGATCGCATCCACCGGACTGAGGAAGTACATCAGCCCCGCTACCACCGAAACCATGGCTTTCGGGCTGATGGCCCGATACTCGCCACGCCAGTAGGCCAGGCACAGTGCCTGGAGCAGACGCAGATCATCCTTGAGTTTGCCAAGGCGATTGCCTTGCGCGGCACCTTTGCTCGCCACCGCGAACAACAGAGTCGGCAGACGCCCACGCGCCAGCAATCGACCGGCCAGGGGCAGAAATCGGGCGAAATTCCACGGCGCTTTCATCTATTTCTCCCGTTGAAATGTTATCCACACAAATTGTGGATAACCTTGTGAACAGAGCTGCATTTCAGCGCTGAAAGCCCCGTTTTATAAGGGCCGCGCTCAGATCGGGCGTTTTTTACTCACATAAAAAAACCCAATATTTCATTGACTTGGCAGCTCAGGGCGTCTAGCGCTGGCGGCCTCAATCTCTAGGACTGCTGCGAGCGCCATCCGTTCGCTCTGTTTACCGCCAGCTTCGTCCAGATGCAACAACGCCCCGCATAAGCGAGGCGTTGTTGGCGAAGCCGTTAATGATGCCTGTTACTTGGCAGCAGCGGCGTCTTCTTTGGCTGGATCCTTGATGGCCAGCAGTTCCAGGTCAAAGACCAGGACCGAGTTGGCCGGGATCGCCGGGCTTGGCGATTGCGCGCCGTAAGCCAGATCGCTAGGGATGTACAGCTTGTACTTCTCGCCAACGTGCATCAGTTGCAGACCTTCAACCCAACCCGGGATCACGCCGCTGACCGGCAGATCGATCGGGCTGCCACGTTCAACGGAGCTGTCGAACACGGTGCCGTTGGTCAGCTTGCCGGTGTAGTGAACGGTCACTACGTCGGTAGGCTTAGGCTGTGGGCCGTCGGCTTTCTTGATCACTTCGTACTGCAGACCGGATGCAGTAGTGGTCACGCCGGCCTTCTTGCCGTTTTCTTCGAGGAATTTCTTGCCGGCAGCTGCCGACTCTTCGCTCATCTTGGCCATGCGCTCTTCAGCACGCTTCTGCAGCGCGGCAAAGGCTTCGACCAGTTCTTCGTCTTTCAGCTTCTGTTCTTTCTTGCCGACGGCATCTTCGATGCCCTGGGCTACCGCTTTGGAGTCCAGATCATCCATGCCTTCCTGAGCAAGGCTCTTGCCCATGTTCAGGCCGATACCGTAGGAAGCTTTTTGCGCCGGGGTTTTCAGCTCTACGCTGGTCTGCGAATCACAACCCGCGAGGACCAGGCTAACCAGGGCTACCGCCGCCGCCAACCGATGCTGTTTCATGCTATTTCCTTGTTCATGCGCCGAAAGGGCAATCGAGTAAAGCCGCGAGCTTATCAGGCCGCCACGACCAATGGCTACCGGCATGAGAGCAGGAAACGTCCGATAAGTTCAGGGATTAAAACGCATTCGGGAAAAGGGACGATGAAGCTTCTGTCATCTTGGCCCGATAGAGACTGAAGAGACTTCCTACAACAGTTGGCGTAATGGCCACTTGCCGCACCCGCAACAGGTGAGGCATAACAGCGCAACAACTCGACAAGGATGTTTATCTTGCGCCTCTTCTACCGTGTGCTGACCCTGATCATCGTGCTGCTGGGCCTGGGCCTGGCCGTGGTTTTGTACTACGTCGCCAACCCGAAATTACCGTTCTACTCCCCCGTCCAAAAGGTGCATTACCTCAACCAGTGGAGTGAAGAAGAACGCCAGACCTACTACTTCACCCCGCAGGGCACACAGGTCAAAGGCCTGCGTTATGAATGGTTCGAGGCGCTGGAATTGCCCTTCTCGCAGCAGCGTTTCGCGTCCCCGGAATACCTCGCACGCTTCGGTTTTCTGGTTGATCCGCAACAGAAAGCCAAACCGAACAACCCTGGCAATCTGCCGGTGGGTTTCGCCCGCCATCGAAATCCCGGCGGTAACGAGCAATATCTCGATATCACCTGCGCCGCTTGCCACACCGGCGAATTACGCTTCAAGGACCAGGCCGTGCGAATTGACGGCGGTTCGGCGCAGCATGTCTTGCCTTCCAGCGTTCCGACATTGCGCGGCGGCAGTTTCGGACAGGCATTGGTCGCCAGTCTGACCTCGACTTACTACAACCCATGGAAATTCGAGCGTTTCGCCCGCAATGTGCTGGGCAATGACTATGAGGCGCGCCACGAGCAACTGCGCAAAGACTTCAAGGCGTCTCTGAACACGTTCCTGAAAGTCGCCTGGAACGACACTCACCGCGGCCTCTACCCCACCGAAGAAGGCCCGGGACGCACCGATGCGTTCGGCCGCATCGCCAACGCCACCTTCGGCGACGCGATCTCCCCCACCAACTACCGGGTGGCCAACGCCCCGGTGGACTACCCGCAACTGTGGGACATGTGGACGTTCGACTGGGTGCAATGGAACGGTTCGGCACAGCAACCGATGGCGCGCAATATCGGGGAGGCACTGGGTGTCGGCGCCACGTTGAATTTCTTCGACAGCAATGGCCAGCCGCTGCAGGGCGATGCCCGTTACGCCTCCAGTGTCCGCGTGCGTGATCTGCACAAAATCGAAGAAACCCTGCAACACCTGCAACCACCCGCCTGGCCGGAAGATGTCTTGGGTGCGGTGGACAAACCACTGGCTGCCAAGGGCCGCGCGCTGTTTGCCGAGAACTGCGCCGGTTGCCACGTGCCACGCGAGGCTCAGGAGGGCGAACGCTGGGTGCAGCATTTGCACATGCTGCCGGTGGAGGTGATCGGCACCGATCCGAATGCAGCGACCAACATTGCCAACCACCGTTTCGACCTGACGACGCTGCAATGGGATCTGAAGGAGCTTGAGCAGATGGATGTGAAGCTGCATCCAACGCCCAAAGAGCCATTGGACCTGAGCCAGCTATCGGTGGCCAAGGGCCTGGCTTACGTCACCGCATTCGTCGAAAACCGCGCTTATCGCGAGGCTGGTGTCAGCCCTCAGGAAAAGCCACAACTTGATGGCTTCGGTCTGCCGATCGGCGTGCGCGAAAAAGTCGCTTACAAGGCCAGACCACTGGCCGGGGTTTGGGCCACCGCGCCATTTCTGCACAACGGTTCGGTACCGAGTCTTTATCAATTGCTGTCGCCCCAGGATGAACGCGCCACCACCTTCTATAAAGGCACTCTCGAGTACGACCCGCGCCATTTGGGGTATCGCACCGAGGCCTTTACCAACGGCTTTCTGTTCGACACCCGGATTAGCGGCAACCACAACAGCGGTCATGAATTCCGCGCCGGCGAGCGTGGCAATGGCGTCATCGGCCGACTGCTGCAACCGCAGGAACGCTGGGCATTGCTGGAGTACCTGAAAGTACTGGGCGGACCGCTGGAGGCTCAATTGCCATGATGATCAATTCGTACAAAAGACCGTCCATGCTCGCCCGCCTCTGGTTGTGGCTGGGACGCCTGCTCGGCAAAACCCTGCTGGCATTGCTGATTATCGGCCTGCTGGGCTGGGCCATCGCGAGCGCATGGTTCGCCTGGCAACACCGCGGCCCGGTGTCGGCGCAAGAACAGATTCCCGCCGGTGAAGCGGCGATGACTCAGGATGTGATCCAGACGGCGGTGCGCATCGTCGATCAACACCGCGAAGGCACTCGCTACCTGCGCGACGCGCATGCCAAGGCCCACGGTTGCGTGAAGGCCGAAGTGACGGTGCTGCAGGAACTGGCGCCAGCGTTGCGCCAAGGCGTATTCAGCGAGCCGGGTAAAACCTGGCAGGCGATGATTCGCCTGTCCAATGGCAACGCCTATCCACAGTTCGACAGCATCCGCGACGCCCGGGGCATGGCGATCAAACTGCTCGATGTTCCCGGGAAACAGCTGCTAGGCGACCGTCAAGAGCGCCACGAACAAGACTTTGTGATGTTCAGCCATGCGAATTTCTTTGTCAGCGATGTCGCCGAGTATCGTCAGAATGTAGCGGCTCAGGCTGATGGCAAAAAGATCATGGCATTTTTCCCCGGCTGGGATCCGCGCACCTGGCAGACCCGCCACTTGTTCATCGCGCTGGCAACACTGTCGCCGCCACCGGACAGCCCGACAGGGACGACTTACTTTTCGGTATCCCCCTACAAATTCGGTGAGGCCAATGCGAAGTTTCGGGTAGCACCGGATCCTGATAATTGCCCGGCGTATGCCCTGCCCCCGCAAAACCATGACCTGCCGAACTTCCTGCGCAGTGCCTTGAATCAGCAATTGTCGACGGATCGGGTGCCGACGTGTTTTGTGCTGCAGATTCAGCGCCAGGATGCGAACAGTTACATGCCGATCGAGGACACCAGCATCGAATGGCGCGAGCAGGATTCACCGTTTGAAAGCGTGGCGCGGATTACCCTGCCTGCGCAGGACTTCGACACGCCGGCCTTGAATCTAGAATGCGACAACCTGTCGTTCAACCCGTGGTTTGGTATTGAGGCGCATCGGCCGATTGGCGGAATCAACCGCTTGCGCAAAGCGGTGTATGAGGCGGTGAGTGACTACCGGCATAGCCGCAATGCCGAACAGTAAAAAGTACCTGTGGTGAGGGGATTTATCCCCTCACCACAGCTGCAATGCAGAAATTATCAAATCGCAGACAGCAAAAAGCCCGCACTAGGCGGGCTTTCTGTGGTGACCTGGCGTTCAGTGGGTCCAGGTGACCGAATATGGCGCAGCGGACGGGACTCGAACCCGCGACCCCCGGCGTGACAGGCCGGTATTCTAACCGACTGAACTACCGCTGCGCGAAACGCTTGAAACGAATGGTGGGTGATGACGGGATCGAACCGCCGACATTCTGCTTGTAAGGCAGACGCTCTCCCAGCTGAGCTAATCACCCTTCGCTTCGTTACGGGGCGCATTATGCCACAAGTTTTCGTAAAGTGTTGATTTAATTGATGTTTTTTTCAAAAAAATCCGAAAACCGGTGAAACGACACAACCCGATGGAACAAGGTACAAACGTGAGACAGAAAAAAACCCGCTTCAGCGGGTTTTTCCGTGGTGACCTGGCGTTCAGTGGTCCAGGTTACCGAATATGGCGCAGCGGACGGGACTCGAACCCGCGACCCCCGGCGTGACAGGCCGGTATTCTAACCGACTGAACTACCGCTGCGCTAAACACTTGAAACGAATGGTGGGTGATGACGGGATCGAACCGCCGACATTCTGCTTGTAAGGCAGACGCTCTCCCAGCTGAGCTAATCACCCTTCGCTTCGGTGTGGCGCGCATTCTACGGAGCGACCCAACCTCTGGCAAGCACTTTTTTAATTAATTTTCTCAGGCCTTCCAAAGGCTTAGAGAAGGGTTGGCCTATGACCCGGCGAAGACAATAATGCCCCCCTTTGTATAAAGGAGAGACTCACCCCATGTGGTTCAAAAACCTGCTTATCTATCGCCTGACCCAAGACCTGCCTGTCGATGCCGAGGCGCTGGAAACTGCACTGGCCACCAAACTGGCGCGTCCATGTGCAAGCCAGGAGTTGACCACCTACGGTTTCGTCGCGCCATTCGGCAAAGGCGAAGATGCTCCACTGGTACACGTCAGCGGTGACTTCCTGCTGATCGCTGCGCGTAAAGAAGAACGCATTCTGCCGGGCAGCGTCGTGCGCGACGCGGTCAAGGAAAAGGTCGAAGAGATCGAAGCCGAGCAGATGCGCAAGGTCTATAAGAAGGAACGCGATCAGATCAAGGATGAAATCATCCAGGCGTTCCTGCCGCGCGCCTTTATCCGTCGCTCGTCGACCTTCGCCGCCATCGCGCCGAAACAGGGCCTGATCCTGGTCAACTCGGCCAGCCCGAAACGCGCCGAAGACCTGCTCTCCACAATGCGTGAAGTACTCGGTACCCTGCCCGTCCGTCCGCTGACCGTAAAAACCGCGCCGACCGCCGTGATGACCGAGTGGGTCACCACCCAGCAAGCGGCCCCGGACTTCTTCGTTCTGGACGAGTGCGAGCTGCGCGACACCCACGAAGACGGCGGCATCGTGCGTTGCAAGCGTCAGGACCTGACCAGCGAAGAAATCCAGCTGCACCTGAGCACCGGTAAAGTCGTGACTCAGTTGTCGCTGGCCTGGCAGGACAAACTGTCGTTCATGCTCGATGACAAGATGACCGTCAAACGCCTGAAGTTCGAAGACCTGCTGCAGGATCAGGCGGAACAGGACGGTGGCGACGAGGCCCTGGGCCAACTGGACGCCAGCTTCACCCTGATGATGCTGACCTTCGGCGACTTCCTGCCGGCGCTGGTGGAAGCGTTGGGCGGTGAAGAGACGCCGCAGGGGATCTAAATACCTGTGATGTACAAAATGTAGGAGTGAGCCTGCTCGCGATGAGGAACTGACATTCAACGCAAATGTTGACTGAACAACCGCTATCGCGAGCAGGCTCACTCCTACAGTTGTTTTGTGGTGTTCATTTTTAATAACAAGGAACAGGCCATGCGCGCACTGGCTGCACTGAGTCGCTTTGTCGGCAATACCTTCGCTTACTGGGTCCTGATTTTCGCGGTGATCGCGTTCCTGCAACCGGCGTGGTTCCTCGGCCTCAAAGGCGCAATCGTGCCACTGCTGGGGCTGGTGATGTTCGGCATGGGCCTGACCCTCAAACTCGATGACTTCGCCGCCGTCGCCCGCCATCCGTGGCGCGTGGCTTTGGGCGTGGTCGCACATTTCGTGATCATGCCCGGTGTGGCGTGGTTGCTCTGCCAGATCTTCCACCTGCCGCCGGAAATCGCCGTCGGGGTGATTCTGGTCGGCTGCTGCCCAAGTGGCACCTCTTCCAACGTCATGACCTGGCTGGCCCGGGGCGACCTGGCACTGTCGGTGGCGATTGCTGCCGTCACCACCCTCCTCGCCCCGTTGCTGACCCCGGCGCTGATCTGGCTGCTGGCTTCGGCGTGGTTGCCGGTGTCGTTCATGGAATTGTTCTGGTCGATCCTGCAAGTGGTGCTGCTGCCGATCGTGCTCGGCGTGGTCGCGCAACGTTTGCTCGGCGATAGAGTGCGGCACGCGGTGGAGGTGTTGCCTCTGGTGTCGGTGGTCAGCATCGTCATCATCGTCACCGCCGTGGTGGCCGCCAGTCAGGCGAAGATTGCCGAATCCGGGCTGCTGATCATGGCGGTGGTGATGCTGCATAACAGCTTCGGCTACTTGCTGGGCTACTTCACCGGGCGCCTGTTCAAGTTGCCACTGGCGCAGCGCAAGTCGCTGGCGCTGGAAGTCGGCATGCAGAATTCGGGGTTGGGCGCGGCATTGGCCAGCGCGCACTTTTCGCCGCTGGCGGCGGTGCCGAGCGCGTTGTTCAGCGTCTGGCACAACATTTCCGGGGCGTTGCTCTCGACCTACTTCCGGCGCATGAGCGAGAAAGAAGACCGTGAGGCGCTGGCGCAGCACCAGGCCGACTGAGCGGGAAACTTGATCCCCGGATTAATGCTCGGCAGACTGTTGCGCTACGCGGGGACGACCCTGCGGCTCGATCGAGTTATCAATCTGGGGACGGCCCCGTCAATCGATGGAGGTCTTTCATGTCCTGGATCATTCTGTTTTTCGCCGGCCTGTTCGAAGTCGGCTGGGCCGTCGGCCTGAAATACACCGACGGTTTCACCCGCCCGCTCCCCACCGTACTGACCGTCGCAGCAATGGCAATCAGCCTCGGCCTGCTGGGCCTGGCGATGAAGGAATTACCACTGGGTACGGCTTATGCGATCTGGACCGGGGTCGGCGCCGTGGGCACGGTGATTGCCGGGATCATTCTGTTTGGCGAGTCGATGGCGTTGATTCGCCTGGCCAGCGTGGCGTTGATCATTACCGGTTTGATCGGCCTCAAGGTCAGCGCTTAGGCCACTGGCCTCTATCGCGAGCAGGCTCACTCCTACAAGGGGTACGCGCTTCAAATGTAGGAGTGAGCCTGCTCGCGATGGGGCCATATCAGGTAACAACTACCTGACAGCCCCGCGCAACGCCCCCACCAACCCCTGCAATTTCGCCGGCTGCGCCGCTTCCACCGCCACCGCCGAACCCGCCACCAACGTCACCCGCGACCACAACCGCTTGAACAGGCCCTTGTTCGGATCGCGACTGAAGAAACTCCCCCACAATCCCTGCAGCGCCAGCGGAATTACCGGCACCGGGGTTTCTTCGAGAATCCGCGTCAGCCCGCCCTTGAACTCGTTGATCTCGCCATCGGTGGTCAACTTGCCTTCCGGGAAGATGCACACCAGCTCACCGTCCTTCAGGTACTGGGCAATCCGGGTGAAGGCTTTTTCGTAGATCTGGATGTCTTCGTTGCGTCCGGCAATCGGAATCGTCCCCGCCGTGCGGAAGATAAAGTTCAGCACCGGCAGGTTGTAGATCTTGTAGTACATGACAAAGCGAATCGGCCGACGCACCGCGCCGCCAATCAGCAAGGCATCGACGAACGACACGTGGTTGCACACCAGCAATGCCGCGCCCTCGTCCGGAATCGCTTCGAGGTTACGGTGTTCGACGCGGTACATGGAATGGCTCAGCAGCCAGATCATGAAACGCATGCTGAACTCGGGGACGATCTTGAAGATGTAGGCGTTGACGCCGATGTTCAGCAGCGACACCACCAAAAACAGCTGTGGAATCGACAGCTTGACCACGCTCAGCAACACGATCGAAACGATCGCCGACACCACCATAAACAGCGCGTTGAGAATGTTGTTGGCCGCGATCACCCGCGCCCGCTCGTTCTCGGCGGTACGCGACTGGATCAGCGCGTACAGCGGCACGATATAGAAGCCGCCAAAAATACCGAGGCCGAGAATATCGACCAGCACCGCCCAGGTATGGGCAAAGCCCAGCACTTCGACCCAGCTATGGCCGGTGACGCTCTCCGGGATTCCGCCGGAATGCCACCACAGCAGCAGGCCAAACACGGTCAGACCGAACGAACCGAACGGCACCAGTCCGATCTCGACCTTGCGCCCGGAAAGCTTCTCGCAGAGCATCGAACCCAGCGCAATCCCCACCGAGAACACCGTGAGAATCAGCGTTACCACGGTTTCGTCGCCGTGCATCCACTCCTTGGCGTAGGCCGGGATCTGCGTCAGATAAATCGCCCCGACAAACCAGAACCACGAGTTGCCGACAATCGAGCGCGACACCGCGGGCGTCTGGCCCAGACCGAGTTTCAGCGTGGCCCAGGATTGGCTGAAGATGTTCCAGTTCAGGCGCATTTCCGGCGAAGCCGCCGCCGCGCGCGGAATGCTGCGACTGGCGAGATAGCCCAGCACCGCAATCCCGACAATCGCGGTCGACACCAGTGGCGCGTAATGCGTCGAAGACATGATGACGCCGGCGCCGATGGTCCCGGCAAGGATCGCCAGGAACGTGCCCATCTCCACCAGTCCGTTGCCGCCGACCAGTTCATCCTCACGCAACGCCTGCGGCAGGATCGAATACTTGACCGGCCCGAACAGCGCCGAATGCGTGCCCATGGCGAACAGTGCCACCAGCATCAGCGACAGGTGATCGAACAGGAAGCCGATCGATCCTACGGCCATGATCGCGATTTCCGCGAGTTTGATCAGACGGATCAGCGCGTCCTTGGCGAATTTTTCCCCGAACTGCCCGGCCAGCGCCGAGAACAGAAAGAACGGCAGGATAAACAGCAGCGCACACAGGTTGACCCAGATCGAACGGTCACCTTCGATGGCCAGCCGATACAGAATGGCGAGGATCAGCGACTGCTTGAACACGTTGTCGTTGAACGCGCCCAGCGACTGCGTGATGAAAAACGGCAGAAAGCGCCGGGTGCGAAGCAGGTTGAACTGTGAGGGGTGACTCATCTTCCGTGTTTCCCTGAGGTCGGTAGAGAATGGCCTGGATCTGCTTATTGGAATCTCGATCGGCGATCCAGGCCACACATTACCTAAACTTTTCAGGTTATTTCTTCAACCCTGCAATACAAGGTGAGACAAACAGCTCGCCGCGCCACGCGCCTTGCACGGTGCGTTTACCGACGATCAGCCACATCACTGCCAGCAGGCTCACCAGCACACAGCCCATCACGCTGAAAAAACCGAGGTTCAGCGTGCTGGCGAGCTTGAGGGTCGCCAGCGAATACACGCCCAGCGGGAAGGTGAAACCCCACCAGCCGAGGTTGAACGGGATGCCGTCGCGCAGGTAACGCGCGGTGATCAGCAGCGCCATCAACATCCACCACAAGCCGAAGCCCCACAAGGTGATGCCGGCGACCAGCCCCAGGCCCGCAGCGATTTCACCGATGCCCGGCAGGCCATTGGCGGCGAAGATCGCCGGTGCATCAGCGCCCAGCAGCAGCATGCCCAACGCGCCGGTGCCGATCGGACCGAGGGCCAGCCAGCTCGAGGCGGCCATGTTTTCGTGGGGCAGTTTGTGCAGCGCCATGCGCAGCAACAGGATGGTCAGAATGCTGAACGCCACCGGCAGGGAAAATGCCCAGAGCACGTAGCTTGTCGTCAGCACCACCAGTTGCGCGTGGGCATCGGCCAGATGCGGCGCGAGCAAGCCGCCGCTGGCCGCCGCCACTTCCGCCGCCACCACCGGCAACAGCCAGACCGCCGTCATCTGATCGATGCTGTGTTCCTGGCGGGTAAACATCATGTAGGGGATCAACACGCCACAGGCCAGCGACATCGCCACGTCGAGCCACCACAGCACTTCGGCCAAATGAATCACGCCTTCGCCCCAGCGTGGCAGGCCGAACAGCAGAAAGCCGTTAATGATGGTCGCCAGGCCCATGGGGATGGTGCCGAAGAACATCGAAACGGTGGAATGGCCGAAGATCCGCCGCGCTTCATCGAAAAATAAAATCCAGCGCGCGGCATAGGCGAAGGTAAACAGGGTGAACAACAGAATGTTGAACAGCCACAAACCTTCGGCCACCGCGTGCAACCCTGGGATCGCCACCGGCAGTTGCGCCAGGGCCAGGGCCAGCACACCGGTGCCCATGGTCGCGGCGAACCAGTTCGGGGTGAATTGACGGATCACTTCACGCGGATGCTGAAGCTGGCTGAACGGCTTGATGCCGGGTTTGGCTATGTTGGGGCAAGTCATCATGAACTCCTGTCCTCAGGTGAGGTTGAGTCCATGGTAGAACCGAATCGAATATCTATATAACGGGTAATTTCTCTATCTGTTATCTACTTTACAGATAAGCGTCTAGACACTGCCTTCGCTTTCAATCACCAGAATCCGCGCCGCTCCCTGCGGATGCGCCATGTGCTCGGTGCCGACCGAGGCGTAGAAGATATCCCCGACCTCTAGCATGACTCGCTGTTCTTCGCCCTGTTCGCGATAGCGCATCTGCACCTGACCATCGAGCACCACGAACACTTCTTCACCATCGTTGACGTGCCATTTGTACGGCTGATCGGTCCAGTGCAGACGCGTGGTGATGCCATTCATGTTGGCGATGTCCAGCGCACCCCAGGCACGCTCGGCGGTGAACGACTTGCTGCGGATAATCTTCATCGGTCGATCCATGCAAAGAAGGGCCGCCCAAGGCTAACTGAAACCGCCACACTTATGGAGCGCTGCAAACCTTGGCCGCTTGCGCACGCAAGCTGAGCAGGAGCGCGGCGACTGCCAGCACGATCAATGCGGCGACGTAACCGTCGGTGGTCGCGAGCAAGCCATAGGTGCGGGTCAAGTGCCCGGCGAGCAGTGCCGGCAAGCAGAACGCCAGATAACTCAGCGCGTAATACGCCGACATCAGCCCCGCTCGCTCATGCGGCAAGGCCAACGGCACCAGGCTGCGCACCGCCCCGAGAAACCCCGAACCAAAGCCACAACCGGCGACCAGCGTGCCGAGGAAAAACAGCCCCAGACTGGCGCTGTGCACGCCGAGCAGAATCAGCAGCACACCGATCGGCAGCAGACTGGCGCCCAGTTGCAGGGCCCGGGTCGCAGGCCGATTGCGCAACGTGAAAATCATCAGCGCGCCCGTCACCGTCAGCGCCGAGACGGTCGCACCGCCGATCAGGTTGGAAGTCGAACCGGTGGCGGTACGCACCAGCGACGGCGCCAGCGAGGCAAAAAAGCCGCCGAGGGCCCAGGTTGCGGTGTTCAGCGGCAGCACACGCCACAAGGTCGAACGCGCCTGAACCGGCACATGCAGGGTCGGCCGCAGTGACGCCCAGGCCCCGGCTTGCGGGGTGACGCTTTCCGGCAGACGCCAGACATAAACCGCCTGCAACACAAACAACGCCAGCAACAACCAGTAAGTCAGTTGCAACGGCGCCGGGGCGAATTCGGCCAGCAAGCCACAGCCCATGCTGCCCAGCGCCATGCCGAGCAACGGTGCCACACTGTTGATCAACGGCCCCTGCTGGCGGTCGGTGTCGAGCAGCGTCGCGCTCAGAACAGCGGTGGCCATGCCGGTGGCAAAACCTTGCAGCACGCGGGCGCTGATCAGCCAGGCGACGCTGTCGGCGTGGATGAACAGCAGCATCGCCAGGGCATTTAGCAGCACCGCGGTGAAAATCACCGGTTTGCGCCCCAGATGATCGGACAACGAACCGACCGTCAGCAGCGCCGCCAGCAGGCTTAAGGCATACACGCCGAAAATCAGGGTCAGCACCGCTGCCGAAAAGTGCAGCTGATCCTGATACAGGTGATACAGCGGCGTCGGCGCCGTGGAGGCGGCGAGAAAACTCAACAAGGTGATCGCCAGAAAAATCAGGCTGGCACGGTTGGAAGCAAGGCTGGTCATGGGCACACTCCGCAAAAGCTAATTTTTTGCTTTTGCGGAGTGTGCTCTCGGCTTTGGCTTAAAGCAAATTCTTTGTGTTAAGGTCTGACGCATGGCTATTAAAGAAGGTTTACGCCCCGGCGGCCGCAGTGCCCGGGTGCAAGAGTCGATTCATTCGGCAGTCCGCGCGCTTCTGCAAGAACAGGAGCGCAGCACCGTGACCGTCCCGCAAATCGCTGCGCGGGCCGGGGTCACGCCTTCGACGATCTATCGGCGCTGGGGCGATCTGACGGCGTTGCTGGCGGACGTCGCCCTCGCCCGCATGCGCCCCGACAGTGAACCGGCGGTGACCGGTGATCTGCGCGGTGATATCCGCGCCTGGGCCGAGCAGTATCTGGACGAAATGAGTTCGGAGCCGGGGCGCAACATGATGCGCGACGTGCAAGCCAGCGCCACGCCGGGGTATTGCGTGACGATCATTGGCGCGCAGTTGCAGACCATCATCGAGCGTCACCCCGACGAGCCGGCGCCGAGCGTTGATCGGTTGATCAATCTGGTGGTGGCACCGGTGGTGTTCCGGATTCTGTTTGCGGCGGCGGCGCTGGAGGTGGATGAACTGCATCGATTGATCGATATGGCGTTGAAACAGGACTGACGCTATCGCGAGCAGGCTCACTCCTACAATTGGAATGCGTTCCACCTGTAGGAGTGAGCCTGCTCGCGAAGAGGCCCGACCAGTCACCTCAGAACCACCCGGTTTCAAACCTGCGACACCCCGCCACGCCACGACCTTGGTCGACACTGACTAACCGCCGCACTCATGCGAGACTGTCCGCCCGGGCAGGACTGCCGGGGAGTCTTCTGTCGGGAGTGTTGCATGTCGTTGTCCACCGGGCTGATCGCCGCCGTCGCCCTCGCCTATATGGCCATCATGTTCGCCATCGCCTTCTACGGCGACCGTCGCAGCGCGCCATTGCCGCCGCGGATGCGCGCGTGGGTGTACAGCCTGTCGCTGGCGGTTTATTGCACCAGTTGGACGTTCTTCGGCGCGGTCGGACAGGCGGCCGAACAGCTGTGGTCATTCCTGCCGATCTACCTCGGGCCGATCCTGCTGTTGCTGGGCGCACCGTGGGTTCTGCAGAAAATGGTGATGATCAGCAAGCAGGAGAACATCACCTCGATTGCCGACTTCATCGCCGCGCGCTACGGCAAATCGCAATCGCTGGCGGTGGTGGTAGCGCTGATCTGTCTGGTCGGCGTCCTGCCTTATATCGCCCTGCAACTCAAAGGCATCGTCCTTGGTGTAAACCTGCTGATCGGCGCCGGTGCCGACGCCATGGGCACCCGCGCCCAGGACACCGCACTGATCGTGTCGCTGGTACTGGCGCTGTTCACCATCGTCTTCGGTACGCGCAACCTCGATGCCACCGAGCACCACCGGGGCATGGTGCTGGCGATTGCGTTTGAATCGCTGGTCAAGCTGTTCGCCTTTCTCGCCGTCGGCGCGTTCGTGACCTACGGGCTGTACGACGGTTTTGACGACCTGTTCAATCAGGCGATGCTCGCGCCGCGCCTCGAGGAGTACTGGAAGGAAACGATTAACTGGCCGTCGATGGTGGTGCAAACCGGGGTGGCGATGATGGCGATCATCTGCCTGCCGCGGCAGTTTCACGTCACAGTGGTGGAGAACATTGACCCGCAGGATCTGCGTCTGGCCAAGTGGGTGTTCCCGGCCTATCTGGCGCTGGCCGCGCTGTTCGTGGTGCCGATCGCCCTCGCCGGGCAGATGATGCTGCCGAGCCACGTACTGCCCGACTCTTTCGTGATCAGCCTGCCGCTGGCCCAGGCCCATCCGGCCCTGGCGTTGCTGGCGTTTATTGGTGGTGCGTCGGCGGCCACCGGCATGGTGATCGTGGCCAGCGTGGCGCTGTCGACCATGGTCTCCAACGACATGCTGTTGCCGTGGTTGCTGCGGCGCAACAACGCCGAGCGCCCGTTCGAAGTGTTCCGCCAGTGGATGCTCTCGGTACGCCGGGTGAGCATCGTGTTGATTCTGCTGCTGGCCTACGTCAGCTACCGCTTGCTCGGCTCCACCGCGAGCCTGGCGACCATCGGTCAGATCGCCTTCGCCGCTGTCACCCAACTGGCCCCGGCGATGCTCGGCGCGCTGTACTGGAAACAGGCCAACCGTCGTGGGGTGTTCGCCGGTCTCGCGGCGGGCACGTTCCTCTGGTTTTACACATTGATCCTGCCGATTGCCGCCCACAGCCTCGGCTGGTCGCTGAGCACTTTTCCCGGTCTGGCGTGGCTGCACAGCAACCCGCTGAACCTGCCGATCACCCCGCTGACGCAAGGCGTGGTGCTGTCGCTGGCGGGCAACTTCACGTTGTTCGCCTGGGTCTCGGTGCTGTCGCGCACGCGGGTTTCGGAGCACTGGCAGGCCGGGCGCTTCATTGGCCAGGAAATCAGCGCGCGGCCGAGTGCACGTTCGATGCTGGCGGTGCAGATCGATGACTTGCTGCAACTGGCGGCGCGCTTTGTCGGCGAAGAACGTGCGCGGCAGAGCTTCATTCGTTTCGCCTACCGCCAGGGCAAGGGCTTCAACCCGAACCAGAACGCCGATGGCGAATGGATCGCCCACACCGAACGCTTGCTGGCCGGCGTGCTCGGTGCTTCTTCGACGCGCGCCGTAGTAAAAGCCGCCATCGAAGGTCGGGAAATGCAGCTGGAGGACGTCGTCCGTATCGCTGACGAAGCCTCGGAAGTGCTGCAGTTCAACCGCGCGCTGCTGCAAGGCGCGATCGAGAACATCACCCAGGGCATCAGCGTGGTCGACCAATCGCTGAAACTGGTGGCCTGGAACCGCCGCTATCTGGAGCTGTTCAACTACCCGGACGGCTTGATCAGCGTCGGCCGGCCGATTGCCGACATCATTCGCTACAACGCCGAACGTGGCTTGTGCGGCCCCGGCGAGGCGGAAGTCCACGTCGCCCGGCGCCTGCACTGGATGCGTCAGGGCCGCGCGCACACTTCCGAACGTTTGTTCCCCAACGGCCGGGTGATCGAGCTGATCGGCAACCCAATGCCCGGTGGCGGTTTCGTCATGAGTTTCACTGACATTACCGCGTTCCGCGAAGCCGAGCAGGCGCTGACCGAGGCCAACGAAGGCCTGGAACAACGGGTCAGCGAGCGCACGCAGGAGCTGTCGCAACTCAACGTCGCACTGACCGAAGCCAAGGGCCATGCCGAGGCGGCGAACCAGTCGAAAACTCGCTTCCTCGCCGCTGTCAGCCATGACCTGATGCAGCCGTTGAACGCCGCTCGCTTGTTCTCTGCCGCCCTCTCCCATCAGGACGACGGCTTGAGCAGCGAGGCGCAGAAACTGGTGCAACACCTCGACAGTTCGCTGCGTTCGGCAGAAGACCTGATCAGCGACCTGCTGGATATTTCCCGCCTGGAAAACGGCAAGATCAACCCCGATCGCAAGCCGTTCGCGCTCAATGAGTTGTTCGATACGCTCGGCGCCGAATTCAAGGCGCTGGCGCAGGAACAAGGCCTGAAGTTCCGTGTGCGCGGCAGCCAGTTGCGCATCGACAGCGACATCAAGCTGCTGCGACGGATTCTGCAGAACTTCCTCACCAACGCCTTCCGCTATGCCAAGGGCCCGGTGCTGCTGGGCGTGCGGCGACGCGATGGCGAGCTGTGTCTGGAAGTGTGGGATCGCGGGCCGGGGATTCCGGAAGACAAACAACAAGTGATTTTCGAGGAATTCAAACGCCTCGACAGCCATCAGACCCGCGCCGAGAAGGGCCTGGGTCTGGGCCTGGCGATTGCCGACGGTTTGTGTCGCGTGCTCGGCCACACCCTGCGCGTACGTTCGTGGCCGGGGCGCGGTAGTGTGTTCAGTGTCAGTGTGCCGCTGGCCCGGGCGCAATCGCTGCCACAGAAAACTGCGGTGGAGTTGAACGGCAAGCTGCTCAGCGGCGCGCAGGTACTGTGCATCGACAATGAAGACAGCATTCTGATTGGCATGAACAGCCTGCTGACCCGTTGGGGCTGTCAGGTATGGACGGCGCGCAATCGCGAGGAATGCGCGGCGTTGCTGAACGAGGGTGTGCGACCGCAACTGGCACTGGTCGACTATCACCTCGATCACGGCGATACCGGGACCGAGCTGATGGCGTGGTTGCGCACGACGCTGGGTGAGCCGGTACCGGGCGTGGTGATCAGCGCCGATGGGCGACCGGAGACGGTGGCGCAGGTGCATGCGGCGGGGCTGGATTATCTGGCCAAACCGGTGAAACCGGCGGCGTTGCGGGCGTTGTTGAGTCGGTATGTGCCGTTGTAACCGTTCGACTTGAGTGTTGCAGCGCTACCGCTGACGCCTTCGCGAGCAAGCCCGCTCCCACCTTTGGAATGCATTTCACTATGGGAGCGAGCCTGCTCGCGAAGCTCTTCGGGTTATTCCGGGAGTTCGACCAGCCCATCGACATCGGTCATCGCCCGCTCCAGCAGATCCGCCGGCAAACTCTTGCTGGCCCGCGCGCCGAGCAATTTGAGCTGCTCACTGCGGCTGACCAGGTTGCCGCGCCCTTCCGTGAGTTTGTTGCGCGCCGAGCTGTAAGCCTTGTCCAGCTGTTGCAGGCGATTGCCGACTTCGTCCAGATCCTGAATGAACAGCACGAATTTGTCGTACAGCCAGCCGGCACGCTCAGCGATTTCCCGCGCGTTCTGGCTCTGCCGTTCCTGCTTCCACAGGCTGTCGATCACCCGCAACGTTGCCAGCAACGTGGTCGGGCTGACGATCACGATATTGCGGTCGAAGGCCTCCTGGAACAGCGTCGGCTCAGCTTGCAAGGCGGCGGAAAATGCCGCTTCGATCGGCACGAACAGCAAGACGAAATCGAGGCTGTGCAGACCTTCCAGACGCTTGTAGTCCTTACCTGCGAGGCCTTTGACATGGCTGCGCAGCGACAGCACGTGCTGCTTGATCGCGATCTGGCCGAGGGTGTCGTCTTCAGCGGCGACGTACTGCTGATACGCCGTGAGGCTGACCTTGGAGTCGACCACCACCTGCTTGTCGCCCGGCAGGTAAATGATCACGTCCGGCTGGAAGCGCTCGCCATCCGGCCCCTTGAGGTTGACCTGGGTCTGGTACTCGCGGCCCTTCTCCAGACCCGCGTGTTCGAGCACCCGCTCAAGAATCAGTTCACCCCAGTTGCCCTGGGTCTTCTGGCCTTTGAGGGCGCGGGTCAGGTTGGTCGCTTCGTCACTCAGGCGCAGGTTCAATTGCTGCAGACGCTCCAGCTCCTTGGCCAGCGAGAAGCGCTCGCGAGCCTCGGCCTGATAGCTCTCTTCCACGCGTTTTTCGAAGGACTGGATTCGCTCTTTCAGCGGATCGAGCAACTGGCCGAGGCGCTGCTGACTGGTCTCGGCAAAGCGCTGTTCACGCTCATCGAAGATCTTCCCGGCAAGTTCGGCGAACTGCGCGCGCAGCTCATCGCGCGAGCCTTGCAGGTCGTTGAGGCGTTGCTGATGGCTTTCCTGTTGCTCGCGCAATTCGGCGTTGAGCGACGCGGCCTGCGCGTCGAGGCGACGCAATTCGGCTTCTTTGTTGGCGCGCTCGATGTTCCAGGCGTGCGAAGCGTCACGGGCGTCATCACGTTCGATCTGCAGCAGCTCGACTTCGCGGCGCAGTGCAGCCAGTTCAGCCTGCTTGGCGGCATTGGCCTGGCCGAGGTCGACGATTTCATCGCGGCTGGCCTCAAGCTGGACGTTGAGCCCGTCCTGCGCCAGTTGCGCCATGGTCAGACGTTCTTCGAGCAAGGCGACTTCGGCTTGCCGGTCGCTGGCCCGGCGTTGCAGTTGCCAGGCCAGCGCCAGCAACGGCAGTCCCGCGCCCGCCAGACCCAGCAATACGCTGGTCAAGTCCATAGCCATAGCCACTCCTGCCGATCCGATAAAGCCTGAAGGTTAACCAAGGCGTGGGACGTTGGACAGCTCAGTCTTCGAGCAGACCGAGTTCCTGTTGTGCACGCCGGTCACCGGCGCGGGCGGCCTGACGCAACAGATCCTGACCGATGCGCCGATCCCGGGCATTGCCGCACTCGCGGCACATCAACTGACCGAGACGACTTTGCGCCGCAACCACGCCTTCGCGTGCCGGTTGCTTGAGCAGACGCCCCGCCAGATGCTTGGCATTGCGGCTATCGCCCAGACGCGGGCTGTCGAGCAGCCATTCGGCCACACGCACGGAAAATCGCTTGGGAGAGGTAACACGAGGGTGTTCGGAGGTAACAGAGCCTGATACTGAGCGAAACTTCATAAAACACTGTGGGACAGATCGGAAGGCGCGCCACTCTACTCTCTTTTTCGTACAGGTAAAGTCGAAAAAAACCCGGCACGCCCGTCCTAGAGCAAGCGCTAGGGACAATCCACAGAAGCTGTGGATAACTCAGTGGACAACCGCTCCCGAACTCGCGCAAAGCCTTGTGGAATGGGGCCCGCAGTCAAACTGACGATTTTTTCACCAACAAAAAAAGACGATATTTTTCATTGACTTAAACTTTTGATGCAGGCAGCTACCGGGGTCAGGATTGATATGACAGTGGGGTTACGGTCTGCGCAACTAATGTGCACAAGTACCTGTTACCCGGTTATATCGATGCGCTTTTTCGGGTCGTTTTGCGCATCGGGCTGGGGATAAGCGGGTTGGTGATGGGGATGGCTGCACGCTTTTGTGGCGACCGGCGGTTGATCAGGGTGATCCCTTCGCGAGCAAGCCTGCTCCCATACTGGAGAGGGTTTCCATGTGGGAGCGGGCTTGCTCGCGAAAGGGCCGGTAATGTCACGTCAATGCCTGGCAGCTCACGAAATCTTTTTTGCGCTGGGGGTTTGCATTGCCCAAGACGTTCCGTTACTATCCGCGGCGTTAGTACCAAGCTGAAAGTCAATTCCGGTCGAACACATCCCCACGGTCAACCTTCTTCCAAGAAGCCCTTCACCGAAAAAGCGGGAACGACCCCTCGATGGTTTCCAGGTAAATCTTGCGCCGACACTGCCTTTGAATGAATGCAAAGGGTGTTGCGAAGACCACTTACTCTGACCGAACCAGCCTGCAAATTGATCAGGATCTTCACCCCGGGCCCAGAACCTTTGCCCTTGATGTGTTGCCTGTCCTCCTAAGTACCTACCTGCCAGCCCAAGCGCGCCAACTTAATAGCGCTTCAAACTGGCTGCTTTGTTCCAGTCGGGTTCTTTGTTCGACCAACGGTGGTCGACATTACTGGAACGTTTTAACGTTGCACGGTTCTTATCCGTGTCATTTGTAGGAACACCTAATAACTATGTCTACTCAAATCCATACTCAGGATGCCATTCGCACCCTAACCAACGCTTTTGCCCCAATGAACTGCCTGATCATGGCCGCTCGCAAAGGCTGCTTCAGCTTCACCGTGGTCAATGAACACGGGATCGCTCGCCACAGCGAGCGTCTGTACCCCGATCAATACTCCAGCGCCGAACCGCTGCAGGCCGTGATCGATCGTACACGTCAGGCACTGGTTGCCTGAGAGCCGAAAAGGCTGCAAAAGCAAAAGCCCCGCACAAAATGCGGGGCTTTTTATTGCCCGATGTTTCGCTTTTAGCCCTTCGCGCCTAAGCACCATCGGATATAACGCTTTTGGCTCGCGGCTGGAAATATTTTAAAAACAGGCCTTTACGTCGCGAATATGACACTACACTTCAACTCAAGCGGCTTGATCCGCTTTCGGCGAGCCTGATTCGATCCACCGCTGCCAAGGCCCCTTCAGGTATCGCCGCCCAATTACAAGAATCGAGGGCATTATGGGTATCGCTGCCAGCGAACTGTGCCGCTATGTGATCCGTCCCACACTGATCTATCTGGGACGCCACTGCGCAACCGCCGAATCCCTGCTACTGGGGATCGCCGCCAGCCAATCCGCCCTCGGCTCCGCCCTGCATGACCGCCGTGGCCACGGCCTCTACCGGATTGCCGAGCACCGCCATCAGGCTCTCTGGGACCATTACCTGGCACTCGATCCGGAACGCGCAAGCCTGGTTCGCGGCCTCGCCAGCCAACATGCTTTTTTGAGCGGCCCGCACCTCGAACTGACCGTCAACCTGCGTTACGCCACTGCCATTGCCTGGCTGCTGGTCGAAGAACAAAACACTCAGCTCCCCGACGCCGATGACCTGCTGGGCATGGCGCGAATCTGGCGCCAGACCTTCCAGCCCCAAGGCCGCCTGCGCGACTTTACTTTCGCCTGGCACACCTGTGTTTCACCTGTGAATCAGGTCGCATGTTGACCCTGCAGTTTCCAAAGATCGGCCAACAGGTCAGGATTTTGGTCTGATTGTCCTACAAAACCGCTCTAACTCAGCCTATACGGACTATAGCGCTGGGACGAAAATGTTGGTAATTTTCGCCCCGGTGATCACCAGGAGTTCTAATAATGAAAAAAGTCATGCTCAAAACCACCCTTAGCCTCGCCGTTACCATGGCATCCACCCAGATCTTCGCAGCTGGCTTTGCCATCAACGAACACAGCATCAGCGGGATGGGCACTGGTTACGCTGGGCGATCTTCTTCTGCCGACGACGCAAGCACTGTTTATGGCAACCCTGCCGGCATGTCGCGCCTCACGCGCGAACAAGTCACCGGCGGTGTGGCATTCCTCGATGCCAAAACCGATATCAGCGACGCCAGCTCCAGCCCTAACGGCGGCAGCAACAAAGGCGACATGGTGCCCTTCACCTCCGTACCTATGGGCTTCTACGTCAAACCGATCGACGAGCATTGGGCATTCGGCCTCGGCGTGTACGTGCCGTTCGGCCTGATTACCGACTACGAAAAAGGCTTTGCCGGCCGCTACTTCGGCAGCAAGTCCGAAGTACAAGTCATCACCTTCCAGCCGACTGTCAGCTATAAGTTCAACGACGTGGTCTCGGTAGGTTTCGGTCCGACCATCAACCGCATCGACGGCACCCTCGAGTCGAACCTCTCGGTGACTCAGCTGGCGCCGGACGGCAAGGTCAAGATCAAGGGTGACGACACCGCGCTGGGCTACAACATCGGCGTACTGGTACAGGCCACCGACACCACTCGCCTGGGTCTGACCTACCACTCGAAAGTCGACTACAAGCTCGAAGGCAACACCAAGGTCAACTACGGCGCACTGGCTGCAGTCGGTCTGGGTGCCAGCCAGAAGTACGACGCTTCGCTGAAGATCACCACACCTGAATCCGTGGACTTCTCGGTTACTCAAGCGATCAACGACCGCTGGAACGTCTACGCCGGTTCGACCTGGACCCGCTGGAGCCAGCTGAAGAAGATCACCGTTGAAAACTCCGGCGTGCAGCCGCTGCTGGCCGGTCAGTTCGGCGAGATCACCGAAGAACAGAACTGGCACGACTCCTGGGCCTACGCCGTCGGTACTTCGTACCAGCTGAACAAGGAATGGGTACTGCGTACCGGTCTGACCTTCGACCAGTCGCCAACCAACAACGTCGACCGTTCGCCGCGCATTCCTACCGGCGACCGGACCATTTTCAGCATCGGTGCCGGCTGGAGCCCGACCGAAGACCTGACCATCGACGTCGCTTACTCGTACCTGAAGGAAGAGGCGGTCAATATCCGCAACCAGAACGATCGTGGCCAGACCTACGACGCCAAGTATGAAAACTCGGCAAACGGCTTCGGTGTCGGCGCTACTTACCGCTTCTGATGCTGCACGGCGAGGCTAACCCCTCGCCCATTGAAAAGCCCCGCTCTCTTTGCAGAAAGCGGGGCTTTTTTGCGCCTGTTCAAACACCACAGATCAAATGTGGGAGCGGGCTTGCTCGCGAATGCGGTCTGACATCCAGAACAAGTGCTGAATGATCCGCAGCCTTCGCGAGCAAGCCCGCTCCCACAAAAAGCGTGTGTTATCAGTTGAGAGGTTTTGAGGCGATGGCCTTTTCAACCGCCGCAATAAACTCCGGATCATCCGGTTTGGTCAGACTGGAGAAATTCGCGATCACCTTGCCCTGACGATCAATCACGTACTTGTAGAAATTCCACTTCGGCGCGCTGCTCTGCTCGGCCAGCACCTTGAACAGGTGAGTAGCATCGTCGCCACGGACTTTCTGCGGTTCGGTCATGGTGAAGGTCACGCCGTAGTTGGCGTAGCAGACCTTGGCGGTTTCGGCGCTGTCCTTGGACTCCTGCTTGAAGTCATTGGAGGGTACGCCGAGCATTTCCAGGCCTTGCGCCTTGTAGTGCTGATTGAGCGCCTCGAGGCCCTCGAACTGTGGGGCGAAGCCGCAGAAACTGGCGGTATTGACCACCACCAGCGGTTTGCCAGCGTAACGCTGGCACAGATCGACGGATTCCTTGGCGCGCAACCTGGGCAACGAACCTTGCAGCGCCTCCGGACAATCAGCGGCCTGGGCCAGTCCGGTCAACGCCATCAACAACGCGGGTACAGCACACCAGCGCATGAACATGTCGGGCATCCTTGATGCGGTTATCAGACATCGACGTTACTCGCCCTCCAAGCCTACAAGCAAGCGCCCATGCCCAACTGCATCAACGCCAGGCCGCCCTGATGCCAGCCCCACCACACCAGCGCCAGCAACAGCGCGCCGAGTGCGATGAAGGCGATTCGCGGCCAGGAACGCTTCATACGGCGCCGACAGCCGGTTGCAGACGCGCCACCGGACGCTCGCGCACCGGCCAGTTCAGCGCGGCCGCCAGCAGGCTCAAGAGAATCGCCACTTGCCAGATCAAGTCATAACTCCCGGTACGGTCATACACCACCCCACCCAGCCAGCCGCCGAGGAACGAGCCGAGCTGATGGAACAGGAACACGATACCGCCGAGCATGGACAGGTTACGCACGCCAAACAAGGTCGCCACCGTGCCGTTGGTCAATGGCACCGTCGACAGCCACAGGAAGCCCATGGCCATGCCGAACAAGTACGCCGAGGTCGTCGTCACCGGAAGCCACAGAAACAGCACGATCACCACCGCCCGCAAAAGGTACAACGCCGTCAGCAGACGCGGCTTGGACATGCGCCCGCCGAGCCAGCCGGCAGTGTAAGTGCCGAAGATATTGAACAGACCGATCAGCGCCAGCACCGTGGTGCCAACCGTGGCGGGCAGATGCTGATCAACCAGATAGGCCGGCAAATGCACGCCAATGAACACCACCTGAAAACCGCAGACGAAGAAGCCGAACGCCAATAACCAGAACCCCGAGTGCGAGCAGGCCTCACGTAACGCTTCGGACAGGGTTTGCTCGTGGCCCAGCACCGGCAGCGGCTTGTCCTTGAGCATGCTCACCAGCGGCACGATCAGCGCCACCAGCAGGCCAAGCACCAGCAGCGCCGCCGACCAGCCGAGCCAGCCGATCAAACCCAGCGTGCCCGGCAACATCGCAAACTGGCCGAACGAACCGGCAGCACTGGCGATGCCCATGCCCATGCTGCGTTTTTCCGGCGGCACCGCACGCCCAACCACACCGAGAATCACCGAGAACGAGGTGCCAGACAGGCCGATACCGATCAACAGACCGGCACTCAGCGACAGGGTCAGCGCTGAATCGGACAAGCCCATGCACACCAGGCCCGCGGCATACAGCACGCCGCCGACCAGCACCACTTTCGCCGCGCCGAAGCGGTCAGCCAGCGCGCCCGTGAACGGCTGCGCCAGGCCCCAGATCAGGTTCTGCAGGGCGATGGCGAAGGCGAACACTTCGCGCCCCCAGCCGAACTGCGCACTCATCGGCGACAGGAACAGACCGAAGCCGTGCCGCACGCCCAACGACAACGCCAGAATCAGCGCACTTCCCAGCAACACCCAACCGCACGTACGCCACATCGATGTCATTGTTATTCTCCGTTCGCGGGTATATACCCGCTTAAAACCGGAAAAACCGGCCTTCAGGCCAGTTCGTCCAACAGTCGCAGCAAGGTTTCACGCTTCTCGGCACCCAGCCGATCGATCAATCGCTGTTGCGCCGCTTCCCAGGCCGGCAGGGCCGCCGCAAGGCGCTGTGCACCGGTTTCGGTGAGCCGGACGATGCGATTACGCATGTCCTCGCCCTCGGCCAGCGCCACCAGCCCTTCACCTTCGAGCACCCGCAGATTGCGCCCCAGGGTGCTGCGATCCAGGCCCATGGCTTCGGCCAGTTCCGAGATGCTCGGTTGATCCAGACGCTGCAGATTGCACAGCAAAGAATACTGGGCAACGTTGATCCCGAAGCCGTCGAGAGCGCCGTCGTAATGCCTGCTGACGCCACGAGCGGCGCGACGCAGGTTGGTGCACAAACACTGAGAAGGAAGCATGATGCGTGTATATACCCGCGACTGTGTTAAATCAAGTTACACATGAGTTTATCAATAAGCTTTGTGGCGTCTGACACACCGACTTCGCGAGCAAGCCCGCTCCCACAGGGGAATGCATTCCAAATGTGGGAGCGGGCTTGCTCGCGAAGAGGCCGGTACTGTCATAGAAATATCTCAGACCAACACCACTCCAACCAACACCGCCATTTCCAGCAATTCCAGCAACGCCCCCGCCGTATCGCCCGTAGTCCCGCCCAACCGCCGCATCATCACCTGCCGCAGCCAGACAAACCCAACGAACGCGACAACCAGCGCAATGATCGCTGTCACCCCGGCAATCAGCAAGCAGGCCAGCGCACTCGCCCCTAGCACCCACCAACCGGCCCGGCGCGGCAAATGATCAGCCAACGCCTGCCCCAACCCACCCGCCCGCACATACGGCGTGGTCAGAAACAGCCCCAGCAACGCCGCACGTCCCAGCAACGGCACGATGATCAGCACAAACCCGTGCCCCTGCTCGAGCAGCGCCAGCAACGCGCAGAACTTCAGCAGCAACACCAACACCAGCGTCACCACCGCAATCGGCCCGCTGCGCGGATCTTTCATGATCGTCAGCGTGCGCTCGCGATCACCGAAGCCACCGAGCCAGGCATCGGCGCTGTCAGCCAGACCATCGAGGTGCAGCGCCCCGCTGAGCAGCACCCACACCGTCAGCAACAGCGCCGCATGCAGCAGCAATGGCGCACCGCTCAATGCCAGGTTCAACAACCAGAGGATCACCCCGAACAGCAACCCCACCAGCGGATAAAACAGCAGCGAACGCCCGAGCTGTTGCGGCTGCGGCATCCCCGGCAGACGAATTGGCAAACTGCTGAGAAATTGCAGGGCGATCCACAGTGGCAGCATCTCAGTGACCTTCCTTCAGCGCGCCATCGGCTTCGACGCTGAGCGCAAACAGCGCAGCATGCGCGACCTCGACATTGAGCAACTGCTCTCGCGGCAAACCACGCGCCTGCGCCAGCAGCAGGCGCATCACGCCGCCATGACTGATCAGCAACACGCGCTCGCCGGCATAGGCCTGATGCAAACGTGCCACCGCGCCGAGCACGCGAGCCGCAAAATCACTGACCGGTTCGCCCTGCGGCGGCGTGAACGAATACGGATCGGCCCAGAACAGCCCCAGCGCCTCGGCATCAGTCGCCATCAACGCCGCTGCGCTCTGCCCTTCCCAGGCACCGAAATGCAGTTCTTGCAGATCCTTGTCCAAATGAACCGGCAGATTCAATTGCTCGCCCAACTCGGCAGCAAACCGCGCACACCGCTGCAGCGGCGAACTGACCAGCCGATCCCACGGCCCACCCGCCACCACGGCGGCACGCATCTGCGCCCAGCCTTTTTCAGTCAACGCATCATCGAGGCTGCCGCGCAAACCGCCGCCCAATTCAGTCTCACCGTGGCGCAGCAGGTCCAGACGCAACGTCATGCCGGACGATCCGCCACCGCGGCTTCGGCGAACGTCGCCATTTGCCCGTGCAGGTCGCAGGCCAGACGCAACAACGGCACGGCCAACGCCGCGCCACTGCCCTCACCCAGACGCAAGCCAAGCTCCAGCAGCGGTTCAGCGTTGAGGGTTTCCAGCACGTGGCGATGGCCCGGCTCGGCGCCACGGTGGCCGAACAGCAGCCACTCGCGGCAGGCCGGATTCAGCCGCACCGCCACCAGCGCAGCGACCGTGCAGATAAACCCGTCGACCAGCACCGCGACGCCTTCCTGCGCGCAGGCCAGATACGCGCCGACCAGTGCGGCGATTTCAAAACCGCCGAGGTTGAACAGGGTTTGCAGCGCATCGCCACGTTGCGCCGCGTGCAGCGCCAGTGCGCGCTCGATCACTTGCGCTTTATGGCTGACGCCCTCGGCATTCAACCCGGTACCGGGACCGGTCAAGTGCACCACCGGACAGTCGAGCAAGGCACAGGCCAGCGCACTGGCGGCGGTGGTGTTGCCGATGCCCATTTCGCCACCGATGAACAACTCAGCGCCAGCGGCTTTGGCCCGCAGCACGCTGTCACGACCGGCCTGCAACGCGAGTTCGCCCTGCGTCCGGGTCATCGCCGCGCCCTTGGCGAAGTTCGCTGTGCCCGGGCCGATGTTCAGATGCAGTACGCCCGGCAGATTCAACGTCGGCGTCACGGTACCCAGATCGACCACTTCCAGACGCGCATCGAGCTGCCGCGCCAGCACGCTGATTGCCGCACCGCCGCTGACGAAGTTGAGCAACATCTGCCCGGTGACTTCCTGCGGGAACGCGGAAACGCCTTCCGCGACCACCCCGTGATCGCCGGCAAAAATCGCGATCCACACCTGCTCCAGCGTCGGTTTGATCTGCCCCTGCAATCCGGCCAGTTGCACCGCCACGGTTTCGAGGCGACCGAGGGAGCCGGCCGGTTTGGTCAGTTGCTGTTGGCGCGCCGCCGCCTGTTCAACGATCTCGGCATTTACGGATTGGCACGGGTTCAACCACCACGCTTGGGTCATAACGCAGGTCCTTTCAGGGTCAGGGGCAGGCCGGCGACGGTCAGGACGACTCGCTGACAACGCTCGGCCAGAGCTTGATGCAGCCAACCGGCTTCATCGACGTAGCGGCGAGTCAATTCGCCCAGCGGCACGACACCCATTCCGGTCTCGTTGCTGACAAAAATGATTTCTCCCGGCAATGACGCCAGGCAGTCCAGCAGGGCTTCGCGCTCGGCAGCGAGACGCGCGGCGTCATCGAGCATCAGCAGATTGGTCAGCCACAGGGTCAGGCAATCCACCAGCAGGCAACGCTCGGCACTGGCGTTTTCACGCAGGACGCGGGCCAGTTGCAGCGGCTCTTCGATCAGCGCCCATTCGGCCGGACGCCGCGCGCGGTGATGGGCGACGCGTTCGTTCATCTCGCCGTCCAGCGGCTGGCTGGTAGCGATGTAAGTGACCGCCAGATGGCTGGCGCTGGCGAGTTTTTCCGCCAGGCGACTTTTGCCGGAGCGGGCGCCGCCGAGGATCAGTTGGAGCATGGTTCATTCCTTCAAATTGGCGGTGTACCGACTTCAGTCATCGCGAGCAGGCTCACTCCTACAGTGAATTGTTCGCGATCTCCTGTAGGAGTGAGCCTGCTCGCGATGAATCCACCTCAAATCCCACAGAGCTGACGCAGTAGCCCGGTATCCAGATGCTTCTCCACCAGATCCGCCAGCCGCTCGATATCGCGCTCGCGCAAGCCGTGGTAATCCACCTCCTGCACATCGCTCAACCCGGCCCAGCGCAGCATCGCGGCACTGGCTTGCGGTGATTCGAACAAGCCGTGCAGATAGGTACCGAACACCTGACCGTCCAGACTCTGCGCGCCATCGCAACGGCCGTCATCCAGATGCACCGCCGCGCTCTCCAGCGCCGGCCCCACCGTCACGCCCGCATGGATTTCATAGCCACTGACCTCGGCGTTTTCCAGCGCCAGATGCCCGCGCACATTGCGCAATTGCTTCTCGGCTTCCAGCGTGGTTTCGAACGCCAGCAAACCCAGTCCGGCACTGGAACCCGGCGCGCCTTCCAGGCCCAGCGGATCGTGTACTTGTTCGCCAAGCATTTGCAGACCACCACAAATCCCCAGCAACTTGCCGCCATAACGCAAGTGCCGATTGATTGCCGCATCCCAGCCATTGGCGCGCAGATACGCGAGGTCGCTGCGCACGCTTTTCGAGCCGGGCAGGATGATCAAGTCGGCAGCCGGAATCGCCTGCCCCGGGCCGATGAATTGCAGATCGACCTGCGGATGCAAACGCAGCGGATCAAAGTCAGTGTGATTGCTGATGCGCGGCAGCACCGGCACCACCACTTTCAGCACTTGCTCGGCCTTGTCGGTCTGGCGCTGGTCGATGCCGTCCTCGGCTTCCAGGTGCAGATCCATCACGTACGGCAGCACGCCGACCACCGGTTTGCCGGTGCGCTGTTCCAGCCAGTCGAGGCCTGGTTGCAGCAAGGCGATGTCACCGCGAAAACGGTTGATGATGAAGCCCTTGACCCGCGCCTGCTCGCTCGGCGACAGCAGTTCAAGCGTGCCGACCAGATGAGCGAAAACCCCGCCGCGATTGATGTCGGCGATCAGCAGCACCGGGCAATCCACCGCTTCGGCAAAGCCCATGTTGGCGATGTCACCGGCACGCAGATTTATCTCGGCCGGCGAGCCAGCGCCTTCGACCATCACCAGCGGATATGCCGCGCTGAGTCGCTGGTGCGACGCGAGCACCGCTTGCATGGCGATGGCTTTGTAGTCGTGATACGCCACCGCGTTCATGCTGGTGACCGCGCGGCCATGGATGATTACCTGCGCGCCGGTGTCGCTGTTGGGCTTGAGCAGCACCGGATTCATGTCGGTGTGCGGTTCGAGGTGCGCCGCTTGCGCCTGCACCGCCTGCGCTCGACCGATCTCGCCGCCGTCGGCGGTCACTGCACTGTTGAGCGCCATGTTTTGCGGCTTGAACGGCACCACCGCCACGCCCTGACGGGTGGCCCAGCGGCACAGCGCCGTCACCAGCGTGCTTTTACCGGCGTCGGAAGTGGTGCCTTGCACCATCAGGGTGGTCATTTCATTTCCTTGGCAAAGGCTTGCAGCGCGTTTTCGAGACGCGCTTCTTCAGCGGCGTTGGCGGGCAGACCGAAACGCAGACTGCTGTTGTGAACGAAGATGCGCAGGAGGATGCCGCGCCGGGCCATGAATTCGTGCAGCGCCGCCGCGTGCTCGGTGATCAGCCACTGAAACAACGCGCAACCGCCGTGGGGTTTGAAGCCGTAGCGCTCCAGCAGCAGCGCCAGACGCTCACTGGCCTCATCGCTGCGAATGCGTTGCCGGGTGTGCGCTTCGGTGTCTTGCAGACAGGCCTGACCGAGCACCCGTGTCGGCCCGCTGACCGCCCAAGGTCCGACCTGTTCGGCGAGCAATCTGAGCAATTTGCGCTCGGCCAGCACAAAGCCCAGACGCACTCCGGCCAGACCGAAAAACTTGCCGAACGAGCGCAGCACAATCAAACCGATCTGGTGGGTATGCGGCGCCAGACTCAGCTGCGGCGTGTTATCCATGAACGCTTCATCGACCACCAGCCAGCCGCCACGCTGAGCCAGCCGCGCGTGCCAATCGAGCAGCCGCGCCGGGGTCAGGCTCAGGCCTGTCGGGTTGTTCGGATTGACCACCACCAGCACGTCGAGGCTGTCGAGAAAGAATTCGACTTCCTGCTCCAGCACTTCGCGCACGATGTAACCGCTGCGGCGCCAGGCTTCGGCGTGCTCGGCATAACACGGCGACAACACGCCGACCTTGCCGGCGCGGCGCAAACGCGGCAGCAACTGGATCGCCATTTGCGAACCGGCCACCGGCAGCACCTGCGAGGCGCCGTAGTAATCGCACGCGGCCTGCTCCAGTCCGTCATCGGTTTCCGGCAAGCGTGCCCAGGCGCGCATCGGAATCTCCGGCACCGCAAACGGCCACGGCGCGAGGCCGCTGGACAAGTCGAGCCAGTCAGCCTCGGCAATCCCGTAATCGAGTGCAGCCTTGCGCAGCCGGCCACCGTGCTCAAGCATAGAATTCAGCCCCCACGCAGAGAATCAGCAGCCATAACCATACCCCGCGCTGGACCAATTGCCAGCCGCGATCAATCGAATCGGCATCGGCTGGCGGACCTTCACCCAGTTGTGGACGCTGATGCAGTTCGCCGTGATAGATCGCCGGCCCGCCCAGTTCGACACCCAGCGCACCGGCACCGGCCGCCATCACCGGACCGGCGTTAGGGCTGTCCCATTGCGGCCCCTGAGTGCGCCAGCATTTCCAGGCAAGCCGGGTGTTGCCCAGCAGCGCGTAGGTCAGCGCCACCAGCCGGGCCGGAATGTAGTTGAGCACGTCGTCGATTTTTGCCGCGCACCAGCCGAAGCGCTCGAAGCGTTCGTTGCGATAGCCCCACATCGCGTCGAGGGTATTGCTCAGGCGATAGAGCACCACCCCCGGCGCGCCAGCCACGACAAACCAGAACAGCGCGGCGAACACCGCGTCACTGCCGTTTTCCAGCACCGATTCAGTCGCGGCGCGAGCGACGGCGGTGCTGTCCAGTTCGCTGGTCTGGCGACTGACCAGATAGCCGACGCGTTTGCGCGCCTCTTGCAGATCATCAGCGCGCAAGGCCGCGGCTACCGGCGCGACATGCTCACCGAGGCTGAGCATGCCGAGGGCGCAATACAGCGCCAGGATCTCGACGATCCAGCCCACGTACGGTGCCCAGGAAAACGCAGTGGCGAGCAAGGTCAGCGGCAACACGGCGATCACCCACGCAGTGACCCCGTGACTGCGCCAGCCACGCCCGCCCGCATTGAAACGGCGCTCGATGCGCCCGGCAAAATTGCCGAACGCCACCAGCGGATGCCAGCGTTTCGGTTCACCCAGCAGCGCATCCAGCGCGACCGCGGCGACACTCAACAACGCCACACTCATTGACTCACTCCCCAATAATTTTCGTACAGCAACTCATTGAGCGGGCGCGACTGCGCCCACCCTTCGAGTACCAGCATCGGCGCCGGATAGAATTCCTTGACCGGGCCCAGGCACAACACTGCCAGCGGCTTGGCCCCGGCCGGCAACTGCAGCAGGTCGGCCAGTGCCTGCGGTTCGAACAGCGACACCCAGCCCATGCCCAGCCCTTCGGCACGAGACGCCAGCCACAGATTCTGAATCGCGCAGGACAGCGACGCCATGTCCATTTCCGGCAGCGTACGACGACCGAAAATGTGTTTTTCGCGATCATCCATCAGCGCTGCGACCAGCACTTCGGCGCAGTCGTTGATGCCTTCGACCTTGAGTTTCATGAACTCATCGCTGCGCTCGCCGAGGGCTTCGGCGGTGCGGATGCGCTCTTCTTCGACGAGGTGCTGAATCTGCCCGCGCAAGGCGCGATCGCTGATGCGGATGAAACGCCACGGCTGCATCAGGCCGACGCTGGGCGCCTGATGCGCGGCTTCGAGCAGGCGGCGCAGCAGCTCCGGTTCGACCGTGCCGCCGGTGAAGTGGCGCATGTCGCGGCGTTCGGCGATGGCTTTATAGATCGCTGTGCGCTCGGCCTCAGTGAATGCGTTGTCGTTCATGGCCTCTTCGCGAGCAAGCCCGCTCCCACAGGGGTTAGGTGATCCAATGTGGGAGCGGGCTTGCTCGCGAAAGCGGCCTCGATATCTGGTGCAAATAGTGCCGCGATAGCCGCAGGATTCGACGGAAAGTAGAAATGCACGTACGACGCCGTCATCCGCCCCTCCCGATAAACCGCCTCCGCCCCACGCCCGCCATTCGGACTCAGGCCTCGGGCAATCGGCGTCAGCTCGGTACTGGTCAGGGAATGGTGATAGGTGTGACCGCGCAACGAACCTTCCGGCAAATCCACCGCTTGCAGTGCCAGTGCCGCCAGACGCTTTTGCATCACCGCCTCACCGCGCAGCAGCCCGACCAGTTCGGCGCGGGTGCCGTCAACGTCGGTCAACGCGTCGAGCAGATAGAGCATGCCGCCGCACTCGGCGAGCAACGGCTTGCCGGCGGCGTGGTGCGCACGGATCGCGTCGAGCATCGCGGTGTTTTGCGCCAGCGCGACATGGTGCAATTCCGGATAACCGCCGGGCAGATACAGACTGTCGGCCGCAGGCAGTTGGGTATCGCGGATCGGCGAGAAGAAGCTCAACTCGGCGCCCATCGCCCGCAGCAGATCGAGACTGGCGCCGTAGGTGAAGGCAAAAGCCTCATCGCGAGCGACAGCAATGCGCACGCCGTCGAGCAGCGGTTCAGCAGGGATCACTTCGGGCGCGGCGAATGCCACGGCCGGTGGCAGCGCTACCTCGCAACTGCTGGCCAAGGCTTCGGCGGCGGCGTCGAGACGCAGATCCAGATCATTCAGTTCACTGGCCTGCACCAGGCCGAGATGGCGGCTCGGCAACTCGATCCCGGTTTCCCGGGACAATGCGCCGTACCAGCGCAAACCTTCGGTGAGGCTGCCTTCGAGCAATTGCGCATGACGCAAAGTGCCGACACGGTTGGCCAGCACGCCAGCGAACGGCAGATCCGGCTGATAACGCGCCAGCCCCAGCGCCAACGCGCCAAAGGTCTGGGCCATCGCGGTACCGTCGATCACGCCGAGCACCGGCACGCCGAAATGCCGCGCCAGATCGGCGCTGGATGGCGTGCCGTCGAACAGGCCCATCACGCCTTCGATCAGGATCAGATCGGCTTCGGCGGCGGCTTCCCACAACAGACGGCGGCTTTCCTGCTCGCCGACCATCCACATGTCCAGTTGATACACCGGCGCACCACTGGCGCGCTCGAGAATCATCGGGTCGAGAAAGTCCGGGCCGCACTTGAACACGCGCACCTTGCGCCCCTGGTTGCGATGCAAGCGAGCGAGCGCGGCGGTGACGGTGGTCTTGCCCTGACCGGAGGCCGGCGCGGCAATCAGTACCGCCGGGCAGTGACGTGGTTGATTCAAAGTTCGACGCCTTTCTGCGCTTTGATGCCGGCCTGGAAGGCGTGTTTGAGCATGCCCATTTCGGTGACGGTATCGCCCATCTCGATCATTTCCGGCTTGGCCGCGCGACCGGTGACGATCACGTGTTGCATCGGCGGACGCGCCTGCAAGTCACTGAGCACCTGATCCAGATCGAGGTAGCCGTGCTTGAGCGCGATGTTCAGCTCGTCCAGCACCACCAGGCCAATCGACGGATCGCGCAGCAACTCGCGGGAAACGGCCCACGCGGCTTCGGCGGCAGCGATGTCGCGCTGGCGGTCCTGAGTTTCCCAGGTGAAGCCCTCGCCCATCACGTGAAAGCGCACTTGCTCGGGGAAACGGCGGAAGAACAGTTCTTCGCCTGTGCTGTTGCGGCCCTTGATGAACTGCACCACGCCGCACTGCATGCCGTGGCCCATGGCGCGGGCGAGCATGCCGAACGCCGAGCTGCTTTTGCCTTTGCCATTGCCGGTCAACACCAGCACCAGGCCGCATTCGTCAGGGGAATTGGCGATGCGTTCGTCGATCACGGCTTTTTTGCGCTGCATACGCGCCAGATGGCGTTCGTCGCGCTCGGGGGAATCGGTCATGGGGGAGCTCTCCGTTGAGGCTGGATAACGGCGGGCAGGCACAAGAATAGACGGCAAAAAGCCTGGCATCGCCCACCGTGATGCCGCTGGATGGATCAGGCCGGTCTCCGGGCTCATGAGCGGCGAATCGCCTGACTGCGCGCCTTCCCGCGTCGTCGACACAGTGGCTCAATGCACAGTTTTCACTCATTTACCGTTGCGGGGGCAGCGCCGGGATCGTGATCGTTCTTCGCCTGAAGACAACCCTCACCGGCTTCCCTGTTTCACTCTGTCGACACAGGTCACAGAGCACCTGAAACAAGCCGCGAAGGTTAGAGGGTTGGGGGGGGGAGCGTCAATTAAAGAGGGGGCCGTCGGGCGAATAACTGCCGCCGATCAATTATCTGACGCCAATCTTGTGCCACACTGAGACAAATGATATCAAAGAGCCATGCTTTTGGTTGAAAAAGCACATCACAACAATAAGGATGATGACGATGCAAGGCATGATCATCAGCAACCCGCGCCTGGAATTCCTGCGCCCGATGCTTGAACGCTGGTTTGACTGTATCGACCGCTACAACGCTGTACGCGGCGACAACGACACCCCTTACTGGCATGACGAGAAAGCCAATCTCGGACTGCTCTCCGCGGCGGCATGGATGGCCGAGCTGGTGACTCTTTGCGATACCGCCACGCGCAAACAGAACGAGGACGGCGAACGCAACGCCCGCGCCGACCTGTTCATCGCCGGGGCCGAAGACCGCGCCTACCTTCAGGCGACCCAGCGCTGGCCGCGAGTCAACAACCTCAACCTGACCCAGGCTCTGCTGGAGATCACCAGCGACGCCAAACGCATCAGTTTTGCCAGCGACCTCAAGCTCGGCTGCCTGTTCGTCGCCCCGCAGAAGGCCCAGCACAGCGCCAGCCCCGAAGAGTTGCAGGACATGGTCGACGACCTGCAAAAGGAACACTGCTGCGCAGTAGCCTGGTATTTCCCCTACGCCTACCGCAAGTTGCGCAGCGAAGCGGGCAACTATCACCCGGGCATCGCCGTGCTGTTCAAAGAGGCCCGCGGTTGAGCGGTTGAACCATCGGGTGCGCACACTCCTCTATGATTAGGCATGCATTCATAGGGAAGATCAGTAATGCGCAAAACCCAACTCGCTCTCGTCATCGCCCTCGCCGGAGGGCTCGCCGCCTGTGGTGAATCCTCCAGCCTGCAAGTTTCCGACGGCACCGGCCCGTCACCGAAACTGCCTGAACCGAACAAAACCCTGATCCCGACGGTGAACATCGCCCCGGCGATCGGCTGGCCCGCCGGCGGCAAACCGACCGCTGCAGCCGGCACGCAAGTGGCAGCGTTTGCCGAAGGCCTCGACCATCCGCGCTGGCTCTATGTCCTGCCCAACGGCGACGTGCTGGTGGCGGAAACCAACGCCCCACCGAAACCCGATGACAGCGCCGGCATTCGTGGCTGGGTGATGAAGAAAGTCATGGGCAAGGCCGGTGCTGGCGTGCCGAGCCCGAACCGCATCACCCTGCTGCGCGACGCCGACCACGATGGCGTGGCCGAAACGCGCACGGTGTTTCTGCAAAACCTCAATTCGCCGTTTGGCATGACCCTGGTCGGCAATGACCTGTACGTCGCTGACACCGATCGCCTGCTGCGCTTCCACTACGAACCCGGCGCGACCGAGATCAAGACGCAGCCGATCAAGGTCACCGACCTGCCGGGCGGCACGCTGAACCACCACTGGACCAAGAACGTCATCGCCAGCAAGGACGGCAGCAAGCTGTACGTCACCGTCGGCTCGAACAGCAACGTCGGCGAGAATGGTCTGGATAAAGAAGAAGGTCGCGCAGCGATTTGGGAAGTCGATCGCGCCACCGGCAACCACCGGATTTTCGCCTCGGGCATCCGCAACCCCAACGGTCTTGCCTGGGAACCGACCACGGGTGCGCTGTGGACAGCGGTGAATGAGCGTGACGAAATCGGCAGCGACCTGGTGCCGGACTACATCACCTCGGTCAAGGACGGCGGTTTTTACGGCTGGCCATTCAGCTATTACGGTCAACACGTGGATGTGCGAGTAAAACCGCAGAATCCGGATCTGGTGGCCAAAGCCATCGCTCCGGACTACGCCGTGGGCCCGCACACCGCCTCGCTGGGCCTGACGTTCGCCGATGGCAACAGCCTGCCGGCGCAATTCAAGGACGGCGCCTTCGTCGGCCAGCACGGCTCGTGGAACCGCAAACCGCACAGTGGCTACAAAGTGATTTTCGTACCGTTCGCCGCCGGCAAGCCGAACGGAGCACCGGTGGATGTGCTGACCGGGTTCCTCGACAAGGATGAGAACGCCTTGGGCCGCCCGGTGGGTGTGGTGATTGACCAGCAAGGTGGTTTGCTGGTGGCGGATGATGTGGGGAACAAGGTTTGGCGGGTGTCGTCCGCTAAATAAATCAGGGCCCGACACATAACAAATGTGGGAGCGGGCTTGCTCGCGAAAGCGTCAGGTCATTCAACATCATGGGTGAATGACACACCGCATTCGCGAGCAAGCCCGCTCCCACATTTAGATTTTCAGCGTTTACGGGTTATGCGCCAGATGCTCCGGCTGCAACACCCGCTTGGCACTCAGATACGCCTTCTGCCAGTACGCCTTTGACAGGCTGTCCAGCTTCACCGTGCCGCCCGTCGCCGGCGCATGCACGAAACGCCCTTCCCCGACGTAGATCCCCGCATGGCTGACCTGCGAGCCGCCATTGGTGGCAAAGAAGATCAGGTCGCCGGTCTGCAACCCTTCTTTGCCGACATTCGGCGCCTGCATCACGATCATCTCTCGGGTGGAGCGCGGCAAGGAGATACCGGCGGCATCGCGGTAGACGAAACCGATCAGGCCACTGCAATCAAACCCGGAGTCTGGTGTGTTGCCGCCCCAGCGATAAGGCGTGCCGACCAGGCCCAGCGCGCGAAACAGCACGTCTTCAGCAGCAGGCGAAAAAGCTTGGGAAGGCCCGAACACCACCGGGGCGCGTACGACGGGCGCAGGCGGCGGAGTGCGGCTGGCGCAGGCACTGAGCAGCGCTGCGAAGAAGATCACTGTGAGGCGGGCCGACATCGTCATAAGCAGAACATCCTGATCTGGCTGCGGCTTTCTCTGCCGAATGGACAGAAACAAAACCGCCTGCGGAGCACGCAGGCGGTTTGCCATCAATATAGATACAGGATTCTAGCGGCTACGCGGCAAACTTCAAGTAAGACTTTAACTTCACCTTGTAAAGTCTAGGTCTACTCCCTTGCCGGGCACCGTTTTTGTCGCCACGGACGTGGCGACAACGGGGGAATTACTTGCGAGCGGTGACCACGGTCGGTGCCATCGCGAGGGCGCGCTTGGCTTCGATGAAGGTCTTGCTCCAGTAGCTGTCACCCAGGCTGTCGATGCGAACACCGCCGCTGCGACGACTGCTGGAGTGAATGAACTGGTTGTCACCCAGGTAGATCCCGGCGTGACTCACACGACCGCGACGACCATTGGTGGCAAAGAACAGCAGATCGCCCGGCTCAAGGTTGCTGCGCGAGACCAGAGGGGCGTCCACGTTGATCATCTCGCGGGTGGAGCGCGGCAGATTCATGCCGGCTTCTTCGCGGAACAGATAGCCGATGAAACCGCTGCAATCGAAACCGGCTTCAGAGGTACCGCCGAAACGGTAACGGGTACCGATCAGGGACATGCCGCGTTCGAGGATGCTGTCGGCCAGAACCGGGAGCTCGTACGGCTTCTTGTTGAAGTCCGAGAGTTCTTTTTCGGTGTCCAGCTCTTCCTGGTAAATAACGGAAGACTGGGCAGTGGCAGAATTTTTAACCTGTTGAGGCTGCTCTTGAACTGGAGAATGAGCAGCGCAACCGAACAACAGGGTGACGAGTGCGAGAGGCACGAGGGGTGCGAAGCGATTTAGCATGGGCACGACCGTGGCTGAAGTTGTAAAGAAGCCGAGACTATGCCCGCTATCGGCCTCATTTGCAAATTCAATCGATCTTTTTGTGACTTCCCGGTTTCTCGTTTACATCTAAGCGCTTAAGCCCATTTGAATCGATACGCGGTCTGCACACGGTGTGGAAAAGCGGATTTTCTGGCGCCTGAAATATGCCGAAACGTGCTCCAGCCCGCGTATTTCAAGGGCTGGCTACCAGCCGAGGGTTTCTTTCAGGAACGGAATCGTCAGCTTGCGTTGCGCCTGCAACGAGGCCTGATCCAGCTGTTCGAGCAGGTCGAACAATGCACTCATGCTGCGGGTGCCGCGGGTCAGAATAAAGTGTCCGACTTCATCAGTCAGGTGCAGACCGCGACGCGAAGCGCGCAATTGCAGGGCACGCAATTTGTCTTCATCGGAAAGCGGGCGCATCTGGAAGATCAGCGCCAGGGTCAGGCGCGATTTGAGGTCGGCCAGTTTCACCGGCAACTCGCGTGGCGAGGTTGAAGCAGCAATCAGCAAGCGCCGACCGCTATCACGCAGACGGTTGAACAGATGAAACATCGCCTCTTCCCAGTCTGCCTTGCCGGCAATCACCTGCAAGTCATCCAGGCAGACCAGTTCGTACTGCTCAAGGTTGTCGAGGATTTCGATACCACGATCCATCAGCTCGGCCAGTGGCAGATACACCGCGGGCTCACCCATCTGCTCGAAACGCAGGCAAGCCGCCTGCAACAGATGCGTACGCCCTACCCCATGCTTGCCCCACAGGTAGATCAGGCTTTCGGTCCAGCCGGCGTCGGCTTCGCATAGGCGCTCGACATAGCCGAGTGCAGCGGCATTGGCGCCTGGGTAGTAGTTGATGAAGGTGGCGTCGTCACGCAGACGCACACCTAGGGGCAGCTGAATCGGTTTCATGCTGACTGAACAGTTCTCAAGGAACCGTTAGTGGCCTCTGTGTAAAGTTTGCGAAGTTTATACCCGTGAAGCGGAGCGCACAATGCGACAGACCCCAAGCAAAATCAAAGGTTTGCGTTAATGCGCTGGTTTTATGACAGTTTCTCTGACGCGCTGCCGTGCGAACCCTGCGCAAAACGCAGGCCAACCCGGCGCAATGCCGGGCCGCCCGTGATCGGATTACAACTCGGGCTCATCTGTCCCGCTGTAGATATCCGAGTCCTTGTACAAATCGTGCACGTGACGCACCAGCACCATGATCACCGCCGCCACCGGCAGTGCCAGCAGGACGCCGGTAAAGCCGAACAGCTCGCCACCGGCCAGGATCGCAAAGATCACCGCCACCGGATGCAGGCCGATCCGGTCGCCCACCAGCAGCGGCGTCAGGACCATGCCTTCCAGGGCTTGGCCGACCATGAACACCGCGACGATCCCGATCATCGGATACAGATCGCCACCGAACTGGAACAGCCCGGCAATCAGCGCTGCGCCAATGCCGATCACAAAGCCCATGTACGGCACGATTGCCGCGAGGCCTGCAATCAGGCCGATCAACAGCCCAAGCTCCAGACCAACAATCATCAGGCCCGCGGCGTAGATCACGCCCAGCGCCAGCATCACCAGCAACTGTCCGCGCACAAACGCGCCGAGCACCTCGTGGCATTCACCCGCCAGCGAGACGATGGTTTCTTCACGATCACGCGGCAGCAGGCTGCGGATCTTGGCCATCATCACATCCCAGTCGCGCAGCAGGTAGAAACTCACCACCGGAATCAGCACAAGATTCGCCAGCCAGCCGATCAACGCCAGACTCGAGGCCGTCGCCTGACTCAACACCACACCGACGATGTCGGTCGTCTGGCCCATGTGCTCGCTGATCGCTGCCTTGACCTTGTCGAACTTCCAGAAGCCGTCCGACAACCCAAGCTTCGACTGCGCCCACGGCAGTGCAGTGTGCTGCAGCCAGTCGAGCATCTGCGGTGCCAGTTCGTACAAGCGCACCAACTGCTTGGCGAGCATCGGCACCAGCACCAAGAGCAACGTCGTGACGATCAGAGTGAACAACGCAAACACCGCGATCACGCCCCAGGTGCGTGACATGCCGAGACGTTCCAGACGATCCACCAGCGGATCGAACAGATACGCCAGCAGCAGCGCCACCAGGAACGGTGTGAGGATCGGATGCAGCAACCAGACAAACGCGCAAAGCAGGACTACCCCACCGAGCCAGAACCAACGCCGCGAATCGGCCATGTATCACTCCTGCTTCTATATAAGGAAAGACTTACCAGCGAAACCGCAACGAAGGCGCTACAGGTGCAGGCGCCTGAGCCGCAACAGGCGCCGCACCTGCGACGACTGGCTGCGGCGCTGCCACTGGCGTCGGTGCTTCGGCCGGCAACTCCTGCAACTTCGCCAGCGACAATTGCGAACGCAACTGATCGGCACTGCCGTTGACCCGATACACGATGCGATCACCCTCGACACTTTGCAGACGCACACCGAACGGTTCGAGTAACCGCAGCAGCGTGGCGTAATGCTCAAGATTCATGCCCTGCACTTCCAGCGTCTGTTGACCCGAAGCGCCAGGCTTGGCGACAAATCGCGGCGCCAGACGCTCGGCCACCGCCAGCATCACCGCATCGGCCACCGCGGCCTGATCGGCGCCCTGCACACTACCGGCCTCTTTCTGATCGCCCAGCCATAGATGCCAGCTGGCTTGCCACTGCCCGCCCTGTTCGTGCGCATGCACCGCCAGCAAGGCATCCGCACCGTAACGTTCCGAGGCCCCACGCAAAGGCGCGGGATCGGTGCCATCGAGCACCGGCGCCGTGGCCACCAATTGCTCACTCAGATCCGCCAGCGGCAAACGCAGCGGCAAGCCACGATGCTGAGCCGCAGAACGCAGCGGTGCAGCCGCAGCCTGACCGTCGCCGACCAGACTCGAGCCTTCAGTCGAATCGTTCAGCCACCAGCTCAGAATCGACGGGCGACTCGCCCCCCACAACGAAAGCCCGGCCCGACGCAGCGCCTGCTCGGTGGTGGCCGGATCGAAATCGACTTTCAGCACCTCCGGCGGCCCGGCATCGAAACCGAACTGGCTGATGATCTGCTGCGGGTCCTTGCGAATCGCCGCCAGCCCCGGATTCTGCGGGGCCTTGGGGTCACCGGTCAGACGCAACACCAGCGTATCGAGCGCCGCCTGCGTGGCGCGATCACGCTCTTCCGGGGCCTGACTGCTCACCGGCTGACGTACTTGATAAAGACCTTTGAGGTTTTCGGCATGACTCGCCAGGCTGACGACCGACAAACAACCCACAACCAACAATTTACAAAAACGCATGGAAAATTCCCGTCGACAGGAGCGGCTGGAACAGGCCGCGTGAACCGGTTAAGCAAGGCTGTGACAATCTGCCATCGCAAAACATTCACACGGCAGCGGTAAGTTTTTGCACAGTGATAACGATAGACGGTTAATTGCCACACCTTATACAGGCAGCCACCCGGCACAATTGCAAAAAATTTCCACCGATTATGCCCCTGCCCGTCGGCACGAGGATGGCCGCTGCCCCTCAAGCCTGATAAAATCGCGCGCCTTCGCAGACCGGCAACAGCCGGGCACCCCGAAATTCGCGTGAGGCCATCGCCCTCTCGATTTCGATGTTCCCGCTGAACTCGGTCGTTACCCCTGAATCCCCTCCCCTAAAGGCCTGGATCATGAGCAAGCAACCCTCCCTGAGCTACAAGGACGCCGGTGTAGACATCGACGCCGGTGAAGCATTGGTCGAACGCATCAAGAGCGTCGCCAAGCGCACTGCGCGCCCGGAAGTCATGGGCGGCCTGGGCGGTTTCGGCGCCCTCTGCGAAATCCCGGCCGGCTACAAGCAGCCTGTACTGGTTTCCGGCACCGACGGCGTTGGCACCAAGCTGCGCCTGGCGCTGAACCTGAACAAGCACGACAGCATCGGCATCGATCTGGTCGCCATGTGCGTCAACGACCTCGTCGTTTGCGGTGCAGAGCCACTGTTCTTCCTTGACTACTACGCCACCGGCAAGCTCAACGTCGACACCGCCGCCCAGGTTGTAACCGGCATCGGCGCCGGCTGCGAACTGTCCGGTTGCTCGCTGGTCGGCGGCGAAACCGCTGAAATGCCTGGCATGTACGAAGGCGAAGACTACGACCTGGCCGGCTTCTGCGTCGGCGTCGTGGAAAAGGCTGAAATCATCGACGGTTCGAAAGTCGCCACCGGTGACGCACTGATCGCCCTGCCATCGTCCGGCCCGCACTCCAACGGCTACTCGCTGATCCGCAAGATCATCGAAGTGTCCGGCGCTGACATCGAAAACATCCAGCTCGACGGCAAACCGCTGACCGACCTGCTGATGGCTCCGACCCGCATCTACGTGAAGCCACTGCTCAAGCTGATCAAAGACACCGGCGCGGTCAAAGCCATGGCTCACATCACCGGTGGCGGCCTGCTGGACAACATCCCGCGCGTTCTGCCAAAAGGCGCTCAGGCCGTGGTTGACGTGGCCAGCTGGACTCGCCCGGCGGTCTTCGACTGGCTGCAAGAGAAAGGCAATGTCGACGAGACCGAAATGCACCGCGTGCTGAACTGCGGCGTGGGCATGGTGATCTGCGTGGCTCAGGAGCACGTTGAAGTGGCCCTGAACACCCTGCGTGACGCCGGCGAACAGCCTTGGGTCATCGGCCAGATCGCTGCCGCTGCCGAAGGCGCTGCACAGGTCGAGCTGAAAAACCTCAAGGCTCACTAATGCCTACCTGTGATGTCGTGGTGCTGTTGTCCGGCACCGGCAGTAACTTGCAGGCTCTGATCGACAGCACGCGAACCGGCGACAGCCCGGTTCGCATCGCTGCGGTGATTTCCAACCGCGCCGACGCCTACGGCCTGCAACGCGCCAGTGACGCGGGTATCGCCACCCGCTCGCTGGATCACAAGGCTTTCGAAGGTCGCGAGGCCTTCGATGCTGCCCTGATCGAACTGATCGACGAATTCAAACCGAAACTCGTGGTACTGGCCGGCTTCATGCGCATTCTCAGCGCTGATTTCGTGCGTCACTACCAGGGTCGCCTGCTCAATATCCACCCGTCGCTGCTGCCCAAATACAAAGGGTTACACACTCATCAGCGCGCGCTGGAGGCCGGCGATGCCGAGCACGGCTGCTCCGTGCACTTCGTCACCGAGGAACTCGATGGTGGACCACTGGTCGTACAGGCAGTAATACCGGTAGAGTTGCACGACACGCCGCAGACACTTGCGCAGCGAGTGCATGTCCAGGAACACCTGATCTACCCGATGGCCGTGCGCTGGTTTGCCGAAGGCCGGCTGGCACTTGGTGAACAAGGTGCTTTACTGGATGGCCAGTTACTCGCGGCCAGCGGCCACTTGATTCGACACTAGGAGATTTTATGCGTCGCGCCCTGCTCTTCGCTTGCGCTCTGTTCGCCCTGCCCTTCGCGCAGGCGGCAGACCTTCAACCGTTCTCCGCCAGCTACACCGCCGACTGGAAACAGTTGCCCATGAGCGGCACCGCCGAACGCAGCCTGACCAAGGAAGCCAACGGCGTCTGGAAACTCAGCTTCAAGGCGTCGATGATGATCGCCAGCCTGACCGAAGAAAGCACCCTGACTCTGGACAAGGACACCCTGCTGCCACAGTCCTACCACTTCGAACGTGGTGGTCTGGGCAAAACCAAGAAAATGGATCTGGACTTCGACTGGAATGCCAAGATGGTCACCGGCACCGATCGCGGCGATCCTATCAAGGTTGCACTGAACCGTGGCATGGTCGACAAATCCACCTACCAGTTGGCACTGCAGCACGACCTGGCCGCCGGCAAAAAGACCATGAGCTATCAAGTGGTCGATGGCAGCGATGTCGATACCTATGACTTCCGTGTACTGGGTGCCGAGAAAGTCGACACCAAGGCCGGCCAGATCGATGCGATCAAAGTCGAGCGCGTGCGCGACCCGACACAAAGCAAGCGCATCACTGTCCTGTGGTTCGCCAAGGACTGGGATTACCTGCTGGTCCGCCTGCAACAGGTCGAAACCGACGGCAAGGAGTACAACATCATGCTCCAGGACGGTACGGTCAACGGCAAGCCAGTCAAAGGCAGCTGATCCGCCGCTACAACGAAAAGCCCCGCAGATGCGGGGCTTTTTTGTGCGTGCGATTCCCAAGTGACACACAATCACTGTGGGAGCGGGCTTGCTCGCGAAAGCGGTCTGCCAGCTAACGAAGATGTATCTGATACAACGCCTTCGCGAGCAAGCCCGCTCCCACAGGGGGTGAGTGCAATCATCAAGGGTCAGCTCAGACCGAAAACTTGGCCACCATATTGTTCAAATCCACCGCAAGCCGCGACAGCTCCTGGCTCGCCGCACTGGTTTGATTCGCCCCCGCCGACGTCTGCATCGCCAGATCGCGGATGTTCATCAGATTGCGATCCACCTCCCGCGCCACCGCCGCCTGCTCCTCCGAGGCACTGGCGATCACCAGGTTGCGTTCGTTGATCAAGGTGAACGCTGAGGCGATCTCCTCCAACGCCACACCCGCAGCCTTGGCCAGCTCAAGGGTCGAATGCGCACGGATGTTGCTCTGCTGCATGGAGCTCACCGCCGAATCGGTACCCTGCTGAATGCCACCGATCATTTGTTCGATTTCCTGAGTCGATTGCTGAGTGCGATGCGCCAGCGCCCGCACTTCATCAGCGACCACTGCGAACCCGCGACCAGCATCACCGGCCCGTGCCGCCTCGATCGCCGCGTTCAACGCCAGCAGATTGGTCTGTTCGGCAATCGAGCGGATCACATCGAGCACCTTGCTGATGCTGTGAACCTTCTGCGCCAGATCCTCGACCTGCGTTGCGTTGGACGTGACATCCTCGGCCAGCGATTCGATTGAAGTCACGGTCTGCCGGACCTGCTCGCGCCCATGCTGGGCAATGCGGTCAGACTCGCGTGATGCTTCGGAAGTCGCCACGGCGTTGCTCGCCACCTCTTCCACGGCGGCAGTCATCTGATTGACCGCCGTGGCGGCCTGCTCGATCTCCAGGCTTTGCTGATGCAGCCCGCGCGTAGCGTCCTCGGTGACGCAGCTCAGCTCTTCCGACGCCGAAGCCAGCTGGCTGGACGACTCGGAAATCTGCCGGATGGTGTCGCGCAGGTTGTGCTGCATGCTTTTCAGCGCCTGCAGCAGCCGCGCCGGCTCGTCCTTCCCGGAAATACTGATATCGCCGGTCAGATCGCCGCCGGCCACCACTTCAGCCACGCCCAGCGACTGTGCCAGAGGCAGAACGATGCTGCGGGTCAACAGCAACGCCAGACCGATGGTGATCAGCGCCGTAATACCGATCATCACCCCGACCCACACTCGCGAATTGATAAACACCAGCCGTGCGGCTTCAGTAGCGAGGTTGGCGTTGTGCTTGTTCAGCTCGACCAGCTCCTTCAGGGTCACCGCCATGTCGTCAGCCAAAGGGCTCATCTGACCGTTGAGGATCGTTGCGGCCTCCTCGACACGATTCTGTGCAGACAACTGCATGACCTGCGCCTGCAGCTCCAGATACTTGTGCTCGGCGACCTTGAAGCGATCGAACAACGTTCGCTCCTCGGGCAATACGATCAGCACGTCATAGCGCTGCTGCGCCTCGCTCAAAACACCGCGCAGCTCATTGATCTTGGTAACGTTCTGCTCCAGCGCCTGCGGATCGCGATTGAGCAGCAGGCGCATGGTCAGCGCGCGCAGGCGCAGCATGTCCTGACTCATCTCGCCGACCGCCATCACGCTCGGCAGCCAGTTGTTGTCGACCTCATCAGACTGGGCGCGCATGTTCGACATTTGCAGCAGGGCGAACGCCCCCAAGGCAAATACCATCAGCGCCAGTACACCAAAACCCAGGCCGGCACGCGGCGCGATATTGAGACTACGGATGCTCATTACTTTGGTTCCTTCCAAAAGCGCTGCATCAACCCTGCAGCTGGTTGCCTTAGAAGGTATCGGCCCGGCGAAGAATTGCGTAAGACGAAAAGCTGATATCAAAAGGCCTTGATACTTCCAACGCTTGGCATTAACGATTCAGCGCGCTTTCTCGGACTTTGCCGCTGTTCGCGGCAATATTGCCAGGAAGTTGTCCCGGGCCACTTTACGGGCGACATCCTCGGGCAAGGCATCAAGGAACGGGGTGAAACTGTGCATTTCCTGACCGAGCTTGTTGAATCGGCCGACAACATCCGAACCGACCATGAAGCGCTCAGGGTATTTTTCCACCAACGCCAGCCATTCCGCTCGCGGCCTGCCCTGCTCGTCCAGCAAATAAGGGCTGAGCATGCTCCACGACAGATCAATGAACAGGTTCGGGTAGGCCTCAAGCATCCGGCTCACGGTGGGCAGGAGGAATTTCAGCTGCGTCTGGTGCCGATGAATCTCGGCGCTGGTACCGGCGTGAGCCCAGATGAAACGCGTGTGCGGGTGAATACGCAGCGGCTCCTCGATTTCCTTCAGATACAGCGGATTTCTCTCACGCTTGGAGGTGATATTGGAATGCAGCATCACTGGCAGATCATTTTCGGCTGCCAGGTGATAAATCCGCTTCATCGCTTCGTTATTGGCCCGAGGTGTGTCGCCGGCGGTCAGCGCCGTCAGGTCATCATGGCGGGTGAACACCTCGCCAATGCCCTGCCACAGCCCCGGATACAGGTCGAGCATGCGCTGGATGTGCGCGGCGGAGTTCTTGTCATTGGGGTTGAAGCCCGACAGGAACGGATGAAAGTGCTGACGCTGCTCCGCAGTCAGCTTTTGCACCGCATCGGCAACGATCACATCGGTGGCGCTGTACCAGTAGGCATCGGCATCATCGCCGGCGTAATAGCGCGGACGCTTGGGTTCGTCCTCGTGCCACTTCTTCGCCACGGGAATACCGGAAATCATCACATGGTCGATGGAATTGTCCTGCATGGCCGTGAGCAATTTCGCCATGCCAGCGGTTTCCTGGAAGAAATCCACGTAGTGCAGGTGCGCATCGCTGTAGGTGTAATCGCGGGCGCTGGCGGGGCCGGCAAAGGCCAGCAGGCAGGCAAGACTCAAACGAAACAAGGACACAAGTAATCTCCGGCAGGTAGGCATAGCCTAGACCTTGAGCCGATGACAAGGGTTCATCCTGCAGGAAAGTGGAACGCGCATCCGTAGGAATGCTCTATAACTGCAAGGTCTTTTTTGATCGCACGACTTTTTCCTACTGCCAGTGAGGTTGCCATGACTGTTACCGTCAATACCGTCTCCGCCGAAGGTTTTCGTCACACCGTAAAGATCGATGACCACCAATTGTTTGCCGACGTACCGAAATCTGCCGGCGGCGAAGGCTCGGCACCCGAGCCACACGACTACTTCGACGCCGCACTCGGCGCCTGCAAGGCCCTGACCCTGAAGATGTACGCAAAGAAGAAAGACATCCCGCTGACCGGCGTGGGTGTCGAGGTCAAACGCGACAACAGCGAAGAGCAGAAAGGCAAATACGTTCTGCACGTGACGCTCACCCTTAAAGGCGTCCTCACCGATGCCCAGCGTGAAGAACTGCTGCGCGTCGCCGATCGCTGCCCGATCCATAAACTGATGACCACCAGCGAAGTCAGTATCGAGACCCACGCCCCACAGGGCTTCGACAGCCAGTAATCTCCCTCACGCCAGCGGCGGGTTATGCTTCTGGCATCACCCGCTCAGCCTGGAATGCACCATGGATACGCAACCACTGATCATCCGCCCGCGCGCCGAAGACGTCGAAGGCCAGCCGATCCTGCGCCCGCTGCCGTCAGCCAAATGTCGCAGCGTCGGGCCTTTTGTGTTTTTCGACCACATGCTCGAGACGGTTTATCCGACGGGCAAAGGCATGAACATCCGACAGCATCCGCACATTGGTCTATCGACCCTGACCTACCTGTTCGAAGGACAGATCCAGCACAAGGACAGCCTTGGCTCCGATCAGGTGGTCAGCGCCGGCGATGTCAGCTGGATGACCGCCGGCAGTGCGATTGCCCACGTCGAGCGCACGCCCGAGCCGTTGTGGGAGCAAAGCTTCACGATGCACGGCCTGCAGATCTGGCTGGCCTCGCCCAAGGATCACGAGCAAGGCCACGGACATTACAGCCATCACCCGGCGGCAACCCTGCCGGTCAGCGATAACCTTGGCGTGCAGATTCGGATGATCGCCGGGTCAGGCTTTTGCCTGGAATCGCCGGTGCCAGTGCTTTCTCCTACGCTGTACGCGGAAGTGAAGATGCAGACCGCGACCACTTTGCTGATTCCGACCGAGCATGCGGAACGCGCGATTTATGTGTTGAGTGGGGAGGCACAGTTGAATGGCGAGGCGATTGAGCCACATGCACTGGTGGTATTGCCCGCCGGGGAAGAGCTGAGCCTGTCTGCCGAGAGTGATGTGCACGCAGTGGTGTTCGGTGGCGCACCGCTGGACGGACCACGACGGATCAACTGGAATTTTGTTGCGAGCGATCCGGCAACAATTGATGAGGCGCGGCGTAAATGGGCGGCCGGGGATTGGCCGACGGTGCCGGGGGAAGTTGAGCGAATCGAACTGCCCTGAGTGTTGTGTCGCGGGTTAGTAAGCCTTCGCGAGCAAGCCCGCTCCCACAGGGGACTTGTGGTGTACTCAGAACTTATACACACCACAATCCCAATGTGGGAGCGGGCTTGCTCGCGAAGAGGCCAGTAAAAGCGCCGAAAAATCAGCCCTTGAACACTTCTTCCAGCAAGTCATGCATCGACTTGAACGCACGCTTGGCGGTCTTCGCGTCGTACATCATCTTGCCTGGCACATTGGCATGCGGATCGGTAAACGAGTGCACCGCACCGCCGTAGCTGAGCAACTGCCAATCGACCTTCGCCGCGTTCATCTCATCTTCAAACGCCGGCAGCTGCTCTTTCGGCACCAACGGGTCGGAGGCACCGTGCAACACCAGCACCGAGCCCTTGATGTTCTGCGCATCGGCCGGGTTCGGCGAGTCGAGCGTGCCGTGGAATGATACGGCGGCCTTCACTGGCGCACCGGTCCGCGCCAGATCCAGCGCACAGCAACCACCGAAGCAGAACCCGAACACCGCCAGTTTCGAGGTATCGACCGCCGCTTCACCCTGCGTCTGCAATTGCTCGAACGCCGCTTGCATGCGCTTGCGCAGCAGAGCGCGATCATTTTTCAGCGGCATCATCGCCGCACCGGCCTGATCACCGTTCTGCGGACGCACAGCCTGGCCGTACACGTCAGCAATCAACACCACGTAGCCCTTGGCCGCGACCGACTTGGCGATCTCCTCGGCACCGGCGCTGACGCCCATCCAGTTCGGCGCCATCAACAGGCCCGGGCGCGCGCCCTTGTGCTCGGCGTCGAACGCCAGACGACCTTCATAAGGCTGGCCATCCAGCTGATAGACCACGGAACGTACAGTGACTTGGCTCATTTCTGACTCCTGAATGTTAAACACCAGAATGAAAAAACCCGCCGAAGCGGGTTTTTCTGCAACGTGATTAAACCGACAGTTCAACCAGCAGCTTGTTCAGACGGCGCACATAAGCGGCCGGGTCTTTCAAGCTGTCGCCGGCAGCCAGGGCTGCCTGATCGAAGAGGATGTGCGACAGGTCGCCAAAACGCTCTTCGTTCTGCTCGCCGTCGAGTTTCTCGATCAGCGGGTGGCTCGGGTTGAATTCGAAGATCGGCTTCGAGTCCGGTACTTTCTGCCCGCTGGCTTCGAGGATCTGGCGCATTTGCAGGCCCAGGTCCTGTTCGCCGATCGCCAGAATGGCTGGCGAATCGGTCAGACGGTGAGAGACGCGAACCTCGGCAACGGAATCGCCCAGCGCGGTTTTCAGGCGCTCGACCAGACCTTCCTTGGACTTGGCGACTTCTTCTGCAGCTTTCTTGTCCTCTTCCGAGTCAAGGTTGCCCAGATCAAGGTCACCGCGTGCCACGTCGACAAAGGTCTTGCCGTCGAATTCGCTGAGGTAGCTCATCAGCCACTCGTCGATACGGTCGGTCAGCAGCAGTACTTCGATGCCTTTCTTGCGGAAGACTTCCAGGTGCGGGCTGTTCTTGACCTGCGCGTAGGTTTCGCCGGTGAGGTAGTAGATCTTGTCCTGACCTTCCTTGGCTCGCGCCAGGTAGTCGGCCAGACCGACGATCTGCTCGCCGTCGTCGCCTTGGGTCGATGCGAAACGCAGCAGACCGGCAATTTTTTCCTTGTTGGCGAAGTCTTCTGCCGGGCCTTCTTTCATGACCTGACCGAAGTTTTTCCAGAAGCCCTTGTATTGCTCAGGCTCGTTCTTCGCCAGTTTTTCCAGCATGTCCAGCACGCGCTTGGTCAGCGCCGACTTCATCGAGTCGATGATCGGGTCTTTCTGCAGGATTTCCCGCGACACGTTCAGCGACAGGTCGTTGGAATCGACCACGCCCTTGATGAAGCGCAGGTACAGCGGCAGGAACGACTCGGCCTGATCCATCACGAACACGCGCTGCACGTAGAGCTTCAGGCCTTTCGGCGCTTCACGCTGGTACAGATCGAACGGCGCGCGGGCCGGCACGTACAGCAGCGAGCTGTACTCGAGCTTGCCTTCGACCTTGTTGTGGCTCCAGGCCAGCGGGTTTTCGAAGTCGTGAGCGATGTGCTTGTAGAACTCCTGGTATTCCTCGTCCTTCACTTCAGTGCGCGGACGGGTCCACAGGGCGCTGGCGCGGTTGACGGTTTCCCATTCAACGGCTGGCTTCTCTTCGCCTTCGGTGGCAGTGACTTCTTTCGGCAGCTCGATCGGCAGCGCGATGTGGTCGGAGTATTTCTTGATGATGTTGCGCAGGCGCCAGCCATCGGCGAACTCGTCTTCTGCGGCTTTCAGGTGCAGGACGATGCGGGTGCCGCGCTCTGGCTTGTCGATGGTGGCGACTTCGAACTCGCCCTCGCCTTTCGACGACCAGTGCACGCCTTCGCTGGCAGGAGTGCCGGCACGACGGCTGTACACGTCAACTTTGTCAGCGACGATGAAAGCCGAGTAGAAGCCGACACCGAACTGGCCGATCAGGTGCGAATCTTTCTTCTGATCGCCCGAGAGATTCTTCATGAAATCGGCGGTGCCCGACTTGGCGATGGTCCCCAGGTGGGTGATCACATCGTCACGGTTCATGCCGATACCGTTGTCTTCGAGCGTGACGGTCTTGGCGTCCTTGTCGAAGCTCACACGGATTTTCAGTTCAGCACCACCTTCGAGCAACTCAGGCTTGGCCAGGGCTTCGAAGCGTAGCTTGTCGACAGCGTCAGAGGCGTTCGAGATCAATTCGCGAAGGAAGATTTCCTTGTTGGAATACAGCGAATGGATCATGAGGTGCAGCAGCTGCTTTACCTCGGTCTGGAAGCCCAGGGTTTCCTTTTGAGTTTCCACACTCATGGTCATCAAACTCCAATCAGATGGCATTGGCCGCGACCCAGATGGTCGGCGGCGGGTTGTTCACTGAGTTGGGGGCAGCGTTCAGGATTTCAAGGGCTCATCAATTTTGAAGTGTGCACGAGCGGTGGCAATCGGTTCGCTTTCGGTACTTTGCCAGGCGGTGATGGCGACGTTGGCCACGCGCCGGCCCTGGCGGCAGACCTGACATTTGGCCCAGGTGTCGCGAAACTGCCCGGCACGCAGGTAATCCAGGGAAAAGTCGATGATCTTCGGCACCCCGGGCGAACCGGTGAAGATCAACAAATGCAACGCGGCTGCCAGCTCCATGAACCCGGCAATCACCCCGCCATGGATCGCCGGCAATAAAGGGTTACCAATGTTGTCCTTGTTCGCCGGCAGCTTGAACAGCAACTCATCACCGACCCGAGAGCATTCGACGCCGATCAATCCGGCGTAAGGAATGAGCTGCAGCAGCGGCGCGTAGTCACCCTGAGCGTGAGCCTGCTGCAGTTGTTGCTTCCAGTCATCGCTCATCGGCTTTCTCCTTTGATCTTGCCACCAAACCCCTGGGTACCCTTCAGACCCTTGCCCATGCGCATGAAGGTACCGACGACGTGAGCGATGGGTTGCTGCGGGTCGTCCTGATAGGCAAAGCCGCGGGCAAAGATTACGTCGGTGGTGACCCGGTAACACTGGGCAAAGCCGTAGACATCCTTGTTCGGTTCGGCGGCGTGCATGTAGTCGATGCGCAGGTCCAGGGTCGGGCAGACTTCGAATTCCGGCAGCACGCACAACGTGGACATGCCGCACGCCGTGTCCATCAGCGAGGTAATGGCACCGCCGTGGATGACCCCGGTCTGCGGATTGCCGACGATTTGCGCGCTGTACGGCAGCTTTACCGTCAGCCCTTCGCTGCTGGCGCTGTGCACCGTCAAACCGAGCACCTGACAATGGCGCAGGGCCGAGAGAAATCGCGTTGCGCGCTCAAAAACGGGGTTTTCAGCCATTTGATAATTACTCTCGTCAGAGCCTTGTGCCAGTAGTAGGAAATAACGCAAAAGTTCCACTGAAAAACAAACTTATATATCTGAAAGAAATGAGGAACTTAACGTTGGGGGCAACGTTCTTAAGGCCAGTAGTTATTTTCCATAAGGAGAAACACCCCATGCGTAAGACTTTAGCTATTGCCTTGATGTTGACCGCTTCCCTCGGTCTCGCTGCCTGCGATAAAAAATCCGAGGACAAAGCTCAAGATGCCAACCAACATGCTGAACAAGCTCAGCAGAAAATGAACGAAGCTCAGGATAAAGTGAACGACGCAGCGAAAGAAAACGCTGAAGCCGCCAAAGATCAGGCTGAATCGAATCAGGCTGCTCAGGAAGAAGCTGCCAAGAAGCAATAATTGCGACTTGATGCAGAAAAAGAAAACCCGCCAAGTGCGGGTTTTCTTTTGCCTGTAATTTTTCGCTAGTGCCGCTTAGAGCAAGACGGTTCTAAAAGTCGGACTAATCATCAGCAACAAAGAACATATCAGGCCGACCAGCCAGACCAGGCTGCGCAAGGATGGTTTATCAGCGAGGTACAACCACAAGTAGAGAATCCGTGCGATCACGAAGATGATCGCCAAGGCATCGATCAACCAGCCTTGTGTCTGCGTGGTGTGCGCCATCAGCACACCGACGGCAAACAGGATGAACGCTTCGATGCTGTTCTGGTGCGCCGCCAGTGCCCGCGCGCCATAGCCGGTCAGTTGCGCTTGTTGCTGGCGCGGCAGATGGTTGTTGTAACCGCCCTGCTCTTTCATGGCCTTGCCCACCGGCATACGCGCGATGTAAATCAACAGTGCACTGATAAACACACACCAGAACGGAATACTCATCAAGCGGCCTCTTTATTGGTTTCGGGCAACGGCGCCTCTGTAGGGGTATAGACCATCACGTCGAGAACGTCGGAATGAAACTCGCGGCGGTACAACACCAGCACGACTCCAGCACTCATCAACATGAACAACCATGGGCTGACAAACCAGGCCAGCATGCTCATGCCGAAGTAATAAGAGCGCAGGCCGAAGTTGAACTGGTTGGCCGCCATCGAAATCACCCGCGCCGCCCGCAGTGCGAATGCCTTGCGCTCCTGCTCCGAGACCTGACGCTCACCGATCATCGGCGCTGAACCGACCAGCACCGCCGCAAAGTTGTACTGACGCATGCACCAGCTGAACGTGAAGAACGCATAGACGAACACCAGCGCCAGGCACAGCAACTTGATCTCCGACATACCCTGCGACGCCTGCTGCACCATCGGGATGTCCGCCAGCAACGACACTGCACGCTCGGACGCACCGAGCACGGTGAGAATACCGGCGAGGATGATCAGGGTACTGGAGGCGAAGAACGAGGCGTTGCGCTCCAGATTGCCGATCACGCTGGCGTCGGCGATACGGTTGTCACGCAGCAGCATGCGGCGCATCCAGTCTTCGCGGTACAGGTGCAACACGCTGGCGAGGCACGCGGTGTCGCGGGCCTTCCAGGACGCATAGCGGGTGTAGCCGCCCCAGCAGATGACAAACCAGAGCGCGGCGAGCAGGTGGATCAGGTTGGCTTGGATGAACGACATTCGTTTTCCTGTGAAGTGTGGATGCATTACCTGTGGGAGTGAGCCTGCTCGCGATTGGGTGGCACATCCGGCATTGATCTGACAGACACGACGCCATCGCGAGCAGGCTCACTCCTACATAAAATCCGTGCAGTGCTTCGACGTTAGCTCGCGAAAAAAGACACTGCCTGACACCCATAAAAAATGCCCCGTATCGATTGATACGGGGCATTTCTGTTTAAGCGCTGAAGACCCGCTTGTGGCGGGTCAGGCAACGTCAGGCAACGGCTTCGCTGCGCTTGCCCAGCAGGCGATCGCAAACCACGGCGACCACCAGGGTCATCACGCATGGCACCAGCCACGCCAGGCCCTGCTCGCTCAGCGGAAGGTGCGACAGCTGCGACGGCATCCAGTCAGCCAGACCGGCGCCCTTGAGGGCGTCGATAGTGCCGAACAGGAACGACACCAGCATCACCGGGCCGAGGATCCGACCGTGTTCATGCCAGAAGTCTTTGCAGAAGCTCAGGGCCACCAGAACGATGCACGGCGGGTAGATCGCGGTCAGCACCGGGATCGAGAACGCGATCAGCTTGGTCAGGCCCAGGTTCGACACCAGCAGCGAGAACGCAGCGAGGATGATCACCAGGGTCTTGTAGGACAGTGGCAGCACGCGGCTGAAGTATTCAGCGCAGGCGCAGGTCAGACCGACCGCCGTCACCAGGCACGCCAGCGAGATCAGCACCGCAAGGAAACCGCTGCCCAGCGAACCGAAGGTGTGCTGCACGTAAGCGTGCAATACCGCCGCGCCGTTGGTGGCACCCGCCGCGACTTCATGGCTGCCGGAACCGAGGCGGAACAGGCTGATGTACACCAGCGCCAGGCCGACACCGGCAATGAGGCCGGCAATGATCGCGTAACGGGTGATCAGCGCAGGCGACTCGACGCCACGGGAGCGGATCGCGTTGACGATGACGATACCGAACACCAGCGCGCCGAGGGTATCCATGGTCAGGTAACCATTGATGAAGCCCTGGGAGAACGGTGCCGCGACGTATTCAGGCGTGGCCTGACCGATATCACCGGCCGGCAAGGCGAACGCGGCGATGCCGAGTACCGCCAGGGCGATGATTTTCAGCGGCGCGAGGAAACGCCCAACGGTATCGAGCAGACGCCCCGGATACAGCGAGATGAAGAACACCAGCAGGAAGTACACCGAGCTGTAGAGGAACAGCGCCAGCGGGCTTTCGCCGGTCAGTGGCGCCAGACCCACTTCGAACGACACGGTCGCGGTGCGCGGGGTGGCGAACAGCGGGCCGACCGCCAGGTAGCACGCCGCGGCGAGCACACCGCCGGCGATCTTGCCGATCGGGCTGCTCAGCGCATCCATCGCACCACCGACCTTGGCCAGGGCGACGACAGTGACCACCGGCAGACCGACTGCCGTGATCAGAAAGCCCAGCGCCGCCATCCAGACGTCAGGTCCGGACTGCAGGCCGACGATAGGCGGGAAAATGATGTTGCCGGCCCCGACGAACAGGGCAAATGTCATAAAGCCCAGTGCCAGGATGTCCTGACCTTTCAAAACTTTCATTAAGGAAATACCACACTACTGAATCGGAATTTAGAGGGGGATTTCCCTGTGGGGTTAGGGAAATGCTGTCAGTCCGTATAAGACTGACCCGTTTAGCGCGTTGCATGCCTTGTGGGCGGCAGACGCAAAAATGGCTGCTAGCCTAACGAATTTGTCTGACAAACGCACTGTTTGAGGGCGAACTATCCGATACACGACGTGTCTGTGTCGCGTTTACGCATTTATTTTTCCTGCGGAGCACTCCGTGGCGAGGGAGCTTGCTCCCGCTCGACTGCGCAGCAGGCGCAAATCCCGAAAACACTCATGAATCCGAAGATTGCATTAGGGCCGCTTCGCAGCCCAGCGGGAGCAAGCTCCCTCGCCACAAGAATCCACTCAAATACCCATATGCCAGAAACAACAAAGGCCACCCGAAGGTGGCCTTTGTCTGGTGAAGCGTCAGTTAAGCGCGAGGCTTACTTGACGGCCCAACCGGTCAGCTCGGCCAGGGCCTTGCCGATGTCTGCCAGCGAACGCACGGTTTTTACGCCTGCGTCTTGCAGCGCAGCGAATTTCTCGTCTGCAGTGCCTTTGCCGCCAGAGATGATTGCGCCAGCATGGCCCATGCGCTTGCCCGGAGGAGCAGTCACACCAGCGATGTAGGAAACAACCGGCTTGGTCACGTGTGCCTTGATGTAGGCAGCCGCTTCTTCTTCAGCCGAACCGCCGATCTCGCCGATCATCACGATCGCTTCGGTCTTCGGGTCTTCCTGGAACAGCTTCAGGATGTCGATGAAGTTCGAACCCGGGATCGGGTCACCACCGATGCCGACGCAAGTCGACTGACCGAAACCGGCGTCAGTGGTCTGCTTCACAGCTTCGTAGGTCAGGGTGCCGGAACGCGAAACGATACCGACCTTGCCTGGCAAGTGAATGTGACCTGGCATGATGCCGATCTTGCATTCGCCTGGGGTGATCACGCCTGGGCAGTTAGGGCCGATCAGGGTAACACCCAGCTCGTCGCACTTAACTTTAGCGTCCAGCATGTCCAGGGTAGGAATGCCTTCGGTGATGCAGACGATCAGCTTGATGCCGCCGAACGCTGCTTCCAGGATCGAGTCCTTGCAGAAAGGAGCCGGAACGTAGATCACGCTGGCGGTAGCGCCAGTGGCAGCAACTGCGTCTTTAACGGTGTTGAACACTGGCAGACCCAGGTGCTCGGTGCCGCCTTTGCCCGGAGTTACGCCGCCAACCATCTTGGTGCCGTATTCGATGGCTTGCTGGGTGTGGAAACTACCTTGCGAACCGGTAATACCCTGGCAGATAACTTTGGTGTCTTTATTGATCAGGACGCTCATTATTTGCCCTCCGCAGCTTTGACAACTTGTTGAGCAGCGTCGGTCAGGCTGGTAGCAGCGATGATGTTCAAACCGCTTTCTGCCAGTACTTTAGCGCCCAGCTCAGCGTTGTTGCCTTCAAGGCGAACAACAACCGGGATTTTCACGCCGACTTCTTTCACAGCGCCGATGATGCCTTCGGCAATCATGTCGCAGCGAACGATGCCGCCGAAGATGTTGACCAGTACTGCAGCGACGTTGGTGTCGGACAGGATGATCTTGAAGGCTTCGGTCACGCGCTCTTTGGTAGCACCACCACCTACGTCGAGGAAGTTGGCTGGCTTGCCGCCGTGCAGGTTGACGATGTCCATGGTACCCATGGCCAGGCCGGCACCGTTGACCATGCAGCCGATGTTGCCTTCCAGCGCTACGTAGTTCAGTTCGAACTTGGCAGCGTGCGCTTCGCGCGGATCGTCTTGCGACGGATCGTGGAAAGTCTTCAGCTTAGGCTGACGGTACATGGCGTTGGCGTCGATGTTGATCTTGGCGTCCAGGCAGTGCAGATCGCCGTCAGCCTTGATCACCAGCGGGTTCACTTCCAGCAGGGCCAGATCGTGATCCTGGAACAGTTTGGCCAGACCGACGAAGATCTTGGCGAACTGGGCAACTTGCTTGCCTTCCAGACCCAGTTGGAACGCCAGCTCGCGACCCTGGAACGGCTGAGCGCCAACCAGTGGATCGATAGTGGCTTTCAGAATTTTTTCTGGAGTGTCGTGAGCGATTTTCTCGATGTCCACGCCACCTTCGGTGGAAGCCATGAACACGATGCGACGGCTCGAACGGTCAACGACAGCGCCCAGGTACAGCTCTTTAGCGATATCAGTGCACGATTCAACCAGGATCTTGGTGACTGGCTGACCATTGGCGTCAGTCTGGTAAGTCACCAGACGCTTGCCCAGCCACTGCTGTGCGAAGGCCTTGGCGTCTTCTTTGTTGCGAACCAGCTTGACGCCGCCCGCTTTACCGCGACCACCGGCGTGGACCTGGGCTTTGACAACCCACTCGCTGCCGCCGATTTTGTCGCAAGCTTCTGCTGCTGCTTCCGGGGTGTCTACTGCATAACCAGTGGAAACTGGCAGGCCGTATTCAGCGAACAGCTGCTTACCCTGATACTCGTGAAGATTCATGCTTTTTACCGTCTTCGTTAGGTACTGCGCATTCGGCGCTGCGCTCTTGATGAGTGCCGCGCCACCTGTGACTGCTGCTTGCGTAGCCTTTCCGGATACCCGGTGCAGCTACGCAAGACTGCGTCCAGCGGACATTCCGCGGTGAGACTTGCTCGCAAGGCTCACGACGGGCCGTTACCGCCGTGGTTTCTTATTGTCTTAACGCTTCTTGCGGTTGGCGATGTGGATGGCGCCGCCATTCACAGCCAGAGCAGCTTCGTGCAAGGCTTCAGACAGGGTCGGATGGGAGAAAACCATCATGCCCAGGTCTTCAGCGCTGGTGCCGAATTCCATACCGATCGCGCCCTGCTGAACCAGTTCTGCAGCGCTTGGGCCAATCACGTGCACGCCCAATACGCGGTCAGTCTTGGCATCAGCGATGACCTTGACGAAACCACCGGTATCGTTGGCGGCCATGGCACGGCCGGAAGCGGCGAACGGGAAGGTGCCGACGTTAACTTCAACGCCTTCGGCTTTCAAGGCCTGCTCGGTTTTGCCAACCCACGCGATTTCCGGGTGAGTATAAATAACCGAAGGGATCAGGTCATAGTTCATCTGGGCTTTGTGGCCCTTGATGCGCTCGACAACCATGATGCCCTCTTCCGAGGCTTTGTGAGCCAGCATCATGCCGCGAACCACGTCACCGATGGCGTAAACGCCCGGTACGGTGGTGGCGCAGTGATCGTCAACGTGCACGAAACCGCGCTCGTCCAGGGTCACGCCGCTGTCGGCAGCCAGCAGATCAGTGGTCACCGGACGGCGACCAACGGCTACGATCAGCTTGTCGAAAGTGATGGTCTGTTCGCCGTTGGCATCGGTGTAGTTAACAACGACTTCGTCGCCGTTGACTTTGGAACCGGTGACGCGAGCGCCCAGCTTGATGTCCAGACCCTGCTTGGTCAGGGTTTTCAGCGCTTCCTTGGAAACGGCGGTGTCCGCTGCCATCAGGAACGTGTCCAGAGCTTCCAGGACAGTCACTTCTGCACCCAGACGCGACCAAACCGAGCCCAGCTCCAGACCGATCACGCCAGCACCGATCACGCCCAGACGTTTAGGTACGGATTGGAATTCCAGAGCGCCAGTCGAATCGACGATGACTTTCTGATCGACCGGAGCCGGTGGAATGTCGATCGGACGCGAACCTGGCGCCAGGATGACGTTTTCGGCTTCGATGACTTCAACCGAGCCGTCCGGCTTGGTGACTTCGACTTTCTTGCCAGCCAGCAGCTTGCCGTGGCCCTGAATCGAAGTAACGCCGTTGGCCTTGAACAGGGTGGCAACGCCGCCGGTCAGGTTCTTGACGATGCCAGCCTTGCGGCCAACCATCGCAGCGACGTCCATTTTGACTTCGCCGGTCGAGATACCGTGAACGTTGAAGCTCTCTTTGGCTTCCTTGTACTTCCAGGAGCTGTCGAGCAGCGCCTTGGACGGAATGCAGCCGACGTTCAGGCAAGTACCGCCGAGGGCCTGCTTGCCTTCAGCGTCGGTGTACTTCTCGATGCAGGCAGTGGTGAGACCCAGCTGCGCGGCCTTGATGGCAGCAACATAGCCGCCAGGGCCGGCACCGATCACTACTACGTCAAATTTCTGCGACATTCAAAAAATCCTCTTGAGCGAAAAGCTTCAAGCCGCGCGCTGCGGGCCGCACCGCCGTTTCCGACGGTACGCTACCCGCAGCGCATGGCTGCTTCTATCAGATATCCAGCAACAGACGAGCCGGGTCTTCCAGCAGGTTCTTGATGGTCACCAGGAAGGTTACAGCTTCTTTGCCATCGATCAGACGGTGATCGTAGGACAGTGCCAGGTACATCATCGGACGGATCACGACCTGACCGTTGATGGCCATAGGACGCTGGATGATGTTGTGCATGCCCAGAATCGCTGCCTGCGGCGGGTTGACGATCGGAGTCGACATCATCGAACCGAAGGTACCACCGTTGGTGATGGTGAAGGTACCGCCAGTCATCTCTTCCATCGACAATTTGCCGTCACGGGCTTTCTTGCCGAAAGTGGCGATGCCGCCTTCGATTTCAGCCAGGCTCATCAGCTCGGCGTTACGCAGAACCGGTACGACCAGACCACGGTCGCTGGAAACGGCAACACCGATGTCGGCGTAGCCGTGGTAAACGATGTCCGCGCCGTCGATCGAAGCGTTGACCGCCGGGAAGCGTTTCAGCGCTTCGGTGGCAGCCTTGACGAAGAACGACATGAAGCCCAGGCGTACGCCGTTGTGGGACTTCTCGAACAGGTCCTTGTACTTCGAACGCAGGGCCATGACTTCGGTCATGTCGACTTCGTTGAACGTGGTCAGCATCGCCATGTTCGACTGGGCTTCAACCAGACGCTCGGCAACCTTGGCACGCAGACGGGTCATCGGCACGCGTTTTTCAACGCGATCACCGGCAGCGAATACCGGAGCAGCGGCAGCAGGAGCAGCAGCCTTGGCAGGTGCGGCAGCCGGAGCGGCTTTCTTCGCGGCAACAGCAGCGACCACGTCTTCCTTGGTCACACGACCACCCTTGCCGGTGCCGGCAACGGAAGCGATGTTGATGCCATTCTCTTCAGCCAGCTTGCGCGCAGCAGGAGCAGCAACAGGATCGTCTTCGCCTTCGGCAGCAGCCGGTGCGGCAGCAGCAGCGGCCGGAGCAGCAGCGGCGGCTGGAGCAGCGGCAGCAGCGCCGCCCGCTTCGATGGAGCCCAGAACTTCGTCGGACAGAACGGTGTCGCCTTCGTTCTTGACGATTGCGCCCAGCACGCCGTCGGCGGTAGCCAGCACTTCCAGTACGACTTTGTCGGTTTCGATGTCGACGATCAGGTCGTCACGCTTGACGGCGTCGCCCGGTTTTTTGTGCCAGGTGGCAACGGTGCCATCGGCAACCGATTCCGGGAAAGTGGGGGCTTTGATCTCGATAGCCATTATCTGTGGTTCCTTAAATTCGGTTTCAGGTGCGCGAAGGCGTTAAACGGTAAACGCGTCTTGCAGCAGTTTTTCCTGCTGCTCGGCGTGCATCGATGCGTAACCACATGCTGGGGCAGCAGAAGCCTCACGGCCCGCGTACTCGAGTACGAGAGACTTGTTGAGGTTACCGATGCTGCGACGCAGGTGATGCTGGCTGCAGTACCAGGCACCCTGGTTCATCGGCTCTTCCTGACACCAAACGGCATGCTTGACGTTGGTATAAGGCGCCAGGACTTCTTTCAAGTCGTCCTCAGGGAATGGATACAGCTGCTCGATACGCACGATGGCGATATCGTCACGGCCTTCGGCACGGCGTTTTTCCAGCAGGTCGTAGTAGACCTTGCCGCTACACAGAACAACGCGCTCGACCTTTTTCGGGTCCAGGGCATCGATTTCCGGGATCACGGTCTGGAACGAACCTTCGGCCAGATCTTCCAGGGTCGAGACGGCCAGCTTGTGGCGCAGCAGCGACTTCGGCGTCAGCACTACCAGAGGTTTGCGCAGCGGGCGAATCACCTGACGACGCAGCAAGTGGTAGATCTGGGCCGGAGTGGTCGGCATGCACACCTGAATGTTGTGCTCGGCGCACAGCTGCAGGTAACGCTCAAGACGAGCCGAGCTGTGCTCAGGACCCTGACCTTCGTAGCCGTGCGGCAACAGCATGGTCAGACCGCAGAGACGGCCCCACTTGTGTTCGCCGCTGGTGATGAACTGGTCGATAACAACCTGTGCACCGTTGGCGAAGTCGCCGAACTGGGCTTCCCAGATCACCAGCGCGTTTGGCGTGGTGGTCGAGTAGCCGTATTCGAAGGCCAGTACCGCTTCTTCCGACAGGAACGAGTCGTACAGGTCAAAGCGTGGCTGACCTTCGTACAGGTGTTTCAGCGGAATGTAGGTGCCAGCATCTTTCTGGTTGTGCAGCACAGCGTGACGGTGCGAGAACGTACCGCGGCCGATGTCCTGACCGGTCATGCGGATCGGGTGACCTTCGAACGCCAGGGTCGCGTACGCCATGGTTTCGGCGTAACCCCAGTTGATCGGCAGGCCGCCGGCTTGCATCTTCTGACGGTCTTCGTAGATCTTCGCAACCTGACGCTGAACCACGAAGCCTTCCGGAATCTCCAGCAGCTTGGCGGACAGTTCCTGCAGGGTCTTCAGATCGAAACGCGTGTCGTGACGCGCAGTCCAGGCGTGGCCCAGATACGGACGCCAGTCCACGAACAGCTCTTTGTTCGGCTCTTTGACCAGCGATTTCACGACGTGCAGACCGTTGTCCAGCGCGTTGCGGTATTCGTCGACTTTCGCCTGAACACGCTCTGCGTCGAGTACGCCGGCCTGGGTCAGACGATCAGCGTACAGCTCACGGGTGGTGCGCTGCTTGGTGATCTGCTGATACATCAGCGGCTGGGTACCGCTTGGCTCGTCGGCCTCGTTGTGGCCGCGACGACGGTAGCAGACCAGGTCGATCACCACGTCACGCTTGAACTGCATGCGGTAGTCGATGGCCAACTGGGTCACGAACAGCACGGCTTCCGGATCATCGCCATTCACATGGAGGATCGGCGCCTGAATCATCTTCGCAACGTCGGTGGCGTACTCGGTGGAACGCGAGTCCAGCGGGTTGCTGATGGTGAAACCGACCTGGTTGTTGATCACGATGTGCACGGTACCGCCGGTCTTGAAACCGCGGGTCTGCGACATCTGGAAGGTTTCCATGACCACGCCCTGACCTGCGAATGCAGCGTCACCGTGGATGGAGATCGGCAGAACCTTCTCACCGGTCGGGTCGTTACGACGATCCTGACGGGCGCGAACCGAACCTTCTACCACCGGGGAAACGATTTCCAGGTGGGACGGGTTGAACGCCATGGCCAGGTGAACTTCACCGCCGGCGGTCATCACGTTGGACGAGAAGCCCTGGTGGTATTTAACGTCACCGGAACCCAGCTCGACCTTCTTCTTGCCTTCGAACTCGTCGAACAGCTCGCGCGGGTTCTTGCCGAAGGTGTTGACCAGCACGTTCAGACGGCCACGGTGGGCCATGCCGATGACGACTTCCTTGGTGCCGTAGGAACCGGAACGCTGGATCAGTTCGTCGAGCATCGGAATCAGGCTTTCGCCGCCTTCCAGACCGAAACGCTTGGTGCCCGGGTATTTGGTGCCCAGGTATTTTTCCAGGCCTTCACCGGCAGTGACGCGCTCGAGCAGATGGCTCTTGATGTCAGCGGAGTACGTCGGACGACCACGCACGCTTTCCAGACGCTGCTGGAACCAGTGGCGCTGCTCGGAATCGGTGATGTGCGTAAATTCAGCGCCGATGGTGCGGCAATATGTCTGCTGCAACGCTTCGTGAATTTCGCGTAGGCTCGCTTCCTCTTTGCCGATGAACAGGTCGCCGGCACGGAAGGTCGTATCAAGATCGGCATTGGTCAAGCCGTAATGATTGATCGACAGGTCTGCAGGTGCAGGACGCTGCCACAGCCCCAGCGGGTCCAGCTGGGCTGCCTGGTGGCCACGCATACGGTAGGCCTGGATCAATCGCAGCACTTCAACTTGCTTCTTCTCGTGCTCACTGCTCACGCTACCGGCGGAAACCGGTTGGGCGCGGCGCTGGTTCTTTGCCAGCAGCACGAAATGATCGCGAATTGTGGAGTGCGAAACATCAGTGGCAGAGCTGCCGTCGGCAGGCAGCTTCTGAAAGTAGGTGCGCCACTCTTCTGGCACAGCGTTAGGGTCGTGCAGGTAGAGCTCATAAAGCTCTTCCACATAGGCAGCGTTTCCACCTGAAAGGTAGGCGCTGTTCCACATGCGCTGCATCACGCTTTCTTGCATGCTTGGTCACCCTCGGTTAGGGGAACACCATCGGCGTCAATACCGAGCAAACTTGCAGAAGTCCGAATGCAGCGACCAAAACAAGCCACTTAGGATCACGCTGATAGTCCGGGTACCAGCCCGGATGCCCCTGCTTGTCTCATTTCTTCAAAATAAGAGCTGCAGCTTGTGGCTACTGCTCTGGTTATAGCCATGACGCGGGTTGAAGCCCGCGCCACAGCCTCTTCGTTACAGCGGTTCTACGGTTACAGCAGCTGAATCACACGCCGCTCGAAAGCAGCATGTTACGGATGTGACCGATGGCCTTAGTCGGGTTCAGGCCTTTCGGACATACGTTGACGCAGTTCATGATGCCCCGGCAGCGGAAAACGCTGAACGGGTCATCAAGCGAAGCCAGACGCTCGGACGTCTTGGTGTCACGGCTGTCTGCCAGGAAGCGGTACGCTTGCAGCAGGGCAGCTGGACCCAGGAACTTGTCCGGGTTCCACCAGAAGGACGGGCACGAGGTCGAGCAGCAGGCGCACAGGATGCACTCGTACAGACCGTCGAGCTTTTCACGCTCTTCAGGGGACTGCAGACGCTCGATGGCCGGAGCCGGCGTGTCGTTCTGCAGGTAAGGCTTAACCTTCTCGTATTGCTTGTAGAAGATGCTCATATCGACAACCAGGTCACGGATAACCGGCAAACCTGGCAGCGGACGAACGATCAACTTGTTGCCTTTTACAACGGCGGACAGTGGCGTGATGCACGCCAGACCGTTCTTGCCGTTGATGTTCATGCCGTCGGAGCCGCAGACGCCTTCACGGCAAGAGCGACGATAGGAGAAACCCTCGTCCTGCTCTTTGATCAGGGCCAGCACGTCCAGCACCATCAGGTCTTTACCACCGGTATCGACCTGGAATTCCTGCATGAACGGCGCAGCGTCCTGATCAGGGTTGTAGCGATAAACACTGACTTGCAACATGGCGATCACCCTTAATAAGTCCGGACTTTAGGTTCGAAAGTCGGAACAGTCTTCGGCGAGAAGTTAACGGCACGCTTGGCGACGCGTTTCTCACCCGGGAAGTACAGGGTGTGGCACAGCCAGTTTTCGTCGTCACGGTCTTCAAAGTCTTCACGGGCGTGAGCGCCGCGGGACTCTTTACGTACTTCGGCCGCGATGGCGGTAGCTTCAGCCACTTCCAGCAGGTTTTGCAGCTCGAGCGCTTCGATACGTGCAGTGTTGAACGCCTGCGACTTATCGTTGATCTTCACGTTGGCGATACGCTTGCGCAGATCGGCCAGTTGAGCGATACCTTTCTGCATGTATTCGCCGGTACGGAACACACCGAAGTAGTTCTGCATGCAGCTTTGCAGCTCGCGACGCAGGGTGGCCACGTCTTCGCCATCGGTACGGCCGTTCAGCGCATTCAGACGCGACAGGGCTGCTTCGATGTCGGACTCGGTAGCGTCATCGTATTCGATGCCGTCGGTCAGCGCCTTCTCCAGGTGCAGGCCGGCAGCGCGGCCGAATACCACCAGGTCGAGCAGCGAGTTGCCGCCCAGACGGTTGGCACCGTGTACCGATACGCAAGCCACTTCACCTACGGCGAACAGACCAGGAATGATCTGATCCACGCCTTCGGCGTTCTGGGTAATCGCCTGACCATGAATGTTGGTGGCAACGCCGCCCATCATGTAGTGGCAGGTCGGAACAACCGGAACCGGAGCAACCACCGGGTCAACGTGTGCGAAAGTCTTCGACAGCTCGCAGATGCCTGGCAGACGGCTGTGCAGCACTTCCTCGCCCAAGTGGTCGAGTTTGAGCATTACGTGGTCGCCATTCGGACCGCAACCGTTGCCGGCGATGATTTCTTTAACCATCGAGCGGGCAACCACGTCACGACCAGCGAGGTCTTTCGCGTTCGGAGCATAACGCTCCATGAAACGCTCGCCGTGCTTGTTGATCAGGTAACCACCTTCACCACGGCAACCTTCGGTCACCAGGACACCGGCGCCGGCGATGCCGGTCGGGTGGAACTGCCACATTTCGATGTCTTGTACCGGCACGCCAGCACGCAGCGCCATGCCAACGCCGTCACCGGTGTTGATCAGGGCGTTGGTGGTGGAGGCGTAGATACGGCCAGCACCGCCAGTTGCAAGTACGGTGGCCTTGGCGCGGATGTACGAAGTTTCGCCGGTTTCGATGCAGATCGCGATCACACCGACAAACTCGCCTTCCTGGTTTTTCACCAGGTCGACCGCGTAGTACTCGTTCAGGAACGTGGTACCGGCTTTCAGGTTGCCCTGATAAAGGGTGTGCAGCAGCGCGTGACCGGTACGGTCGGACGCTGCGCAGGTACGGGCAGCCTGGCCGCCTTTACCGTAGTCCTTGGACTGACCACCGAACGGGCGCTGGTAGATACGGCCTTGTTCGGTACGCGAGAACGGCAGACCCATGTGGTCCAGCTCGAAAACGGCAGCCGGGCCTTCCTGACACATGTATTCGATAGCGTCCTGGTCACCGATGTAGTCGGAACCCTTGACGGTATCGTACATGTGCCAGCGCCAGTCATCGTTCGGGTCAGCGGACGCGATCGCGCAGGTGATGCCGCCCTGGGCGGATACAGTGTGCGAACGGGTCGGGAAAACCTTGGTGATCACCGCAGTCTTGTGACCGCCCTGCGCCAGCTGCAGCGCAGCGCGCATGCCGGCACCGCCACCACCAATAATGATGGCGTCGAAAGAAATCGTTGGAATGTTAGCCATGACTCAGATACCCCAGAGAATCTGCACACCCCAGACGAAGTAAGCGAACATTGCAACGCCGCATACTGCCTGGAAAAGGAAACGTATAGCCGTCGCGGACTTGCCGAACGCCATTGGCGTCAGGTAGTCAGTCGCGATGGTCCACATGCCGACCCAGGCGTGAGCGCCGAGAGCAACAAGGGCCAGGAGGCTGAAAATACGCATCCCGTTGTGGGCAAACAGTTCATGCCACTGGGCGTACTCGAGGCCTGGGTGGGCCACGACGTATCCGATCAGAAAGATGAAGTAAGCCGCGAGAACGACCGCCGACACACGTTGCGCCATCCAGTCATAGAGGCCCGAACGCGAGAGGTTCGTGACGTTAGTTACCATATCCAGACTCCTGCCAGAACGATTACCACCACGGAAACGGCGATAACGATTTTCGAGCCCAGCTTGCCGCCTTCCAGCGTCTCACCGATGCCCATGTCCATGATCAAATGGCGCACACCGGCAACCAGGTGATACAGCAGAGCGGACAGGATGCCCCAAATCACTAGCTTGGCTAGCGGACTGGTCAGACACGCTTTCACCTGACCGAAGCCTTCCTCGGAGCTCAGCGACTTGTCCAATGCGTAAAGCATGATGGCAAGGCACACAAAGAGGATGACACCGGAGATACGGTGAAGAATGGACGTGTAAGCAGTGACTGGGAGTTTGATGGTCCTTAGGTCTAGGTTTACAGGTCGTTGGCTTTTCACGGCTTTTTTTTCACACTGAAGAGCCCCTAACAATCAGGGCAAAGTTGTTGGGGAGTGCACTGGTCAGGTAACCACCACCCAGGGATGCGACCCCCAATGAAAGCAAGCCCAAAAGCCCTTGGCGGTCGGTGGCCGAGTATAGACAGTTAGGCTACTAATGACAACGCAATCACCTACCCCCAATAGCTGATTGCACAAGTCGCATAAAAGGCGTAAATGGCAGTCAATTTCGAGGAAAAAGTGCGCTTAAAGCCTTCTGGAGCAAGACTTTAGGCAAATTGACATTCGAATTTATCTCACTATAGTGGTGCGGGCCCTGCGTGGGGGGTCTGTCTGATGGTTCAAGCATAAATAGGAGGCCACATGGCTGACAAAAAAGCGCAGTTGATCATCGAGGGCGCAGCCCCCGTCGAGCTGCCCATTTTAACCGGCACCGTTGGTCCCGATGTAATCGATGTTCGGGGCCTGACGGCCACGGGCCGCTTCACTTTCGACCCGGGTTTCATGTCGACCGCTTCGTGCGAATCGAAGATCACCTATATCGACGGCGACAACGGCATTCTGTTGCACCGCGGCTACCCGATCGAACAGCTGGCTGAAAAGTCGGACTACCTGGAAACCTGCTACCTGCTGCTCAACGGCGAACTGCCGACCGCAGAACAGAAGGCCCAGTTCGTCAGCACCGTGAAAAACCACACCATGGTTCACGAGCAGCTGAAAACCTTCTTCAACGGCTTCCGTCGCGACGCCCACCCGATGGCCGTCATGTGCGGCGTAGTCGGCGCCCTCTCGGCCTTCTACCACGACTCCCTGGACATCAATAACCCGCAGCATCGCGAAATCTCCGCGATCCGTCTGGTTGCCAAGATGCCGACCCTGGCAGCGATGGTTTACAAGTACTCCATGGGCCAACCCATGATGTACCCGCGCAACGACCTGACGTACGCGGAAAACTTCCTGCACATGATGTTCAACACCCCGTGCGAGATCAAACCGATCAGCCCGGTACTCGCCAAGGCCATGGACCGGATCTTCATTCTCCATGCCGATCACGAGCAGAACGCATCGACCTCCACCGTGCGTCTGGCAGGCTCCTCGGGTGCCAACCCGTTCGCCTGTATCGCCGCCGGTATCGCCGCACTGTGGGGCCCTGCCCACGGCGGTGCGAACGAAGCCGTATTGACCATGCTTGACGAGATTGGCGATGTGTCCAACATCGACAAGTTCATCGCCAAGGCCAAGGACAAGAACGATCCGTTCAAGCTGATGGGCTTCGGTCACCGGGTTTACAAGAACCGCGACCCTCGCGCGACTGTGATGAAGCAGACCTGCGACGAAGTGCTGAAAGAACTGGGCATCAACAACGATCCGCAACTCGAACTGGCCATGCGCCTGGAAGAGATCGCACTGACCGACCCGTACTTCATCGAGCGCTCGCTGTACCCGAACGTCGACTTCTACTCGGGGATCATCCTCAAGGCGATCGGCATTCCAACCAGCATGTTCACCGTGATCTTCGCTCTGGCCCGTACCGTTGGCTGGATCTCGCACTGGAAAGAAATGCTCTCCAGCCCGTACAAGATTGGCCGTCCGCGCCAGTTGTACACTGGCTACGAGTCGCGTGATATCACCAAGCTGGAAGATCGCAAATAAGACCTGTCTTGCGATAACGTCTTGAAGTTGTATCGGGAACGGCCTCTTAATATAGAGGCCGTTTTTGTTTGTTTGGGGTTTGGGGTTTTGGGTGTATATCCGTTGCTGCGGTAACGGCCTCCTATGGTTTCGCTCTTACAGCGAGTCACCTTTTCCAGACGCCGAAAAGGTAACCCAAAAGGCTTTGCCCCGGCGTACGGCACTTCGCTTAGGCTCAGTGTTCCCTCGCTACGGTGCCCATCCGGGGGCATCGCCTCCGGTTTGCTTCGCTGCACCTCCTCTCGATGGATGCGGCTTCGCCGCATGGCGCTGCGCGCCTACCCCCCGGATGAACACCTACGCTCGGCCTGCCGAAGGGGCTGAAGATCAAAAGCCACATCAAGAGCCAAAGCCAAAGCCAAAGCCAAAGCCAAAGCCAAAGCCAAAGCCAAAGCCAAAGCCAAAGCCAAAGCCAAAGCCAAAGCCAAAGCAGATCAAAAGATCACAGCCTTCGGCAGTTCCTACATGGGACTGGGTACATTCATTAAGAAATTGGTCGACTGGCAGGCCGCTTTCGCGAGCAAGCCCGCTCCCACATTTGGATTGAGTGCATTCAGTTAGAGATCGGTCGGCTCATAGGCCGCCATCGCCAGCAGGTACAGTTCAGATTGCATGCTGCCCCTGCGGCGAAGCCGCCCCACTCAACACAATGAGCGTTAGCTCGAGTACCGCTTTTGATCTGAGGGCCCGTCGGCAGGCTGAGTGGAGGGAGTTATCCGGGGGTGGGAGCGCAGCGACCGTTTGGCGCAGCCAAACACAGCGAGAGGAGGTGCAGCGAAGCAAACCGGAGGCGCTGCCCCCCGGATGAATCCCGGAGCGAAGGAACCCGAGCCCAGGCGAGGGCCGAACGTCAGGGCACAGACCTTTTGGTTACTTTTGGGGCGTTTGCCAAAAGTGACCCGCCGTAAGGGCGGAACCCTAAGTAGCCGTTACCGCAGCAACGGATATGTACTCAATAACCACCAAACACCAAGGCCCTAGCCCGATAACCGCCCACAAAAAAAATGCCCCGATCTCTCAACCGGGGCACTTCACTCAAACCACGTAATCAGCGCTTAGTGCGAAACCGCCCCACTCGCCCCCAACCCCGTCTGCGAACGCACAAACTGCGGGAAGAACAGCGCCCGCTCGTTCTCGGCCGCAGCCGACTTGTCGGTGATCGAGAAGAACCAGATCCCGATGAACGCGATAACCATCGAGAACAGCGCCGGATACTCGTACGGGAAGATCGCCTTCTCGTGATGCAGAATCTGCACCCAGATGGTCGGGCCAAGGATCATCAGCCCCACCGCACTGATCAGCCCCAACCAGCCGCCGATCATCGCGCCGCGGGTGGTCAGCTTCTTCCAGTACATCGAAAGCAACAGCACCGGGAAGTTGCAGCTCGCCGCGATGGAGAACGCCAGGCCGACCATGAACGCAATGTTCTGGCTTTCGAACAGGATGCCCAGACCAATCGCCAGCACACCCAGTGCGATGGTGGTGATCTTCGACACGCGAATCTCATCCTTGTCGTTGGCCTTGCCCTTCTTGATCACGCTGGCATACAGGTCGTGCGACACCGCCGAGGCACCGGCCAGGGTCAGACCCGCCACCACCGCCAGAATGGTCGCGAACGCCACCGCCGAGATGAAGCCGAGGAAGATGCTGCCGCCCACTGCGTCAGCCAGGTGCACCGCCGCCATGTTGTTGCCGCCGAGCAGAGCGCCCGCCGCGTCCTTGAAGTCAGGATTGGTGCTGACCAGCAGAATCGCGCCGAAGCCGATGATGAAGGTCAGGATGTAGAAGTAACCAATGAAACCGGTGGCGTACAGCACGCTCTTGCGGGCTTCTTTGGCGTCACTCACGGTGAAGAAGCGCATCAGGATGTGCGGCAGACCAGCGGTACCGAACATCAGGGCCAGGCCCAGGGAGAACGCCGAAATCGGATCTTTCACCAGACCGCCCGGGCTCATGATCGCTTCACCTTTCGGGTGAACCTTGATTGCCTCGGAGAACAGTGTGTTGAAGTCGAAGTTGACGTGTTTCATCACCATCAGCGCCATGAACGAGGCACCGGACAGCAACAGCACAGCCTTGATGATCTGCACCCAGGTGGTCGCCAGCATGCCGCCGAACAGCACGTACATGCACATCAGGATACCGACCAGAATCACCGCAACGTAGTAGTCGAGACCGAACAGCAGCTGGATCAGCTTGCCGGCACCGACCATTTGCGCGATCAGGTAGAACGCCACCACCACCAGCGAACCGCAGGCAGACAGGGTGCGGATCTGGGTTTGCCCGAGGCGGTAGGACGCCACGTCGGCAAAGGTGTATTTGCCCAGGTTACGCAGACGCTCGGCGATCAGGAACAGAATGATCGGCCAGCCCACCAGAAAGCCGATCGAGTAGATCAGGCCGTCGTAGCCGGAGGTGAACACCAGCGCGGAAATCCCCAGAAAGGACGCCGCCGACATGTAGTCACCGGCAATCGCCAGACCGTTCTGGAAACCGGTGATCTTGCCGCCCGCCGCATAGTAGTCGGCGGCCGACTTGTTGCGCTTGGAGGCCCAGTAGGTGATGCACAAGGTCGCACCGACGAACACCACGAACATGGCGATGGCGGAAACGTTGAGCGGTTGTTTGTGGACTTCGCCGGTCAAGGCGTCAGCGGCCCAGACGGCTGGAGCGAACGCTGCGATGCTCAAAAGAGCCAGTAGACGCCGGATCATTGCTGAGCCTCCTTGAGAATCGCATTGTTCAGGTCGTCAAACTCGCCATTGGCGCGCCGTACGTAGATCGCGGTCAGGATGAAGGCCGAGACAATCAGGCCGACACCAATCGGAATGCCCCAGGTAATCGAAGATCCCGGACTGAGCTTCGCCCCGAGCACTTGCGGCCCGTACGCGATCAGCAGAATGAATGCGGAGTAAAGCCCGAGCATGATTGCCGAGAGAATCCAGGCAAATCGTTCCCTTTTTCTCACCAGCTCCTTGAAGCGCGGGCTGTTTTGAATCGAGAGGTAAATGCTGTCGTTCATTGTTTTTATCCTCGCAGCACAGATTATTGTTGGAACGTATCCACTGTATGCGGCTGCGGAACGGGTTCCAGACGACCTTAGTATTAGAACGACATGACGTTTTCGCCAATTTTCGGACGGTAATTAGCCGAAAGAAATGGAAAGAGGCTTTGAAACAGCCGTAAACCCTGCAAGGGAGGGTGCACAAGAAACAAATGTGGGAGCGGGCTTGCTCGCGAAGGCGGTGTGCCAGTCAACGCAAATGTGACTGATACGGCGCCTTCGCGAGCAAGCCCGCTCCCACAGGGTTATTGCAGTGTTTGGGTTATTTGGTCCAGTCAGCCACGCGATCCGGGTGCTTGGCGACCCAATCCTTGGCCGCCGCTTCAGGCTTGGCGCCGTCCTGGATGGCCAGCATGACTTCGCCGATCTCGTCTTTCGACGCCCACTGGAAGTTTTTCAGGAACTTGGCGACTTCCGGAGCCTTGGCATCCAGCTCTTTGCTGCCGATGCTGTTCACGGTTTCAGCCGCGCCGTACACGCCTTTCGGGTCGTCGAGGAAGCGCAGTTTCCACTTGGCGAACATCCAGTGCGGCACCCAACCGGTGACCGCAATCGACTCGTTCTTTTTCTCGGCGCGGGTCAGCTCGGCAATCATGCCGGCGCCGGAACTGGCCTTGAGCGTATATTTGTCCAGGCCGTAATCCTTGATCGCCTGATCGGTTTTGAGCATTACGCCTGAACCGGCGTCGATGCCGACGATGCGGTTCTTGAAGCTGTCATCGGTCTTGAGGTCTTCGATCGATTTCGCCTTGACGTACTCCGGCACGATCAGGCCGATTTTCGCATCCTTGAAGTTCGGGCCGTAATCCACGACCAGATCCTTGTTCTTCGCCCAGTATTCGCCGTGGGTGACCGGCAGCCAGGCCGAAAGCATCGCATCGAGTTTGCCGGTGGCCACACCCTGCCACATGATCCCGGTGGCGACGGCTTGCAACTTCACGTCGTAGCCGAGTTTCTGCTTGATCACCTCGGCCGCCACATGGGTGGTCGCGACGCTGTCGGACCAGCCGTCAACGTAACCGATGTTCAGGGTCTGTTTTTCAGCGCTGGCGAATGTGGAACTCATCGCAAGCACCAGAGCGGCACCTGCGCCTAAAAGTCGTCGCATCTTCATCGTTTACTTCCCCGAAATGCTGCGCCCAACGGATGCCGGGCATCGTCAACGTATTGTTATGGTGCACAGCGCCCCCATCACGCCTGACCGCAAACTCGCTTGAACGCCAGTGGAGTGCTGACGCTTTCGATCATCGGCCTGACGCCCGCAGCGACCTGCTCTGTCAGCGACCTCAATACACCGAGAAACGACATCAGAAGGCCATTAATCGCCTCCGAATAAATGGCGCCAGACAATCCGCCCGAACTTTGCATGGACAAATCATGCAGGTCACCAACCGCTGAAAAATGCAGGTAACATGCGTCGCTTTGCAGCCACTCGGCCTGACCATGTCCGCGACTTCCCGCTTTCCCTTTCTTCCCTACCTCTTCGCCTGCCTGCTCGGCCTGTTTGCCCTCGGTGGCTTCTGGTACGGCCTCGGCAAACCGGTGATCCTGCCGGACGCCGCGACCCCGACGCACAAGTTGCAATGCGCCTCCTACACGCCGTTCGACAAGGATCAGTCGCCGTTCGACGTACCGTTCAAACTGCGCCCGGAGCGCATGGACGCCGACCTCGCCCTGCTGGCGACACGCTTCGAGTGCATCCGCACCTACTCGATGACCGGCCTCGAAGCGCTGCCGGATCTGGCGCGCAAACACGGTTTGAAGCTGATGATCGGTGCCTGGGTCAACAGCAACCCGGTGGACACCGAAAAAGAGGTCGACCAGTTGATCGCCTCGGCCAACGCCAACCCGGATGTGGTCAGCGCGGTGATCGTCGGCAACGAAGCCTTGCTGCGCAAGGAAGTCACCGGCGCGCAACTGGCCAGACTGATCAACAAGGTCAAAAGCCAGGTCAAGCAACCAGTCACCTATGCCGATGTCTGGGAGTTCTGGCTCAAGCACCCGGAAGTTGCGCCGGCGGTGGACTTCCTGACCATTCACTTGCTGCCGTACTGGGAAGATGATCCGTCGAACATCGACGTCGCCCTGCAACATGTGGCGGATGTGCGTCAGGTGTTCGGCAACAAGTTCGCGCCCAAGGACGTGATGATCGGCGAGACCGGCTGGCCCAGCGAAGGTCGCCAACGCGAGACCGCCCTGCCGAGCCGGGTCAACGAGGCCAAGTTCATTCGCGGCTTTGTCGCGATGGCCGAGAAGGAAGGCTGGCATTACAACCTGATCGAGGCGTTCGACCAGCCATGGAAACGTGGCAGCGAAGGTGCGGTCGGCGGTTACTGGGGCCTGTTCGATGCCGATCGCCAGGACAAGGGTGTGCTCGCCGGACCGGTGACCAACGTGCCGTACTGGAAGGAATGGCTGGGCATCGGCGGGCTGATCTTCCTCGGCACGCTGCTGCTCGGCGGCCGGGTGCGCACCACCCGATCGGCATTGATCCTGCCGCTGCTCGGTGCGCTGGCCGCCTGCTCGATCGGCGCCTGGGGTGATCTGGCGCGAGTGACCACGCGGTTTGCCAGCGAATGGCTGTGGGTCGGTTTGCTGACGGTCTTGAATCTGTTAGTGCTGGCCCATGCCGCGCTGAGCCTGAGCGCCCGCCAGGGTTGGCGTGAACGCGTCTTCAATCGGCTCGAGCGCCGTGTCGGCTGGCTGGTGGCGCTGGCAGGTTTCGCGGCGGCGGTGATGATGCTGGAGATGGTCTTCGACGCACGTTATCGCAGCTTTGCCAGCATGGCGTTCATCCTGCCGGCGCTGGTTTACGTGTGCCGACCGGTCAGCGTGCCGCGTCGGGAAATCGCCCTGCTGACCTTTATCATCGGCGCCGGCATTGCGCCGCAGTTGTATGAAGAGGGATTGTTGAATCAGCAGGCATGGGGCTGGGCGTTGGTCAGCGGGTTGCTGGTGGCGGCACTTTGGCGCTGCCTGCGGGTTCGCAAGGGCTGATCTCCAGAGCCCAGTCTTGCCCCTTCGCGAGCAAGCCCGCTCCCACATTTGATTGCATTCCAACTGAAGGAACTCGATTAAATGTGGGAGCGGGCTTGCTCGCGAAGGCTGACTATCAGGCGCTACGGGATTCCCGGACCAACCGCAACCCGGCAATCACCACCGCAAATACCGCCAGCGTGGTGTTGTACAACGCCAGCGCCGGCAACCCGAACACCAGCGCCAGCACCGCCAGCCACCACCCTGCCCGTCCGGGCAGCACAAAACCCAGCAGCGCCGCACCCAGCGCGGTCCAGCCCAGTACCTTGAAGTGGATCATCAGCCCCAGGTTCGAACGCACCGAGCATTCCCAACGGCTCGCTTCATCGACGCAGATGCCAACCCACCGACCGTCCTCCATAAAGCCATAACGCGCGCCATAACTGGCGGCCAGCCACAGCGGCAACAGAACGAGCAACAGGATCACGGGCAAGCGGCGGGACATGAATCTCTCCAATCAACGAAATCGGCGGCCAGCTTAATCGCACTTGTACCGTTGGCAAGTACTAACAACTGTTAACTGGTCATCCGCGCCTTGCAAAGTGTATCGTCCAGCTACTATTACTCCGAATTCTGCCTGTTTGGTGCCGAGGCATGGCACTTTGGCGCAACCCCGGTGGTCATAGCCTGCGAACTTCATTCGGCACCTTCCTTTAAGGGATCCAGTCATGCTCCGTTCCTTGCGCTTCGCCGCGCTTTTCTGCGGCCTTATTCTGAGTGCGTCCGCACTGGCGGTGGATATCGATGCCGCCGGTTATGGCTATCCCCTGACCAACCCGTTCGAGGCGACCATCGCCACGACGCCACCGGACCTGCGCCCGGAATTGCCGTCGGACGACGAGATCAACCAGTCCGACCACAGCATTACCCTGCGCCCGGAACGGGCATTCATTCTCCCGGACAATTTCTGGGCAGTGAAAAAACTCACGTACCGCATCGCCGAGCAGGACAAACCGGCGCCGCTGATCTTCCTGATCGCCGGCACCGGCGCGCGCTATGACAGCGCGATCAACGAATACCTGAAGAAGCTCTATTACAAGGCCGGCTACCACGTCGTGCAGTTGTCGTCGCCGACCAGCTTCGACTTCATCAGCGCCGCCTCACGCTTCGCCACCCCGGGCATCACCAAGGAAGACGCCGAAGACATGTACCGGGTGATGCAAGCCGTGCGCGCGCAACATCCGAAACTGCCGGTCACCGAGTACTACCTCAGCGGCTACAGCCTCGGTGCGCTGGATGCCGCGTTCGTCGCGCACCTGGACGAAACCCGGCGCAGCTTCAACTTCAAGAAAGTCCTGCTGCTCAACCCACCGGTCAACCTCTATACCTCGATCACCAACCTCGACAAGCTGGTGCAGACCGAGGTGAAAGGCATCAACAACAGCACCACCTTCTATGAACTGGTGCTGAACAAGCTGACCCGCTACTTCCAGCAGAAAGGCTACATCGACCTCAACGACGCCCTGCTCTACGACTTCCAGCAGTCGAAACAGCATCTGACCAACGAACAGATGGCGATGCTGATCGGCACCTCGTTCCGTTTCTCGGCGGCCGACATTGCCTTCACTTCCGACCTGATCAACCGTCGCGGCCTGATCACCCCGCCGAAATTCCCGATCACCGAAGGCACCAGCCTCACGCCATTCCTCAAGCGTGCGCTGCAATGCGACTTCGACTGCTACCTGACCGAACAGGTGATCCCGATGTGGCGTGCGCGCACCGACGGCGGCAGCCTGTTGCAACTGATCGACCAGGTCAGCCTGTACGCGCTCAAGGATTACCTGCACGACAGCCCGAAAATCGCCGTCATGCATAACGCCGACGATGTGATCCTCGGCCCCGGCGACCTCGGTTTCCTGCGCAAGACCTTCGGCGATCGCCTGACCGTTTATCCTTACGGCGGCCATTGCGGCAACCTTAACTACCGCGTCAACAGCGACGCCATGCTGGAGTTCTTCCGTGGCTAAATATCTCCTGCTGATTGCAGCGCTCCTCAGTGCAGGCGTGGCCCAGGCCGACAACAGCAAAGCCAACGCGCCCGTGGTGGTCGACAACGACGGCTTCAAGGAACCGCTGTCCAAACTCAAGTTCAACCCGGGTCTGGACCAGCGTGAATTCGAACGCTCGACGCTTAACGCGCTCAACGTTTACGACCCGCTGGAGTCGTGGAACCGCCGCGTCTACCACTTCAACTACCGCTTCGACCAATGGGTGTTCCTGCCAGTGGTCGACGGTTATCGCTACGTGACGCCAAGCTTCCTGCGTACCGGGGTGAGCAACTTCTTCAACAACCTCGGCGACGTGCCGAACCTGGTCAACAGCCTGCTGCAGTTCAAGGGCAAGCGCTCGATGGAAACCACGGCGCGGCTGCTGCTCAACACCACCATCGGCGTCGCCGGTCTGTGGGACCCGGCCACCGCCATGGGCCTGCCGCGCCAGAGCGAAGACTTCGGTCAGACCCTGGGCTTCTACGGCGTACCGGGCGGCGCCTACTTCGTGTTGCCAATCCTCGGCCCGTCGAACATCCGCGACACCGCCGGCCTGGCCGTCGACTACACCGCCGAATCGGCGATCAACTACCTGAACGTGTCGAAAGTCAGCGAAAACCACCCGGAAATCTGGGCCCTGCGCGCGGTCGACAAGCGCTACCAGACCAACTTCCGCTATGGCCAGATGAACTCGCCGTTCGAGTACGAGAAAGTCCGTTACGTGTACACCGAGTCACGCAAGTTGCAGATTGCCGAGTAAACCCTTCCAACCGCTGGCAAGCATCGGCCCCGCCGAGCTTGTCAGCGCGTCTGCACGCCCGACATTCTTTTCATATGCCTGCCCTTCTGCGCCCGCCCGGGTAAAGACTGACGCCGCCATTCGTCTTTCAGACAGCGGCGTACGCCCGGTCAACTGGGTGGGCAGGCGATCCCTTCCGAGGAGTCATGATGTACTTGCTTATTGCCTCTGACCTGGATGGCACGCTGCTGCTGCCAGGCGATACTTTCGGTGCCTTTACCAAAAGCGTGATTCACAGCCTGAACCGCGCAGGTCATCACATCGTGCTGGCGACGGGTCGGCATCAGACGGACGTCGAGTCATTGCTCGACAGTCAGTCACCGCCGGTTCACCTGATCACCGCCAATGGCGCGCGCATTTCCAGCGCCTGTGGCGGACTTTCACTGAGCGCGGAATTATCGACCGCCGTTGTTCAGACATTGCTCGAGGAAGCCCGCGCCGATACCGACCTGACCATCAACCTTTACTGCCGATCCGGCTGGCTGATGAGTCGAGAAGACGAAAACCTGAAGGACTTCAGCCAGAACCCGGACTTCCAGCCGACACTCTGCGCGACCGAGAATCTGCCGCTGCAGGCTGTGCAGAAAGTGTTTTTCTTTCAACGCAGCAAGGATCATGACGCCCTGCTCAGGCTGCAGGCGCGGCTGGAACAACGGCTGGGCGATCAGATCGGCACGGTATTCACGTTTCCATGGTGCCTGGAGGTCATGGCCAGAGACGTCTCCAAGGGCAATGCCCTGAAGCAGCTGGCCGAATTCCTCAACGTGCCGATTCAGGCCTGCATCGCGTTTGGTGACGCCATGAACGACGCCGACATGCTGGCCAGTGTCGGCAAAGGCGTGCTCATGGGCAACGCACATGCCGAGTTGAGACAGGCACTGCCCGAAGCGGAGATCATCGGCCGATGCACCGATGAAGCCGTCGCGCACTACCTGTCGAAGCATCTGCTGAAGAGCGCTGATCGCCCGGCATGACACCTGCGGGCGTCCTTACGCCCGCACAGCTTTCCACAATTTGCCAATCAGGCTCACCGCGAGCAACACCACGCCCCCGGCAATAATCCCGGCCACGCCATTGAGCAGCACCGGGACTGCAAACCCGACACTACCGGACGCCGCCCCCACACTTTCAATCCAGTGATGCACCGCAGGAATGCCGTGGGTGAGGATGCCGCCGCCGACCAGGAACATCGCCGCCGTGCCGATCACCGACAGGCCTTTCATCATGTACGGCGCGGCGCGCAGGATCGCGTTGCCGATGCTTTTCGCTGCGGCACCGGGTTTCTGCGTCAGCCACAGGCCGAGGTCGTCGAGTTTAACGATGCCGGCCACCAGACCATAAACACCGACAGTCATGACGATGGCGATGCCGGACATCACGATCACTTGCTGGGTCAGCGAAGCGTCGGCCACGGTGCCGAGCGTGATGGCGATGATTTCCGCCGAAAGGATGAAATCGGTGCGGATCGCGCCTTTGATCTTGTCCTTCTCGTAAGCCACCAGATCGGTGCTCGGCGCGGCCATGGCCTCGGTCAATTGCGCATGTCCGGCGTCATCTTCGGCCTTGCTGTGCAGGAACTTGTGCGCGAGTTTCTCGAAGCCTTCGAAGCACAGATAGGCGCCGCCGACCATTAACAGCGGCGTCACCAGCCACGGCACAAACGCACTGATCGCCAACGCCGAAGGCACCAGAATCAGTTTGTTGAGAAACGAGCCCTTGGCCACCGCCCAGACCACGGGAATTTCCCGCTCGGCGCGCACGCCGGAGACTTGCTGGGCATTGAGCGCCAAGTCGTCACCGAGCACCCCGGCGGTCTTCTTCGCGGCCATTTTGCTCATCAACGCCACGTCATCCAGAACCGTAGCGATGTCGTCGATCAGCACCAGCAAACTGCTTCCTGCCATGGGTCAGGCTTCCCTACATGAAAAAAGTGCGCGCAGCATACCGCGCCGCACTCACTGGAGCGAGACGCTAAGGCACCTGCCAGCCACCCCCCAGGCTCTGGAACAGCGCGACACTGCCCTGACTGAGCAAACCTTGCGTGTCGCGCAGGTTCTGCTCGGCCTGCAACAGCACCAATTGCTGAGTCAATACCGCTTGCTGGCTGACCGTGCCCGCGCGCTGCTGCGCCTGCTGGCTGCCGAACAATTGCTGATTGCGCTGAAACATCTGCTCGTAGGCCTGCGCCTGGGTGTGCAGGTGATTGATCGCCGACAGGTTGTCCTCGACGTTCTGCAACGCACCGAGCACCGTGCCGCGATAATTCGCCACGTCCTGATCGTAGGTGGCTTCGGCTTCCTGCTTGGCGGCTTCGCGGGCGCCGCCGTCGAAAATCGTTTCGGCCAGCGCCGGGCCGAGGGTCCAGATGCGGTTCGGCACCGAGAACAGACCGCCCAGCGCCGTGCCGCGAAAACCGCCTTCGGCGGTCAGGCTAAGGGTCGGGAAAAACGCCGCTTCGGCGACGCCGATTCGCGCGTTGGCCGCTGCTGCCAGGCGTTCGGCCGAGACCACATCGGGACGCCGCAACAGCAGATTCGACGGCAGCACCGGCGGCGGCATCGGCGTGGTGAACTGATAGTCGGCAGCCTTGGGCAGATTGAACTGCGCCGGCGCCACGCCCACCAGCACCGCCAATGCATGCTCGGCCTGCTCGCGTGAACGCTGCGCGGTTTGCAGCGCGGCAATCACCGTGCTCAATTGATCCTGCGCCACCAGCAATTGATCGTTGGTCGCCGTACCCTGCACGGTTTGCGCCTGGATCATCGTCAGCAGTTGCTGGTTGATGGTCTGCTGTTGCTGCAACAGATCGATGTCGATATCCAGTTGCCGCAGCCCCAGATAATTGGTCGCTACGCTCGCTCCAATCGACAGCCGCACCCCGGCCAGCAAGGCATCGGACGATTGCAGCGAGGCCTGGCTCGATTCGATGCCGCGCCGCACCTGGCCCCACAGATCCGGCTCCCAACTGGCGCTCAAGGTCGCGCTGACGGATTGCTCGACGGTGCCGCCACTGCTGCTGGTGCCGGTCAAGCCGCTGGTGGTGCTGCCGCTGGCCCCGCCACCGACCCCGCGCGCGCCGGACAAGCCCACGCCCACCGTCGGCCACAACCCGGCGCGGCTCGACGCCACTTGTGCCTGCGCCAGCCGATACGCCGCTTCGGCGCCAATGATCGACGGGTTGGCCCTGGCCGAGCGTTCGACCAGATCGTTGAGTATCGGATCCTGATAAATCCGCCACCACTGGCTGTTCAGCGCCCCCTGCGGATTGGCCTGGGCGCGCTGCCATTGGGTGCCTTCCTTGAAGGAGGTCGGCAGTTCCATGGCCGGTTTCTGATAATCCGGACCGACCATGCAGCCACTCAACAACAGACACAACACTCCTACAAAGGATTTGTGTTTCATGGCGTACTCCTGCGCAGGCGCTGCGACGCCCGATCCAGCCAAAGGTAGATCACCGGCGTGGTGTACAGCGTCAGCAACTGGCTGAACAGCAAGCCGCCAATGATCGAAATCCCCAAAGGTCGGCGCAACTCCGAGCCATAGCCGGTGCCGAGCACCAGCGGCAGTGCGCCAAGAATTGCCGCCAGCGTGGTCATCATGATCGGCCGGAAACGGATCAGACAGGCGCGGCGAATCGCTTCTTTCGCGCTCAGGCCGAATTCGCGGCGCTCGGTGATGGCGAAGTCGATCATCATGATCGCGTTCTTCTTCACGATCCCGATCAACAGAATCACCCCCACCAGCGCGATGATCGACAGCTCAGTCCCCGTCAGCAGCAACGCGATCAAGGCGCCGACCCCGGCCGAGGGCAAGGTCGAAAGAATCGTCAGCGGATGCACCAGACTCTCGTAAAGCATCCCCAGCACGACATACACCGACAGCAGCGCCGCGACGATCAGCAGCGGTTCACTGGCCACCGAAGACTGGAACACCTGCGCGGTGCCGGCGAACTGGCCGACCACGCTGGCCGGCATGCGCAATTGCTTCACGGCGTTTTCAACTAACGCCGTCGCCTGACCGATGGATACGCCTGGCGCGAGGTTGAACGAAGCGGTCACCGCTGGAAAGGTGCCCTGATGACTGATCGAAATCGCTGTGCGCCCCACCGAATAATCAGCAACAGCCGACAGCGGCACCAACGGTTGCGAGGCGGTGGCGCTGAGGTTGGGCGCCGCCGCAGCGCCCTTGGTGGTGACGGCCGCCGTGCCCACCGGCACGTAGACATTTTTCAGGGTGGCCGGGTCAGCCCAGTACGGCGGCGCAACTTCCATCACTACGTGGTATTGGTTGGCGGAACGGTAGATGGTCGAGACCTGACGCTGGCCGAACGCGTCGTACAGCGTCTGGTCGATGGCCGACATGCTCACGCCCAGTCGCGCCGCCGCATCACGATTGACGGTGACGCTGGCCATCAGGCTGTTGTCCTGCTGATCGGTGTTGATGTCGGTCAGTTGCGGCAAGGTGTGCAGCGCCGCCACGACTTTGGGCACCCATTCATCGAGGGTGCTCTGGTCATCGGCGGTCATCGTGTACTGATACTGCGCCCCGCTCTGCCGCCCGCCAACGGTGATGTCCTGCGCTGATTGCAGGTACAGGCGCGTGCCGGGCATGTCGCCCAGGGTGCGGCGAATCTGCCCGATGACCTGATCGGCGCTGTCCTTGCGATCGGCCAGTGATTTGAGGGTTATGAACAACTGCGCACTGTTCACCGCGCCGCCGATCCCGCCGCCACCGCCGACAAAACCACCGACGGTGGCCACGTTCGGATTGCTCAGCACCTTCTGGTTGATCTCGCTGAAGTTCGACTGGATCGCCCCGAAGGAAATGCTCTGCGCCGCGATGATGCTGCCGGACATGCGCCCGGTGTCTTCCTGCGGGAAAAAGCCCTTGGGCACCATCACGTACAGGACGCACGCCAGCACGATCACCAGCAACGTCAGCAACCCCATCAGGAACGAATGCTCCACCACCCAGCCCAGGGTGCGGTCATAGAAGCGGTGAAAGCGCGAATCCGGGTGATCTTCGCCGTCCCCAGCCTGCTCATTGGTACGCAGCAGCACGCTGGCGAGCATCGGCGTCACGGTCAGTGATACCAGCATCGAAATCACGATGGCCACCGACAGCGAAATCGAAAACTCGCGAAACAGTCGCCCGACTATGCCACCCATCAGCAGCAACGGAATGAACACCGCCACCAGCGACACACTGATGGTCATCACCGTGAAGCCGACCTCGCGTGCCCCGGCCAACGCCGCCTGCACACGGCTTTCGCCCTTCTCCAGATGGCGCATGATGTTCTCGACCACCACGATCGCATCGTCCACCACAAACCCGGTGGAAATGGTCAGTGCCATCAACGACAGGTTGTTCAGGCTATAGCCGAGAAAGTACATCGCACCAAACGTGCCGAGCAGCGACAACGGCACGACGATGGCCGGGATCAGCGTGCTGCGCCAATCGCGGAAGAACGCGAACGTCACCAGCGTCACCAGTGCGATGGAAATCAGCAGGGTCATTTCCACATCGTGCAACGACGCACGAATGGTGGTGGTGCGATCCATCAGGATGTTGATCTTGATCGCCGAGGGGATCGAGCTTTGCAGAAACGGCAGGTCGGCCTTCACCGCATCCACGGTGTCGATGACGTTGGCCCCGGGCTGCTTGAACACCACCAGCAGCACCGCTGGTTTGCCGTTGGACAGGCCGAAGTTGCGCAGGTCTTCGACGTCTTCGGTGACGTCGCCCAGATCGGAAATGCGCACCAGATCGCCATTGTTTTTCTTCACCACCAACGGCCCGTAATCGGCGCCCTGATAGAGCATGTCGTTGGCCTTGAGGCCATAGGATTGAGCGCCGAGTGCCACCGTACCCTTGGGCAGATTGACGTTGGACGCCTGAATCACCTGGCGCACCTGTTCGAGGCTGACGCCATAGCGGTTGAGCCGATCCGGGTTGAGCTCGATGCGTACCGCCGGCAGCGCCGCGCCGCCCACCGTTACGTCGCCGACCCCGGTGGTTTGCAACAGGCGTTGCTCAAGCAGGGTCGAGGCCACGTCATACATCTGTCCGCGTGTCGCGGTGTCGGAGGTCAGGCTGAGGATCAGGATCGGCGAGTCGGCCGGGTTGACCTTGCGGTAGGTCGGGTTGCCGGACAGGTCGCTCGGCAGATTGCTGCGCGCCGCGTTGATCGCCGCCTGCACGTCCCGGGCGGCGCCGTCGATGTCGCGGTTGAGGTCGAACTGCAGGGTGATGCGCGTCGCCCCCAGCGAACTCGACGAGGTCATTTCAGTGACCCCGGCGATCTGCCCGAACTGGCGCTCCAGCGGCGTCGCCACCGACGATGCGACAGTGCTCGGATCAGCGCCGGGCAACGAAGCGCGCACGCTGATGGTGGGGAAATCCACTTCCGGCAGCGGCGCCACTGGCAGCAGGTTGAACGCCAACACGCCGAACAGCGCCAGCCCCACCGCCAGCAACGTGGTGGCGATCGGGCGCCGGATGAACGGCGCGCTAAGGTTCATCGCGATAGGCCTCGACCAGCGCTGGCCGGCGCCGAGTGAAACGCTGCTCCAGACTGTGCATGGCGAGGAAAATCACCGGGGTCGAAAACAGCGTCAACAACTGACTGAGCAGCAGCCCGCCGATGATCGCGATGCCCAGCGGATGTCGCAGCTCCGAACCGATCCCCGTACCCAGCGCCAGCGGCACCGCGCCAAACAGCGAGGCCATGCTGGTCATCAGGATCGGCCGAAAACGCAGCTCGGCCGCCTGACGAATCGCCGCCACCGCATCGAGTCCGCCCTCGCGCTCAAGCTCCAGCGCGAAGTCGACCATCATGATGCCGTTCTTCATCACGATCCCGATCAACAGCACGATGCCGATCAGGCCGATGATGTCGAACTGCGTGCCGGTGACCAGCAACGCCAGCAGCGCGCCCAGCGCTGCCGAGAGCAAGGTCGAAAGAATCGTCACCGGGTGCACGAAGCTCTCGTAGAGAATGCCCAGCATCAGGTACACGACGATGATCGCCGCCAGCACCAGAAACACCTGATTCGACAGTGACGCCTCGAACGTCGCCGCCGCCCCCTCCAGATTGGCCTGCACCGACAGCGGCAGGCCGGCCTTGGCTTCGATCTCGTTGAGCCGGGTCACCGCAGCACCAAGGGTCTGGCCGGGGGCGAGGTTGAACGACACGTCGGCATAGGGAAATTGCCCGAGGCGGTTGATGGTCACCGGCGCGCGAATCACCTGCATGGTCGCCATGCTGGACAGCGGCGCCACCCCGCCGCCGGGAATATCGACGTAGAGCCCGGTCAGCAAATCGGCCAGATTGTGCGGCGGATGATCAGTGGCAATCACCACGTGATACTGGTTGAGCTGGGTGTAGATGGTCGACACCTGACGCTGGCCGAAGGCGTCGTACAGCACATCGTCGATGGCCTGCGGGGTGATACCCAGACGTGAAGCGGTGGCGCGGTCGAAGTTGAGCTGGATCTGATTGCCGAACTGCATCGCCTGACTCTGCACATCGGTGAACATCGGGTCCTGCTTGATCGCCGCCAGCAATGTGTTGGTCCACTGCTCCAGCTCATCCGGGTCGGTGGCCTGCAGGCCGAGGCGGTAGCTGGTGGTCGAGACCGTGGCGTCCAGCGTCAGGTCCTGCACGCTGTGCAGGTACAGGCGAATCCCGGCGTCGTCGGCGTTGGCGTCCGAGAGCCGGCGAATCACTGCCGCGCTGCTGTCGCGGTCGCCGTGGGGCTTGAGGTTGATCAGCAGGTTGCCCTGATTGATCGTCGGGTTGGTCTGGTCGATACCGACGAACGACGACAGGCTGGCCACCGCTGGATCTTTCAGAATTCGTGCGGCCAGCCGTTGCTGTTCGATCTGCATCTGCTGGAAGGAAATTGTCGGCGAGGCCTGGGAAATACCCTGGATCAGCCCGGTGTCCTGCTCGGGGAAAAAGCCCTTGGGCATCACCACGATGATCAGCAGGGTCAGTGCCCCGGTGAACACAATGGAAATCAGCGTCAGCCCGCGGTGCAGCAACACCCAGTCCAGGCCCTTGACGTAATAGCCGTTGATCCGGTCGAAGAAATCGACCCGGCGCTCCTCGTGCCTGTGCTTGAGCATGCGCGAGCACATCATTGGCGTCAGGGTCAGGGTGATCAGCGCCGAGATGACGATGGTCACCGCTACGGTCATGGCAAATTCACGGAACAATCGCCCGACCACATCGCCCATGAACAGCAGCGGAATCATCACCGCGATCAGCGCCACCGACAGCGAAATGATCGTGAAGCCGATCTGCTCCGAGCCCTTGAGCGCAGCCTCCATCGGCGAGTCGCCGGCCTCGATGTAGCGGGTGATGTTTTCGATCATGACGATGGCGTCATCGACCACAAAACCGATGGCGATGGTCAGCGCCATCAACGTCAGGTTATTCAGCGAAAAGCCCAGCCCATAGGCCACTGCAAGCGTACCGACCAGGGTCAGCGGCACGGTTACCGCCGGAATGATCGTCGCCGGGAGATTGCGCAGGAACAGGAAAATCACGATCACCACCAGCAGCACCGCCACACCGAGTTCGTACTGCACGTCGGTGACCGAGGCACGAATGGTTTGCGTGCGATCGGTGAGCACGTTGACCTTGAGCGTCGCCGGCAGACTGGCGCGCAACTTGGGCAACAGTTGCTGCAGACGGTCGACCACGTCGATCACGTTGGCGCCGGGCTGGCGCTGGATATTCAGGACAATCGACGGCGTGCTATTGGTCCACGCGGCCTGGCGTGGATTCTCCGGGCCCTGGGTCGAACTGGCGATCTGCGACAGACGGACCGGCGCGCCGTTCTTGTAGGCGATCACCAGGTCGCGATACTCCTCGGCCGACTGCAACTGGTCGTTGGTGCCGATCGAATACGCCTGATATTTGCCGTCGATATTGCCCTTGGCCTGATTGACGTTGGCCGTGCCCAGCGAGGTGCGCAGGTCGTCGAGGGACAGACCGAGATTGTTCAGCGCCGAGGTGTTGGCCTCGACCCGCACCGCCGGGCGCTGACCGCCGCTGATGGTGACCAGGCCGACGCCGGTGATCTGCGAAATTTTCTGCGCCAGCCGCGTGTCGGCGAGGTCTTCAACCTTGGTCAGCGGCAGCACGTCGGAGCTCAGCGACAGGGTCAGCACCGGCGCGTCGGCCGGATTGACCTTGCTGTACACCGGCGGGTACGGCAGGTTGGCCGGCAGGAACGTGCCGGCGGCGTTGATCGCGGCCTGCACTTCCTGCTCGGCGACATCCAGCGACAACGACAGATCGAATTGCAGGGTCACCACCGAGGCGCCGTCGGAGCTGGTGGAGTTCATCGATTTGAGGCCCGGCATCTCGCCGAGCTGACGCTCCAGCGGCGCGGTGATCGACGAGCTGATCACCTCGGGACTCGCGCCGGGGTATTGAGTGAAGACCTGGATAGTCGGGTAATCGACCTCGGGCAACGCCGACACCGACAGCAAGTGATAACCGAGCATGCCCAGCAACAGCACCGCCACCATCAACAGCGTGGTAGCGACCGGGCGTTCGATGAAGGGGCGCGAGACGTTCATGTTGGGCGCCTCCTCACTGCGCGACGACTTTCACCGCAGAGCCATCGTCGAGTTTGTCGGCGCCCTCGGTGACCACCTGCTCACCGGCCTTCACGCCGTTGTCGAGCACTGCCGAGACGTCCCCCGTCGCCGGGCCGGTCTTGATGTTGCGCAGGCTGACCTTGTTGCCCGGATCGACCACGACGAACACGAAATCGCCCTTGCTGCCGTGCTGGATCGCCCGGGTCGGCACCACGCTGATCTGGGTCAGCGTATCGGCCTTGAGTCGCGCGTTGACGAACTGATTGGGAAACAGCGCCTTGCCCGCATCATCAAACTGCGCCTTGACCTTGATCGTGCCGGTGCTGGTATCGACCTGGTTGTCCAGCGCCAGCAGACTGCCAGTGGCCAGCAGATTGTGCTTGTTGCGGTCGTAGGCCAGCACCGTCACCGGCCCCTTGGCCATGGCCTGATTGATTGCGCCCAGATCATCTTCGGGCACGGCGAACACCACCGTGGCCGGGGTCATCTGGGTGATGACCGCAATCCCGGTGGTGCTGGTGGTGGTCACGTAGTTGCCGGGATCGACCTGGCGCAGGCCGACCACGCCATCCACCGGCGAGGTGATGGTGCAATAACTCAATTGCACTTCGAGGTTCTGCACGCTGCCCTGATCGGAAGCGACCGTACCTTGCAGTTGCTGCACCAGGGAGGCCTGGGTATCGAGGGTTTGCTGGGTGGTGGAACCGACCTTGATCAGCTCGCGATAGCGCGCCAGATCGCGCACGGCGTTGGCAAGCAACGCCTGATCGTGCATCAGCGTACCCTTGGCCACCGCCAATTGCGCCTTGAGTGCGCGGTCATCGATGCGGGCGATCACCTGGCCCTTGCGCACCTGCTGGCCTTCCTGGAATTCGACCGAGCTCAAAATTCCGTCGACTTGGGTGATCACTGTCACGCTGCGGGTCGGGGTGACGGTGCCGAGGGCGTCGATGTACACCGGCACATCCTGCAACTTGACTGCGACCGTTGCCACGGGTTCGGCCGGCGGCGGTGGCTTGGGCTTGCGCTGGTTCGACGCGAGGAACAGCCACAGCACCACTGCCAGCAATACAAGCCCCAGCACAACGATGGCCCAGGCGATTTTGCTGCGTCTGCGTTTTTCCACGGTATTTCACTCGAACAGGCCGACAATCACACACGGCAATTGAAAGTGAAGCCCGGCCATACAAGGCAAATCCCTGGCCAATGGCTTGATCGCTGCCTTGAACTCTAGCAGCGCCTCCCGAGTTCACCCAAAGATCTGCAGGTTCGTTCAGCCCCGAGACAGCGAAGTCCGCCCGCCCCCTTGCCGGGGCATTCTTGAGCGCTGCGCGAGGCCGGTGCTACCATGCGCAACCGCCAGAACAGGCAAGGAACCACCGGGTTTATGAGCACAATCCGCGAGCGCAACAAAGAACTGATCCTGCGTGCCGCCAGTGAGGAATTTGCCGACAAAGGCTTCGCTGCGACCAAAACCAGCGACATCGCCGCCAAGGCAGGATTGCCCAAGCCCAACGTCTACTACTACTTCAAGTCCAAGGAAAACCTCTACCGCGAGGTCCTGGAAAGCATCATCGTGCCGATCCTGCAGGCCTCGACTCCGTTCAACCCGGACGGCGTGCCGAGCGAAGTGCTCAGTGGCTACATCCGCTCGAAGATCCGCATCTCCCGCGACCTGCCCTTCGCCTCCAAGGTGTTCGCCAGCGAAATCATGCACGGCGCCCCGCACCTCAGCGCCGACCTGGTCGAGCAGCTCAACAGCCAGGCCAAGCACAACATCGACTGCATCCAGAGCTGGATCGACCGCGGCCAGATCGCCCCGATCGACCCCAACCACCTGATGTTCAGCATCTGGGCCGCGACCCAGACCTACGCCGACTTCGACTGGCAGATCTCTGCGGTCACCGGCAAGGACAAACTGGACGAGGCGGATTACGAGGCGGCGGCGCAGACGATCATTCGGTTGGTGTTGAAGGGGTGTGAGCCGGACTGATAGACCTCGTTGAGCGCTTCGCGAGCAGGCTCGCTCCCACAGGAGATTTATAACCGCCGCCTATCCAATGTGGGAGCGAGCCTGCTCGCGAATGGCAGCAACTCGATATCAGCTCAAACCCAAATGGCATCCCACAGCGGATAGTCTCCAAGCCTCTCCACTAGACCAGCCCGCAACGGGTTGGCCACGATATACCGAGCCAACTTCACCAGATCTTCTTCTCTGCGCAATGCACGATCATGAAAGCCAGATTGCCAAAGACTGGTCTTTCGACCCGTCGAGAGATTCACGGCTTTGGTGCTGAGGGATTTTGTACGCTGCATCAACTCGCTGAGCGAATCACGCTTCAATTCAATCAGCCAATGAAAATGATCTGGCATGACGACCCAGGCCAACGAATTGGCAAACCCCATCTCCTCTGCGATGCGAAATTGGCTGACGACCAATCGACCCAGTGCAAAGTCGCTGAAAACAGGCTGCCTTCCCGCCGTATTGGTAGCCAGTAAGTAGATGCGGTTTTGTTCGGAGTAGCGACCAATGCGCAAACGATTTGAAGCAGATAGATCCAGCATTCCTTTGCCTTTTCATGTCCTGATTATGAAAAGGCTAGTTCAGTGAATTTCCGAGCAAGCGTCAGACGTTTAGCAGGATGTGTACGGAAGATCGCCTTCGCGAGCAGGCTCGCTCCCACAGTGGACTTGGGTATTCAGACATTTGGTGTCTAAACACAAATCCAATGTGGGAGCGAGCCTGCTCGCGAAAGCGGTTAATCAGACGCTACAGATCAAGCCGCCACCCCCGCATCCGCCCTCAAATCCAGCGCCTCCACCGCTTTGATCGCCACCTGCTCATCAATATCCGACAGATCGCCGCTGATCCCGATCGCGCCCAGCACGTTGCCTGCCTGATCACGAATTAAAACCCCGCCCGGGGCCGGGACGACGCTGCCCTGGCCCATGCTGTTGAGTGCGGCGATGAACGCCGGGCGTTGTTGGGCGTCCAGCGCCAGCAGGCGTGAGCCCTTGCCCAGGGCGATGGCGCCCCAGGCTTTGCCGATGGCGATGTTCGGGCGCAGCAGGCTGGCGCCGTCTTCGCGTTGCAGGGTGATCAGATGGCCGCCGGTATCGAGTACCGCGATGGTCAGCGGCGCGGCGTTGATGCCGCGTCCGGTGCTGATGGCCTGGTTGACCAGGTTGACTGCGACTTTCAAGGTTAAAGCGCTCATGGTGCCGTCCTCATTTTGTTATTGGGAAAGTCGTGGGGCTGCGCTCAAGTGCCGCAGACCGATGCCACAAATAGAACACAATGAATTATTTTTTTGTATACAATAATTCTCGAAAGGCGCCACATGCGACGAAAAGCCACAGCAAAATCGGCTTCCGACGAATGAAACAGACGCTTGAGAAAATGGATTGACCTGCGCCGTCCGCCGTGAATACACTCTGCGCAAAGCCACTTGTATACAATTACAAAACGTAAAGAGGCACAAAACCATGAGCAAAATGAGAGCAATCGAAGCCGCCGTTCTGGTGATGCGCCGTGAAGGGGTTGATACCGCTTTTGGCATTCCGGGTGCTGCGATCAACCCGCTGTACTCCGCCCTGCAGAAAGTCGGTGGCATCGATCACGTCCTCGCTCGCCACGTCGAAGGCGCGTCACACATGGCCGAGGGTTACACCCGCACCAAGGCCGGCAACATCGGCGTGTGCATCGGTACGTCCGGCCCTGCCGGTACCGACATGGTCACCGGGCTCTACAGCGCCTCGGCCGACTCGATCCCTATCCTCTGCATCACCGGCCAGGCACCCCGCGCCCGTATGCACAAGGAAGACTTCCAGGCCGTCGACATCACCAGCATCGTCAAGCCCGTCACCAAGTGGGCGACCACGGTTCTGGAGCCGGGCCAGGTGCCCTACGCGTTCCAGAAAGCCTTTTACGAAATGCGCTCCGGCCGTCCAGGCCCGGTGCTGATCGACCTGCCGTTCGACGTGCAGATGGCTGAAATCGAATTCGACATCGACGCCTACCAGCCGCTGCCGCTGGCCAAGCCAACCGCGAGCCGCATTCAGGTCGAGAAGGCTCTGGCCCTGCTGGATCAGGCCGAGCGTCCATTGCTGGTGGCCGGCGGCGGCATCATCAACGCCGACGCCAGCGATCTGCTGGTGGAGTTCGCCGAGCTGACCGGTATTCCGGTGATCCCGACCCTGATGGGCTGGGGCACCATTCCGGACGATCACCCGTTGATGGTCGGCATGGTCGGTCTGCAGACCTCGCACCGTTACGGCAACGCCACGCTGCTGAAATCCGACGTGGTGCTGGGCATCGGTAACCGTTGGGCCAACCGTCACACCGGTTCGGTCGACGTCTACACCGAAGGCCGCAAGTTCATTCACGTTGACATCGAAGGCACGCAGATCGGCCGCGTGTTCACTCCGGATCTGGGCATCGTCTCCGACGCTGCTGCCGCGCTGACCGTGTTCATCGAAGTCGCCCGTGAATGGCAAGCCGCCGGCAAGCTGAAAAACCGTAGCGCCTGGCTGCAGGATTGCCAGCAACGCAAAGCCAGCCTGCACCGCAAGACGCACTTCGACAACGTGCCGGTCAAGCCACAGCGCGTTTACGAAGAGATGAACCAGGTGTTCGGCAAGGACACCTGCTACGTCAGCACCATTGGTCTGTCGCAGATTGCCGGCGCGCAGTTCCTGCACGTCTACAAGCCGCGTCACTGGATCAACTGCGGTCAGGCCGGCCCGTTGGGCTGGACCATTCCGGCGGCGCTGGGCGTGGTCAAGGCCGATCCGAGCCGGAAAGTCGTGGCCCTGTCGGGGGACTATGACTTCCAGTTCATGATCGAGGAGCTGGCGGTCGGCGCTCAGTTCAAACTGCCTTACATCCACGTCGTGGTGAACAACTCGTACCTGGGGCTGATCCGTCAGGCCCAGCGCGGGTTCGAAATGGACTACTGCGTGCAGCTGTCCTTCGATAACCTGAACGCGCCGGAACTCAACGGTTACGGTGTCGACCACATCGCAGTCGCCGAAGGCCTCGGCTGTAAAGCCCTGCGGGTGTTCGAACCGTCGGAAATCGCCCCTGCCCTGCGCAAGGCCGAACAGATGATCGAAGAGTTCAAGGTACCGGTGATTGTCGAGATCATCCTGGAGCGTGTGACCAACATCTCCATGGGGACCGAGATCAACGCCGTCAACGAATTCGAAGACCTGGCACTGGTCGGCAACGACGCGCCAACGGCGATTTCGTTGCTTGATTAACTGCTGACCGCTCTCCCTGTGAGAGCGGGCCATGTGGCGAGGGAGCTTGCTCCCGCTCGGCTGCGAAGCAGTCGTAAAGCTTTTGGGGCCGCTGCGCGCCCCAGCGGGAGCAAGCTCCCTCGCCACACAGGCTCGCTCCTACAAGGGGAACCTCACAAGATTTACGGGAGACCACCATGCCGCGTTTCGCAGCCAACCTGTCCATGCTGTTCACCGAACAGGATTTCCTTGCCCGTTTCGACGCCGCCGCCAAAGCCGGTTTCAGTGGTGTGGAATACCTGTTCCCGTACGATTTCAGCTCTGCCGAAATCAAGGCCAGGCTCGATGCCAACGGTCTGACCCAAGTGCTGTTCAACCTGCCGGCCGGTGACTGGGCCAAGGGCGAGCGCGGTATCGCGTGTCTGCCGGATCGGGTTGAAGAATTCCGCGCCGGGGTCGATCTGGCGATTGCCTACGCGCAGGTGCTGGGCAATACCCAGGTCAACTGCCTGGCCGGTATCCGTCCGCAAGGCATTGATGATGTGACCGTGGAGAAAACCTTCGTCGCCAACCTCAAGTACGCGGCCGACAAGCTGCAGGCGGCCGGTATCAAACTGGTGATGGAAGCGATCAACACCCGCGACATCCCGGGTTTCTACCTGAACAACACGGCGCAAGCCCTGTCGATTCGCGAGCAGGTCGGCAGCGCCAATCTGTTCCTGCAATACGACATCTATCACATGCAAATCATGGAAGGCGATCTGGCCCGCACCCTGCAATCGCACCTGGGCGAGATCAACCACGTGCAGCTCGCGGACAACCCGGGGCGCAACGAGCCGGGCACCGGTGAAATCAACTACCGCTTCCTGTTCGAACACCTGGATCGCATCGGTTACCAGGGTTGGGTTGGCTGTGAATACAAGCCGCTGACCACCACCGAGGCCGGTCTCGGCTGGCTCAAGAGCCACAACGCAATTTAAGAACACTGCAAAACCCTTGTGGGAGCGGGCTTGCTCGCGAATGCGGTGGTTCAGTCAACACGGATATTGAATGTTCCACCGCATTCGCGAGCAAGCCCGCTCCCACCCAAGGCAACACCCCCTATTTCGCTTGAGCAAGACAAAAACAAGAGGATTTTCTCATGGCTAAAATCGGATTTATCGGCACCGGCATCATGGGCCACCCAATGGCTTCGAACCTGCAGAAAGCCGGTCACAGCCTGTTCCTGTCGGCGCATCACGACGCCGCTCCGGCCGATCTGGTCGCCGCTGGCGCCGTCGCTCTGGCCAACCCGCGCGAAGTGGCGCAGGAAGCTGAATTCATCATCGTCATGGTGCCGGACACTCCGCAGGTCGACGACGTGCTGTTCCGCGCCGACGGCGTTGCTGCCGGCATCGGCAAAGGCAAAGTGGTGATCGACATGAGTTCGATCTCGCCGACCGCCACCAAGGCTTTCGCCAAGAAGATCAACGAAAAAGGCGCGCAATACCTCGACGCCCCGGTATCCGGTGGTGAAGTCGGCGCCAAGGCTGCGACCCTGAGCATCATGGTCGGTGGCGACGCCGATGCCTTCGAACGCGCACTGCCGCTGTTCCAGGCCATGGGCAAGAACATCACTCTGGTCGGTGGCAACGGCGACGGTCAGACCGCCAAAGTGGCGAACCAGATCATCGTCGCGCTGAACATTCAGGCCGTGGCTGAAGCCCTGCTGTTCGCTTCGAAAAACGGTGCTGATCCGGCCAAGGTGCGTGAAGCGCTGATGGGCGGTTTCGCTTCGTCGAAGATCCTCGAAGTGCACGGCGAGCGCATGATCAAGGGCACCTTCGATCCGGGCTTCCGCATCAGCCTGCACCAGAAGGACCTGAACCTGGCCCTGCAAGGCGCCAAGGAGCTGAACATCAACCTGCCGAACACCGCCAACGCCCAGCAAGTGTTCAGCACCTGCGCGGCCATCGGTGGCAGCAACTGGGACCACTCGGCGCTGATCAAGGGTCTGGAACACATGGCCAACTTCTCGATTCGCGACAAAAAATAAAGCCTTTGCCTCACTTTCCATGTGGGAGCGGGCTTGCTCGCGAAGAGGGCGTTTCAGTCGACATGGAGATTGACTGACCCACCGCCTTCGCGAGCAAGCCCGCTCCCACAATGGACCCGAGTTGCCCTTTCGAATAACAAGAATTCCGGGAGCCCGCCATGTCGGTCGATCCGCAACAACTGCTGCGCGAGCTGTTTGCCACAGCCATCGACGCGGCCCATCCGAACCAAGTCCTCGAAGCCCATCTGCCTGCTGATCGCAGCGGTCGGGTGATCGTCATCGGTGCCGGCAAAGCCGCAGCTGCCATGGCGCAGGTGGTCGAGCGCCGCTGGCAGGGTGAAGTATCCGGTCTGGTGGTGACCCGATACGGTCACGGCGCTCCGTGCGAAAAAATCGAAGTGGTCGAAGCCGCGCATCCGGTACCGGACGCCGCCGGCCTGGCCGTGGCCAAACGCGTGCTGGAACTGGTCAGCAACCTGAGCGAAGACGACCGCGTGATCTTCCTGCTCTCCGGTGGCGGCTCTGCCCTGCTCGCCCTGCCGGCCGAAGGCATTACCCTGGCCGACAAGCAGTCGATCAACAAAGCCCTGCTCAAATCCGGCGCGACCATCGGCGAGATGAACTGCGTGCGCAAGCACCTCTCGGCGATCAAGGGTGGCCGCCTCGGCAAGGCCTGCTGGCCTGCCACTGTCTACACCTATGCGATTTCCGATGTGCCGGGCGACCTCGCCACGGTGATCGCTTCCGGCCCGACCGTGGCCGACCCGAGCACTTCTGCCGAAGCGCTGGCGATCCTCAAACGCTACGGCATTGAAGTCCCGGCCTCGGTGCGCAACTGGCTGCAAAGCCCGGAATCGGAAACCGTCAAACCCGGTGATCCGAGCCTGGCCCGCAGTCACTTCCAGTTGATCGCCCGCCCGCAGCAATCGCTGGATGCCGCGGCGGTGAAATGCCGTCAGGCCGGTTTCAGCACGCTGATCCTTGGCGACCTGGAAGGTGAGTCACGTGAAGTGGCGAAGGTCCACGCCGGCATCGCTCGGCAGATCATCAACCATGGTCAGCCGTTGGCGGCGCCGTGCGTGATTCTCTCCGGCGGCGAAACCACCGTCACCGTGCGCGGCAATGGCCGTGGCGGACGCAACGCCGAATTTCTCTTGAGCCTCACCGACAGCCTCAAGGGCCAGCCCGGCGTTTATGCACTGGCCGGTGACACCGACGGCATCGACGGCTCGGAAGACAACGCCGGCGCGATCATGACCCCGGACAGCTACGCCCGCGCCGCGGCTCTGGGCCTGAGCGCCAGCGACGAGCTGGATAACAACAACGGTTACGGCTACTTCGAGGCGCTCGATGCGCTGATCGTCACCGAGCCGACCCGCACCAACGTCAACGACTTCCGCGCCATTCTGATCCTTGAGAACTCTAAATCATGACGCCTGATAAAAAGGTCAAAATCCTCGCCACCCTCGGGCCTGCTGTCGACGGCATCGACGACATCCGTGAGCTGGTCGAGGCCGGGGTCAACATCTTCCGCCTGAACTTCAGCCACGGCGATCACGCCGACCACGCCCAGCGCTATCAGTGGATCCGCGAAGTCGAGCGCCAGCTCAACTATCCGCTGGGCATCCTGATGGATTTGCAGGGGCCGAAACTGCGCGTCGGCAAGTTCGCCGACGGCAAGGTGCAGCTGCATCGTGGTCAGGCGTTCCGCCTCGATCTGGACGCCACACCCGGCGATGAACGCCGAGTGAACCTGCCGCATCCGGAGATCATTGCCGCGCTCGAAGCCGGTATGGATCTGCTACTGGATGACGGCAAACTGCGCCTGCGCGTGGTCAGCAAATACTCCGACGCGATCGACACCACCGTGCTCAATGGCGGCGAACTGTCGGACCGCAAAGGCGTCAACGTACCGCAAGCGGTGCTCGACCTGAGCCCGCTGACCGCCAAGGATCGCCGCGACCTGAGCTTCGGTCTGGAGCTGGGTGTGGACTGGGTGGCGCTGTCGTTCGTGCAACGTCCGCAAGACATTCTCGAGGCCCGCGAACTGATCGGCGACAAGGCGTTCCTGATGGCGAAAATCGAGAAGCCGTCAGCGGTTGAACAACTGCGCGAAATCGCCGAACTGAGCGACGCGATCATGGTGGCTCGCGGTGACCTCGGCGTCGAAGTACCCGCCGAAAGCGTGCCGCAGATCCAGAAAAACATCATCACTACCTGCCGCGAGCTCGGCAAACCGGTGGTGGTGGCGACGCAGATGCTCGAATCGATGCGCTTCTCCCCGGCACCGACCCGTGCTGAAGTCACTGACGTGGCCAACGCTGTGGCTGAAGGCGCGGATGCGGTGATGCTCTCGGCCGAAACCGCGTCCGGCGAATACCCGCTGGAAGCGGTGCAGATGATGAGCAAAATCATCCGTCAGGTGGAGAACGGTCCGGACTATCAGACTCAACTCGACGTCAGCCGACCGAAAGCCGAGGCAACGGTGTCCGATGCCATCAGCTGCGCGATCCGCCGCATCAGCAACGTGCTGCCGGTAGCGGTGCTGGTCAACTACAGCGAGTCGGGCAGCTCAAGCCTGCGGGCGGCGCGGGAGCGGCCAAAAGCGCCGATCCTCAACCTGACGCCGAACCTGCAGACCGCGCGCCGCTTGAGCGTGGCGTGGGGTATTCACTCGGTGGTCAACGATCGCCTGCGTCAGGTCGATGAAGTGTGTTCGACCGCGCTGGAAATCGCTCAGGCGCAAGGAATGGCCGAGCGTGGCGATACGTTGCTGATCACTGCCGGGGTGCCGTTCGGGCAGCCGGGATCGACCAACTCACTGCGGATCGAAACGCTGATCTGACTAGCGACACAAAACCTGTGGCGAGGGAGCTTGCTCCCGCTCGGCTGCGCAGCAGTCGTCGCTTTTAGGGCATGACGGTTTTCACAGAAAAACCGCATTAACCCATTTTGGGGCCGCTTCGCGACCCAGCGGGAGCAAGCTCCCTCGCCACAGTTATTGGCAAGACCTTTTGATTTTCCAACTGCCCAGATTTTTTCAACATGCCTGCCAATCATTTCAACACCCACTGCCCCGACTGGGCCGAGGCTTTGCTCAACGGTTTCAGTCAAATATTCCTCCAGCGTCATCCGCTGTGCGGCCTGTTGTGCCTGCTGGCGATCCTGCTCACTGCGCCGGTGCTGTTTGCCGGTGCGTTGCTCGGTGCGGTCGCCGGGTTGCTTACCGCACAACGGCGTAACTATGCCAAGGCTGATCGTCAGGCCGGATTGTTCAGTTACAACGGCGTGCTGCTCGGCTTGTTGCTGAGCCTGTATTTCCCTTGGTCGCCAATGTTGCCGCCGCTGATCCTGGCGGCTGGCGGCCTCAGTGCGATGGTCACACAGCAATGGCTCAAACACGTGTACCGCAGTCGATCGATACCGGCTTATACCTCGCCGTTCGTGGCAATCAGCTGGATCCTGTTGCTGTTCGCCGAGCCGTCCGCGCCGACAGCGCAGATCGAGATGAACACGCTGAATTTGCTCGCCGCTGAGTTGCGTGGACTGGGTCAGGTGATGTTCCTTGATCATCCACTGGCCGGCGCATTGATCGCCATTGGCCTGTTGATCGCTGATCGCCGCGCCTTTTGCTGGGCATTGTTCGCGTCGGCCATCGGCCTGGCGTCGAGTCTGCTGCACCACGAAAGCAGCACCGCGCTACTCGGGCTGGGCAGCTACAACGCAGTACTCGCCGCCCTCGCCTTCAGTACGCAACGCCAGCAACCGTGGCTGCCGCTGCTGGGCATCGTCCTTGCGCTGCTGGTCACCCCGCTGTTCGCCGCCATTGGCCTGGCGACGCTGACCGCGCCGTTTATCCTTGCCTGCTGGCTGATCCGCGCTGGCGCGCAGATGCTCGGCAACAGCGCTGTCGAAAGCCCGTCTTGCGCTCATGGGGAGAATCAACCTAGGCTGCGCTGATTTTATGGCCAGGGCGACTTGCATGAACAACAACGACACGTGGCGCAATCGCCTGTACGTGATCATTTTCCAGACCGACACCGTGGCCGGGCGCCGTTTCGACAGCACCCTGCTGCTGATCATTCTGGCAAGCCTGGTGGTGGTGATCCTCGACAGCATCGATGAAGTCCACCAGAACTACGCCAACGTGCTGGCGTACATCGAATGGGGCTTCACCGTCATCTTCCTCAGCGAATACATCCTGCGTCTGTATTGCTCGCCCAAACCACTGCGCTACGCGTTCAGTTTTTACGGGCTGGTGGACTTGCTGGCGATCGTGCCCGGGATCCTCGCGCTGTATTACAGCGACGCGCAGTACCTGCTGATTATCCGGATCATCCGCATGCTGCGGATCTTCCGGGTGCTCAAGCTCGGCCCGTACCTGAAACAGGCCCACTACCTGCTCGACGCCCTGCGCGGCAGCAAGCAGAAAATCCTCGTGTTCCTGCTCAGCGTCTGCACGCTGGTCACAGTGTTCGGCACCTTGATGTACGTGGTCGAAGGTCCGGAACACGGCTTCACCAGCATTCCCAAAGGCATTTATTGGGCTATCGTGACGCTGACCACCGTGGGTTACGGCGACATCGTGCCCAGAACGGTGTTGGGCCAGATCATTTCGTCGCTGGTGATGATCACCGGTTACTCGATCATCGCCGTGCCGACCGGGATTTTCACCGCCGAACTGGCTACCGCCATGCGCGGGGGCCAGCAGCAACACGACTGCCCGGTGTGCTCGAAAAGCAGCCATGAACACGAAGCTTCGTTCTGCTCGCGGTGTGGCAATGCCCTGTTCAAGAAAATGGAATAAGCACAGAGCTTTTTAATCTTTAAGCGACTATGTCGCCCCGGCTATAGTCGCTGGCAAAACGGTATCACCCCCTACCGTCATCACCGACACAACAAGGAATGCGCAGTGAAAAAACTCTTTGGCGCCTCACTTCTCGCCGCTGGCCTGGCCCTGGGCAACATCGCTCAGGCGGCTCCGACTCTGCTGAACGTTTCCTACGACGTGATGCGCGATTTCTACAAGGACTACAACACTGCGTTCCAGAAACACTGGCAGGCTGAACACAACGAAAACATCACCGTGCAGATGTCCTTCGGCGGTTCGAGCAAGCAGGCGCGTTCGGTGATCGATGGCCTGCCGGCGGACGTCATCACCATGAACATGGCGACCGACATCAACGCCCTCGCCGACAACGGCAAACTGGTGCCGGAGAACTGGGTGACCCGCCTGCCGAACAACAGCGCGCCGTTCACCTCGGCCACTGTGTTCATCGTCCGGAAAGGCAACCCGAAAGCCTTGAAAGACTGGCCGGACCTGCTCAAGGACGGCGTGCAGGTGATCGTGCCGAACCCGAAAACTTCGGGCAACGGCCGCTACACCTACCTCTCGGCCTGGGGCTATGTGCTGAAAAACGGCGGTGACGAGAACAAGGCCAAGGAGTTCGTCGGCAAACTGTTCAAACAAGCGCCGGTGCTGGACACCGGTGGCCGCGCCGCGACCACCACGTTCATGACCAACCAGATCGGCGACGTGCTGGTGACCTTCGAGAACGAAGCCGAGATGATCGCCCGCGAGTTTGGCCGCGACCAGTTCGAAGTGATCTACCCAAGTGTCTCCGCCGAAGCCGAGCCACCCGTGTCGGTGGTCGACAAAGTGGTCGACAAGAAAGGCACCCGCGCCGCTGCCGATGAATACCTGAAGTACCTGTGGTCGCCGGAAGGCCAGGAAATCGCCGCTGCCAACTACCTGCGTCCACGGGACCCGGCAGTGCTCGCGAAGTACACCGACCGTTTCCCGAAAGTCGACTTCCTGTCGGTGGAGAAAACCTTCGGTGACTGGCGTTCGGTGCAAAAGACCCACTTCAATGATGGCGGAATCTTTGATCAGATTTATTCCGGCCAGTAAGGCTTAAGCGATAACGAAAAAGGCGACCTCAACAGGTCGCCTTTTTTGTGGGCATTGGAAATCACACAGTCCCCCCCCCTGTGGGATTGTTTGTCAGCCAGTTACATCGGCGGCGTGACGCCATCCTTGCCGGCGGAAATCGACTGCGCCGTCAACGTGCCGTCTGCGTCCTGTGTCACGAAGCTGACAATCTTCACCCCGACCTTGAGCAAGCTGCGATCCCCCGGCGTCAGGTTGACGATCGGCACGTCCTCCGGCACCAGGATCTTCTGCTGCCCGCCCTTGTAATTGACCGTCAGCACGCGGCCATTGCTGACCACCAGATCACCTACACTGCCATTGGTCATGCTGCTGCCCTTGGCCAGGTCGAATGGCCGATGGCCGTCGCCGCTGCCGGCCAGTTCCGGCGGGAACACATGCACTTCGAGCGCCTTCAGGGTTCCGTCCTCCTGGGGCATGGCGGCCGAGCCGATGTAGCTGCCGGGTTTGATGTCCTCGATATTGGCCAGGGTGACGGCGCGAATCCTGGTGTCCGGGTTCAACCGGATCACCACATTCTCGCCGCTGTTGACGTGGACTTTCAGCGAGTCGGCGCCGACCCCGGTGATCTCGCCGCGCACGCCGAGACGTGTACCCGGGGCATCGGCGGCCTGCACCGCAGTGGCACTGAGCAGGCCAAGCAAGGCAATCGTAGTCGTGTGACGCAGCAGCTGACGCAACATGGCAATCCTCCGTTGATGAACAGTAATAGCGCAGAAGTAAACATAAGCACGCTATCGAAGAACATGTAAGTGAATGTATCATCGACCCTCCCCGGCCGGACGCAAGGTTCGCCGATGGACGACACCCTGTTGGAAGCCAATCATTCCGCAACGGAATAACTGATATCGATCGAAGGCTTCTACCGCCGCTTCGGTACGTCCCTTAGCCTCACCGCATTCCCTTTCGCTGGATCGAGAAACCTTATGAACGCCACAACTCACGCAATGACCCGAGGCATGGTGCTGCTGTTCGCCTTCTGCTGCGGCGCCATCGTCGCCAACATCTACTACGCACAGCCAATCATCGGCCTGATCGCGCCAGACATCGGCCTCTCCGACACCATGGCCAGCTTCATCGTCTCGCTGACGCAGATCGGTTATGCGCTGGGCCTGTTCTTCCTGGTGCCGCTGGGCGACCTGCTGGAAAACCGTCGGTTGATGATCATCACTACGGTGGTGGCGATTGCCAGCCTGCTCGGCGCGGCGTTCACCAGTCAGCCCAACGTGTTCCTGCTGATCTCGTTGCTGGTGGGCTTCAGCTCGGTGTCGGTGCAGATCCTGATTCCGCTGGCTGCGCACCTGGCGCCGGAGGAATCCCGTGGCCGGGTGGTCGGCGGGATCATGGGTGGTTTGCTGCTGGGCATCCTGCTGGCGCGACCGGTGTCGAGTGTGGTGGCTGACCATTTCGGCTGGCGCGCGATGTTCATGATTGCTGCGGCGTTGATGGCAGCGATCAGCGTGGTGCTGGCACTGACCGTGCCCAAGCGCCAACCGGATCACAGCGCGTCCTACGGCCAGTTGCTCGGCTCACTGTGGACGCTGCTGCGCCAGCAACCGGTGCTGCGTCAGCGGGCGTTTTATCAAGGCTGCATGTTCGCCACCTTCAGTCTGTTCTGGACCGCGGTGCCGCTGGAACTGGCGCGCAACCATGGCCTGTCGCAAAGCGAAATCGCGATCTTCGCCCTGGTCGGCGCCATCGGTGCCATCGCCGCGCCGATCAGTGGACGCCTGGCTGACGCCGGCCACACCCGCATCGCTTCGCTGCTGGCCATGCTGTTCGCCAGCCTGAGCTTCCTGCCCGCCTTCATCCACCCGGCCTACAGCGTGATCGGCCTGGCCGTGACCGGCGTGGTACTGGATTTCTGCGTACAGATGAACATGGTCCTCGGCCAGCGCGCGGTGTACTCACTCGATGCCAAAAGCCGCGGTCGCCTGAACGCTTTGTACATGACCAGCATCTTCATCGGCGGCGCCTTCGGCTCGTCGGTGGCCAGTGCGGTGTATGAGCACGGTGGCTGGTTGTGGATCGTGATTGTCGGTAGCGCGTTCCCGCTGCTGGCGCTGGTACGGTTTCTGAGTGCGTCGCAGCGTGGTTCTTTGGCAACGGCGTAAGCATCCAGGCTCGCTCCCACAGGTTGCTCAATGGGCCTGAGGGAGCGATGACGCTTAATAGCGAACCAGTTTCTCCATCGCCGCATCCGCCAGAAACGAAGAGCGGCTTTTGACATTGTGTTCACGCACATAACGATCGATGCGCTGGATCACATAACCTGGCAACGTCACGTTGACCTTCTCGGTCTTGCCCATGTACGGCGAGATATCCAGCTCGAGCATCCCCCAGCCCATATCGGCAAACTCCGGATTATTGCGATGGGCCGCTGCCGATGTCGGCATGGGAATCGATTCCCCGTCCGCCGCTATCTCCTGCAGCATGATGTGAGCAATTTCAACGGCTGCGTTGTAGGCGTCCTCGAAGGTATCCCCAGCCGTGACGGCGCCGGGAATGTCAGGTATCTGAATACCGATGGCGGTGTTGTCGTCACCCCATTCGATGCAGATCGGATATTGCATTATGGATCTCCCTTGTTGCTGGCTGGCGGGTGGTGCAACCCGGCACGCCCCCTGATGCTTTTGACCGTCCCCAACGGTAAATCCTTTTTCGGGTGGGGAACGGGAATGGTGTAAGGGTTGTAACGGTGAGTGAAGATGTGATGACTGCCGGTGACTCGATCCAGCGTCCAGCCTGCCTCCTCCAGCTCCTTGATCAATAGCCTGCTTTGCACCTACCGCCTCCTTGCTCCGGCCGAATAAAAGTAACTCTAGAGTTATCTTTACTCAAGCACATAAATCTGCAGAACGACGTTCGGTTGTTTTACAGCATGTGATTGAATGGACGCGGATTACACTCAGCACCCTATTCCCTGTGGGAGCGGGCTTGCTCGCGAAGGCGTCGGATCAGCCAATACCTGTGCTGAATGTCAGACCGCTTTCGCGAGCAAGCCCGCTCCCACAAGGGGACTACGACAACTTTCAGATTTGCAGGAAGACTGATGGACCGCCTCGCCGCCATGGAAACCTTCGTCTACGTGGTCGAAACCGGCTCGTTTTCCGCCGCCGCCCGACGCCTGAATATCGGCCAGCCCGCTGTGTCGAAAACCATCGCTCAACTGGAAAAACGCTTGGCGGTCAGCCTGTTGCTGCGCTCGACCCGCGGCCTGACGCCGACCGAAGCCGGACTGGCGTTTTTCGAACGGGCCAGACGCGCCATCGACGAAGCCAACGAAGCCGATAACGCCGCCCGTGGCAGCGCCAGCGGTTTAAGCGGCAACCTGCGCATCAGCGCTGCGGTGACTTTCGGTCGCCTGCACGTCGTGCCGCACCTGGGGCCGTTTCTCGAGCAGCATCCGCAATTGAACATCGACCTGATGCTCGATGATCGCAACATCAATCTGGTCGAAGAAGGCATCGACGTCGCCCTGCGCATGGGCCCGCTCAGCGACTCCAGCCTCACCGCCCGCAAGATCGCCGACTGCCGCCGCGTGGTGCTCGGCACCCCGGCTTACTTCGCCCGTCACGGCGAGCCGAGCTGCCCTGCCGATTTGAATCAGCACCAAGGCATCGTCTACAACCTCAGCGGCGGTGCCACCTGGACCTTCACCCAAGGCAGCGAACAGCAAACGCAAAACCTGACCGGCCGCCTGCGTGTCAGCGCCGCCGAAGGCTTGCGCGCAGCCGTGCTGGCCGATCAGGGCCTGGCCATCGCCTCGCAATGGATGTTCGCCCCGGAGCTGGCGAGCGGAGCGGTCAGGGCGGTGATGAGCAATTGGGGATTGCCGGATCAGGACCTGTGGGCAGTGTTTCCCACGGGGCGGATGGTCAGTGCGAAGGCGCGGGCGTTTGTGGATTATATGCAGGGGTTGTTGACCAGCGAATTGTGAAAAACAGCGAAATCAAAAGATCGCAGATCTTCGCCAGCTCCTACAGGGTCATCCATACTGCCGGACAACATATAAAAAACGGCGATCCAGAGATCGCCGTTTTTTCATCACTGCCCGAACTGTTTGCCCAACCCCGGCGGCACGCCGTGGATATCGGTGTCTTCCCAGGGGCCGTTGGGGCTGATCGAGCGGCTCCAGCCGTTGTTCCAGCGGAAGTAGGTGCGCTGGCGGTAGAAGGTGTTGGGCTGATCGTCGAGGACATAGACCCCGAGTTGCTGATCCCAGTGGCTGTTGCCGCCCGGTGGCGGGGCGAAGCTGGCCGAGGTGCGTGGGACTGGCTTGGACGGTTTGGCCGGGATGCTTTTGCCCGGGGTCGGCGAGGTCGACGGGGTCGGGCTTGGTTGCGACGGCGGGATCGGCGGCAGGCTGGTGGTCGGTTCCGGTCGGTGCACCGCACAGGCGCTCATGCCCAGGGCCATTGTGATGACTGCGATTCGGGCGAGACTGTGCATGGCGGTGCTTTCCTGTGGGTGCCGGTGGTTATTGGTCCGGGCTGTCGATGGTCAGTGTTTGCGGCGCGGTGGTGCTGCTGGCCAGCGGGCCGCTGCGACCTACCCACTCCCCGGCGGTCGGTTGACCGGCTCGGGAAATGCGCGCAACCAGTTGGACTTCAGGAAAGTTCGACAGTTTCAACTGCGGCATCATCGCGTCGGCATCGCCCAGTTCGACAGTCACCGGCAGATCGGCCACGGTCAGACGCTTGGCCGCCAGCGGTGCCGGTGGGCCGGAAACGGCGCGGGCGAAGATGAACACGCTGTCGCCCGGTTGCACCTTGCCTTTGAGTTCGCTGGCCAGATCAACACGCACCTTGAGCAGTGCGGCAACCTTGGCGACCGGCGTGGCGGCGACTTTACCGCCGCTGGCTTGCAGGCGCTCGGTGGCGCGCTCGATCCCGCCTTGCAGCGCGGCGCGGGAGTTGTCGTCCGCCGGCAGTTGCGCCAGCAGGCGGTTCCAGTAGTCGATTGCCTGCTGATAACGCTCACCCTCGAACGCGGCGATGCCGAGTAGGCCGAGGCTGGTGACTTCTTTCGGATCGGCTTTCAGCGCTTCGTCGGTTAAAGCCTGGATCTTGTCCGACCACTTCTTGCCGTCAGCAAAGTATTGCGCCTGCGCCCACTGGCCGAGCAGTTCCGGCTGGCGACCGGCCAGGTTGGCGGCGCGCTCGAACATCTTCGCCGCATCCGCCGGACGATCCTGGGCCATGTAGGTGCGCCCGAGGAAGTACAGGCCTTCCGCCGAATCCGGTTGCGCCGCAACAGCACGCTCCAGACGCCGGGTCATCTCTTCCATCGACTGCGGTGCCTGGGCGAATTCGCGGGTCAGTTCGACTTTGTCGGCAGCACCGAAATGCAGATACAGCCCCAGCCCCAATACCGGCACCAGCACCGCTGCCAGCAGCGGCAACGGCTTGCCCAGTTTCGACACACGCGGTGCGGCAACGCCTTCGGTATCGGCGAGCAGCTCACGCGCCGCTTCGGCACGGCCGCTGTCCATTTGCGCCGCATCGAGTACGCCTTCAGCCTGCTGCGCTTGCAGCTCGGCAACACGTTCCTGATACAACGCCACGTTCAAGGCAGTTCGATCCTCTTCACGCTGGGCGCGACGGCCACGCAAAACCGGAATCAGCAGAAAACTCAGGGCGACCAGAAGCAACAGCCCTGCGGCAAGCCAGAAATCAATCATTCTTGGTTTTTATCCAACAGTTGGTCGAGGCGCTGACGCTCTTCGGTGGACAGCGATGGCGGGGTCTCGGTGCGCTGTGCGCGGCGTCGGCGAACGATCACTGCGATCACCACCAGACCGCCGAGCAACAGGCCGGCCGGGCCGAACCACAGCAGTGCAGTCTTGGCATTGAGCGCCGGTTTGTAACGGACGAAATCACCGTAGCGATCGACCATGAAATCGATGATCTGCTGATTGTCCTTGCCCTCGCCGAGCATGCGGAAAATCTCTTTGCGCAGGTCGGCGGCAATCGGCGCGTTGGAGTCGGCGATGTCCTGGTTCTGGCACTTGGGGCAGCGCAGTTCCTTGGTCAGTTCACGGAAACGCTCGCGATCGCCTTCCTTGGCGAACTCGTAGGTGTCGATCGCGGCATGCGCCACACCGGCCAGACTCAGGCCCAAGACCACGGCAGCGATAAAGCGCTTCATGGCTTGGCCTCATCGACCAGCGCCTGATACTTGGCCGCGAGTTTTTCGCGCCAGACCTGCTCGTCGATCACCCCGACGTACTTGTCGCGGATGATGCCCTTGGCGTCGATGAAGAAGGTTTCCGGCGCGCCGTACACGCCGAGGTTCAGGCCCAGCGAGCCTTCGTCGTCACGGATATCCAGCAGGTACGGGTTGTGGAATTCGGCCAGCCACTTCAACGCGTCGACGTTGGTGTCCTTGTAGTTGATGCCGTAGATCACCACACCGCGCTCGGCCAGTTTGTTCAGCACCGGGTGCTCGACCCGGCAGGAAATGCACCAGGTGCCCCAGACGTTGACCAGCGCCGGTTTGCCGAGAATGTCAGCCTTGGTCAGGGTCTTGTCGCCCTGCACGTTCGGCAGGCTGAATTCCGGGAATGGCTTGTTGATCATCGCCGACGGCAGCTCCGCCGGATCGAGGTACAGACCGCGATACAGAAACACCGCCACCAGCAGGAAAATCGCCAGGGGTACCAGCATCAACCAACGTCTCATGCAGCCGCTCCTTGCAGGCCGAGGGCTTCACGCACCTTGGCTTTGACCTTGACTCGATAACGCCGATCCAGCGCCGCCAGCAATCCGCCCAGACCGGTCAGCAGACCGCCGAACCAGATCCAGCGCACGAACGGTTTGACGTGAACCCGTACCGCCCACGCGCCGTTTTCCAGCGGCTCGCCCAGTGCAACGTAGAGATCGCGAGTGAAACCGGCGTCGATCCCGGCCTCGGTCATCATCGAACTCTGCACGGTGTACAGGCGTTTTTCCGGGTGCAGCACGCTGACTTCCTTGCCGTCGCGGATCACCCGGATGGTGCCCTTGTCGGAGGTGAAGTTCGGCCCTTCGAAGTGCTTGGCGCCTTCGAAGATGAAGTGATAACCGGCCAAATCCATCGACTCGCCCGGCGCCAGACGCAGGTCGCGTTCGGCACTGTTCTGACTCGACAGCACCACACCGAGGGCGCATACGGCGATGCCGAGGTGAGCGATCTGCATGCCCCAGTAGCTGCGGGTCAGGGTAGGCAGGCCTTTGATCAGGCCCTTGTGGCGAGTCTTGTCGAAGATGTCGCGCACACCGGCGAGCAACACCCACGCGGCGAGCAGGAACGTCGCGATCACCGCCCAGTTGAAATCGCCGTAAGCGATACCGGCCACCACCGCCAATGCGACGCTGCCGAGCAGCACCGGGGTCAGCATGTTCGCCAGCCACTTCACCGGGGTGTCCTTCCAGCGGACGATCACGCCGACCGCCATCACCAGCATCAGCAACGCCATCAGCGGGATGAACAGCGCGTTGAAGTACGGCGGACCGACCGACAGTTTGGCGCCGCTCAAGGCATCGAGAATCAGCGGATAGAGTGTGCCGAGCAGAATCATCGACGCCGCCACCACCAGCACCAGGTTGTTGCCCAGCAGCAGGGTTTCCCGCGACCACAGATTGAAGCCGACCTGGCTCTTGACCACGGGTGCGCGCAACGCAAACAGCGTCAGCGAACCGCCGACCACAAACAGCAGGAAGATCAGGATGAACACACCGCGTTCAGGATCGGAGGCAAACGCGTGCACCGAAGTCAGCACGCCGGAACGCACGAGGAACGTGCCAAGCAGGCTCAGCGAGAACGCGGCAATCGCCAGCAACACCGTCCAGCTCTTGAACACGCCACGTTTTTCCGTGACCGCCAGCGAGTGAATCAACGCGGTGCCGACCAGCCATGGCATGAACGAGGCGTTTTCCACCGGGTCCCAGAACCACCAGCCGCCCCAGCCGAGTTCGTAGTAAGCCCACCACGAACCGAGGGTGATGCCGATGCCGAGGAAGGCCCAGGCGACAATCGTCCACGGCCGCGACCAGCGTGCCCACGCGGCGTCGAGACGCCCACCGAGCAGTGCAGCGATGGCGAAGGCGAACGCCACCGAGAAGCCGACGTAACCCATGTAGAGCATCGGCGGATGCACAATCAGGCCGATGTCCTGTAGCAGCGGATTGAGGTCACGACCATCCGCCGGAATCTGCGGCAGAATCCGCGAGAACGGGTTGGAGGTGAGGATCAGAAACAACAGGAAACCGGTGCTGATCATGCCCATCACCGCCAGCACCCGGGCGAGCATGACTTGCGGCAACTGCCGGGAGAACACCGACACGGCGAAGGTCCAGCCACCGAGGATCAACGCCCACAGCAACAGCGAACCTTCGTGGGCGCCCCATACCGCGCTGAACTTGTAGTACCACGGCAAGGCGCTGTTGGAGTTCATCGCCACGTAGGCAACCGAGAAATCGTCGGTCATGAACGCGTAAGTCAGCGCGCCAAAGGCAAACACCAGGAACGCGAACTGGCCCCACGCTGCCGGCTGGGCCAGGCTCATCCACAGACGGTCGCCACGCCAGGCACCGAGCAACGGCACCACGGCCTGCACCAGCGCGAAACACAGCGCCAGAATCATCGCCAGGTGACCGAGTTCAGGAATAAACAGTGCAGAAGTCATCGATCAACCCTCCTTCGCTTGGGTCGGTGCCGATTGACCACTGTCTTTCAACGCTTTGGTCACTTCCGGCGGCATGTACTTCTCGTCGTGCTTGGCCAGCACTTCATCGGCCACCACTACGCCGTCCGCGTTGAGTTTGCCCAGGGCGACGATGCCCTGCCCTTCGCGGAACAGATCCGGGAGGATGCCGCGGTAGGTGATGGTCACGGATTTGTTGAAGTCGGTCACGATGAACTTGACGTCCAGCGAGTCCGGCGAGCGTTGCAGCGAACCCTTCTCGACCATGCCGCCGGCGCGGATGCGCGTGTCGTGCGGGGCTTCGCCGTTGGCGATCTGGGTTGGCGTGTAAAACAGGTTGATGTTTTCCTGCAGGGCGCTGAGAGCCAGGCCGACGGCAGCGCCGACCCCGACCAGAATCGCCAGAATGATGATCAGACGTTTTTTGCGCAGCGGATTCACTTGCCGTTCTCCCGGCGCAGACGACGCGCCTCTTGTTGCAGATAGCGCTTGCGGGCCGCAATCGGTGCGACCACGTTGAGGATCAGCACCGCCAGACAGATGCCGTAGGCCGACCAGACGTACAGGCCGTGATGGCCCATGGCGAGGAAGTCGCCGAATGAAGCGAAACTCATCGCGCAGCCTCCAGACTGTTCTGCACTTCTTCTTTCACCCAACTGGCGCGGGCTTCGCGCTTGAGCACTTCAAGGCGCATACGCAGCAACAGCACCGCACCGAAGAAGCAATAGAACCCCAGCACCGTCAGCAGCAGCGGCAGCCACATTTCGGCGGGCATCGCAGGTTTCTCAGTGAGGGTGAAGGTCGCGCCCTGGTGCAGGGTGTTCCACCACTCCACCGAGTATTTGATGATCGGAATGTTGATCACCCCGACGATCGCCAGCACCGCGCAGGCCTTGGCGGCGCTGTCGCGGTTGCTGATGGCGTTGCCCAGGGCAATCACCCCGAAATACAGGAACAGCAGAATCAGCATCGACGTCAGCCGCGCATCCCAGACCCACCACGAACCCCAGGTCGGCTTGCCCCAGATCGCCCCGGTGACCAGCGCCACCGCAGTCATCCATGCGCCGATCGGCGCGGCGCATTGCAGCGCGACGTCAGCCAGTTTCATCTTCCACACCAGCCCGACCACACCGCACACCGCCAGCATCACGTAGATCGACTGCGCGAGCATCGCCGCAGGCACGTGGATGTAGATGATGCGGAAGCTGTTGCCCTGCTGATAATCCGGCGGCGCGAAGGCCAGGCCCCAGACGACGCCAACGCTGATCAACAGCAACGCGGCAATGCTCAGCCACGGCAGAAACCGGCTGCTGATGCCGTAGAACCACTTGGGCGAGCCGAGCTTGTGAAACCAGGTCCAGTTCATACTGTTTCCATCACGGGTGCCGCTCATCGGTGTGAGCGGTCTCAGGGTCTTTGCTGGTTAAATTTTAACCAGACCTCATTATTCGCCGACGCTGATCTTCAGGCCAGCAGCTATTGCAAAAGGTGTCAGGGTGATCGCCAGGGCGGTCAGGCTACCCAGCCACAGCAGATACCCGGTCGCCGGCATGCCTTGCAAGGCGGCCTGCAAGGCGCCACTGCCCAGGATCAACACCGGGATGTACAACGGCAGAATCAGCAGCGCCAGCAACAGGCCACCGCGTTTCAAACCGACCGTCAGCGCCGCGCCCACCGCGCCGAGCAAGCTCAACACCGGTGTACCCAGCAGCAACGACAACAGCAACACCGGCAGGCAGGCGACCGGCAAACCGAGCATCAACGCCAGCAACGGCGAGAGCAGAACCAGTGCCAGTCCCGAGAACAACCAGTGTGCCAGCACCTTGGCCAGCACCAATAGGGGCAGCGGATGCGGCGAAAGGACCCACTGTTCCAGGGAGCCATCTTCGAAATCACTGCGAAACAGTCCGTCCAGCGAGAGCAGGACCGACAACAGCGCGGCCACCCAGACTAACCCCGGGGACAGGTTTTGCAAGACTTGAGTTTCCGGGCCGACGGCCAGCGGGAACAAAGCGATGACAATGGCGAAGAAAATCAGCGGATTGGCCAGTTCCGCCGGGCGACGAAACAGCAGACGGGACTCACGGGCAACCAGCAGGCCGAACACACTCATACTGCCCAGTTCCCCAGATCGATATCACGATAACCGGCCGGCATCCGGCTCAGTGTGTGGTGCGTGGTCAACACCACCAGACCGCCGCGTTCACAGTGCCCGGCCAAGTGTTCTTCAAGTTGCGCCACCCCCTGTTTGTCGAGCGCGGTGAATGGCTCGTCGAGAATCCACAGCGGCGGGCTGTCCAGATACAACCGCGCCAGTGCCACGCGGCGTTGCTGACCGGCAGACAGGGTGTGGCAGGGAACATCTTCGAAACCGCGCAATCCTACGGCAGCCAATGCCTGCCAGATCGCCTCGCGTTCGGCCGGCCGATGCAGGGCGCAGAGCCAGGACAGGTTCTCTTCGGGGGTCAGCAGGTCCTTGATTCCGGCGGCGTGACCGATCCACAACAGGTTGCGCGCCAGTTCGCTCGGCTGTGCGGTCAAGGGCTGGCCGTTGAGCAGCACCTGACCGCTGGTCGGCTGCATCAACCCGGACAACAGGCGCAGCAGACTGGTCTTGCCGCTGCCGTTGGGGCCGCTGATCTGCACCATATCGCCACTGGCCAGTCTCAATTCGAGATTTTCGAAGAGCAGCCGCAGGTCTCGCTCACAGGCAAGGGCAACGGTTTGCAGGACAGGACTGGTCAAGGGATCACGGGCCTTATACGGTTCAAGTCGGCTCTGGCGCGGCCGTTAAAGAGATGCAGGATAAATGCAATGACGGTGCGAACCAGAGAGCTGGATCAAACAATTGCTATGTTTTCTGAACGAAGCGCAAGACGCGCGGCATTATACATGGCGTGCCTTACTCCCAAGCGTGCAATTTCCTCAGGTTGTGTCCGCGTATGACAGGTGAAATGAACATCCTCCCGCTCCCGCCCACCACCCCGGCGAACACGCGTCCGCTGGTGATGAGCGGTGAATTGCTCAAGCTGCTGACCCCGGTCGAAGGCTTGATCGGCGCCGGGCAAAGCGCGCAGGCCGAGGTGTTATCACTCAAGCAGGCGGATCAGACCTTTCAACTGCTGCTGAAGGTGACCGTCGACGGCGGCCGGCAGACCACCGTGCAAGCGACCAGCACCCTGCCGCTGCCGACCGGCACCAACCTGGCGGTCACTCAGCCGTCGGCGGGCAATCTGGCGATCACCGTGCAGCAGGCGATTGCCAGCAGCGTCGCCGCCCTCACCCGCATTGATACGGCGCAGTTACCGGTCGGCACGCTGCTGCAAGGCAAGGTGCTGACCTCACAGACGTTGCCGCAAGTGCCGGGGCAGCCGACGGTGTACCGCTCGCTGGTGAGCCTGCTCAACACCGCGCAGAGCGGTGCCACGCTGGATATCGACAGCCCGACGCCGTTGCGCATCGGCACCCTGCTCTCGGCACTGGTGGAAGACTCGCAAACCCTCAAGTTCGTGCCACTGAGCAGCCGCCAGGAGCAATTGGCGGTGAGCCAGCAACTGCTCGGCCAGCAGAGTCGCCAGGGTTCGCTGGACGGTTTGCTCAACGCCTTGCAAAACCTGCCGAGCGACGACGATCAGACCTCGCAGGACCTGCGCGCAGCCGTCGTACGCCTGCTCGCCAACCTGCCCGACGTGCAGCAGATGAGCACCGCCAAAGGCGTCGCCCTGGCCCTGGCCGGCAGCGGCGCCTTTCTCGAAGCCAAACTGCTGACCGGACAGAATCCCGCACTGGCCCCGGACATGAAAGCCGATTTGCTCAAGCTGATCGCACAGCTGTCACCGGGTGCGCCGGGCAATGCCAGTTTCAACGCGATCATCGCCGCCAACACCCTGGCGCAAGCGCTGCCGAGCTTCGTGCGCAACGCCCTCGGCACCCTCGGTCAGGTCAGCGCCAAACCGCTGCCGAGCAGTTTCCCGCTGCCCGACCGCCTGCTGCAAAGCCTCGACGGCGAAGGCGATCTGGAACATCTGCTGCGTCTCGCCGCGGCAGCCGTGTCGCGCCTGCAAAGCCATCAACTGTCGAGCCTGGAACAGACCGGGCTCACCGACGATGGTCGCCTGCTCAGTACCTGGCAGCTGGAAATCCCCATGCGCAACTTGCAGGACATCGTGCCGCTGCAGGTCAAGTTCCAACGTGAAGAAGCGCCGGAAAGAGAACCGCAACCCAACGAACGCCGTGACGAGCGCGAGCCCAAACAACAGCTGTGGCGCGTCGATCTGGCCTTTGACATGGAGCCGCTGGGACCGATGCAGATTCAGGCACAGTTGATTGCCGGCAGCCTGTCGAGCCAGCTCTGGGCCGAACGCCCGTACACCGCCGACCTGATCGAAACCAATCTGTTCGCGCTGCGCCAGCGCCTGCTCGATCGCGGCCTGAATGTCGGCGATCTCGACTGCCACCTCGGCACCCCGCCGCAAGGCAACCACACCCGCCTCGAACACCGCTGGGTCGACGAAACCGCATGAACGATTCCACTGCTCCACGCCAGGCCATCGCCCTTCAATACGACGGCAACCACGCCCCGACCCTCACCGCCAAGGGCGACGAGGAACTGGCCGAAGAAATCCTGCGCATTGCCCGCGACTGTGAAGTGCCGATCTATGAAAACGCCGAGCTGGTGCGGCTGTTGGCGCGCATGGAACTGGGCGACAGCATTCCCGAGGAGCTGTACCGCACGATTGCCGAGATCATCGCGTTTGCATGGAACCTGAAGGGGAAATTCCCCGAGGGACAGGACCCGGATGCGCCGATGGTCGAGAAGGACGTTACCGAACGCGGGGATGATTACTGAGGTTTCGAAGGCCCCTTCGCGAGCAAGCCCGCTCCCACATTTGATCGCATTCCTTCAATAGGATCGCGGTCGAATGTGGGAGCGGGCTTGCTCGCGAATGGCGATTTCCGCTTTAGAGCAAAAATCAGCTTCTGTGCAGCTTGCGCATCAACTCCGCCTCAGCCTGGGTCAAGCCACAGGACTGAGTCAGCTCATCGACGCTCGCACCCATCCCCACCAGTTTCGCCGCCTGGGCGAACGACAGGCTCGACGGGTCGCGCTGTTCCAGCGCGACAATCTTGTCCGGCAGAGGGCCGACCACCGAGCGCAGCTCGTGCAGGGCTTCGCCCATGCGCACGTTGCCGTTCTGGTAATCGTCTACGCGCTTGGCCAGATCCTTGATGCGCTGATCACGCAGCGCATCGCCCTGGGCCTGCTGCGCAGCGATGACCTTTTGCGCCTTGATGTACGCCAGAAACATTGCCAGCGTGCCTGCCCAGAAGAGGAACAGGACAATGACCGCTACCTCGAGAATCAATCAGATGCTCTCCAGTTCCGACCATTCTTCTTCGCTCATCATCTTGTCCAGCTCGACCAGGATCAGCAACTCGTTGTTCTTGTTGCACACGCCCTGGATGAACTTGGCCGATTCTTCGTTGCCGACGTTCGGCGCGGTCTCGATTTCCGACTGACGCAGGTAAACCACTTCCGCCACGCTGTCGACCATGATCCCGACCACTTGCTTGTCGGCTTCGATGATGACGATACGGGTGTTGTCGCTGATCTCGCCGCTGTTCAGGCCGAAGCGCTGACGGGTGTCGATCACGGTGACCACGTTACCGCGCAGGTTGATGATGCCCAGCACGTAGCTTGGCGCACCCGGAACCGGCGCGATCTCGGTGTAGCGCAGGACTTCCTGAACGCGCATCACGTTGATGCCGTAGGTTTCGTTGTCCAGCTTGAAGGTCACCCATTGCAGGATCGGATCTTCAGAACCTTTTGCATTCGTCGCCTGACTACTCATACCCTGACCCCTCGAAAAAACCGCACTGGGCGGTGTGTGTTCTGTGTGGAGGCATTGAAAAATGCCTTCGCCTGACTGTTATGTCGGCTGCTATGTCGATTTATGTAGCGGCTTGTGGCCGCCCAAATGCTTTGCCCCGCCGCTGGCGATCAACTCGGCCAGCGCGGCTACATCAAGCAATGCACACATGTGCTCGATCACCGTGCCGGCGAGCCATGGCCGCTGACCCCGGTGACTTCTCCATTTGATTTCATTCGGGTCCAGGCGCAACGAACGGCTGACCTGATGCACCGCCAGGCCCCACTCGTAACCTTGTACCGAAATCACGTACTGCAGGCCCTGACGGAAGTCATCGCGGTAGCGATCCGGCATGACCCAACGCGCGGTATCCAATACTTTGAGATTGCCGGCCTGGCTCGGCAGAATCCCGAGGAACCATTCCGGCTGACCGAACAGCGGCGTCAACTCGTGGCCGGCCAGCGAATAGATCGAACCCAGGCACACCAGCGGCACGGCCAGGGTCAGCCCGGCGACATCGAACAACAGGCATTCGAAGGCTTCCGAAGCCCAGGCCGGACGGCCATCGGTTTCCACCGGTGGCGGCGTGTTGCTCGGCGGCAGGTGCACTTCTACAACCGGCGGCACCAGCGTTTGCTCCACGGGTGCCGGCGCAACCGGCGCAGGTTCGGCCACGACCGGTTCCGGCGCGGTTTTCAGCAATTGGGTTTGCAACAGCGGTGCGAGGGTCGAAACTGTTGCGCGCACCGGCGCTGACTCTTCAATCAACGCGACAGGTGCCTTGGCCACTGGCGCGGCGGCAGGCGCAGCCACCGGTGCGGCAGGTTTGGCAGCTTTCTGCGCATCACGCGCCTGCTCTTCAAGCACCGCCGCCTGGAATTCATCCAGCGCCGCAGCGCTTTCGACCACCTCGACCGGCACCTCGACGTGCACCTCCACTGGCGGCAACTCGTCAGGAATCTCCTGCAGCAAGCTGTCCAGGTACGACTGCAACGCCAGTTGCGGGCGCGACGTCAGTTTGATCGGCCGGTTCATGCTCAAGCCACCTGCGGAACAAGTTGTTGCGCCAGCAGATGCTTGAGCAGCGCGCGGTAAGCCAGCACGCCACGGCTCTTGCCGTCGAACTGCGAAGGTGTGACACCGGCCCGGCTGGCGTCGCGCAGACGGGTATCGACCGGGATGTAACCCTGCCAGATCTCTTCGGGGAATTTGTCACGCAGCACGCGCAAGGTACCCAGCGACGCCTGCGTACGGCGGTCGAACAGGGTCGGCACGATGCTGAACGGCAGCGCCTGTTTGCGCGAGCGGTTGATCATCGCCAGGGTGTTGACCATGCGTTCCAGGCCTTTGACGGCCAGGTGCTCGGTCTGCACCGGGATCACCAGTTGCTGGCTCGCGGCCAGGGCGTTGACCATCAGCACGCCGAGCAACGGCGGGCTGTCGATGATCGCGTAATCGAAGTCCTGCCACAGCTGCGCCAGACTCTTGGCGATCACCAGGCCCAAACCACTCTGCCCCGGCGACTGGCGCTCAAGGGTGGCGAGTGCGGTACTCGACGGCAACAGGGAAATACGTTCGTCGCTGGTCGACAGCAGCAACTGCCCGGGCAAGCCTTGCGGCACGCTGCCCTTGTGCAGAAACAGGTCGTAGTTGCTGTGTTCCAGGCTGTCGGGGTCGTAGCCGAAATAGCTGGTCATCGAGCCGTGCGGGTCGAGATCGACCACAACCACGCGCTTGCCCGCCTCCGCCAGCAATCCGGCTAAAGCGATGGAAGATGTGGTTTTACCGACACCACCCTTTTGATTGGCGACTGCCCAGACTCTCATTCGGTTCGTTCCTCCCGGCCGAGATGCTCGACCGAGACATAGCTCAGCGTATTAATGCGGGTGACGGAGAATTGACGGCACTCTCGCGTCCCGGCGTCTTGACCGGGGTCGGTGCAGTTTGTGTGCCAGCGCGCTTCAATGCCGCGTCCGGTTGCGCATTGGCGGTTCCGGTACCGGTCAGACTGCGGCGCACATCGAGGTTGCGTGACACCACCAGCACCACGCGACGGTTTTTCGCCCGGCCTTCGGCGGTGGCATTGTTGGCCACCGGCTGAAACTCACCATAACCCACCGAGGCCAGACGACCAGGGTTCACACCCTGCATCGCCAGCATGCGCACGATGCTCGCCGAACGCGCCGAGGACAGTTCCCAGTTGGTCGGGTACTGCGCGGTGCGGATCGGCTGATCGTCGGTGAAGCCTTCGACATGGATCGGGTTGTCGAACGGTTTGAGGATCGCTGCAACCTTGTCGATGATGTTGAAGGCGATATCGCTCGGCATCGCGTCGCCGCTGCCGAACAACAGGCTGGAATTGAGTTCGATCTCGACCCACAACTCGTTGCCGCGCACGGTCATCTGGTTGGAGGCGATCAAGTCGCCGAACGCGGCACTGATGTCATCGGCAATACTTTTCAGCGGATCGCTGGCACCGGCGATACCGGCATCAACCTGCTCGCTGTCCTTGACCAACGGCTTGGCCGGGGTCACGGTTTTCGGGCGTTCCTCACCGATCGGGATCGGTTTGAGCGAGCGATCGGAGTCAGTGAAAACCCCGATCAACGCTTCGGAAATGACCTTGTACTTGCCTTCGTTGATCGACGAGATCGAGTACATCACCACGAAGAACGCGAACAACAACGTGATGAAATCCGCGTACGACACGAGCCAGCGCTCGTGATTAACGTGTTCTTCCTGATGCCTGCGGCGAGCCATAGTCCATTACCCCCATCAATCCATGAAGCCCTGAAGCTTCAGCTCGATAGAGCGAGGGTTTTCACCTTCGGCGATCGACAAAATACCTTCCAACAACATTTCGCGATAACGCGACTGCCGCAACGCGATTGACTTGAGCTTGGCCGCCACCGGCAGCAACACCAGGTTGGCACTGGCCACGCCGTAGATGGTCGCGACGAAGGCCACGGCAATGCCGCTGCCCAACTGCGTCGGATCAGCGAGGTTGCCCATCACATGAATCAGGCCCATTACCGCACCGATGATGCCGATGGTCGGCGCGTAGCCGCCCATGCTTTCGAAGACTTTGGCAGCCTCGATGTCGCGCGCTTCCTGGGTGTAGAAATCCACTTCGAGAATGCTGCGGATCGCTTCCGGTTCGGCGCCATCGACCAGCAGTTGCAGGCCCTTGCGCGAGTAGTTGTCTGGTTCAGCATCGGCTACGCCTTCCAGGCCGAGCAGGCCTTCCTTGCGTGCGGTGAGGCTCCAGTTGACCACGCGGTCGATGCCACCGGCCAGGTCCACACGAGGCGGGAACAGGATCCAGGCGAGGATCTGCATGGCGCGCTTGAAGGCGCTCATCGGCGATTGCAGCAGCGCGGCACCGATGGTGCCACCAAGGACGATCAGCGCCGCCGGGCCGTTGGCCAGCGCGCCGAGGTGACCGCCTTCAAGGTAGTTGCCGCCGATGATGGCGACGAACGCCATGATGATCCCGATAAGGCTTAGAACATCCATCAGATACACGCCTCGACGATGTGCTTGCCGATGTCGTCCAGGCCGTAGACCGCGTCAGCCAGATCGGCTTTGACGATGGCCATCGGCATGCCGTAGATCACGCAACTGGCTTCGTCCTGCGCCCATACCGAGCTGCCGCCCTGCTTGAGCAGACGCGCGCCTTCGCGGCCGTCGGCGCCCATGCCGGTGAGGACCACCGCCAGAACTTTGTCACCGTAGGACTTGGCCGCAGAACCGAAGGTGATGTCCACGCACGGCTTGTAATTCAGACGCTCGTCGCCCGGGAGGATTTTCACCGCACCACGGCCGTCGATCATCATCTGCTTGCCACCCGGCGCCAGCAGCGCCAGGCCCGGACGCAGGATGTCGCCATCCTCGGCTTCCTTGACGCTGATGCGGCACAGCTTGTCCAGGCGCTCGGCAAACGCCTTGGTGAACGCCGCCGGCATGTGCTGGATCAGCACGATCGGCGCCGGGAAGTTCGCCGGCAACTGGGTCAGCACCCGTTGCAGGGCAACCGGGCCGCCCGTCGAAGTACCGATGGCCACCAGTTTGTAGGCTTTGCGTTTCGGTGCCGGCGACGAAGCGCTGGCAGCCGGCGCGCGAGCAGGTGCTGGAGCCGGGGCGGGACGCGTCGGAGCAGCAGCGCTGTGGCTGCTGAAACTCGAAGCCGCTGGCGCCGGAGCGGGTGCAGGCGTCGGTGCAGCGGCTGGAGCCGGCGCACTGTAGGCACTGAAACGACGATTACTGCGCGAGATGCTGTGAACTTTCTCGCACAGCAGTTGCTTGACCTTCTCGGGATTGCGCGAGATGTCTTCGAAATTCTTCGGCAGGAAATCCACCGCGCCGGCGTCCAGCGCATCCAGAGTGACCCGGGCGCCTTCATGCGTCAGCGAGGAGAACATCAACACCGGAGTCGGGCAGCGCTGCATGATGTGCCGCACCGCCGTGATGCCATCCATCATCGGCATCTCGTAGTCCATGGTGATCACGTCCGGCTTGAGGGCCAGGGCCTGATCGATCGCCTCTTTACCGTTGGTGGCCGTACCGACCACCTGGATGCTCGGATCCGCTGAAAGAATTTCCGAGACGCGGCGGCGGAAAAAACCCGAATCGTCCACCACCAGGACTTTGACTGCCATAAACACTCCATTAGGCGCAGCGGGACGTCGTCGCCCCGCTGCCCCGGATTCAAATACGCCGTGCGGCGTAACGCTTGAGCATGCTTGGAACATCGAGGATCAGAGCGATGCGGCCGTCACCGGTAATGGTGGCGCCGGACATGCCCGGAGTGCCCTGGAGCATTTTGCCCAATGGCTTGATGACCACTTCTTCCTGGCCGACCAGTTGATCGACGACGAAGCCGATCCGCTGAGTGCCCACCGAAAGGATCACCACATGGCCTTCACGCTGCTCTTCGTGAGCGGCGGAGCTGACCAGCCAGCGCTTGAGGTAGAACAATGGCAGCGCCTTGTCCCGCACGATCACCACTTCCTGGCCATCCACCACGTTGGTGGTCGACAGGTCGAGGTGGAAGATTTCGTTGACGTTGACCAACGGGAACGCAAATGCCTGATTGCCGAGCATCACCATCAGGGTCGGCATGATCGCAAGCGTCAGCGGCACCTTGATGACGATCTTCGAGCCCTGGCCCTTGGTCGAGTAGATGTTGATCGAACCGTTGAGCTGGGAAATCTTGGTTTTCACCACGTCCATGCCGACACCGCGGCCGGACACGTCGGAGATCTCGGTCTTGGTCGAGAAACCCGGGGCGAAGATCAGGTTGTAGCACTCGGTATCGCTCAGGCGATCGGCCGCGTCCTTGTCCATCACACCGCGTTTTACCGCGATCGAACGCAGCACGTTCGGATCCATGCCCTTGCCGTCGTCGGAGATCGACAACAGGATGTGATCACCTTCCTGCTCGGCGGCCAGTACCACGCGACCGCCACGGGCCTTGCCGGAAGCTTCGCGTTCTTCCGGCGATTCGATGCCGTGGTCGACCGCGTTACGCACCAAGTGGACCAACGGGTCGGCCAGGGCCTCGACAAGGTTTTTGTCGAGGTCGGTTTCTTCACCCACCAGTTCCAGGTTGATCTCTTTCTTGAGCTGACGCGCGAGGTCGCGAACCAGACGCGGGAAGCGCCCGAAGACCTTCTTGATCGGCTGCATCCGGGTCTTCATCACTGCGGTCTGCAAGTCAGCCGTGACCACGTCGAGGTTCGACACGGCCTTGGACATTGCTTCGTCGCCGCTGTTGAGGCCCAGGCGCACCAGACGGTTACGCACCAGTACCAGTTCGCCGACCATGTTCATGATTTCGTCGAGACGCGCGGTGTCGACACGAACAGTGGTTTCAGCTTCGCTGGCCGGTTTTTCCGGTGGCGGAGCAGCGGCGGCGCGGGCCGGGGCCGGAGCAGCAGCGGCTGCCGGTTTTGGCGTTTCAGTTTTTGGCTCAGGCTTGGGCGCAGCTTTCGGCGCGGCGGCCGGAGCAGCAGCCGCCTTGGCAGCTGGCGCAGCGACTGTCGACGCGGTGCCAGCAGCAGCAGCGCCGACATCGGTGAACTTGCCTTTGCCGTGCAACTCGTCGAGCAGCGATTCGAACTCGTGATCGCTGATCAGATCACTGCCGGCAGCCGCAGCCACCGGAGCGGCTGGCGCAGCCGGTGCCGAGGCGATCGCCGACTCCAGCGCTTCCACGGCAAAGTTGCCCTTGCCATGCAACTGATCGAGCAGTGCTTCGAATTCGTCGTCGGTGATGTCCGAGCTGTCACCGGCAGCCGGTGCCGCCGGAGCGGCCGCTGTCGGTGCCACGGCGTCTGGCGCGAACTGGCCCTTGCCGTGCAACTGATCGAGCAACGACTCGAATTCAGCGTCGGTAATTTCATCGCTCGCTGCCGTATCGGCAGTTGGCGCAGGTGCAGCAGCGGCCGGGGCTTCGGCTTCAGCCTTGACGGCGTTCAGCGAATCCAGCAGCTGTTCAAATTCGTTATCGGTGATGTCGCCGGAATCGCCTTCGACAACCAGCTCTTCGATCATCTCGGCCAATGGCGAAGCCGGGGCTTCGTCCGCCGATTGCGGTTCAGCCAGACGCGCCAGCGCAGCCAACAGTTCCGGGGTTGCAGCAGTGATCGGTGCACGCTCACGGACTTCGCTGAACATGCTGTTCACCGCGTCCAGTGCTTCAAGCACCACGTCCATCAGTTCTGCATCAACGCGACGCTCACCCTTGCGCAGGATGTCGAACACGTTTTCGGCGATGTGACAGCACTCCACCAGCTCATTGAGCTGAAGGAAGCCGGCGCCCCCTTTTACAGTGTGGAAACCGCGAAAAATTGCGTTGAGCAGATCTGCGTCATCCGGGCGGCTTTCCAGCTCGACCAGTTGCTCGGACAGTTGCTCAAGAATCTCGCCGGCCTCAACCAGGAAATCCTGAAGGATCTCTTCATCGGCGCCGAAGCTCATTAATGGGGTGCTCCTACAGGTCTAAAAACCTAAACTCAAAATCCAAGGCTGGATAACAAATCGTCCACATCGTCCTGACCGGACACAACGTCTTCTCGTTTATCGGCATGAATCTGCGGACCTTCACCCTGCGAGAGATGTTTTTGTGGATCTTTTTCTGCAAGCATCGCAGCACGGTCGTGTTCGATGCCCGCAAAGCGGTCCACCTGACTGGCCATGAGTACGAGTTTGAGCAAATTGCTTTCGACTTCGGTGACCAACTGGGTCACACGCTTGATCACCTGACCGGTGAGGTCCTGATAATCCTGAGCCAGCAGGATGTCGTTCAGGTTGCTCGACACCGCACGGTTGTCCGTGCTGCTGCGTGACAGAAAACCGTCGACCCGGCGCGCCAGTTCGCGGAACTCTTCAGCCCCGACTTCGCGACGCATGAAGCGCCCCCAATCGGTGCTCAAGGCCTGAGCTTCTTCAGCCAGGCCATTGACCACCGGCGTGGCGCTTTCCACCAGATCCATGGTGCGGTTGGCCGCGGCTTCGGTCAGCTTGACCACATAGCCCAGGCGTTCGGTGGCGTCGGTGATTTGCGACACTTCCTCGGCCTGCGGCATGTGCGGATCGATCTGGAAGTTGACGATCGCACTGTGCAGTTCGCGTGTGAGCTTGCCCACTTCCTGATACAGGCCGCGGTCACGGGTCTGATTGAGCTCATGGATCAGTTGCACAGCGTCGCCGAACCTGCCTTTTTCAAGGCTTTCGACCAGTTCGACCGCGTGTTTTTTCAGGGTCGACTCGAAATCGCCCTGTGAAGATTCGTTATGCTCCATAGCTCCCCCGCGCGTTCATCAGCCGATGCGTTCGAAAATCTTCTCGATTTTGTCTTTCAACGCCTGAGCCGTGAAAGGTTTGACCACATAGCCGTTCACGCCAGCCTGGGCCGCTTCGATGATCTGCTCGCGCTTGGCTTCAGCGGTCACCATCAGCACCGGCAGGTGCTTGAGTTTTTCATCGGCACGCACGTGGCGCAGCAAGTCGATACCGGTCATGCCCGGCATGTTCCAGTCCGTTACCAGAAAGTCGATGCTGCCGCTGTTGAGCACCGGAATGGCGGTAGTGCCATCGTCGGCCTCGACGGTGTTGGTGAACCCAAGATCCCGCAGCAGGTTCTTGATGATCCGCCGCATCGTTGAGAAGTCATCAACGATGAGGATTTTCATGTCTTTGTTCAATTCGACCTCCAAGCAGTCTTAAACGCGCCCAGCACCTGGACGCGCCACTTCAATCAATCGGCGCAGCACTCGAAGACTGTCTGGAGCACAACAGAGCAAGACCGGTGCCGTTCATCACCGCACCAGCCTCGTTCGCAGTGTCCCCACACTGCCTTCAGCGCGCTCGCCACTCCCCCAAACGCCCCCGCAAACGGGCCGCGCACTGGCTGTGTAACTGGCTGACCCGCGATTCACTGACGCCAAGGACTTCACCGATCTCCTTGAGGTTCAGCTCTTCGTCGTAGTACAGCGCCAACACCAGTCGCTCACGCTCCGGCAAATTGGCAATCGCGTCCGCCAGCGCCGCCTGGAAGCGTTCATCTTCCAGATCGCGTGACGGCTCAAGATGAGCACTGGCGCCATCCTCGTGCAGCCCTTCGTGTTCGCCGTCCTGCAACAGGTCGTCGAAACTGAACAAGCGGCTGCCCAGGGTGTCATTCAAAATCCCGTAGTAATCGTCGAGACTCAATTGGAGTTCGGCCGCAACCTCGTGATCTTTAGCGTCACGGCCGGTTTTAGCTTCAATTGCGCGAATTGCGTCACTGACCATACGGGTGTTGCGGTGAACCGAGCGCGGTGCCCAGTCCCCTTTGCGTACTTCGTCGAGCATCGCGCCGCGGATCCGGATGCCCGCGTACGTTTCGAAACTGGCGCCTTTGCTGGCGTCGTATTTGGTCGAGACTTCGAGCAGGCCGATCATCCCGGCCTGAATCAGGTCTTCAACCTGCACACTCGCCGGCAAGCGCGCCAGCAGGTGATAGGCAATGCGCTTGACCAGTGGCGCGTAACGCTCGATCAACTCGTACTGCGCGTCACGTGCCGACTTCTTGTAGTAGTTCATACCGCTGGCGGTCATAGCACAGGCCCTGCCGTTTGCTGCACGAGGCGCTCGACGAAAAACTCCAGGTGACCGCGCGGGTTGGCAGGCAGCGGCCAGGTATCGACCTTCTGCGCGATCGCCTTGAACGCCAGCGCGCACTTGGAACGCGGAAAGGCTTCATAGACCGCTCGCTGCTTCTGCACTGCCTTGCGCACGCTTTCGTCGTACGGCACCGCGCCGACGTATTGTAAGGCGACGTCGAGGAAGCGATCCGTGACCTTGGTCAACTTGGCGAACAGGTTGCGCCCTTCCTGCGGGCTCTGCGCCATGTTGGCGAGGACGCGGAAGCGGTTCATGCCGTAGTCGCGGTTGAGCAGTTTGATCAGCGCGTAGGCGTCGGTGATCGAGGTCGGCTCGTCGCAGACCACCAGCAACACTTCCTGCGCGGCGCGGACAAAACTGACTACCGAGTCACCAATACCCGCAGCGGTGTCGATCACCAGCACATCGAGGTTGTCGCCGATGTCGCTGAAGGCCTGAATCAGACCGGCGTGTTGTGCCGGGCTCAGGTGCACCATGCTCTGGGTGCCGGAAGCGGCCGGCACGATGCGGATCCCGCCGGGGCCCTGCAACAGCACGTCGCGCAGCTCACAGCGGCCTTCGATGACATCGGCCAAAGTGCGTTTGGGGGTCAGTCCCAGCAGAACGTCGACGTTCGCCAGCCCCAGATCGGCGTCCAGCAGCATGACCCGACGGCCAAGCTCTGCCAGCGCCAGAGACAAGTTCACTGACACGTTAGTCTTGCCGACGCCACCTTTGCCGCCGGTCACCGCGATCACCTGTACGGGATGCATGCTGCCCATGTTATTTCTTTACCTTGTCTTGCATAGACGGAGGCCACATTACTGGCTGCGCGTTCTCAACCGGAACAATGCATGGCAGACCATCGATGTAGGTACAAAAACTGTTCATTACCTCAGCCAACCTGCTTGGTCGGGCTGTGGTAGATATCAGCGAACATGTCAGCCATGGCTTCTTCGCTGGGTTCTTCCTGCATTTGCACGCTGACGGCGCGACTGACCAATTGATGACGGCGCGGCAGATGCAGATCATCCGGAATCCGTGGGCCGTCGGTCAGGTAGGCGACCGGCAGTTCATGACTGATCGCCAGGCTCAACACTTCGCCAAGGCTGGCCGTCTCATCCAGTTTAGTCAGGATGCAGCCGGCAAGCCCGCAACGCTTGTAACTGTGATAAGCGGCGGTTAGAACCTGTTTCTGGCTGGTGGTTGCCAGCACCAGATAATTTTTTGAACGGATGCCACGCCCGGCCAGACTTTCCAGCTGCATGCGCAGTGCCGGATCGCTGGCCTGCAGGCCGGCGGTATCGATCAGCACCACGCGCTTACGCAGCAATGGATCTAGCGCCTGAACCAGCGACTGGCCCGGATCGACGTGCGTTACCGGCACGTTGAGAATCCGCCCCAGTGTCTTCAGTTGTTCCTGCGCGCCGATGCGGAAGCTGTCCATGCTGACCAGCGCGACATTCTGCGCGCCGTACTTGAGCACGTAGCGCGCCGCGAGTTTGGCCAGGGTGGTGGTCTTGCCCATGCCGGCCGGGCCGACCATGGCAATCACCCCGCCCTCTTCCAGCGGCTCGACTTCCGGCACGGCAATCATTCGCGCCAGGTGCGCGAGCAGCATGCGCCAGGCCTGACGCGGTTCTTCGATGTCGGTGATCATCGCCAGCAAGTCGCGCGACAACGGCCCGGACAGACCGATACGTTGCAGACGGCGATACAGATTGGCTTGTGCCGGACGGCTGCCTTGCAGTTGATTCCAGGCCAGGGTGCCGAGCTGCACTTCCATCAGCTCACGCAGACTGTTCAATTCGAAACGCATCGAATCCAGCGCACGCGGATCGATGCCGGCAGACGACTGGGCAGGCGCTGGCGCCGGACGCGCCGGGGCGGCGTAAGTCGGTTCGCTCAACGGCTCGGCAGCGGTCAGCGGCAGGCCGGCCGTCAACGGCAGCCCGGCGAACAACTGGCGATTGGTGTTGCCGTCGGCTTCGCCACGCAGGCTCAGTTCGGCCTGGGCGGTAACGATGCGCGACTGGGTCTTGCGCAGCTCGTCCTCGAGTTCCATGTTCGGAACTCGTGGCGCCAGCGCCGACAATTTGTAATCCAGCGCCGCCGTCAGCTCGACGCCGCCGGCAATGCGGCGGTTGCCAATGATGGCGGCATCAGCGCCCAGCTCATCACGAACCAGCTTCATGGCCTGACGCATATCGGCGGCGAAAAAACGCTTAACTTGCATAAACCACTACCTCAGCCGTTGGGCCCTACTGTCGCAACGATGGTCACTTGCTTGTTGTCCGGAATTTCCTGGTAGGCCAGCACGTGCAGCCCTGGGACTGCGAGGCGGCCGAAACGCGAGAGCATCGCGCGTATCGGGCCTGCTACCAACAGGATCACCGGTTGACCTTGCATTTCCTGGCGCTGCGCCGCTTCGATGAGCGAACGCTGCAGCTTCTCGGCCATGCTTGGCTCCAGCAGAACGCCCTCTTCAGAGCCTTGTCCTGCCTTCTGCAGACTATTGAGCAATATTTGTTCCAACCTTGGTTCCAAGGTGATCACAGGCAGCTCGGAGTCAGTGCCTACAATGCTTTGGACGATGGCGCGGGATACCCCGACGCGTACTGCGGCCACCAAAGCGGCGGTATCTTGACTCTTGGCGGCGTTGTTGGCGATAGCCTCGGCAATGCTGCGGATATCGCGCACCGGCACGTGTTCGGCCAGCAGCGCCTGCAGCACTTTGAGCAACTGCGACAGCGACACCACCCCCGGCACCAGCTCTTCAGCCAGTTTCGGCGAGCTTTTGGCCAGCAATTGCATGAGTTGCTGCACTTCTTCGTGGCCGATCAGCTCGCTGGAGTGCTTGTACAGAATCTGGTTCAAGTGCGTCGCGACCACGGTACTGGCGTCGACCACGGTGTAACCGAGCGATTGCGCCTGCGCACGCTGGCTGACTTCGATCCACACCGCTTCCAGACCAAAAGCCGGATCTTTGGCGGTAATGCCGTTGAGCGTGCCGTAGACCTGCCCCGGGTTGATCGCCAGTTCGCGATCCGGGTAGATCTCGGCTTCGGCGAGGATCACCCCCATCAGGGTCAGGCGATAGGCGCTCGGCGCCAGATCGAGGTTGTCGCGAATATGTACCGTCGGCATCAGGAAGCCCAGATCCTGCGAGAGCTTCTTGCGCACGCCCTTGATCCGCGCCAGCAACTGCCCGCCCTGATTGCGATCCACCAGCGGGATCAGGCGATAGCCGACTTCCAGACCGATCATGTCGATCGGCGTCACGTCATCCCAGCCCAGCTCCTTGGTTTCCATGGCGCGGGCCGGCGACGGCAGCAGTTCCTGCTGACGCTGAACCTCTTGCAGCGCCTGCACCTTGGCGACGTTCTGCTTCTTCCAGAACAGGTAGGCGCCACCGGCAGCCAGCGCGGCCATGCTCAGGAACGAGAAGTGCGGCATGCCCGGGACGAGGCCCATCACGGCCATCAATCCGGCGGCCACCGCCAGGGCTTTGGGCGAGGCGAACATCTGTCGGTTGATCTGTTTGCCCATGTCTTCCGAACCGGAAGCACGGGTCACCATGATCGCTGCCGCTGTCGATAACAACAGTGATGGCAATTGCGCCACCAAACCGTCACCGATGGTCAGCAAGGCGTAAACCTTGCCCGCGTCGGCGAAGGTCATGTTGTGCTGGAAGATACCGACGGCCATACCGCCGATGAGGTTGATGAACAGAATCAGCAGGCCGGCGATGGCGTCACCACGGACGAACTTGCTCGCACCGTCCATCGAACCGTAGAACTCGGCCTCTTGCGCGACTTCCTGACGGCGCAGCTTCGCCTGGTTCTGGTCGATCAGCCCGGCGTTGAGGTCGGCGTCGATCGCCATTTGTTTGCCGGGCATTGCATCGAGGGTGAAGCGCGCGCTCACCTCGGAAATCCGCCCGGCACCCTTGGTCACCACGACGAAGTTGATGATCATCAGGATCGCGAACACCACGATACCGACCACGTAGTTACCGCCGATCACCACCTCACCGAAGGCCTGGATCACCTTACCGGCAGCGGCGTGGCCGTCCTGACCGTGGAGCATCACCACCCGCGTCGAGGCCACGTTCAACGCCAGCCGCAGCAGCGTCGCCACCAGCAGAATGGTCGGGAACACCGCAAAATCCAGCGGCCGCAGCGCATACACGCAAACCAGCAGGACGACAATCGACAGCGCAATGTTGAAGGTGAAGAACACGTCCAGCAGGAACGGCGGCACCGGCAACATCATCATGGCCAGCATGACCAGCAGCAACAACGGCACGCCCAGATTGCCTCGACTGAGGTCGGCAATGTTCGAGCGTGCGCTGTTGATTAACTGAGAGCGATCCACCGGTTTTCCCCGTTCCTTTAAAGCAAACTTTTGACGCCCAAAGCAGGCGCACGGCGGCTACTGCAAGAAGCCTTCCAACTTTTGCCGGGGATTGAAATAGAGAGGAAGGTGAACGCGACCAATGTAGGAGTGAGCCTGCTCGCGATGGGGATTTTCCAGTCAATACATTCAAACCAGACAGACCGCTATCGCGAGCAGGCTCACTCCTACAGGGAAATGCATTCCAAATGTCAGATTGAAATGCAATCCAAATGTGGGAGCGAGTGCAGTCAGCGCAAATCGCCTTTTAAACTCAGGCGTTTAAAAGACACCTCCAGACACGCCTCCGAGGCTACACATCCTTGCGCCATTGCCTACAGCTACGCCAGAATCCGCCGGCTTGTGCGCCTTTGGGGCGGGTTCTATTGTGGGTCGGTCGCTGACGAATCAGCGATCGGGTCTCGCAGCCCGCTGATTTCTAGACGCACAACTTCCGTCCTCGTTTCATGGCGGCTGTACGTGGGAGACCCTTGGGTCTGCCGGTTCTAGAGTCCCGGTCTGCGACCCGCGTATAGCTGCCACCTCCCTTTCGTATCGCAGCGAAATGTGGCAACTCCGTCGACTCTAGGAGCTTCACCATGATCAAACCAACACCCAACCCACCCGATACCGACACCACCTCCCCCTACGAATCCCTCGATTCAAAAAAACTCCACGAAGCGGCCGACCGCGCCCTCGACCATTACCTCTGCGCGCCCGGCGCCACTCCGATTCAACGTAAAACCCGCTCGATGTACGCCGTGACCGCCGACTTCAAAAACGAGGAACTGCTGGCCGATGCCTGCGAAACACTCGCCTCAGCCAGAACTATCGCCAATGACTTCGCCCACCTCATACCTGCATCGCAGCGCAGGACGCTGCTGGGCATCGCACAACTGATCATGCTCGGCGAACTGGCGGTGAATCGGGCTCTGGATAATCTGGAGTTGCCGGACTAAGAAGGCAGGCAAGAACCTGTGGCGAGGGAGCTTGCTCCCGCTCGGCTGCGCAGCAGTCGTAAAACCTGAGCTCGCGGTATTTATGAAAGATCGCAGTGACAGGATTTGGGTCTGCTGCGCAGCCCAGCGGGAGCAAGCTCCCTCGCCACAATGACTGCGGCAGGAACCGAAGTATCATTGGGTCAGGCATAAAAAAACCGCCACCCCGTTCAATCGGGGCGGCGGTTTTTTCATCACAGTAACGTCAGGAATCGCGGCGCAGATCCGGTGGGATCGGCAAATCGTCCTTGAGTGGATCCGGGCGTTTGCCCTTGCCGGCGCGGTACTGGCGGATCTGGTAGACGTAGGCCAGCACCTGGGCGACCGCCAGATAGAGGCCGCCGGGGATTTCCTGGTCGAGTTCGGTGGAGTAGTAGATCGAGCGCGCCAGCCCCGGCGACTCGAGGAGCATGACGTTGTTGGCGACGGCGATTTCGCGGATCTTCAGCGCGAGGAAATCGCTGCCCTTGGCCAGCAGCATCGGCGCCCCACCCTTCTCGGCGTCGTACTTGAGCGCGACGGCGTAGTGGGTCGGGTTGGTGATGACCACGTCGGCGTCGGGAATCGCCGCCATCATCCGCCGCTGCGACATCTCGCGCTGAGTCTGGCGGATGCGCTGTTTGACCTCTGGCCGGCCTTCCTGATCCTTGTGCTCGTCGCGCACTTCCTGCTTGGTCATCAGCAGTTTCTTGTGGCTTTCCCACAACTGCACCGGCACGTCGACCGCAGCGATGATGATCAAACCGCAGGCCAGCCACAGCGAGCTCCAGCCCACCAGCGTCACGCTGTGAATGATCGCCTGCTCCAGCGGTTCATGGGCGATGCGCAGGAAGTCATCGATGTCGGACGACAACACCATCAGCGCCACGAACAGGGTGATCAGGAACTTGGCCAGCGCCTTGACCAACTCGATCACGGCCTTCATCGAGAACATGCGCTTGAGGCCCGCACCGGGGTTCATCCGGCTGAATTTCGGCGCCATGGAGCCGGCGGCGAACAGCCAGCCGCCAAGAGAAATCGGCCCGATCAGTGCGGCCAGCAACAGGGTGATCATGATCGGCTGAATCGCCACCAGCGCGATCTTGCCCGAGATCAGCAGGAACGTGCCCATGGACTTTTCATCCATGATCACTTCCCGTGACAGCGAGAAATTCAGGCGCATCAGATCCATCAATTCCTGCGCCAACATGCCGCCGAACACCAGCAGGCCGCCGGCACCGGCGAGCATCACCGCGAGGGTGTTGAGCTCTTTGGAACGGGCAATCTCACCCTTCTCACGGGAGTCCTTTTTGCGTTTCTCCGTGGGGTCTTCTGTTTTGTCCTGACCGCTTTCGCTCTCAGCCATGCCTCAGCGCGCCCGTGCCAGTTCGCGTAGCAACTGCAAGGCCTCGGTGGCCAGCGGTTGATACTGATTGAGAATGTCCGCCAGACCGACCCAGACGATGAACAGCCCCAGCACCAGGGTCAGCGGAAAACCGATGGAGAAAATGTTCAGTTGCGGCGCAGCGCGGGTCATCACGCCGAACGCGATGTTGACCACCAGCAGCGCAGTGACCGCCGGCAGCACCAGCAACAACGCCGCCCCCAGCACCCAACCGAGTTTGCCGGCCAGCTCCCAGTATTGCGCGGTCATCAACCCGCCGCCCACCGGCAGCGTGGTGAAGCTCTCGGTGAGCACTTCGAAGACCACCAGATGGCCGTTCATCGACAGGAACAGCAGGGTCACCAGCATGGTGAAGAACTGCCCGATCACCGCCACCGAGACGCCGTTGGCCGGGTCGACCATCGAGGCGAAGCCCATACCCATCTGGATCGCGACAATCTGCCCGGCCACGGCAAAGGCCTGGAAAAACAGTTGCAGGGAAAACCCGAGCACCGCACCGACCAGAATCTGCTCGGCGATCAGCAACCAGCCGCTGAGCGCCAGCGGACTGACCTCCGGCATCGGCGGCAGCCCCGGGGCAATGCACACGGTGATGGCCACGGCGAAATACAGGCGCACGCGGCGCGACACCAGGGTGGTGCCGAACACCGGCATGACCATCAGCATCGAGGCGACGCGAAACAGTGGCAACATGAACGACGCCACCCAGGTACTGATCTGGGTGTCGGTCAGCTGAAGCAGCGATTGCATGGCTCAGCCGATGACCATCGGAATGTTCTTGTAGAGCTGGATGATGTACTCCATGAACGTCTGCACCAGCCACGGGCCGGCGACGATCAGGGTGACCAGCATGACCAGCAGACGCGGCAGGAAGCTCAGGGTCTGTTCGTTGATCTGGGTGGCGGCCTGAAACATCGCCACCAGCAGGCCGACCAGCAGGCTCGGCACCACGAGAATTGCGACCATCATCGTGGTCAGCCACAGCGCTTCCCGAAAGATATCGACCGCCACTTCCGGCGTCATGGCGAAACACCTCCGAAGCTACTGGCCAGGGTGCCGATGATCAGCGCCCAGCCATCCACCAGTACGAACAGCATGATCTTGAACGGCAGCGAAATGATCAGCGGCGAGAGCATCATCATCCCCATCGCCATCAGCACACTGGCCACGACCAGGTCGATGATCAGGAACGGAATGAAGATCATGAAACCGATCTGGAACGCGGTTTTCAGTTCGGAGGTGACGAACGCCGGCACCAGAATGGTCAGCGGCGCCTGATCCGGGGTGGCGATGTCGGTACGCTTGGACAAGCGCATGAACAACTCCAGATCGCTGGTGCGGGTCTGGGCGAGCATGAAGTCCTTGATCGGTACCTGGGCCTTTTCCACCGCTTGCTGCGCGGTGAGTTTTTCCGCCAGGTAGGGCTGCAGCGCATCGTTGTTCACCCGATCAAACACCGGGGCCATGATGAACATGGTCAGGAACAGCGCCATGCCGGTAAGGATCTGGTTCGACGGCGTCTGTTGCAGGCCGAGGGCCTGACGCAGGATCGAGAAGACAATGATGATCCGGGTGAAACTGGTCATCAGAATCACGGCCGCCGGAATGAAGCTCAGCGCCGTCATGATCAGCAGGATCTGCAGGCTGACCGAATACTCCTGCGCGCCATCGGCGTTGGTGCCCAGCGTGATCGCCGGGATCGACAACGGATCGGCGGCGAACGCCAGCGGCGCGGCCAGCATCAAGGCCAGCGTCAAGACGATGCGTAGCGCACCCATTACTTCTTATCCTTCTGATCCTTGCCGAGAATCTTCAGCAGATGCTGGGCAAATTCCGGGGTCGCTTTTTCGCTGCTGCTCGGCACTGGCACCGGTTCCTTCAGCACATGCAGCGCGGTGATGGTGCCAGGGCTGAGGCCCAACAGAATCTGTTCGTTGCCGACCTGCACCAGCATCAACCGGTCGCGCGGACCGAGTGCCCGGGAGCCGATCAGCTCGATCACCTGTCCCTTGCCTGCCGGCCCGGACTGCTGCACCCGGCGCAGCAGCCAGGCGAGGAAGAAGATCAAGCCCAGCACCAGCAACAAGCCGAAGACCAGTTGCGTCAGTTGCCCGGCCACACCGCTGCCGATCGCCGGCGCGGCAACCGCAGCGGCGGACGTGGCGGCCGGTTCAGCGGCCAGCACACTCAACGGCAGCGCCAGCAGCGCCCACAGGAACCGTTTCACTCAGCGCAGCTTCTTGATGCGTTCGCTTGGGCTGATCACGTCGGTCAGGCGGATGCCGAACTTCTCGTTGACCACCACCACTTCGCCGTGCGCGATCAGCGTGCCGTTGACCAGCACGTCCAGCGGCTCGCCGGCCAGACGATCGAGCTCGATCACCGAACCCTGGTTCAGTTGCAGCAGGTTGCGGATGTTGATGTCGGTGCTGCCGACTTCCATCGAGATCGACACCGGGATGTCGAGGATCACGTCCAGGTTCGGACCGTCCAGCGTCACCGGATCGTTGTTTTTCGGCACGCTGCCGAACTCTTCCATCGGCAGACGGTTGGAGCTTGCAGCGCCAGCGTCGGCCGCGAGCAGCGCGTCGATGTCGGCCTGGCTGCCATCACCGGTCTCTTCCAGGGCTGCAGCCCATTCGTCGGCCAGTGCCTGATCGTCCTGGGCGTTCATTTCGTCGTTCATCATTTGTCCTCGGCGGGCAACAATTCAGTTAAATGCGTGGGGGTGAGAGCGGCGCTTCAGCGACGCTCGATCGGCTCGATCACCTGCAACGCGAGGTTGCCTTTGTGCGAGCCCATCTTGACCTTGAAGGCCGGTACGCCGTTGGCGCGCATGATCATGTCTTCCGGCATCTCGACCGGGATCACGTCCCCCGGCTGCATGTGCAGGATGTCGCGCAGCTTCAACTGGCGGCGGGCCACAGTGGCGCCGATCGGTACATCGACATCGAGCACGTCCTGACGCAGGGCATTGACCCAGCGCTCGTCCTGATCGTCGAGGTCCGACTGGAAACCGGCGTCGAGCATCTCGCGCACCGGCTCGATCATCGAGTACGGCATGGTCACGTGCAGGTCGCCGCCACCGCCATCGAGTTCGATGTGGAAGGTGGAGACCACGATCGCTTCGCTCGGGCCGACGATGTTGGCCATGGCCGGGTTCACTTCCGAGTTGATGTACTCGAAATTGACTTCCATGATCGCCTGCCAGGCTTCCTTCAGATCGACGAAGGCCTGCTCCAGCACCATGCGCACTACACGCAGTTCGGTCGGGGTGAATTCACGCCCTTCGATCTTGGCGTGACGGCCGTCGCCGCCGAAGAAGTTGTCCACCAGCTTGAACACCAGTTTGGCGTCGAGGATGAACAGCGCGGTGCCGCGCAACGGTTTGATCTTGACCAGGTTGAGGCTGGTCGGCACGTACAGCGAGTGCACGTATTCGCCGAACTTCATCACCTGGACGCCACCCACGGCAACGTCCGCCGAGCGACGCAGCATGTTGAACATGCTGATGCGGGTATAACGGGCAAAACGCTCGTTGATCATTTCCAGAGTCGGCATGCGTCCACGGACGATGCGATCCTGGCTGGTCAGGTCGTAGCTTTTGACACTGCCGGGTTCGGCAGCGTTATCGGTCTGTACCAGACCATCGTCGACGCCATGCAACAGCGCGTCGATTTCATCCTGGGACAGCAGATCCTGCACGGCCATGTCGTGTTCCTACTGCAGTACGAAATTAGTGAAAAGCAACTGTTCGATCACCACTTTGCCCAGCTCTTTCTGCGCCACTTCCTGGACGCTGGCTGTGGCCTTCTGGCGCAACATCTCCTGCCCGACCGGGGTCGCCAGCGTGGCGAAATCCTGACCGGAGAAGAGCATCACCAGGTTGTTGCGGATCACCGGCATGTGCACTTTGAGCGCGTCCAGATCGGCCTGGTTACGCGCCAGCATGGTGATGCTCACCTGCATGTAGCGCTGACGGCCGTTCTGGTTGTAGTTGGCGACAAACGCCGGCGCCATCGGCTCGAAGATCGCTGGCTGCTTGCCGGTCGGCGCGGCTTCGGCCGCTGCGGCAGGCTTGCTCTGAGCACTGTGCATGAAGTACCAGGTAGCGCCCACGGACACACCGATCGCCAGCAGCAGAGCCACCACGATCAGGATGATCATCTTGAGTTTGCCTTTGGTCGCGGGGTCTTTTACAGCTGCTGCTTCGCTCTTCGCCATGCCAATAATCCGTCACTAATCGGGTTTTCACAGTCGCACGGCAAGGCAAGAGCAAGTGTTATGCCAGAAGTGTCGGAGGATTGATCTGGAGAGCACCACAAAACAAATGTGGGAGCGGGCTTGCTCGCGAAAGCGGTTTAACATTCAACAGTTATGTTGGCTGTCATACCGCTTTCGCGAGCAAGCCCGCTCCCACAAGGGATACAGCGTCGTGTCAGGCGTAGTAATCGACGGCGCTGGTGCCAATGACGCTGGTGGTTTGCGCAGCGGCTTCCGCCACTGCCGCCGGCGTCAGCTCTTCTTCCGCCGAATCCAGACGTCCGCCAGCAGCGCTGGTGCGGCCACTCTGGCCCTGCTGCGCCTGTTCCTGGCCCTGCTGACCCTGCCAGCCGCGGCTCTGGTCGGAGACATTGACGTCGACCTGGCCCATGCCCTGCTGGGTGAACATGTCACGCAGGCGATGCATCTGCCCGTCCAGCGCTTCACGCACGCTTGGATGCGCGCTCATGAACGTCACCTGGGTCTGCTGATCGGGAACCATGTTCACCCGGATATCCAGACGCCCCAGTTCCGCCGGTTGCAATTGAATATCCGCCGCCTTCAGATTGGCGCTCGACAGGTACATGACCCGGTTGACGATTTCTTCGGTCCAGCCGCTCTGGTGCATGGCGATCGGCTGATTCACCGGTACGGCGTTCGCGGTTTTCGGTGTGGCTGCCTGAGTCAGCGCCGCCAGACGGTTGGCGAAATCATCGACACGGGTATCACTGGTGGCGCTTTTCAGATCTTTCAGGCCATCGTCGATCAGGCCACTGAAGGTTTTTTCACCATTCTGACTGGTGCTGTCCTTGTCGGCCTGCACGTCGAGCATGCTGGCCATGCCGGCGGCGAAGTTCTGCGCCGAAGTCAATTCACCGTCGGCCTGAGTCTGGGCCGGCGTAGCTTTGGGCTGTGTCTGGCTGGATGCGGAAATGTGCCCGCCCTGCTCCATCGCCATGCGCACCGCCGGCAACGAGTCGAGCGGATCGGCCGCCGGGTCGAAAGCGCTGTCGGTCGACGCAGCAGGGTCTTTGACCACTGCCGGCGCGACGGTTGCGGCCACGACCGGTGTTTCGGCCTTGACCGGCTCCGGCGTTACAGCCACCGGTGCTGGCACCACAGGCGCCGCGACCAGTGGCTGCACGGTTTGCGCCAGCGCCGGATCCAGCGCCGGGTCAACCGGCGTGGTGTCAGCCACCGGAGTCTGCGCGTTGTCTGCGGCAGCATCGGCGGCGGCCTTGTCAGCAGCTGCCTGATCATCGGATGTCGTCGGTGCAGACTTGTCGACAGGCAAGGCGTTGCCGCTATCGGCAACGGACTGTTGCGTGGCGGCAGACTTATCCTTGCCGAGATCTTTCCTGTCGCTGTTGTCGGCAACCTTGTCGCGCGCGGGTTTCAACGAACTGTCGGAGTTCGAAAGGACCTTTTTCGGGCCCTGATCGGCGAACACCTGAGCGAAGCTTGAGGCCTTGTCCCCGGTGTCTGCAGCCATTACCGGCGTTTTCGTGGCGGCGGCTTGCGCCTTGGCCTGAGCGGCAGATTGAAGAAGAACATTGGGGGTCGCAGGCATGACACGGTCTCCGCTGCACTGGGATCGTAGGTACAGTTGACGGGGATTATTGCAAGTGTCGGGCCAGTTTTGTCCGGCGCTTGCGAAAAGCGCCGGACGGCGGGATTCAATGGGTCAGGGCGTGCTGGCGTTCGTCTTCGTAGACAGGTCGCACATCGGCGAATTCGCTGCTGATGTCCGCCACCAGATCGACGATTTCAGCCGGGCTTTTGTTTCTGGCGTCCGCCTCGAGTGCCTGACAAAGGGTCGCCAGCCGAACGGCCCCCATGTTGCTGGCGCTGCCCTTGAAACTATGGGCGACCTCGGCCAACACCCTGGCATCGGCGGTCTTCTGCAGTTGATGCAAGCGACTTTCAGAATCGGTCAGGAAGGTATCCAGCAAATCCGGATAGCTGTCTTCCATCACTTCGCGCAACGCATCGAGTACTTCGCGATCCACATGTTGGTCAGTCACTTGTTCACTCCTTGATCAAGAATCGGCGGATTATGCCTTAACCTCCCAGAAAAACTCTACGCAAGCACTGCGACCTTCGTCCGACCATCTGGCGTTATGCCCCAATTGCCGGATCAAACTGACCCCGCGCCCCGACAGACGGACACCGTCCACCGGCCGCTCCATCACCCGCGCCACGTCAAAACCCTTGCCGCTGTCCTCGACGCGAATGACCAGACAGCCACCGGTACCTTGCGGCCGGACCTGCAGATGCACGCGCACGTAACCGTCCTGCAAGGCTTCGAGTCGCGCATTGCGCTGCTCATAGTAGCGCGCGAATCCTGCCGCATCGCGCTTGAGGCTGGAATCCAGACCCAGCACGCCATGCTCCAGCGCATTGGAGTACAACTCGGCGAGCACGCTGTAGATCGCCCCGCTCTGGGTGCGCAACCCGTGTACCTCCAGCAACAACTGCAGCAGATACGGCAAAGGATTGAAGCGCTTCAGTGTAGCGCCGCGAAACTCGAAGCTCACCGACCAGTCCAGCGGACACGACTGGCCGCTGTCGGAATACACCGGCGCCGGCGGCATGACCTGCGCCGCGTCGAGCAGACTGATCTCGACCATGCTCACGTCGTCACGGGGCTCGCCGCGAAACTCGAGCAAGGCCTGTTCAATCTCGGCAAACAGGTTGTCCGGCTCTCGGTTGACAGCAAACAGCTGCTGCAAACGCTCGACACCGAACAACCGGTCATCGCCGTCAGTGGTGTCGATCACACCGTCAGACAGCAGGAACACCCGATCCCCCACCGCCATGGTTTGCACTTCTGTCCGGTCGTCAAACGCTTGCGGGCTGAGCACGCCCAGCGGCAAGTGCCGCGCCGACAGCGGCACGCGCTCGCCGCTGGCAATCCGGTGCAGATAACCGTCGGGCATACCGCCGTTCCACACCTCCACCGTGCGCCGCTGAAAACTCAGGCAGAGCATGGTCGCGCAGCAGAACATGTCCACCGGCAGGATGCGCTTGAGCTTGGCGTTCATCTCGCGCAGGGTTTCAGCCAGGCCGTAGCCCTTGGCGGTCATGCCATAGAACACTTCTGCCAGAGGCATGGCCCCCACCGCCGCCGGCAGACCGTGACCGGTGAAATCACCGAGCAGCACATGCATGTCGCCGGCCGGGGTGTAAGCCGCCAGCAGCAGGTCGCCGTTGAACAATGCGTAAGGCGATTGCAGATAGCGGATGTTCGGCGCACTCAGGCAGCCCGAGTGGGCCACCTTGTCGAACACCGCTTTGGCCACACGCTGTTCGTTGAGCAGGTAATCGTGATGTTTGGCGATCAGATCGCGCTGCTGCAGCACGGTGGCCTGCAAGCGGCGCAAGCGGTCCATCGCCTTGATTTTGGCGGCAAGGATCACCTGGTTGTAGGGCTTCGCCAGAAAGTCGTCGCCACCCGCCTCCAGACAACGGGCCAGGGCTTCACTTTCGGTCAGCGAGGTCAGGAAGATGATCGGCACCAGGGTTTCCCCCGCCAGCGCCTTGATCTGCTGCGCCGCTTCGAAGCCGTCCATCACCGGCATCATCGCATCCATCAGCACCAGATGCGGTTGTTGCCGGCGAAAGACCTCAACCGCTTCAGCGCCATTGGCCGCCGTCAGCACTTCATGCCCCTGACGCCGGACGATAGTGGAAAGCAGCAGGCGATCAGCGGCACTGTCTTCGGCGATCAGGATCGTCAGCGGTTCTTGCGCCTGCATGGCCGTCAACTGATGTCGAACAGTTTGTCGAAGTTGGAGATGGCGAGGATCTTGCGCACGTCGGAGTTGCTGTTGATCACGCGCACATCCGAGTTGTCGCCGCCGGCATGATCTCGCAGCAGGAGCAGCATGCCCAGCGCGGAGCTGTCGAGGTAGGTGGCTTCTTTCAGATCAACCACGATGGAGTCGGGTTTTTGGTTAAGCCGCTCATAGGAGTCGCGAAACTCCTGATGGCGCCCAAAATCGAACCGCCCCTTGACCGAAATCGTCAGTTTTTGACCATCCGGAGAGACTTCTGTAACGACTGACATTGACTGGCTTCCTTGTCATTGACGAACGTGTACAAGGTTTAGCATCTGCTAGACCCAGGGGCAAGGTGCAACGTAGAACCAAATGAGGGAGCGGGCTTGCTCGCGAATGCAATCGGTCAGTTGACCGAGGTGGTGACTGACACGACGCCTTCGCGAGCAAGCCCGCTCCCACAAGGAGTTTGGGACAACTTAAAAAGGGTTCTGGCGCGGCAAACGCTGCGACAACTCGTCCAGCAGCTTCTGCTCACGCTTGTCTTCGAGGCGTTGCGCCTCTTCGCGGTAGCGCTGCACCAGTTTGCGCAGGCCTTCGACCTTGGCAAACGCCTGCTGCCAGGCATCGCGCGCCTTGATCAGGTTGTTCTGGTGCCAGACCAGGCTCTGGCGCTGCTGGTCGATGGCGGTGTCCAGTTGCGCGAGGAAGCCGTGATAACCCAGCAGCCATTGCCCGGAAACCCCGTCGCTGCCGCGCACGATCCACTGCTCCTGATAATCCAGACGAAAGGCGTCGAGGTCGGCGAGTTTGCTTTCGGCCACTTTGACCTGGCCCTGAAAGTAACCCAGGCGCTGCACGGCGGTTTTCTCGGCCTGTTCGGCCATCTCCACCACGGGTGCCAGACGCGCAGCTCGGCTCACGGCCATGGCCGGTTACCCACCCGCCGCGGGCGCGAACAGGGTTTCGAGGTAAGCCTGGCTCTCGCCCATGTTGATCTTGTCGTTCAGCCCCTGACGCTGGTAGCGGGTCAGTTGCGGCTGCAGATTGATCGCCAGATCGGTCTCGCGGTCGCCACCGGCGACGTACGCGCCGACGCTGATCAGGTCGCGGCTCTGCTGATAGCGCGACCACAATTGCTTGAAGTACTGCGCGCGCTGCATGTGCTCCGCCGAAACCACGGCCGGCATCACCCGGCTGATCGAGGCTTCGATGTCGATGGCCGGATAGTGCCCTTCCTCGGCCAGACGCCGGGACAACACGATGTGGCCGTCGAGCACGCCCCGCGCCGAGTCGGCAATCGGGTCCTGCTGGTCATCGCCTTCGGACAACACGGTGTAGAACGCGGTGATCGAACCACCGCCCTTCTCCGCATTACCGGCGCGCTCCACCAGTTTCGGCAGTTTGGCGAACACCGAGGGCGGATAACCCTTGGTTGCTGGCGGCTCGCCAATGGCCAAAGCGATTTCCCGCTGGGCCTGGGCGAAACGGGTCAAAGAATCCATCAGCAGCAGGACGTTCTTGCCCTTGTCGCGGAAATACTCGGCGATTCGCGTGCAATACATCGCCGCGCGCAGACGCATCAGCGGCGCATCGTCCGCCGGCGAGGCGACCACCACCGAACGCTTGAGGCCTTCTTCACCGAGAATGTGCTCGATGAACTCTTTAACTTCTCGACCCCGCTCACCGATCAGGCCAACGACGATAATGTCGGCCTCGGTGAAGCGGGTCATCATGCCCAGCAGCACCGATTTACCGACACCGGTACCGGCGAACAGACCCAGACGCTGACCACGCCCGACAGTCAGCAAACCGTTGATGCAACGGATGCCGACGTCCAGCGGGACGTGGATCGGATCGCGGTTGAGCGGGTTGATGGTCGGGCCGTCCATCGGCACCCAGTCTTCAGCCTTCATCCCGCCCTTGCCGTCCAGCGCGCGTCCGGCGCCATCGAGTACGCGACCGAGCATGCTCATGCCCATTGGCAGACGACCGGTTTCCGCCAGCGGCACCACGCGGGCGCCCGGGGCGATACCGGCGACGCTGCCGACCGGCATCAGAAAGACTTTGTTGCCGGAAAACCCCATGACTTCCGCTTCCACCTGGGACGGGTGATAGCTGTCGTCATTGATCACCAGGCAGCGCGTGCCCATGGCAGCGCGCAGGCCTTCGGCTTCGAGGGTAAGGCCGACCATACGCAGCAGGCGGCCTTCGAGAATCGGCGCGCCGGCGATCTCAGTGGCTTCAGCATAAGTGCTGAGGCGCTTGGCGAAACTGGTGCGTTCAAGGCGCATCGGGGGTGTCCGCGAGCGGCTCTTCAGGCGCAGCCGCCGGTTGGCTTTGTTCAGGAATGTCCAGACTTAGATCCGGCGCAGCCGGGTGCAGGGCCTGTTCGTGTAACTGGTCGAACAGTTTGGCCATGACCTGGGTCACGCGGGTCTCGATGCTGGCGTCGATACGGCTGTGCTCGGTTTCAACCCGGCAACCGCCCGGCAGCAGCGAGTCATCTTCGACGATGCGCCAGGATTCCTCATGACGTTCGCGCAAGGCCTTGGCCTGCTCGAAGTCTTGCGGATTGACGTAAAGACGCACGTTTTCCACGCCCAACGGCAACAGCTTGAGCGCGTCGCGCATGACCTGTTCGATCTGGCTGGAGTCGATGGCCAGCTCGCGCTTGATCACTTGTTTGGTGATGTGTTGGACGAGGTCGACCAGCGACTTTTCGATCTGTGTGTCCTGCTCGGCAATCGGCTCGAACAGGTGGGTCATCAGTTGCTCGAGGCTGGCGAGTTTCGCCGCCAGCGCCACTTCGGCCTCCTGACGCACCTTCAGCGTGGCGCTGTGAAAACCTTCCTTCTCGCCGATGCCAAAGCCCTCGTTGTAAGCCTCCTGACGGATGCTTTCGAGTTCTTCCAGGGTCAGTGGCTGGACTTCTTCCAGCGGCACTTCTTCCATTTCCGGCGGTTCGGGCTCCGGTTCCGGCTCGGGTTCCGGTTTCGGCGGGTCGAAGCTGGGCATTTCCCAGGATTCGAAACCACGGACATCCCGGGCACGGATCAGATCCGTCACATCGTCATGCTTGTCCATGGGCTTAGATCATTTCCTCGCCGCCCTTGCCACCGAGCACGATTTCGCCGGCTTCGGCCATACGACGGGCAATGGTGAGGATTTCTTTCTGCGCGGTTTCCACGTCGCTGACGCGCACCGGGCCTTTGGCCTCGAGGTCGTCGCGCAACAGCTCGGCCGCACGCTTGGACATGTTCTTGAAGATCTTCTCTTTGACGCCTTCGTCCGAACCCTTGAGGGCCAGTACCAGTACGTCGGAAGAGACTTCGCGCAACAGCGCCTGAATGCCGCGGTCGTCGACATCGGCCAGGTTGTTGAACACGAACATGAGGTCTTCGATCTGACCGGACAGGTCTTCGTCGACTTCGCGGATCGAGTCCATGAGCTGGCCTTCGATCGAGCTGTCGAGGAAGTTCATGATGTCCGCCGCACGCTTGATGCCACCCAGGGTGGTGCGCGAGGCGTTCGAGTTGCCGGAGAACTGCTTCTCGAGAATCTGGTTCAGCTCTTTCAGCGCTGCCGGCTGCACGGTGTTCAACGACGAGACGCGCAGGATGATGTCCAGACGCACCTTGTGGTCGAAGTTGCCCAGTACTTCACCGGCCTGATCCGGGTCGAGGTACGCCACCACGATGGCCTGGATCTGCGGGTGTTCGTAACGGATCACGTCGGCAACGGCGCGCGGCTCCATCCATTTAAGGCTGTCGAGGCCGCTGGTGTTGCCACCGAGCAGGATACGGTCGATCAGGCCATTGGCCTTGTCTTCGCCCAACGCCTGGGTAAGCATTTTGCGCACGTAGTCGTCGGAGCCGACGCCGAGGCTGGTCTGGTCGCCGACGATGTCGACGAACTCGCTCATGACCTGCTCGACCTGCTCGCGATGGACGTTGCCCATCTGCGCCATGGCCACACCGACACGCTGAACCTCTTTCGGGCCCATGTGGCGCAGCACTTGCGCGGCATCGGTTGAACCCAGGGACAGCAGCAGAATCGCGGCTTTGTCGACCTTGTTCAGTTTGGCGGTTGCGGCTCGGTTATCACTCATCTGCGTTAATCCACTCTTTCACGACCTGAGCCACGCGACCCGGATCCTCGGCCACCAAGCTCTTGATTGCATTCAGTTGTGCGTCGTAACCCTCGCTCGGGCTAGGCAACAGAATGCTCTGCGGACCACCGAGGCTCACGCGGTCGTTGGCCAGGTCGCCGTCCAGGCCGCCCATGCCACCGAGTTCCACGTCGCTGCCCAGACCGGCCAGCTCCTTGCCTTTGCCGCCACCGGTGATGTTGTTCAACACCGGACGCAGCACACCAAACACCAGCACCAGGATGAACAACACACCCAGCACTTGTTTGACGATGTCCCAGAACCATGGCTGGGAGTAGAACGGAATATCGGCAACCACTTCGCCGCGCTCGGCGGAGAACGGCATGTTGATCACGCTGACGCTGTCGCCACGGCTGGCATCGAAGCCGACCGCGTCCTGCACCAGACGGGTGAAACGCGCCAGTTCATCGGCGCTCCACGGCGCGCGGGTGGTTTCCCCGTTGGCCGGGTTGATCTTGACCTGATCGTCGACCACCACCGACACCGACAGACGATTCAGGCGACCCTGCTGCTGTTTGGTGTGGCTGATGGAACGGTCGAGTTCGAAGTTCTTGGTGGATTGTTGACGCTTGTCCGCCGGGTATGGCGCGAGCATTGGCTGGCCGGTGGCCGGGTCCATGATCTGCTGACCGTTGGCATCAACCAGTGGCTGACCGGGTTGAATCATGCCGGTAGAGGCTTGCGCGCCACCGGTGGTCTGCGGTGCCGAGGCCGGCGCTGGCGGCTGGTTGCTCAGGGCACCCGGTACACCTTGCGGGCCATTGCTGGCGGTGCGTTGTTCGTTGACCGACTGCTCGCTGCGCAACGCCGGTTGATCCGGGTTGAACTGCTCGGCTGTCGATTCGACGGCGTTGAAATCGATGTCGGCCGAGACTTCAGCCTTGTAGCGATCGTTGCCCAGCACCGGTTGCAGAATATTGTGCACGCGCTGGGTCAGCATGCTTTCCATGCGGCGGCTGTAATCGAACTGCTTGCCGGCCATGGTCATTTCGGAGTTTTCCGCCTGATCGGAGAGCAGGTTGCCCTTCTGATCGACGACGGTGATCTGCGATTTGCTCAGTTCAGGAACGGAGGTCGCCACCAGGTTGATGATCGCCACCACCTGCCCTGGCTCCAGCGAACGCCCAGAGTACAGCTCGACCAGTACCGAAGCGCTTGGCTTGCGCTCATCACGCACGAACACCGAACTCTTCGGAATCGCCAGGTGCACACGGGCGCCCTTGACGTTGTTCAGGCTGGAGATGGTGCGTGCCAGTTCGCCTTCGAGGCCGCGACGGTAACGCGTCGCTTCCATGAACTGGCTGGTGCCCAGCCCCTGTTCCTTGTCGAGGATTTCGAAACCGATGTTGCCGTCGCTGGGAGTGACACCAGCGGCCGCGAGTTTCATCCGCGCACGGGACAGATCGTCAGCCTTGACCAGCAAGGCGCCAGAGTTCGGCTCGACGGTGTAAGGAATGTCGGCGGAGGCCAGGGTGTCCATGACCTGCTTGGCGTCCATGCCGGCAAGGCTGCCGTACAACGGACGGTAATCCGGCTGCTGCGACCACAGCACCACGGCAAAGCCAATCGCCACGCTCGCAGCCAGGCCGACCAACAGGCCCACCTGACGCAGCATGGTCATCTCGGAGAGGTTTTCCAGGAAGGACAGGCCGAACAGCGGCGGTTTGCCGTCTATCGGGGTGGCCTTGGCCGGAACGTTATCGGCGACTGCTTCTGCCATGACTCAATCTCGTCCTTAAACCGGCATCTGCATGATGTCTTGATAAGCCTGAACCAGCTTGTTGCGCACCTGGGTCAGAGCCTGGAACGACACGCTGGCTTTCTGCGAGGCGATCATCACGTCCGTCAGATCGACGCCGCTCTTGCCGATTTCAAATGCGTTGGCCAACTGAGTCGACGCCTGCTGGGTATCGCTGACTTTGTTGATGGCCTGACCGAGCATGTCGGAAAAGCTGCTGCCTGCCAGTTCAGGGACGGCGGCAGTCGATTTCGGCGTGGCCATGGCGTCCATTTTCATGGCCTTCATGTCCATCATCAACCGATTAAATTCAATACCTTGGCTCATGGTCTACTCTCTTGGGCGGCCCGCAATTTTTTGACACTCACTCGGCGGGTACACAGGTATTAGCAACAAGGGTGCCAGCTCGGCGGACTTACTCTATAAAAGCCCATCAAGGCACCGCGTCAGGTCCAGGCACCGCGAAACCACTGTGGGAGCGGGCTTGCTCGCGAAGAGGGAGAGTCAGTCGATATTTTCGCAACTGACCCTGCGCTTTCGCGAGCAAGCCCGCTCCCACAATTGACTTGCGACAATTTTCAGGTGGCGAACAGATAGCCTTCGACGTCCATCCCGGCATCCCGCATTTGCGCCAGTTTGTAGCGCAGGGTACGCGGGCTGATACCGAGTTTTTCCGCGGCTTCCTTGCGCCGACCACGCTCGGTGCGCAGGGTGTCGATGATCATCTGGAACTCCCGGCGACGCAGGTCATCGCCCAGCGCACCGGCGGACTCGGCCTCGACTTCAATCTCGCGCACCAACGGTTGCACCGGCACTACGGCCGGCGCTGCGCTAAACGTCACAGCGCCGGTCAGGCAGAAATCCTGCGGCTGGATCAAACCGCCCTGCTGCAGAATCAGCGCCCGTTGAATCGCGTTATCCAGCTCACGCACGTTACCCGGCCACGGGTAGTGGGTCAGGCAAGCCTGGGCCTCTGGCGAAAGTTTCGCCGCCGCATGCTTCATTTTATTGACGTGTTTGTTCAGCAACCGCTCCGCCAGCGGCAAGATATCGGCAGTGCGCTCGCGAAGTGGACGCCACGCCAGGGGGAAAACCGACAAACGGTAAAAAAGGTCTTCACGGAAACGCCCCGCCGCCACTTCGCCGGCCAGATCACGGTTGGTGGTGGCGACCACGCGAATATCCAGGGTGATCGGTTTGCGCGCACCGACGCGCTCGACTTCGCGCTCCTGCAACACCCGCAGCAACTTGGCTTGCAGGCCCAAGGGCATTTCGGAAATCTCGTCGAGCAGAATGGTGCCGCCATCGGCCTGCTCGAACTTGCCGGCCTGCGCCGCGATGGCGCCGGTGAACGAGCCCTTCTCGTGACCGAACAGCGTCGCTTCAAGCATGTTGTCGGGAATCGCCGCGCAGTTGATCGCAATGAACGGCTGGCTGGCACGGTGGGATTGCTGGTGGATGTAGCGCGCCAGCACTTCTTTGCCTGTACCGGATTCGCCGGAGATCAGCACCGTGGAATCACTGCGCGCCACCCGCGCGGCCAGTTCGAGCAACTGCGCACTGGCCGGCTCGACCGCCACCGGACCTTCACCGTCAGCAACGCTGACACTACCCAGGGCATGCCGCGACACCAGGTCCAGCAGGGCCTTGGGTTCAAATGGCTTGACCAGATAATCCGCCGCGCCCTGACGCATCGCATCCACGGCGCGTTCGACCGCGCCATGGGCAGTCATCAGCAACACCGGCAATTGCGGCTGCCGCGCACGCAGCAAACCGAGCAGTTGATGGCCGTCCATGCCAGGCATGTTGACGTCGCTGACCACCAGACTGAACGCCTCGCGCTCGACCGCCTGCAACGCCTCTTCGGCACTGCCGACCGCCTGGTAGTCGTGCCCCGCCAGCAGCAGCGTATCGGCCAGCGCTTCGCGCAACGAGCGGTCATCCTCGACCAGCAAAACCTTGATGCCCATGACGTTTACTCAGCTCCGTGTACAGCGGAAAACAGCGGCAGGATCACCTGCGCGCACGTGCCGCGCCCGACTCGCGAGCGCAGCTGCAATTCTCCCTGATGTGCCCGCGCCACGGCCTTGACCACGGTCAGGCCAAGCCCGGTACCGGTCACTTTGGTGGTGAAAAATGGTTCACCGAGACGCTCCAGCACCGCCGGATCAATACCGCTGCCACTGTCGCTGACACACAGGCGCAGGCTGTTGTCGCGGCTGTAGCAATGCACTTTCAGGCGCACGTTGCCATCGCTGGCCTGAATCGCGTTTTCGATCAGATTGAGAATCGCCCCGACCAGCGTGTCGCGGTTGCACAGCAATTCGCCGGCATGGCTGTCGCACTGCCAACGAATGGGCAAATCCTGCACATGGGTCAGCGCCGCCGCTTGCAGCGACTGCATCAGGGCGTTCGGAGTAATCCGGTCGGTCAGCGGCAGCTCGCCACGGGCGAACACCAGCATGTCGCGCACCTGATGTTCCAGCTCATGCAGGCGCTCTTTGAGGCGGCCGGCAAAGCGCTGTTGAGTGGCGACCGGAAGCTCCTGCTCAGTCAAATGACTGGCATAGAGCAAAGCGGCGGACAGCGGCGTACGGATCTGATGAGCCAGCGAGGCGACCATCCGCCCCAGCGACGACAGACGCTCATGGCGCGCCAGTTGATCCTGCAGATGACGGGTTTCTGTCAGGTCGTTGAGCAACACCAACTGCCCCGGCTCGGCATCCAGCGAGCGCGTGGCAATCGACAGGCGTCGACCGTTTTTCAGAGAGATTTCATGACCGTCGTCTTCACGCGGGGCAAAGCAGCGGGCGATGACGTGACGCCACAATTCGCCTTCCAGTGGCAGCCCGAGCAAGTCGATCGCCGCCGGATTGGCTTCGCGAACCATGCCGTGGCCGTCAATCACGATGACGCCACCTGGCAACAGATCAAGGAGGTTTTGCAGACGGTTGGCCAAGCGTTCTTTTTCTGCCAGCTCCTGCATGCGCTGAGCGCTGACCACGGCCAGTTCGCCCTTGAGCTCGGTGACCCGGGCTTCAAGCATGCTGTAGGAATCGGTCAACTGGCTGGACATCTGATTGAACAGCGCGAACGCCTGCTCAAGACCCAGGCGGCTCGTCTGCTCTAAGGACGACGGCTGCCCCTCGGCATTGGAGGCAGAAGACATCTGGGCGTGGGGCATTGTGTTCTCTCGCTTGGCTGACCGTCAGTTAAACGGAACGTTGCGAGGGATGTAGCAATACCCGTGCCTAAAAAAAACTGCTTATAAATGAAGGCATTGAAAAACAGGCGTCAATCATCCGCCTGTTCGTCACCTTCGCGCCGGCTCATGCCGTACTTGCGCATCTTCTCCACCAGCGTGGTGCGACGAATGCGCAGGCGTTCGGCGGCACGCGCCACGATGCCATTGGCGTCGTCCAGCGCCTGCTGGATCAGGCCCTGCTCCAGACCACCGAGGTAGTCCTTCAAGTCCAGACCTTCCGGCGGCAGCATCGCGTTGGCGGTGAAGTCCGGGGTGTGGCCGTTGATGGCCACGCGCTCTTCGAGATCGCTGCGCAGACTGTCGACCATCTGCTCGTCTTCGTCGTCGACGTAGCGGAATTTCTTCGGCAACTCGACCACGCCGATCACCCCGTACGGATGCATGATCGCCATGCGCTCGACCAGGTTCGCCAGCTCACGGACGTTGCCCGGCCAGCCGTGACGGCACAGCGACATGATCGCCGCCGAGTTGAAACGGATCGAGCCGCGCTTTTCGTGTTCCATGCGCGAGATCAGTTCGTTCATCAGCAGCGGAATGTCTTCGACGCGCTCACGCAGCGGCGCCATCTCGATCGGGAACACGTTCAGGCGATAGTAGAGGTCTTCGCGGAAGGTGCCGATCTCGATCATGCTTTCGAGATTCTTGTGGGTCGCGGCAATGATGCGCACGTCGACGCTCTGGGTCTTGTTGCTGCCCACGCGCTCGAAGGTGCGCTCCTGCAGGACGCGCAGCAGCTTGACCTGCATCGGCAGCGGCATGTCGCCGATTTCGTCGAGGAACAGCGTACCGCCATTGGCCAGTTCGAAACGCCCGGCACGGCTGGTGATCGCACCGGTGAAGGCGCCCTTCTCGTGGCCGAACAGTTCGCTTTCCAGCAGCTCTGCCGGGATCGCCCCGCAGTTGACCGGCACGAATGGCGCGTCGCGACGCTTGGAGTGGTAATGCAGGTTGCGCGCAACCACTTCCTTGCCGGTGCCGGACTCGCCGAGGATCAGCACGCTGGCGTCGGTATCAGCCACTTGCTGCATCATCTGCCGGACGTGCTGGATCGCCCGACTGGTGCCGACGAGGCTGCGGAACAGATTGGGTTCGCGATGACGGCCGCGCTCGCGGGCCTGGTCGTACATCTCGCGATAGACCTGGGCACGGTGCAGGGAGTCGAGCAGTTTGCTGTAGCTGGGCGGCATTTCAAGGGTCGAAAGCACCCGGCGGCGCTGGTCTTCCGGCAGGTCGACGGAAGAATTATCGCCCATCAGCAAAACCGGAAGGAACTCATCCCATGTCGAGAGTGTCTTTAACAGGCCCAAAAGTGCACCCGGAGCATTTACCGTCCCGATCAGTACACAGATGACTTCACGACTCGATGACAAAGAGCCGACGGCCTGCTGCCAGTCATGGCTGCCGCAGGGTAAATTTTCTTCGCCAAGAAAATTTAAAATCACCGCCAGGTCGCGGCGGCGGACGCTATCGTCATCGATCAGCAGAATTTTGGTTTCACGCCACATGCAATAGCAACTTCCCTAGTCAACTCAATGCCCGAAAAATGGGGCAAGCGAGACGCTTGCAGGACACCTTGTGCCTGTAGACGCCTGAAATCTGAAAACAGCCACTAGTTAAGTCAAAAAACCGTGCACAGTCAAATTTATGGCGCACATGTCTGGATTAACTGGAGGTTAATTAACCAAACAGATGGTAAACCTTTGCCGCCTTCTGCGCTTGGGTGATCTGCGACATCTCGTTGGCTATCGCCTGCCGCTCACCCATCGCCGCCTCAAGAAGCTCCTTGTAGACGTGGAGCAGCTCCTCAAGGTTATTGCGCAAGGCCTCCTCATCCAGCGAGGCCTCGGCCATGACGTCTTCCATGCAGGAACGGCAGGCCAGATCCAGCTCGCCAATGGCCTCCCAGTTACGTTCGGCCAGCGCGCTGACCAACGCTTCACGGGTATCTGCGATTCGCTGCAATACAAGACTCATGGTGCTCTCCTTTAAAACTGCGGAGCAGGCTCGGGAGCGATGGCATCCCAGCCTTCTTTTACCGTGCTCAGCAAGCCGGCGACCTCATCGAGAATGCGCGGATCGCTGTTGATGTTGGCCTCGGCGAGACGCTTCATCATGTAGATGTACAGCCCGTCCAGATCGGCCAATTCATCGGCACACTTTTCCAGATCCAGACCTTCGCGCAGCCCGCTGACAATGCCAATGGCCTTGCTGATCGAGGTGCACTTGCCAGGAATATCCTTGCGCTCGATGGCACCCTTGGCCTGAGCGATGCGGGCCAGCCCGCCTTCCATCAGCATTTGCACCAGACGGTGCGGGCTCGCCTCGGAGGTCTGGGCGTGCGCGCCGACTTTCTGATATTGCCGAAGGGCTAACATTGGGTTCATGTTCTACCTCATTGCCACAATGACTCGTATAACCAGTGTATCGCCAACGAATCACAGAACTTTAGATCAAAAGACAAAAACCCGGCGCACGCCGATAAAGCGTAGCCGGGTTTTTGTCGTTATTGCCTGTTACTTCGCGGACTGCTGAGCGTTCAGCGAGCTGAAGAACGACGTGATGTTGCTGGCCGTCGCTTTCATCTGCCCCACCAGCAAGTCCATGGCGTTGTACTTGGCCGTCAACGTCTTGGTCAGGTTGGCAACACGCAGATCCAGCGCCAGTTGCTGACTGGTCAGATTCCGGGTGTTGTTGTTCAGGATGGTCATGCGCTGATCGAGCAAGCCAACGGCAGTAGGGGGGCTACCGGCAGGCGCCTTCAGATACGGATCCACCGCCTTGCTCATGCGCGCCAGCAGGCCATTGGTATCGTTCGTACCGGTAAACATCTGCTGGACCTGACCGGTCATACCCGGGGTGGACATGGTCTTGTTGAATGCAACGGTGTCGAACGTCAGGTTACCGGTCAGCTTGTCGGTCATGACACCCAACTGCGACAGATAGGCCATCGGACCTGTGGAACTTCCGCTCGGCATGGTCAACTGACTGCGAATATCGGCAATCAGCGAACGCGGCAAGGAGTCACCGGTGAAAGCGGCCTGAACGGTGAGCTTGCCATCTTCGTCCGGCGTCGCTTTGGACAGGGTGTCGATAGTGGTCTTCAGAGTGTTGTAGGCATCGACAAAAGCCTGAACGGACGTCTGCAGACCTTTGGTGTTGGCGTCAACGCTCACCACAACGGGCGTGCCCAGCGGATTCGGGACAGTCAGCAGGTTCATCGTCAAACCACTGATGGCGCCGGTCACCGTGTTGCTCTTGCTGCTCACTGTCAGACCATCGATGGTCAGCGACGCATCTTTGGCCAGTCCATTTACCGATCCGGAGTCACCCGCCGCCGGCGTGGCACCCATCGTTTTGGTGCCATCGATTTCCAGACCGGCAATGCCGCTGACGCTCAGGTCAGAACCTGCGCCTGTCTTGCTCGAACTGATCACCAGGCGCGAAGCACCCGTGCTGTCCGTCACAATGTTGGCAGAAATACCATTGACACCCTGAGCGGTGTTGATGGCATCACGCGTGCTTTGCAGGGTCGCATTGGCCGGGATCGTGACATTGTAATCAGTGCCATTCTGACTGATTTTCAGGGTACCACTCGGAATGGCACTGGCAGCACCGCCGGCAAAGGATGAACTGGCCACTTTCGAACCGGTAGCCAGACTATTCACAACAACACTGTAAGTACCCGAGACCGCGGTGTTATCCGAAGTAACGCCCAGAACAGTCGGATTGCCCGAGGTCGCCGTGTAACCGGAAAATGCAGGGTTGGTCTTGCTGCCCAGGTTGGTCATCGCGGTCTGGAATGCAGTCAGCGCACTCTTGAGCGTACCCACACCGGAAATCTTCAGGGTATTGGTTTTGGTCGCGGAATCGATCTGCGTCTGCTTCGGCGACTTGTCGGCGTTGACCAGCGCGGTCACGATCGCGCCGATGTCCAGGCCGGAACCCAGTCCGGAACCCGGTAGAATTGGACTTGCCATGTGCATCTCCCTTCAGATTGTTGCCAGACTTTTGACCCTTCCAGGCGTCATTCAAGAAAGACAAACACTATTCATGCCAGCTATCAGACTTTGGCGTCGAACAACACATGGCTTGCGTTGGCGAGGCTGTCTGCGAGCTTGAGTGCTTCTGCGGAGGGGATCTGGCGTACGACCTCACCCGTCTCGCTTGCGATCACCTTGACGATGACCTTGCCAGAGTGCTCGTCGATCGAGAACTCCAGGTTACGCTTGATCGATTGAACGAACTTCTCGATCTCTTGCACGGCCAGTTTCAACTTGGCGTCATCCGTTTGCTGACTTTTCCTGTCAGCGACCGGAGCGTCGGCCGGTGCAACTTTTGGCGTCTCCGACGGCTTATCAGCAACAGGCGTCGCTGGCTTGGGAGCCGGATAAGACACGTTAAGCTTTACGCTCATGTCCATGCTCATCACCTCCTAACGTAAAAAAGCGAGAGAGCGCGACCAGCGCACCCTCCCGCCCAAACTCATTCCGAAATTACTGAAGCAGCTTCAGTACAGCGGAAGGCAGTTGGTTGGCTTGAGCCAGAACAGAGGTCGAAGCCTGTTGCAGGGTTTGCTGCTTGGTCAGGTTAGCAGTCTCTGCGGCGAAGTCGGTATCTTGTACGCGACCTTGTGCAGCAGTGGTGTTCTCGGTGATGTTCTGCAAGTTCTGGATGGTGCTGGTCAGACGGTTTTGCGAAGCACCCAGGCTGGCACGAGTTGCACCGATTGCAGCGATAGCGGCGTCGATTGCGGTGATCGCGTTGTCGATGTTCTGCGAAGCGCCAGTTACGGTAGCACCGGTCAGGGACAGAGTACCGCTACCAACCGACAGGCTGACGGCGTCGAACTTGGAGCTCAGTACCAGGTCGATGTGGTTAGCCGAACCGGTGTTTGCGCCAACTTGTAGGGTCACAGTACCAGCCGAACCGTCCAGCAGGTTTTTGCCGTTCAGGTTGGTCGAAGCCGAGATACGGGTGATCTCGTCGGACATCTGAGCGAATTCAGCGTTGGTAGCGGTCTGGTCAGCAGTGCCGTTGGTGCCGTTACGTGCTTTAACAGCCAGTTCACGCATACGCTGCAGGATGTCGGTAGTAGCTTGCAGAGCGCCTTCAGCGGTCTGAGCAACGGAGATACCGTCGTTGGCGTTCTGGATGGCTTGGGTGTTACCACGGATCTGCGAAGACATACGGTTCGAGATCTGCAGGCCAGCAGCGTCGTCTTTAGCGCTGTTGATTTTCAGGCCGGAAGACAGGCGCTGCATCGAAGTCGACAGAGCGTCGGAAGCGCGGTTCAGGTTCTTTTGAACGTTCAGCGACGTGGTGTTGGTGTTTACTGTTAAAGCCATGACGAATTCCTCGTTGGTTGGGTACTGCGGCTTCCGGCCCTGGCAACCGCCTGGAATGGCCTAGAGAACCTTCGTAATAGTTATCGTCGGGTTGGCAAGTTGCTTGAGGGCTTTTTGAAAAAAATTTGCCATCACCCTGCCACCCCCGAGAAAACAAGGGCTTAGCGCCCTCCCACCTGCGAAAAAATGACGCCATAAAACCGACCCTCAAGCAAAGCCGCGGGCCAGTGCGGTCGCTCACTTTGCCGATCGTGCTTTTTGCAACACTTCGATCAGCTCGTACTCCATCCAGTCCGCCAGCCCCAACCAGTCCTGACGCTCCTGACAGTCGAGCATGTGCGTGAGTACAAAGGCCCACTCCTGCTGAATCGGCGCAGGCGCAGCGATCAGCAACTGCTGCGCGCCCTCGAATACATCGACCATATCCAGCGCCGCCTCGACATCACGTCCCAGGCGAAACAGCCCGGCGCACTGACGGCATTCGTCGACGCACTGCTCAATCGTCGTCATTGCACAAACTCCTGATTGAACTGCGTCCCGGCGATCAGTGCGCCTGCCCGACTGCTGTTGAAAAACTGCACCTGCGGATGTGCGGCGATATAACGCTCCAGAACACACAGGTAGCCACGAAAATTCAGTTGCGTGCTGACCCGCTGGCCGTTGCCATTCTGTACCCAATATCGAGCCTGATCGACGCCGGGCCCCAGATCGCCATCATTCCAGCCGGCATGGGTTTTGTTCATCGGGAACGCGAAGTCAGCGCCGAACAGGGTAACGCGCGATGCCCCCATCTTCACCGCCAGGTCCACCGCCGGATGTATCACACTGCCGCCCACATGCAGTTGTCCGCGCGGGTATTGCTCACGCAACGTGGCATAAACCGGGCTGGCCGAATAACCGCCGTAGCGTTTGCCTTTCCATGCCCGCAGCATCTCTGGATCGCTCAAGGGCAGATACACCAGCGCAATGCCATCGGAGTCCTCGAACGGCAAGTGCCGAAAGCTGATGCGCTGATCGATCGTGACCACCAGATCCGGGACGATCCCGTGTTCGCGCAGTGGCCGGTAAGCGGTATCGACGCACATCAGAAATGGACGCTCGGTCTGTGAGTACACCGCCGCCAGACGCTGGTAATGCCCCTCCAGCGTCGGCCCGGTGCCAATCACGTAGATTTCCCGGTCACTGACCGTGCCGAACAGCTGCGCCACATCGTCATCGCCCAACAGCACCGGCAAGCAGTCCTGCAAACGCTGCTGGATGAACGGCAACTGCGGATCGAACTCACGATTGTTGAAGCTCAGGTGCACTTCGCTGACCAGTCGATCGCGGATCTTCGCGTTGAAGTCATCGGCCAGCAGCATCTCGGCCGGCAGGGCGAAAAACGGTGTGCAGATGTCGGACAGATCACCGGCATAGAACAGCTGCACGCGCGGGTCTTCCAGCCATTGGCGCTGATCCAGCAACTGCAGCACCAGAGCGAACAACGCGCCATTGAGGATGTGCACGTACAACCGCTCAAGGCCAGCGCGCTCCAGCAGCACCGTTGGCAGGTCACCCAAGCCAGTGCCGTAGACATGCAGCTGCGGCTTTTGCGCCAGACTGGCGGCCTGAATGCGGGCTTCGTGGACCCGGTCATGGCGACTGGTCAGTTGAATGCCATTTACGCTCAGCGTTGAACCCAGACCCTGCACCAGCTCGGCTTGAACCGCTGAACTGTCTTCAGCCATCAGCCGCTCGAACAACGCCGGCCAGCGCTGCTGGATAACCTCGGAGTTGGCTTGGAAAAACTCGCTCATGCCGGCTCGCGCTCCCTTCAGGCAAAAAAATAGCGTTCAAGGGTAACCCTGAACGCTATTTTTGTATCCGCCGTTTTTGACCGGACTCAAGGACGATAGATGATCGCCGAGCCCCACGACAGACCCACACCGAAACCACTGATCGCAATGCGCTTCCAGTCGGAATCGAGCACGTGTTTTTCCAGCAGCAGCGGCACGCTCGACGACACGGTGTTGCCGGTCTCGACCATGTCCTTGATGAACTTCTCCGGCTCACCTTCGAAACGGCGGGCCACCGCATCGACAATCGCCGCACTGCCCTGGTGAATGCAGAAGGCGTCGATGTCATCAGCCTTCAGACCGGAGTCGTCGAGCAATTCGTGCAAGTGCGCCGGGACTTTGAGCAGCGCGAAGTTGAACACCTGACGCCCGTTCATGAAGAACACGCCATCGGTGACTTTCAGGTGCGGTGCGCCGGAACCGTCGGTGCCGAACTTGGCCTTGCCCAGCGCCCAGGAAGGGTCTTCGCCCATCCAGGTAGCAGTGGCGGCATCGCCGAAGAGCATGGTGGTGTTGCGGTCTTCGGGGTCGACGATTTTCGAATACGGGTCAGCGGTGATCAGCAGACCGTTCTTCAGGCCGGCGGCTTCCATGAAGCCCTTGATCGCGTAGATGCCGTAGACGTAACCGGAGCAGCCCAGGGAAATATCGAACGCCGCGACATTGGTCGGCAGACCGAGCTTGTCCTGGACGATTGCAGCAGTGTGCGGCAGGCCTTCTTCGTCACCGTTCTGAGTGACGACGATCAGCGCGTCGATCGATTCACGTTTCAGTTCAGGGTTGCTGGCAAACAGCGCATTGGCCGCTTCCACGCACAGATCGGAGGTTTCCTGTTCAGCGTCTTTGCGCGGCAGGAAGGCCGAACCGATTTTGCCGAGGATGAATTCTTCATCCTTCTCGAATTTTGCACCTTGTGCGTAATTGTCCACGCCGGCTACAGGAACGTAGCTCGCAATGCTTTTTATGCCAATCATTACGGCTTCCCAATAAAAAACAGCCCAAAACCACCGCTCGCAAGGATTCGAGGGGCGCCGACAAACAGAAAACGGCCGCCACAAAGGGCAGCCACGGGGAGCGCAAAGGGCTATCACTGGAACCGATACACGGCCAGGCGCCCATCTCCCCGGTCAATACAATACAGTGAAGATGCGCGTTATGACTCGCAGGTCACGCTATTTTGCCGAATCGGGTGCAGATCGGGTTATTCGACCAACGACCAGTCCAGCGGCGTGCCGCGTTTGATCGCCAGGCGAGCGCAGCGACCGAGGACGGCTTCGGTGTGCTTGGGCGGCAGACCGAGACCGGGGCGAATGGCGCGCAGATTGGCGGCGGTGAAGGACTCACCGGCGGCCATGTCGACGGTGACGTACAGCGAACGGCGATAAACCAGCGACTTGCGCTCGGCTTCGGTGACGCCGTAATGCACCTGGCCCATGGCCTGCCAGGCGCGTTCGGTTTCGACCACCAGACTGGCCAGCTCCGCAGGTTCCAGTGAGAAACTGGCGTCCACCCCACCTGCCGAACGGTCGAGGGTGAAATGTTTTTCCACCACGGTCGCCCCGAGCGCCACAGCGGCCACGGACACGCCAACGCCCATGGAGTGATCGGACAGCCCGACCTCACAACCGAACAGCTCACGCAGGTGCGGAATCGTGCGCAGATTGCTGTTGAGCGGCGTTGCCGGGTAAGTGCTGGTGCATTTGAGCAGCACCAGATCCTTGCACCCTGCCTCGCGGGCGGCACGCACGGTTTCGTCGAGTTCGGCGATGCTCGCCATGCCGGTGGAGATGATCAGCGGTTTGCCGGTCGCCGCCACGCGACGAATCAACGGCAGATCGGTGTTTTCGAAACTGGCGATCTTGTACGCCGGCACGTCGAGGCTTTCGAGAAAGTCCACCGCCGTGTCATCGAACGGCGTCGAGAACGCGAGCATGCCCAGCTCTTTGGCCCGGGCGAAAATCGGTGCGTGCCACTCCCACGGGGTATGGGCCTTCTCGTACAGGTCGTACAGCGAAGTCCCGGTCCACAGGCTGTTCGGGTCCTTGATGAAAAACTCGTCCTCGGCCAGATCGAGGGTCATGGTCTGCGCGGTGTAAGTCTGCAGCTTCAAGGCATGCGCGCCAGCCTTGGCGGCGGCCTCGACGATCTGCAGGGCCACCTCCAGCGACTGGTTATGGTTGCCGCTCATTTCGGCGATGATGAACGGCGGCGCATCGGCGCCGATCAGACGTTCGCCAATCTTGAAACTACTCATCAGGGTGATCCTTCAAAACCTTTGTGAACGCGCAGGCACTCTGGGTGAATCCGGCGTCACGAAATACATTCAAAGAGGGACGATTGTCCGGCAGCACCTGAGCGGTAATCGCGCTCAACTGCGGCCAGCGCGCGCGAACGAACGCCTCGCCTCGCGCCAACAGCGCCCTGCCCCACCCCAGACCGAATCGTCCTTCCAGCAGATACAGCGACACTTCGGCCTCAAAGCCGCGCAGGTCATAACGCAACACGCCAACCGGACCATCATCGGCCTCGGCGATCAGCAGCAGACGCTGCGGGTTGCGCAGGCTCGCATTCAGCCAGTTCAGGTGCTGCGGCCACTCGATTGCAGCCGTGTCCAGTGACCAGCGACGTACCGCCTCGGCATTGCGCCCGTCGAACAACAAGTGCGCATCATCGAGGGTCGCCGCGCGCAGCGTGAGCACCGCACCGGCCAACGCCGCCGCCACGCGCAACGCACCGCGCCCATCCACCAGTTGCCGCGAACGCTCGGCCAGGCTCTGGCGCAGATAAAAATTGTCGACGACAAAACCGACGGCATCGCGCAGTTGTTCGACGCTCACCTGCTCGCGGGCGCCCATGAACACATGCGCGCCCGCCGCCGCCATGACTTCGCCATTGGCCTGCTGATTGTTCGATACCGCAATGCAGATCGTCGGCAGGCCGAGGGCTGCACGCTCCCAACTGGTGCCGCCGCCAGCGCCGATAAACAGATCGGCCTCAGTCATGCGTTGCTGGAAATCGCTGACGAAACTGTGCAGGCGCCAGTGGGGTCGGGTTTCGGCCAGTGCCTGCATCTCTGCCCAGGCCGGGTTATCGGCACCGGCGACGAAATCCACTTCAAGCGCCGAAAAATCCGCCAGCGCCAGCATCGCGTGATGAGTCTGGCGCGCCACATCGAAACCGCCAAAATTCACCAGCACCCGGCGCGCCACAGGCTTGATCTCGATGGCCGGGCCACAGAACTCCTCACGCAACATGGCAAAGCGTGGACCGAGCAGCATTCTGCATCCGGCCGGCAGCAGCGGCTGATAGTTTTCGCTGAGTCCCGAGAGGTTCTGATTGAGCAGCAGATCCACGCTGTACTGCCGGGTCGCCAGATCGTCGACGGCGGCAATCCGAGGTGCAAAGCGTCGGGCAGCGGTCTGCCAGTGATGGTCGAGGCCGTAATGATCGACGATGACCCAGTCAAATCCGGGTTGTCCTTCCATCTGCGTCGCCAGTGCATCGATATCCGCCTGCCACGGCAGCATCGACTCGATGGCCTGATCCGGATCTTCATCGGCGTAGCGATCCGGCAGCGCAAACGTCGCGAAGCCCTCGGCGTGCAACATGTCGAGCCGATGTCCCGGCAAGCGTCGGCAGGCAAACGCGACGTGACTGCCCTGCTTGCGCAACACCCGCGCCAGCGGCAGGCAACGAGCAATGTGGCCACTGCCGATGGTTGGCGACGAATCGGCGCGAATCAGGACTTTCACTGCAGTTCCCCACCTGCCTTGAGTGCAGCGTGAAGGTATTCGGCACGCTGCCAGTCTTCGGCATTATCAATATCCTGCACCAGATGCCGCGGCAAAATCACCGGCAGGCTGGCCGAGGAGTAGAGGACATCACCTCTGAGCCATGCGGCGCTGCGCCCCCAATAGAACTGCCCGGCATCCTGAAAGGCCTCGGGCAGATCCTGCGAGCGGGCATTGCGAAACTCCGGATACAACGCGGTCAGTGCGCCCTGCCCGTCCAGCGTCAGCGCACGCTGCACCGGGAAACCGAAACGGCAAACCGAGAAGGTAAAGGACTTTTCCGGTTCACGCTCGAGCAGTTCGAAGCCCTCACGCAGGAAACGCGCCTGCAGCAATGGCGCCGTGGCGTAGACGCAGCAGGCGTAATCGAAGTCCGGCAGTTGTTGCAGCGCATGCACGATGACTGCCGCAGTGCCGGTAAAGTCATCGGCTAGACGTGCCGGCCGCAGAAACGGGACCTGTGCCCCGTGCGCCAGCGCCACTTCGGCAATTTCTGCGTCATCGGTGCTGACCACGACTTGTTCGAACAAACCGGATTTGAGTGCCGTACGGATCGAGTGGACGATCATCGGCAAACCGTCGAACAGTTTCAGATTCTTGCTCGGTATCCGTTTGCTGCCACCGCGCGCAGGGATGATTGCAACATTGCTCAAGAGCGTTTTTCCAGTAAGAACCAAGTGACATCGTCCGCCGGAAATTGCGGATCGCGGTGGTACACAAATCCGTAATCCAGCAATTGCAGATCAGCATAACGTTCAAGCATCTCACCGGCGAAATCACGCTTGAACAATTTGCCGCTGTTACCGCGATAGGATACCTCCACCGGCACCGGGTTGTAGTACTCGGCAATCAGGATGTAGCGACTGCTCAACTCGTACAGCTGCGCATAAGCCATCGGCAGCAACGACGGATCCAGGTGAATCAGCACCCCCTTGCTGAGGGTCAGGTCGTATTGTCGATCCCGGGGGAAATCGAACAGTGAGCCGTGCCAGATCTGCGCGATATCCAGCGCCCGCGCCCTGGCGCAGGCACTGGCATTGATCTCTACCCCGAACAGCTCGCATCCGGGCAGCAATTGACGCAACGCCTGCAAATTGTTGCCGGCATTGGTCCCCAGCTCCACCAGGCTGTCGATCCGCCCGGCACGCGCCAGTACCCTGGAGAATATCGCCAGGTTGGCCGCGACCAGTGGCTGGCCGACATTACGGTCAACGTACCGGTTGCCGAATTCGCCCTGCCAGAATTTCTCCTGCTCACTCAGATCACGCATTGCAAAGTTCCCATCATTCATAGCAGCGATATTCATTGGGTCAGACGACGCAGTTGCTCGACGACATGATCCTGTTGCTCATCACTCAACAACGGAAACATCGGCAAACTGATCGCTTCGGCGTAATAGCGCTCAGCCTCGGGAAAATCGCCTTCGGCAAACCCCAGGTCGCGATAGTACGGCTGCAAATGCAGTGGAATGTAGTGAAGGTTCACGCCGATACCGGCCGCGCGCAATCCTTCGAACACCTGGCGATGGCTGAGACCGATACGCTCGGTCTGCAAGCGAATCACATACAGGTGCCAGGCCGAATCGGCTCCCGCCTGCGCGCTCGGGAGCGTCACCGGCAGATACGCCAACAAGCGTTCATAGCGTGCCGCCAATTCCCGGCGGCGGCTGACGAACTCGTCCAGCCGGCTCATTTGCGAAAGGCCGAGCGCGGCTTGCAGGTCAGTGATCCGATAGTTGAAACCCAGCTCGATCTGCTGGTAATACCAAAGGCCATGGCTGGGCCCGATCATCTGTTGCGGATCCCGAGTCAAGCCATGGCAACGCAGACGCTGCAAACGCTCGGCCAGCTCCGGACGATTGGTCAGAACCATGCCGCCCTCGGCACTGGTGATGATTTTCACCGGGTGAAAACTGAACACGGTCATCGCTGCGAACTCGCCGCAACCAACCGGTCGCCCGGCATAGGATGCTCCGACGGCATGTGAGGCATCTTCGATCACAGTGAAGCGGTAACGCTCAGCCAATTCGGCGATTCGCCGCATGTCGCAGCTCTGCCCCGAAAAGGCTACCGCCACCAGCACCTTGGGCAACGTTCCCGTCTGCTCGGCGGCCTCGAGCTTGCTGGCCAGAACCTCGGCATCAAGGTTCCAGGTCAGCGGATCGATGTCCACGAAGTCGACATCGGCACCGCAATAACGCCCGCAATTGGCCGAGGCCAGAAAGGTATTCGGCGTAGTCCACAAGCGATCGCCAGGTCCGAGCTCGGCGGCGATGCAGGCGATGTGCAGGGCCGCCGTGGCATTGCACACCGCCACCGCAAAGTCAGCCTGACAACGCTCGGCCATTGCCTGCTCGAAACGCTCGACGGTCGGCCCCTGGGTCAACCAGTCCGACTGCAGCACTGCAACCACAGCATCGATATCCGACCGCTCGAAACGCTCCACCGCCGAACCCTTGACCAGCCCGTCCGATTGCAGCTGCGCGACCACCGCATCGATGTCCGCTTCATCGACGCTTTGCCGACCGTAGGGAATCATTCCGAACCCTTCGCAGGCGTGTCGGCGAACAGCCCGGTGCCGCCGGAGATGAAGATCGATTTACCGTTGAACATGTGCTGATTCCTGTTCCTTGTCCGACGGACTCAAGCGAGTAACTGTGGCCAGTTGACCGGCGTGCTTTCACCCAAGGCAAAACCTTTCCCGATGAGGGACAGGTTGGCGTTATAGGCACTGTCCTGCGCAAAGGCGCCGCCCCACTTCTCACGCAATGCAGCCAGCGCTGATGGCGCTTGCGGCAAGAGGCCCGGATGCACAACCTGCACCAGCGGCGTCCACACAATGAGGTAACCCGCATCACCGGCCTTGAGGCACAGATCGACATCGCTGAAGCCATCGGCGAACGTCACTTCGTCCAGACCGCCCAGTACGTTGAACAGTTCTTTGCGGATCATCAGGCACACTTTCGACACCGCGGAATAATTCTGCTCGACCGCCAGGCGTTGCATGTAGCCCTCAGCGGCATGTTTTTCACCGATGAAAGGCGAGCCCACGCCATCGTTCAGACCAAGAATCAAACCGGCATGAGCGATCTTGCCGTCACGATCGACGAGTTTGGCACCGACGATAGCCACTTCCGGACGCTGCGCGTGATTGAGCAACGAGTCGATCCAGTTCGGATTGACGACCTCGCTGTCAGCCGCCAACAGCACCAGATATTCACCCTGCGCCTGCTCGCTGGCGGCGTTGTACAACGCCGTCTCACCGAGCGGCTGATCGGCACGCAGCACATTGACTTTGGGGTTGCGAAGCGTGCCCAGCCAGTCATTGACCTCGGCCGACTGATTCGGATTCGCCGCAATCAGCACTTCATAACGGCTGTAACGGGTTCTGAGCAACACGCCTTCCAGGCAGCGGCGCAGGGCCGGCAGGTCGTCGATGGCTGGGACGATGATCGACACCAGCGGCTGTTCGGCATGACGGTAATCAATCTGATAAGTACCGGGCGTCGCCGAGGTGACCCTGGCCTTGTATCCGCGATTGGTCAGGTGACGCAGCAGCGCCTGACGTTCGTGGGCATTCTCTTCCAGCACCGAGGCCTGGGTGATCAGCAGTGGCTCGTCGAGGTGCGCCAGGCCGCCAATGCCGCCCTGTTCGATGATGCGCAGCAACAGATCCAGCTCCAGTGCCTTGCTGAAGTCCGCTTGATAACCACCGGCTTCGAGCAACACTTCGCGGCGAATCAACCAGTGACGCGCCATCAGCGCTGGAATGCTTTGCAGCAGGTCCAGATTGAAGCCCGGGCGGAAGACGTCGACCAGCGCACCGTTTTCCTTGCGCTGGATTTCATCGGTGGCAACAGCGCGTACACCCTCGGCGGACATCAGTTCCAGACTGGCCCGCAACAAGCCGCCAGCGGTGAACTCGTCGCCCGCTTGCGCCAGCAGCAGCCAGTCGCACGGTGACTGTTGGGCGCTCTGATTCAACTTGTCGACATAGTTGCTCTGGGTGACGCGCACGAAGTGCAGGGTGTTTTGCGCGGTGGTCGCTACCGGCGGTTCGCCCGTGGTGAACACCACAATCTTGAACGCTTTGCAGTGCCCCTCGAGCAGACTGTCGAGCGAGACCTGCACCTTGTCGATCTGGTCATCCAGATCCAGCAGGAAAATGCCGAACTGCGGGCCACCGTCATGGGCCGACAGCTGTCGAGTGATCGACTCGATCTGTTGCGCCGACGGCTCACGCGCGGCCAGCCACTGCAGCAGGCGACCGGACTTCATTTTTTCGAAGACCGCCTGATGATCTTCAACCGTCAGCGCCTCAAGTCGAGCAATCCATTCGTTCACCGACTGGGCGGCTTCGTCTTCACCCAGGGTGTCGAGATGTGCGGCAAGGCGTTTGACGACGGTCCGGTTGAAAGCATTGAGGTCATGCGCCTGCCACAAACGGTCCACCACACTTTCCGGGGTATCGTTGTTGCGCGCCTGCAGCAAGTGCGCCTGACGAGTCCATATGCCTTCAAGTCCTTCCAGTTGCATACGGCCGGCGGGCATGGCGTGCAGCATGAATTCGAACTGCTCCAGACGATCGAAGAACGGCTGGTTGTAAAACGGCATCTCGACGTACTGCAACGGGCCGAAACGACGATCAGGATGCCTGAGGTTCTGGTTCCAGGTGGATTCGAAAATCAGTTCTGCAGTCAGCGCGCGCCCAGTCTTCAAGCTGTCGGCCATGGCCTCGAAACTCTGCAGGGCAAACGCCTTGAGCTGTCCGGCGTCGAGCCCTTGAATGGCAGTTGGCAGGGAGGCAAGAAACTCGGCAAAGGCTTCTCGCTCGGCGACCGATTTGCCGTCGGCGTAGGTCAGCGAGTGATACACATCGGTATTGTGCTCGGAGACACCGTAGTTGATCTCGCGCACCACATAAGGCATCGGCAGGATCCGCGCCTTGGCACTGGCCAGCAGGTAATAGACGTGACCAATTTCCTGCCACTGGAAATTGGTACCCGCTGGCAACACCGAATGCCAGTTTTTCATCAGGTCAGTACGGGTCACCGCATAGAACGGCGGAATGTACTGGCTCATATAATCGATGACACGATCCTGCGCCCGCTCGGACGAATAGTCTTCCTGGACTTTCTTGTCACGACGGTAGTAGTTCACGCCATGGGCCAGAGACAGGTACATCAGGCAATAGCCGTGGCACATGCCGTAGTCCTGATTCGCCTGCAGGAAGTTCACGGACTCGGTCAGCGAATCGTGCAGGATGAAGTCATCATCGGCCGCCAGCACCATATACGGCGTGGTCAGCTGCTCCACACCGTAAGCCAGTTTGGCCTGCATGCCCCAGTAGGCGAATTGCGGCACATGGTGATAATCGACGGCGGAAAAATCCCCTTCAGGCCGCTCGACCGTCGAGTCGAGCACCATGATCCGGCAGGGCAAGCTGCTGTAATACTTCACCGCCCGGCGCAGGAACGCCGGCCGATTGTGAGTAATCAGCACCACGGTCAACAGCTCGTTGAGCGGTAGCGCCAGTTCAGAACTGTACTTGCCTTGCATAACTTCTCTCCACAACCGGCGACTCGCCGAGATAACGCTTTGGTGATGTTGCGAATTAACGAACGCGACGCAGATAGCCGTCCGGCGCCACGGTGATCAGCAGTTTGTTCTGCAATTGCTGGTCGATCTCGAAATCCTGGTTCTCTTCCAGGTACTTCCACACCGCTGTTTTCGGGTTATCACCCGGGCCCCATGGGCGATCCGGGAAGAAATCGGCCGGCATGTCTTCGACCACGGTGTCCATCACCACGCAGTAGCTGTCGACCGAGACCAGCGGCGCGTACAGGCGCAGCTCTTCGAGTACGTGGTCGTGGGTGTGGTTGGAGTCGAGCACCAGGATGACCTTCTTGCCTTTGGCCGCAGCCTGCACCTGAGCGGCGATGGCCGGGTCGATGCTCGAACCTTCGATCATCTTGATGCGCTTGGCCATCGGGTGGCTTTCGATCGCTTCACGGTTGTGCGGGCGGATGTCGAGGTCGATGCCCAGCACTTCGCCGTGACCTTGCAGTTCCAGCAGGGAGGCGTAGTAGATGATCGAACCGCCGTGGGCGATGCCGCACTCGATGACCAGATCCGGCTTGACCTGCCAGATGATCTCCTGCATCGCCATCATGTCTTGTGGCAACTGGATGATCGGGCGGCCCATCCACGAGAAGTGGTAGCTGTACTTGTGTTTGGCCGATTCGTTGAAGAAATCACGGGCCAGGCCAGTGAGTTTCTGGTCGTCACCCTGCTGGGCGATCTGCTCGCGGCACTCGGCTTCGAAGGCTTGGTTGATGCTGTTGTCGGTCATGTTCAAAGTCTCAATGGTCACTGGAACGAAGCGCTATCGACGGCGTGATAGACGTAGCGTCCACCGGTCATCCGCTTGATTTCTTCGAGGTAATTGGAATTCATCACAAACAGGTTGGCGCCTTCGGGCAGCGCATCCATCGCCTCTTGCGGCGAGGACACCCGCGCGCCGCTCAGCGGCAGATAACGCCCCTGCTTGGCCGGGTTGATATCCACCACACGATCCACCGCGACACCCGCGCGTTGCAGGAACAGCGAATAGATCACGCCTTTGGACGATGCGCCCCAGATCGCCGAACCCTGCTCGGGTGCGGATTGAATGATCTGCACCGCGCGCTCAAGGCTCGCCGTGAAACCGTCCGGCAGCGACAGGCGTGGCACCGGTTGCTCCGGGGCCAGGCGCAACGTCGACAGGTCGGCGACGATGTACAGGTACTGGCCACCGAACAGGTGGCCGGCCTCGTGTACGGTGCCGAACATCCGGCGCAGGTCATCGAGGCGGAAATAATTGACGTGCTCGTAGAACAGGTCGAACCAGGCCTTGTGCTCGAGGATCCAGTCGAAGCACGGCACTTCGATGTAGATCTGCCCGCCCTGATTGGCTTCGGCGATCACCGCCAGAAAGCTCACCGGGTCTTCGATGTGTTCCAGCACATGGCGCAGGACAATGGCGTCCGCCGCCAGGCCGAGGCCACGGGTGAACGGCGCCTTGATCACGTCGGCGTTTTCACCTTCGTAGGCCGGATCGATCCCGGTGATCGAATAACCGAGGCCCTTGAGCAGCTCGAGGAAGTAGCCCTTGCCGCAGCCGACTTCGATCAGCTCCTGGCCCTTGAAGTGCCTGGCGATGATGCCTTCGACCTCGCTCAGGTGCTTCTGGAACTGGCCCGAATGGGCCTGCTCGTTCTGATAGTCAGCGTCATAGCTGAGCTTGTCGGCATTGAACGCGGCGTTGAAGATCAGGCCGCTGCGCTCATCCTGCACCAGCAGCATGTCGGCGCTGGCCGAAGCCTTGGCCGACTCCGAGTCGGCGAAGGTGCGGTTCTGCAACACCGGCAGGTCGGTAACCCGATACAACTCGTGCCTCATTGCGGCTCTCCCAGTAGCTGTTGCAAACGCTCGGTCACGGCCCAGAACGCCATCGGTTCATGGCTCGGATACGGGTAATGGCCGAGGTTCAGATTCAGTGCTGCACCGCGCTCGCGCAGCCGTTGTTCAACCAGTGCGCGCACCGATACCGGCTGACCGCTGGCGCAATTGATCACGCCGTTGAAATCGCGCTGATGGACGATCGTGGCGAGGTAAGCGGCGGCGCTGGCGATCGGCAAAAAGTCCCGCAACTGCTCGCCGCCAGACATGTTGAACGACGCCTCCCCGGCATCGATCGCCCGGTCCAGCGCCGCCAGCAGACTGTTGGGGTTCTGCCCTTCGCCATGCAGGTAGAACAGGCGCGCCCACTGCAAGGTGAACGGTTTTTCCTGTTGCAGATTTTGCAAAAACAGATGCAGCGTGTGTTTGGCCAGACCGTAAGGATTGCTCGGCTTCGGCTCGACATTTTCGCTGAGCGGGCCGCTTTGCATGCCGTACTCGAAGCAGGTGCCAGTCACCAGCACTTGCTTCACACCCGCCTCGACCGTGCCTTTGATAAAGCGGTAGTCGGCCATCAGGTTGTGCTCGAAATGGAACAGCGCCCGATAGTTCGGCAACCCCGGCCAAGCCAGGTGCGCGAGGACGTCGATACCGTCGGTGAGCGCCGCAATGTCCAGATCCGCCGCGTGAATATCCGCCGCGACAAATTCGACGTCGTTGATCCACGGCATGGTCGCAGCCGTATCTGAATTGCGCGCCACCGCGCGCACGGCGCAGCCACGCGCGAGCAACGCCGCGACCAGATGCCGGCCGACGAAGCCCGTGGCCCCGGTGACCAGGACTTTCACAGGATTTTCATCTCAGGCACGGCGATCACGAAGCGCCCGTCCCACTGACGCACCTGCGCCAGTTGTTGACTGACTTCGTGCAGCAGGTTCCACGGCAGCACCAGCACGTAGTCCGGTTTTTCGCTATCGATCTGCGCCGGCGCGACAATCGGGATACGGCTGCCCGGCAGAAACTTGCCCTGCTTGTGCGGGTTGGCATCGGCCACCCACGCCAGCAGATCCGGTTTGACCCCGGCGTAGTTGAGCAAAGTGTTGCCCTTGGCCGCCGCGCCGTAACCGACCACACGCTTGCCGTCGGCCTTGGCCTGCAACAGGAAGCGCAGCAGTTCATGCTTGATACGTTCGGCAGCCGGCGCGAGGGTCGCGTAGTACTCAGGGGTTTTCACCCCGGCAGCGAGCTCGGCCTGCAACTGTTGCTGCACCGCCGGCTGCACCGCACGACGCTCACCATCCTGGCGTTGCACGAACACCCGCAGCGAACCGCCGTGGGTCGGCAGTTGGCTGACGTCGAACACTTCCAGACCATTGCGCTCGCACAGAGTCTGCACAGCGGTCAGCGACAGATAGGAATAGTGCTCGTGGTACAGCGTGTCGAACTGCGCACCGGCCATCAGCGTCAGCAGTTGCGGAAACTCAAAAGTGGCGACGCCGGTCGGCTTGAGCAGCGTGGCGAAACCACCGAGGAAATCATTGATGTCCGGCACATGCGCGAGCACGTTGTTGGCGGCCATCAGGTCGGCGCCCCAGCCTTCGCCTTTCAACTGTGCTGCACTGTCGCGACCGAAGAACACTTCACGAATCTGCAGACCCTTTTCCCGCGCCGCTTGCGCGGTGCTGCGGGTCGGCTCGACACCCAGACACGGGATACCGCGAGCAGCGACGTACTGCAGCAGATAGCCGTCATTGGCCGCCACTTCGACCACACGGCTGTCGGCGTTCAGAGCAAAGCGCTCGACCATCTCGGCGACATAGCGCTCGGCATGGGCCAGCCAGGTGCTGGAGAACGAACTGAAGTAGGCGTACTCGGCGTCGAACAGGCTGTCGGCGCGGGTGTAATCCTCGGTCTGCACCAGCCAGCATTGCTGGCACACAGCGACCTTCAGCGGCACCCATTGTTCGGCCTGGTCCAGGCGCTCGGCGTGCACGTAGGCGTTGGACGGTGGTGAGGTGCCGAGGTCGATCAGCGGCAGACTCAGCGGTGCGGCGCACCCACGGCAGTTCATAGACGCACTCCGGCAAAGTGTTGATCGAGCGCGGGATGGCTGGAATCACGCGCTGACAAATTATTGACAGGCAACGGCCAGGCAATCGCCAGCCGTGGATCGTTCACCGACAGACCGCCCTCATGCTCCGGCGCGTAATCGGCGCTGTGCAGATAAAGCAGTTCGGCGTCGTCGGTCAGGGTCTGAAAGCCATGAGCGAAGCCGGCCGGAATCAACAGGCTGCGACCGTCGCCGGCCTTCAGATGCTCGGCGTGCCAGTGCAGAAAAGTCTCGGAGTCCGGGCGCAGATCCACCGCCACGTCCCACACTTCACCGCGCAGGCAAGTGATCAGCTTGGCTTCCGGTGCGTTGGCGTTTTGATAATGCAGACCGCGCACACTGCCCTTCTCGCGGGTGCAGGAATGGTTGATCTGGCGGATATGAAATTCGCTGCCGAACGCGCTCAGGCTGCCTTCGCAGAACAGCCGGGCGAAATGCCCGCGCTGATCTTCGAAGCGTTTGTGCTGGACGCTGAACAGCCCGGCCAGCGGCAACTGTTTCAAGGAAAACTCGCTCACAGCGCGCCTCGGTACAGGTTCAGTTGACCGAGAGTGACGTTGCGCATGTCATCGCCGTTCTGCCACGCCAGATGCCAGTCGAGCGTCTGGGTCAGGCATTGCTGCAAGGTCCAGCGTGGCTGCCAGCCGAGCACCTGACGGGCGCGGCTACTGTCGAGGCGCAACAGACCAGCCTCGTGCAGTTCGCTTTTTTCGATGCGCAAACCGCGTGCCTGTGGCCAGCGACTGGCGAGCAGTTCGACCACTTCGCCGACGCTGCACATGTCCGCCTCGCCCGGGCCGAAGTTCCACGCCCCGGCGTATTCCGGGCCTTGTTCGTAGAGCCCCGCCGCCAGTTGCAGATAACCGGCCAGCGGTTCCAGCGCGTGCTGCCACGGGCGCACGGCTTGCGGATAACGCAGGGTCACCGGCTCGTCGGCAGTCCAGGCTTTGAGCACGTCGGGAATCAGGCGCTCCGGGGCAAAGTCGCCGCCGCCCAGCACGTTGCCCGCGCGCGCGGTGGCCAGGGCCAGACCGTGCTCGGCGTACTTGTCAGCCGGGAAGAACGACGCCGCATAAGACTGTGCCAACAATTCGCAGCAAGCCTTGCTGCTGCTGTAAGGATCGTGCCCGCCAAGGGCTTCGTCTTCGCGGTACGGCCACAGCCATTCCTTGTTGGCGTAAACCTTGTCGGTGGTCACCAGCACGCAGGCGCGTACGCAACCGACCTGACGGATCGCTTCGAGCAGGTTCAGCGTGCCCATGACGTTGCTGGAGTATGTGCCCAGCGGATCGCGATAGCCTTCACGCACCAGCGGCTGCGCGGCCAGGTGCAGGACGATCTCCGGCTCGGTGTCGGCGATGATCTCCAGCAACGCGCCGAGATCGCGCAGATCGCCACGTTGATCGTTGATCCCTTCGTGAACCCGCGCCAGTTCATACAGGCTCGGTTCGGTCGACGGATCCAGCGAGAAACCGCTGACTTGCGCACCGAGGCTTTGCAGCCACAGGGTCAGCCAACTGCCCTTGAAACCGGTGTGACCGGTGACCAGCACACGTTTGCCGCGCCAGAAATCCGCGCTCAGGCCCATTGCTTCCATGGGGCCTCCCCGCTCTGCCACAGCGCTTCGAGGTGGTTCTTGTCGCGCAGGGTGTCCATCGGATGCCAGAAGCCTTCGTGTTCGAAGGCATTCAACTGTTCTTCCTGAGCCAGACGCGCCAGCGGCTCGGCTTCCCAGGTGGTTTCATCGCCAGCGATGTAGGACAGGACTTTGGGCGACAGCACGAAAAAGCCGCCGTTGATCCAGCCACCGTCGCCGCGCGGTTTCTCGGTGAAACCCAGCACCTGATCGCCCTGGCGCTCGAGGGCGCCGTAACGTCCCGGCGGCTGCACCGCGGTGACGGTGGCCAGGCGACCGTGGGCTTTGTGGTAATCGACGAGCTGAGCAATGTTGATGTCGGAAACGCCGTCGCCGTAGGTGAAGCAGAACGCCTCTTCATCCTTGAGGTAACGACCGGCACGCAGCAGACGGCCACCGGTCATGGTTTCCTCGCCGGTGTCGATCAGGGTGACGCTCCATGGCTCGCTGTAATTCTGATGCACGTCCATGCGGTTCTCGCGCATGTTGAAAGTGACGTCGGAGGTGTGCAGGAAGTAGTTGGCGAAGAAGTCCTTGATCGCATAGCCCTTGTAGCCCAGGCAAATCACGAAGTCGTGGATTCCGTGAGCGGAATACTGCTTCATGATGTGCCAGAGAATTGGCTTGCCGCCGATCTCGATCATGGGCTTGGGCTTGAGGTGCGACTCTTCACTGATGCGCGTGCCGAGGCCACCCGCCAAAATAACTGCCTTCATCGTCTCCCCTCTCGTTCGTCACCGGGCTGCGCATGGCTTTCTTGAGCGATGCGGGCCGTCTGGCTAACCCTTTTGCCGCCTGCGGCGCCGCTGCGATGACCGCGAGCGCTCGTTTTATGGCGATTTGAGGGGGACTTGCAGGAAACGCGCCAGCTCCGCGAGCGCTGCGTCGGCGGGAATTCAAGGCATGAAAAAGGGATGAGTCCGTTTCCGGAATCATCCCTTTCATCCAGCTACTTCAATGAATCGGACGGATCAGCCAAACATCGCGAATCCATCGATCGTGGCAGGCAGGTCGTAGGACTGGCCGTCAGCGGTCTGCAGATGTTCGATGTTGTTATACCCACCCACATACCAGTCCACCAGTTTCACGCCATTGGCCGGCACACCACTGCTGCCGTCATTGGCGCCGTGCAGGTAGGCATCGTCGCCGACGCGCGTGACGCTCAACTGACTGAGGTTGGCAATGGTGTTCATGATCAAGGTGTCGTTGTAGCTGCTCGCCATATCCTGAATGGATACCAGGCCTGGGGCATTCACCACATAGGTGTCATCGCCATCGCCACCAATCAGCGTATCGTTCTGCGGCGCCTCGCCATCCAGACCGGATGCCAGGCCTCCATAAAGAATGTCCGCACCTGCGCCACCCTGAATGAAATCGTCGCCCGCACCGCCCTCCAGAATGTTGTCGCCCCAATCACCTTGCAGCACATCATTGAAATGGCTGCCACGCAGGTTCTCGATGTCGATGTACGTGTCGTAAAGAGCGATCCCGCTCTGCGGGCCCCAGCCGAGAGAGACACTCAACCCCTCAGTGCTGTCTTCGTAGCTGACGGTGTCGATACCGGCGCCGCCTTCGAAGCGATCGCCACCTGCACCGCCCAGCAACACGTCATTGCCGGCACCGGAAACGATGGTGTTGGCTTCGTCGTTACCGTAGCCGGTGAAGTCGGCAGTGCCGGTATAGGTCAGGTTTTCCACGAACGCACTCAGCTTCAGTTCCGAAAGGCTGGTGAACACGTGATCGGTTCCGCCCATGAAACCGTCGTCTTCCTCGACCGTCACGCCGGCGCTGTTGATCACATAAACGTCATCACCGTGACCGCCTGCGACCGTCACACCGCTGGCGTTCACGGTGAAGCGGTCAGCACCGGTGGAACCGATGACTTCTTCCACGCCAAGCAACGTATCGCCCGCTGCATTGGTGCCACCGCCGATCACAACGTTGGCCACATCGAACGCGTAACGATAATTCACGGTGTCATGACCGTCGGCACCATCGATGACCATCGAGCCTTGATGGCGATAAATCACATCATCGAACCCCGAGCCCTGAATCGCCTCGATACCGGTAAAGGTATCGCCGTAGGCAATGGTCAGTCCGTCGTAGTTGGTAAAGTCTTCGACGCGCACGCCCTCGAGACTGTCGCTGTAGCTGACCGTATCGTAGCCATCGCCACCGACGAAGTGGTCGGCACCGGCGCCACCCCACAGCCAGTCATTGCCCGCGCCGCCGATGATCTCGTTATCACTGGCGTTGCCGTAAACCTTGAGATCCCCCGTGCCCGTGAAGGTCAGCTTCTCGATGAACGGGTCCATCTTGATTGTGTTGAGGCTGGTGCGCAGCTCGTCGTAGCCACCGTAGTTTTCTTCAATCAGGGTCACGCCTTCGGCGTCGACGATGTACAGATCATCACCGCCGCTGCCGTCCAGCGTCACCCCGCCCACCGAAACGGTAAACGTGTCGTTGTGGTAACTGCCGACCACCTTCTCCACCGACACCAGCGTATCGACCTTGCCGTCAGGCCCTGCGACCGTTGCCGCACCAGTGCCAAACTCGACGCTGACTCCCGAACCCATTGCGTAATAGTTCGCCGTGTCAAAACCTTCACCACCGTCGAGCAGGTCGGATCCCGCACTGGCCAGCAGTTGATCGTCGGACTCCAGTCCATGGAGTTCGTCATTGCCATCGGTGCCCGACAGGACATCCGCTTCACTCGTTCCATTTACTACTGCCATTTGCTTCTTCCTTGCGTTGTTGTCGAATCCGGAAATCGGTCACCTCAGACACTGGCCGGACGGTCTTCGCTGACCGTGCCAATTGAGCGCATGGAAAGGTATCGACAGAAAAATCCCGATGCTTGAGCCCGCCGCCAAAAAAAGTATCGGGCTTGATACAAAACTTTTCGCCACGCAAAAAAAAACAGGCGACTCGAAAGTCGCCTGTTTTTTTCAGTGGGGCCGTGCGCGAATCGATCAATCCGCCAGCCAGCCATACTCCCAATACCGCAGGTTATCGCCACGCAACACGTAGTCACGCAGGACCACCTCACGCAACTCATCACCCATGCGGTAACTGGCATCCGGATCGGCCAGGTGCATGCGGATCGCTTGCAGCCACTCGTCCGTGCTGTTGGTCTTGATCCGCGTGCACGGCAGATAACCACGATAGGCCTCGGTGTCGGTGCAGATCACCGGATAGCCGCAGGCGCCGTACTCCAGCAGACGCAGGTTGCTCTTGCAGTCGTTGAAGACGTGGAACTCCAGCGGCGCCAGGGCCAGGTCCAGGTTCAGGCTGGCCAGCTTCGCCGGGTAGACCTCCAGATCAATCACGCCGTGGAACTCATGCATGTACGGCAGCAGATCGTCCGGGCACATGCCGAAGAAGACCCAATCGACTTCGTTGGCCAGTTCGCGCACCACATCGGCGATCACCGCCAGATCACCGTGGTGACTGGTCCCGCCGCCCCAACCGACCCGTGGTTTCTTCGAGGTGCGGCGTTGACTGCGCAAGTGGCTCCACAAGTCCTTGGACAGCATGTTCGGTACGACACGAATGTCGTGGTGCATGTCGGACAGCACGTTGGCCAGTGGCTGGGTCGATACGACCACACGATCACACAGACCGATGGCACGTCGCACCATACGCTCCATGTCCTGCTTGCTCGGCATGTTGCGGATGTGCGCATTGCGATGGGGAACGTCGATGACGTAGTCATCGAGTTCGAAGATGCGTCGCGCATTGAAGTATTTTTTCAGTGGCGGGATTTCATCGATGGCGTGTTCCGAATAGCGCCCCTGCAGCACGATCACATCAGGCGACTGGCGCTCGATATCAATGATCGACGGCAAACCGTAGCAAATGCGCCCCTCGACTCTGTTGGCCGCCTGCAACTCGATCATCGGCTGACTCATGCGGTAATGGCCGATGGCAGAGGCGTTGATCGGCACCACCAGCACATTCGGCAACTGCGCTTTGGAAAAGGCACTCCAACCGGTTCGCAGGCCAGGCTCAAGACTGAAGTTGGTGGCACCGACACCCTGCAGGGTCAGGTTAGTGTTGTAGGCCGGATCACGGGCGATGGTCGGCAACCAGCGCTGGTAGAAAGTTTCCCTTTCCTCGGCGAACAGCGCTTCGTCTTCAGTCGTCGCCGCGGCGCTCGGGCGTGCGCCCACTGCAAGCATGGCGTAGGGATTCAACACCACCAGATAGCCTTCGCGGCCGACCCGCAGACACAGATCCACGACGTTCAACGTCTGCTTCAGATCCTGTTCGTCGAGCCCTCCGGCAACGTCGAAGACCGACTTGCGAATCATCAGGCAATCGCCGCCAACCGCGCTCAGGTCATGCACCGCTTGCAGGCGGAACATATATCCGTCCGATTGCACGGGCTGGCCATAAAACGGCAGCCCGACCGGTCCGTTCAACCCGAGAATCAGCCCTGCGTGCAACACACCACCGTCCGGATTGAACAGCTTTGCACCGACCACGCCGACTTCCGGGCGCTGTGCATGATTGAGCAGTTCGTCGAGCCAGTCGGCCTGCGTGATCACCGCGAAAGCATTGAGCAGCAACACATACTCGCCACGCGCATGGCTGACCGCAAAGTTGTGCGCGGCCGCCGCATTGCCCTTTTGCGGATAGCTCAGCACGCGAATCCGCTCACTGCCCAGTTGCGCCATACCGTCCAGCCACACCCGCGCCTCGGCGCTTTCGCTGCCGTTGTCGACCAACAGCAACTCGTACTCGGTGTAAGCGGTCTTTTCCAGCAGCGTTTCAACACAGCGCTGCAATGCAGCCGTCTGGTCTTGAGTGACAATCACCACCGACACCAGCGGGCGTCGAGCATGAAGATAATCCACGCGATTGAGCAGTTCGCTGCCGCCACGGCGGATGTCATGGGCAATCCCCAGGCGTTGCAGATGCGCTTCGAGAATCCGCGGGCTTTGCGCCACGACACCTGGCTCGGTCAGCCACTGGGAGAGGTCGAATTTGGACTCCAGCAACACTTCAGCGATGTGCCCCACGACGTGCAAGCCGTCGTTCTCGACCATCCGCCACAGCGCATCATGCGGTGCCAGTTCGGCAAACGTCGGCGCAAAGCCGCCGAGCGCCAGAAATCGCTCGCGCTTGAATGCCAGGGCGCGCCCGACATAGGGATAACTGCGCATCAGGTCGAGGTTGAAATCCGGTTTGAACGCAGGCTCTGCCGACTCGCCGCTGCGCAGGCTGCCTTCGTCGCTGTACAGACATGTCAGGGTTGGGGTGTGCGCGATCCGGTCGGCCATGACCAGCAACGCCGGCGCCACCAGACGATCACCTGGCTGCAACAGATAAAACCAGTCGGCCCCTTCGAGCTGCGGCAGCAACGTATTGATCTGCTCCAGCCCGTCATCCTGCAACGGCATGTGGAACACGCGCCCATCAAGGCGCGCCTCGGCACACGAAACGGACAGGACCAGGATCAGCTCTGGCGGATAATCCTGCGCGGCGAGCGCCTCCAATGTGCGCTCCAGGCCATCGCGACTGCCCTGCCCGTCAATGATGATCGGCACAATGCGCGGCTGGCAGGGCCAACTGGCAAGCGTTTCCGGCAACCAGTGGCGCTGCTGCTCGGTGAGCACCCGGCACGCCAGCCACTGCGCGTACAGTTCGCCGAAGCTGAAGCTGTTGACGCCGACTCCCCACTCCTGACGGCTCTGCTTGGAACCCAGGGTTCGGCTCAGGGGCAACTCTTGCCAGACCCGGGGCAACTCATCCGCCCGGGACAACGGAACATAACGCACCCATCCCGGCGCAGGCGCCGATTCACCGCTGCGCGCCTTGAGCATTTGCGAAATCCACTCGCGTTCGACTTCCGCAGCATCCTTCATCGGTTGCTGTGCGCTCAGACGCTCCGGGTAGAGGCGCTCGGCGCTGAGTACGCTGTTGGAAACCGCCAGATTGCCACGCCGCAGCAGGCAGACGTACAGGGCAAAATCCAGCGTCGCGACGAAGCAGGCGCCGTCCTCGGTCAATGCCGGCAACAGCTCGACGACGTCGGCACGACGCATCAGCGCATTGCTGAAGCCACCGAGCACGTTGACCGGGAATTTTTCAAAGATGCCCAGTACGTCGTCGCCCTTGAGCAACCCACTGACTGGCGACAACGGCGTGTTTTCAATGCGCGCCGGCAGAATGATGTCGTTTGCGTCCCAGAGCAGCCGTTGCGCCACCACCAGGCTGACTTCTTCACGCTGCATCTCATGGGCCTGCTGCTCGATGCAGGCGGAATAGAGCAGATCGTCATCGCACAGAAACTTGATGTACTCGCCCTGCGCCTGCTCGAGACAAGCCTTGAGGTTGTCGACCAGCCCCAGCGTCCGTGGATTGCGCACGTAGCGTACGGCCACACCCGTCTGTTCGGTCACAGACGCTGTGATGGCTTCGATCTCGATGCCGCGACTGTCGTCGCACACAATGATTTCGAGTTGGCCATAAGTCTGGCTCACCGCACTGTTCAAGGTCCGCTCGAAGAAGCGCGGGTTGAAGGCGGGAATGACCAGACTGACGAGAGGAAGTGGATTCACGGCGGGCTCACAGGCGGTACGAGCCCGCTCGGTAAAGCGAGCCCATGAAACCGCAAAAAAACATGACTGAGGGACGAGACAAACGGGCGCCGGGGCGCCCGTCCAACGTCAGATCTTGTTGAACAGACCCAACTGACTGATCTTGCTGAACGCCAGTTGCGAGGCTTGCAGCATGGTCTGCTGCAACGTCAGGCGGGTCATCACCTCGGCCGGATCCGAATCACGGATCGAACCCTGGGTCGTGGTGTTGGCCTGGATCAGGCTCTGGTTGGTGGTGTCCTGGTCATCCAGCGATTGCCCGCGAGCACCGATCGAGGTCACTGCCGCGCCAATCTGATTGGAGGCGCTGTCGATGTTGCCCAGCGCCGCCTCCATGGCCCCCTGGAATTGCTGTTTGACCACCGGATCACCATCGACCGGCAGGTTCAGCGCGGTGACCATCTGGCCCAGGGTGTCGAGCACGTTCTGGGTCTGGTGGTTGTTGGACTGAATCGAGAACTGATCGCCCGCACCCGGCGTACCGCCAATGGCGAAGGTCACACCGGCGGCCGTGGCGTTGCTGCCGACCATGGTGCCCGACGACACTGGCTTGCTGTCAGCGGTCACGGGGGCCGCGTACAGGTCGAAATCGGTGGCGCTGGTGAACTTCAGCACCGCGCCGCCGCCTGACGGGAAGGCCGCACTGTAGGCCGCCTGGTTGGTCACGCTGGAGCCGGTGATAACCGCGGTCGACGGGTTGCCCGGGCTGCGCGCGGTGGTGAACGAGTCAGGCGTGGCCGACAGCTGGAAGCTGTGACCGGCGATGACCGCGTCCGGGTTGGTGTCGCCGGCCTTGAGGTTGATGTTCAACTTCATGTCGACGCCACGGAAGCTCACGGTCTGGTTGGCACCGTTGCTGTTGCTGATCAAGCCGTTCTGGCTGGCCTCGGACGTCACGTCGTTGCCCAGGGCATCAGTGATTTTCAACTGAGTGCTGCTGAGAAAGCTGACGGTGTACGGCTGGCCGCCGGTGAACTTGGCGTTGTAGGTCGCCGCGGTGCCGACCGTACCGTTGGACAGCACTACACGACCGTCATCCACCGCCGGAGCGGTCATGGTGGTCTGGGTGCGGCTGGTGTTGATGGTCTGCTGGAACGCGTCCCAACCGGTGGTATTGGTCGCGACCGACATGCCATCGCCAATGCCCAGGTTGATCTGGGTCTGGTCACCGTTGTAGGTGTAGGTGCCGTCAACATTTTGCGAGTACGGCGCGGTATCGGTCTTGGAACCGGAGAACAGATAGTTGCCGTTGGCGTCCTTGGAGTTCATCAGGCCCAGCACTTGTTGCTGGATCTGGCTCAGCTCCGCGGCATAAGCCTTGCGGTTATCGTCGGTGGCGATACCGTTGTTGGCCGCCAGGCCGATTTCCTTGGCGCGCTGCAGAGCCGTGGTGATGGAGTTCAACGTGGACTCCTGCACGGTCAGCGCACTCTTGGTGGTGTCGATGTTGCCCTGATACTGGTCGAGCATCGCACTTTGCTGACCCAGCTTGAGCAGACGGCCAGCGCCGATCGGATCGTCCGCTGCCGTGTTGATGCGCTGCAGACTGCTCGCTTCGTTGGCGGTCGCGACCGTCTTGCTGTAGTTGCGCTGATATTGAGCAGCTTGCGTCGCGTAATACTGGGCGGTGGAAATGCGCATGAATTACGACTCCTTAAAGACTGTTGATCAGCGTGGCGAAAGTTTCCTGCGCAGCTTTGATGATCTGCGAAGACGCTGTGTAGTACTGCTGATACTTGACCAGGTTGCCGGTCTCTTCATCGAGGTTGACCTGGGACAACGAGTCGCGCGCGCCCTTGGCCTGATCGAGGATCACCGAGGTGGCGTCATTGTCGGACTTGCTCTGCGCAGCCTTGGTACCGACGTTGGTCACCAGTTTGTTGTAGGCGTCGGTCAGGCTGATGCCTTTGCTGCCGCTGCCGGTGTCCACGGTCTGCTTGGTCTGCAGGCCAACCAGTGCCTGTGCGTTGCGGTTGTCCGAAGAGGCCGCGCCGGTCAGGTTGATGGTGAAGGTTTCGCCGGACTTCGGCGTCGCGCCCACGGTGGTCTGTACGGTGAACGTCTTCTGCACGTTCGGCGTGACAGTGGTGTCCATCACCGGCGCACCGGTGGAGTCGACCATGCCGACCTTGAGGTTCAAGGTGTTGGCCTGCCCCGGCACGATGGTGCCCGAACCGATGGTGTTGCCCTTGGCGTCAACCATGTTGTACGACTGGCTGCCGCTGGCGACCGCACCAAAGACCAATTTGACCGGCGTCGAATATTTGAGCGCATTCTGCAACTCGGTCTGCGACGCCGGGTTGTAGATGTTGATCGAATCGGTCAGGGTCGGCTGGGTGAAGGTGCCGGAATTGTTGGCACTGGCTACGCCGGTCAGCGGTGCTGCCGCAGCGATTTTCTTCGGATCGGTCAGTACCGTCTGAATAGTGCTTGCCGCGTTACGGGTCGGTGTCACCTTGAAGGTGTCGCCAGCGCTCAGGGCGCCGCCGTTGAGGGCCAGGGTGAAGCCGTCGATCACCGGCGGTGGCGTGGTCGTGGTGCTGAACGAGCCCATGTCGGTGCCATCGGAGCGCTTGACCGAATAGTTGGTGGCGCTGGTGAAGGTCACCTGATAATCACTGGTGGTCAGCTTGCCGGTGTCCTTGATGGTGACATCGAGGTTGCCCGAGCCGGCGCTATTGGTGGACTGCGCAATGCTGCGCTGACTGACCAGAGCGGCACTGTTGATGTTGTTGAAGATCGCTGCGCCGAAGTCACCGTTCTTGTCGATGCCCTGGGCTTGTTGGCTGTTGACCTGATCGGCCACTACCAGCGCGACACGCCCCAACTCATTGAGCGAAGGGTCGAGCACTTCTTTGCGATAGGTCAGCAGGCCACCGATTTCGCCACCGCTCATGGCCGACGTGATATCGATCACGCTTGAGCCGCGGTCCAGCTGAATGGCCATGCGCGTCGGATCATCCTTGCTCGGCACGGTGCTCAGGGTGTTCGTGGTGTTGCCGATCACCAGCGGCTGGCCGGTACCGATATACACGTCAAAACTGGTGCCACGTTCGACAACCTGTGCACCGGTCAGCTCGGAGAGCTGGCGCACGGCTTCGTTACGGGTGTCGAGCAGATCGTTCGGCTGGCCGCCGCTGGTGGAAATCTCGCCGATCTTCTGGTTCAGATTGGCAATCGAAGTGGCCAGCTTGTTCACCTGAGACGTCATGTCGCCCAGGTTGCCGTTGATCGTGGTGTTCTGATCGTTCAGCTGTTTGGCCAGCGCGTTGAAACGGCTAGTCAGAGCCTGCGCACCGGTCAGCACCGACTGACGGGAAGTGTCGTCAGTGGCCGAGGTCGCCACACCCTGCATCGTGGTGAAAAACTTCTGCAGCACACCGGTCAGGCCGGTGTTGGTATCGGACATCGAGGCATCCAGCGCTGTGGCCTGGGCACCGTACGCAGCCGCTTCGCTATTGAGCGAGGTGGCGGTATGCAGCTGGTTTTCGAGGTAAGAGTTGTAGACCCGGCGCACGTCGGCCAAGGTCGTACCCGTACCAATGAAGACGTTGCCGAACTGCTGCGAGGCCTTGGTGCTCTGCACGGTTTGCTGGCGTGAATAACCGGCGGTGTCGACGTTGGCAATGTTGTTACCTGTCGTCGCCAGAGAGGAAGAACTCGCGGCCAACCCCGACATCCCGATATTGAGCAAACTCATGATTCAAACCTTACCGTATGTTTATAGAGGCGTCGTTGAAACGCCGGCCGCAGCATAGTTTTCAAAACTGTTCATCTGCTTGGCTATCTGCGAAATCTTCGTCGCGTAGTTCGGGTCGGTCGCGTAACCGGCCTTTTGCAACTCGCGTACAAACTGTTCTGGGTTATCGGCCGACTTCACCACATCTTGATAGCGATTGTTGGTCTGCAACAAAGTCACCAGATCGTGGAAACTGTCCTTGTACGAGGCATAGGAACGGAACTGCGCCGTCTCCTTGACCATCTGCCCGTTGCGGAACTCGCTGGTAATTGCCCGGGCCGAATCACCGGTCCAGTTGCTGCTGGCCTTGATCCCGAACAGGTTGTGACTGCTGCTGCCATCCTGGGCGCGCATGACCGATTTGCCCCAACCGGTTTCCAGTGCGGCTTGCGCCACCAGGTAGCGCGGATCGACGCCAATACGTGCGGCGGCTTCTTTGGCCATCGGCAGCATGGTGTTGACGAATTCGTCGGCGGAGCTGAAGGCGCGCTTGGCCGGTGCCAGCGGAATCTGCGCCATTGCCCGGCCGTAAATCTGCATCTGCCCGCCGGACGCTTTCGCGTCTTCGGCACGGCTCAGCCAGTCGCCGTTGTACAGCGGGCCGGCGCCGGTAGCGGCCGTGGTCGCGGTACGTTGCGGCAACGCATTGGCGGCAGTCGGCGTGGCGGAAGGCACCAGACCGGCGAGCAAACGATCGGCCAGTTTCGGCGGCAGTGCCAGACGACGCTTGTTGATCATTTCCATGTCGTTGGCGTGGGCCAATTGAGTGTTCGGCGCATGCAACGAACGCGAGGCCCACAACGGGCGCTCGCCATTAAGCCGTGACAGCGGCCCGGTGCCGGTGGTGCCGGCAGCAATCGGCGTCTGCACCGCAGCGGCTTTCGCCGCTTCCTGCTTGGCAGCGGACGCGGCCGCAGCCTCACCCGGCGCCATTGGCTTGTTCTTCGACATCTGCTTCATCAGCACGTCGGCCAGACCGATACCACCGCCCTCGCGGGACAGCGACACCGCCAGTTGCTGGTCGTACATTTCCTGATATTGCTTGGCCGCCGGGGTGTTCATCGGGTTGTCTTTACCCAACGCCTCAGTGGCCGAACGCATCGACTTGAGCATTTCGCCGAGGAACAGCGATTCGAATTCCTGCGCCACTTTGCGCATGTTCGCATCGCTGTTCTTGTCGCCGACCTTGAGCTGGTTCAGACGATTGAGGTCGGAGTACGAACCCGAATCGCCAGTGCCCACCAGACTGCCTTTGCGCATATCCATGGTCGCCGTCCTCAGATCACGATCAGGTCGGCTTGCAACGCGCCGGCCTGCTTCAGTGCTTCAAGGATTGCCATCAGGTCACCCGGTGCCGCGCCAACCTGGTTTACCGCACGCACGATTTCGTCGAGGGTGGTACCCGGGCCGAATTTGAACATCGGCTTGGCTTCTTGCTGGGCGTTGACCCGCGAGCGCGGCACAACGGCCGTCTGCCCATTGGACAACGGGCCCGGCTGGCTGACGATCGGGTCTTCGGTGATGGTCACGGTCAGGCTGCCGTGGGTCACGGCGGCCGGCGAGACTTTCACGTTCTGGCCGATGACGATGGTGCCGGTACGCGAGTTGATGATGACTTTCGCCACCGCCTGACCCGGGTCGACTTCGAGGTTTTCGAGGATCGACAGATAGTCGACGCGCTGGCTCGGATCGAGCGGCGCGGTCACACGAATCGAACCGCCGTCGATGGCTTGCGCCACGCCAGGGCCGAGCATGTCGTTGATCTTGTCGACGATGCGCTTGGCGGTGGTGAAGTCGGAACGGTTGAGGTTCAGCGTCAGGCTGTTGCCCTGGTTGAACCCGCTCGGCACCGAACGCTCCACCGACGCACCGCCCGGGATGCGACCGGCCGACGGAACGTTGACGGTGATCTTCGAACCGTCGCGACCTTCAGCATCGAAACCGCCGACCACCAGGTTGCCCTGAGCGATGGCGTAGACGTTGCCGTCGATCCCCTTGAGCGGGGTCAGCAACAGGGTGCCGCCGCGCAGGCTCTTGGAGTTACCGATCGAAGACACGGTGATGTCGACCTGCTGCCCCGGTTTGGCGAACGCCGGCAGATCGGCACTCACCGACACCGCCGCGACGTTTTTCAACTGCACGTTGCCCGATCCCGGCGGCACCTTGATGCCGAACTGCGAGAGCATGTTGTTGAAGGTCTGCAGGGTGAACGGGGTTTGCGTCGTCTGGTCGCCGGTGCCGTTAAGCCCGACCACCAGGCCGTAACCGATCAATTGGTTGGAGCGCACGCCGGAAATGCTGGCGATATCTTTCAGCCGCTCGGCGTGGGCACCAAAGGCTGCGGAAATCAATGCCGCAGCCAGCATCAGGTGTTTGAAGTTCAAAGTCGCCACCTAGAAAGGGAACAGCGGGCTGAGGAAGAAACGGTCGAACCAGCCTGGCTGACTCGCATCGGCAAACGAACCGGTGCCCGAGTAGGTGATGCGCGCATCGGCGACACGGGTCGACGACACGGTGTTGTCGGTGGCGATGTCATCGGCACGCACCAGACCGGCGATCCGCACCAGCTCGTCGCCGGTGTTGAGGGTCATCCACTTCTCGCCGCGCACGGCGATGATGCCGTTGGGCAGCACGTCGGCCACGGTCACGGTGATCGAACCGGTCAGGGTGTTGCCCTGCGCCGCCTTGCTGTCACCCTTGGTTGCACGGTCGCCGCTGTAGCCAACGTCCAGACTCAGGTCATTGCCACCCAACGGGTTGTTGGTGGTGCCACTGCCGCCGAACAGCGAGGTCAGGCCGATGCCGGTCTTGCTGTTCTTGGCCACTTGGGAGTTGGCGTTCTTGCTGGCCTGGGTCTTCTCGTTCAGGGTGATGGTGATGATGTCACCGACCCGGAACGCCTTGCGGTCGCTGTAGAGGTTCTGCTCGAAGCCGGCCTGATAGATCGAGCCATTGTTGGCTGCAGCCGGCAACGGCGTACGCGGCAATACCGGGGCGTAGTAAGGGTCATTGGGCTTTGGCGGCGGAGCGACGCAGCCCGCGAGCGAGACGACCCCACCCAATGCCAGAACAGATACGAAGCGTTTCATGACCCTTACCTCACGGTGTTGCAGGCGGCCTCATGGCCGCCTCATAGACTGATTACAGATTCTGCGTTACGAACGAGAGCATCTGGTCGGCGGTGGAGATCACCTTGGAGTTCATCTCGTAAGCGCGCTGAGTGGTGATCATGTTGACCATCTCTTCAACGGTGCTGACGTTGGAACCTTCCAGGGTGTTCTGCAGCGTGGTACCGAAACCGTTCAGGCCCGGGGTGCCGATTTGCGGCGCGCCGGAAGCAGCGGTTTCGAGGAACAGGTTGTTGCCCACCGCTTGCAGACCGGCCGGGTTGATGAAGTCGGCGGTTTGCAGGTTGCCGATCACCTGAGCAGCCGGGTTGCCTGGCACTGTGATCGACACGGTGCCGTCGGTGCCGACGGTGAAGCTCTGCGCGTTGTTCGGGATGACGATGGCCGGCTCCAGGGCGAAACCGCTGGCGTTGACGATCTGGCCGTTGGAGTCGAGGTGGAAAGTACCGTCACGGGTGTAGGACGTGGTGCCGTCCGGCTGCAGGATCTGGAAGAAACCGCGACCGTCGATGGCCATGTCCAGCGGCTGCTCGGTGGTTTGCAGGCTGCCGGCGGTGAAGTTTTTCTGCGTGCCGACGATGCGCACACCGGTACCCAGTTGCAGACCCGACGGCAGTTCGCTGTCCTGGGTCGACTGGGCGCCTGGCTGACGCTTGATCTGATACAGCAGGTCCTGGAATTCGGCGCGGTCACGTTTGAAACCCGTGGTCGAGACGTTCGCCAGGTTGTTGGAAATGGTGGTCAGGTTGGTGTCCTGGGCGGACAGACCGGTTTTGGCAACCCATAGAGCCGGAAGCATTCGATTCTCCTCGTGCGCCTGTTTTACGGCGCGACGTTCTGATAATTAGCTGATCTGCAAGACCCGAGCCATGGCCTGGTCGTCGTCTTTGGCGGTGTTCATCATCTTGACGTGCAACTCGAACTGCTTGGCCAGGGCCAGCACCGAGGTCATTTCTTCCACGGCATTGACGTTGCTCGACTCAAGGAAACCCGACACCAGTTTGACGTTGGCATCGGCCGGCGCAGGCTGGCCGTCCTTGGTGTAGATCGAGCCATCGAGGCCCTTGTTGAGGTTCTTGATGTCCGGGTTGACCAGTTTGATCCGGTCGACTTCCGCCATGACGCGCGGGCCTTCGCCCATCGCACGAATACTGATGGTGCCGTCTTCACCGACTTCGACCTGCTGCTCCGGCGGCACGGCGATCGGACCGCCGTTGCCCAATACCGGCATGCCGTTGCCGGCGCGCAATACGCCGAGGGCGTCGATGTTGAGGCTGCCGGTGCGCACGTAGCTTTCGCCGCCGTTGGGGTTCTGCACGGCAATAAAACCGTTGCCGGTCACGGCGACGTCAAGGTCACGCCCGGTCTGCACCAGCGAACCGGCGGTGAAGTCGGTGGCGGGCCGCTCGCTCATGGCAAACGCACGCGCCGGAAAGCTGTCACCGAACACCGGCATCGAACGCGCCTGCTCCAGGTCGCGCTGAAAACCATTGGTGGAGATGTTCGCCAGGTTGTTGGCATGGGCCTTTTGCGCCAGTGCGTTCTGACTGGCGCCGGTCATTGCCACATAAAGGTACTTGTCCACACTCTTTCCTCTGCATGCCGGACGTTTGCCGCCCACCGCTGTACTGCTGAGCCATAAGCAATTTGCAGACCAACTTTTTTCTGGCGGCTTGCGGCCCGGTAAACAAAGGACTTGAGGGGGTTTGTGGGGAAATTGGAAATGTATCGAAGTCGAAAAACCGGCGGTGTTATGCCGCTAGGCGGCAATCCCGATTGTTGCAGATGGAAAAAGAACCTGTGGTGAGGGAGCTTGCTCCCGCTCGACTGCGAAGCAGTCGCAAACCCGGCGAATGCGGTATATCTGATTCACCTTATTGAATGGATTCGGGTTTGCTGCGCAACCCAGCGGGAGCAAGCTCCCTCGCCACAATGGTCAATCGGCTGTGTCTTTACCGACTTCGTACTCACGCAACTTATTGGCAATCGTGGTGTGCGAAACCCCCAACCGCTTGCCCAGTTGCCGACTGCTCGGGTGCTCGGAATACAGGCGTTCCAGCACCGCTTTCTCGAAGCGTCCGACGATCTCGTCCAGCCCGCCCTCCAGCGAGAAATCGCCAAGCGGCTGACGCACGCCGTAATCCGGCAGGCGAATGTGTTCGACCTTGACCGTGCCGCCCTCGCACAGCGAAACCGCCTGAAACAGCACGTTTTCCAGCTGCCGCACGTTGCCCGGCCAGTGGTAATGACTGAGCCGATCCATCGCCGCCGGCGCCAGTTTCGGCAGCGAACAGCCGATCTGCCGACTGGCCTGATCGAGGAAGTGCTCGACCAACGGGGTCAGACCGTCGAGGCATTCGCGCAGCGGCGGGATGTGCAGCGAAAGCACGTTCAAGCGGTGATACAGATCCTGACGAAACTCGCCGCGCGCGCACAATTCGGACAGGTCGACCTGGGTCGCGCAGATCACTCGCACGTCCAGATACACCTCTTCATCACTGCCGACCCGACGGAAGCAGCCGTCCTGCAGAAAGCGCAGCAGTTTCACCTGCAAGCGCGGGCTCATTTCCCCGACGCCATCGAGGAACAGCGTACCGCCCGCCGTCAGCTCCAACAGGCCGAGCTTGCCTTCGGCGCGCGCACCTTCGAACGCGCCGGGGCCATAGCCGAACAGCTCGGTCTCGGCCATCGACTCCGGCAGCCCGGCGCAATTGAGCGCCATCAGCGGCGACTGCCCGCGCGGGCTGGCGAGGTGACAGGCGCGGGCCAGCAACTCTTTACCGGTGCCGGTTTCGCCTTCTATCAATAGCGGCGCATCCAGCGGCGCCATGCGCCGGGCCTCACGCACGACAGCGGCCATCACTTTCGAGCTCTGGAAGATACTGTCGAAGCCGCGCAGTTCCTGCTTGCGCACGTTATAGATACGCTCACCAACGCGGTCGGCGCGGTGCAAGGTCAGCACCGCACCGGCCATGGCTTCACTGTCGTCATGCTCCGATTGCAGCGGCGCGATGTCGGCGAGGAAGATGTCGCCCTTGACCTTGACCCGCATGCCGTTGATTCGCGACTTGTTGGCGCGCACCAGTTCCGGCAAATCGAAATCCTCGGCATAGCGCGACAGCGGAATCCCCGGCACCTCGTCCACCCGCACCCCGAGCAACTGCGCCGCCGCGCGGTTGGCGGCGACGATCGAGCCGCCCATGTCGATCGATAGCACCGGGAACTCCAGCGCGCCGAGCAACGCGTTCAACTCCATGTGCCGCCGCTCGCTGGGCATCAGCCCGACGCGCTTGACCCCAAACACCCCGGCAATCGCCTCGAACTTCGGCCGCAGCGCCTGGAACTGGATGTTGATCAGGTTCGGGCAGTGCAGATAGATCGCGTTGCCGTGCTCGCCGCCGACCTCGCCGCGTGCAACGTTGATCCCGTACTCCACCAGCAGGTTGAGGATGTCGCGCAGGATGCCGATGCGGTTTTGGCAGTGGACTTTGATACGCATATAAAGAGGCCCGACAAGGATGAGGGGTTGAACACAATCCCTGTGGGAGCGGGCTTGCTCGCGAAGACGGGGTGTCAGTCGCCATTCATTCAGCTGACACACCGCTTTCGCGAGCAAGCCCGCTCCCACAAGAGATTTGCGCTGCGGTTTGGCCTGACTTTTCTGTCGAGGCGCGCAGATAGTTGTCAAGATTATGTGACAGCCACGACCCTTTTCAAACCTGCAAATCACCGCAAATGCGAGATACCCGCCGAAGCGTAACGATTCTTTTACGAAATACGGCGAATTTTCCTACATAGAGATCGATCAACCTGCTGCATCCAACCCCGCACTCGGGTAATCCTGAGCCCATCGCTGGACATAACAAGAACGAATTCCCCTAGCAGGAGAGCAGTATGAAGCAGACGCAGTACGTGGCCCGCGAGCCCGATGCGCAAGGTTTTATCGACTACCCCGCCGAAGAACACGCGGTGTGGAACACGCTGATCACTCGCCAGCTGAAAGTGATCGAGGGTCGGGCGTGCCAGGAGTACCTGGACGGTATCGAAAAACTCGGTCTGCCCCACGACCGCATTCCGCAACTGGGCGAGATCAACAAGGTGCTCGGTGAGACCACCGGTTGGCAGGTTGCCCGCGTCCCGGCACTGATCCCCTTTCAAACGTTCTTCGAATTGCTCGCCAGCAAACAGTTTCCGGTGGCCACGTTCATTCGCACCCGCGAAGAACTGGACTACCTGCAAGAGCCGGACATTTTTCACGAGATCTTCGGTCACTGCCCGCTGCTGACCAACCCCTGGTTTGCCGAATTCACCCACACCTACGGCAAGCTCGGCCTGCAGGCGACCAAGGAAGAGCGCGTGTATCTGGCGCGTCTGTACTGGATGACCATCGAGTTCGGCCTGGTCGACACCCCGCAAGGCAAACGCATCTACGGCGGCGGCATCCTGTCCTCGCCAAAAGAAACCGTTTACTCGCTGTCGGACGAACCCGAACATCAAGCCTTCGATCCGCTGGAAGCGATGCGCACGCCGTATCGCATCGATATTTTGCAGCCGCTGTACTTTGTCTTGCCGAATCTCAAGCGCCTGTTCGACGTCGCCCATGAAGACATCATGGCCATGGTCAAGCAAGGCATGCAGCTGGGGTTGCACGCTCCGAAGTTTCCGCCAAAACCGAAAGCCGCGTGATCCGCGTCTTTTACTGACAATTGAGTCTGTCAGTCGCCGCCACTTTGGTTTAGCGTGACGGCATTGACGGGCCGATAGCTTCTATAAAAAAAACACACTCGATTTCAGGAATCACACCATGTCCACTTTGAACCAAGCCCACTGCGAAGCGTGCCGTGCCGATGCGCCACAAGTCAGCGACGAAGAACTGCCGATCCTGATCAAGCAGATCCCGGACTGGAACATCGAAGTTCGCGACAGCATCATGCAGCTGGAGAAGGTCTTCCTGTTCAAGAACTTCAAGCATGCGCTGGCCTTCACCAACGCCGTCGGCGAGATCTCCGAGGCCGAAGGTCACCACCCGGGTCTGCTGACCGAGTGGGGCAAAGTCACCGTGACCTGGTGGAGCCACTCGATCAAGGGGCTGCACCGCAACGACTTCATCATGGCCGCACGCACTGACGAAGTGGCCAAGACCGCAGAAGGACGCAAGTAATGCACTTCGACGCCATCGGCCGGGTACCCGGCGACCCGATCCTCGGTTTGATGGAAGCCTATGCGCATGACACTAACCCGCGCAAATTCGACCTCGGCGTTGGCGTCTACAAGGATGCCCAGGGCCTGACGCCGATCCCCGAAGCGGTGAAAATCGCCGAGGCGCGACTGGTCGAAAGCCAGGACACCAAGACCTACATCGGTGGTCACGGCAATCCGCTGTTCGGCAAGGTCATCAATGAGCTGGTGCTTGGCGCCGACTCGAAGCTGATCACCGAACAGCGCGCCGGCGCCACCCAGACCCCGGGCGGCACCGGCGCGCTGCGTCTGGCGGCCGACTTCATCGCTCAGTGCCTGCCGGGCAAGGGCGTATGGCTGAGCAACCCGACCTGGCCGATCCACGAAACCATTTTCGCGGCGGCCGGGGTCAAGGTCAGTCACTACCCGTACGTGGGCAGCGACAACCGCCTCGACGTCGATGCGATGCTCGCCGTGCTTAACGAAGTGCCGCACGGCGACGTGGTGCTGCTGCATGCGTGCTGCCACAACCCGACCGGTTTCGACCTGAATCATGACGACTGGCAGCGCGTGCTCGACGTGGTGCGCCGCCGTGACCTGCTGCCGCTGATCGACTTTGCCTACCAAGGCTTTGGCGATGGGCTGGAGCAGGACGCGTGGTCGACCCGGCTGTTCGCCGCCGAGGTTCCCGAGCTGCTGATCACCAGTTCCTGCTCGAAGAACTTCGGCCTGTACCGCGACCGTACCGGTGCGCTGATCGTCTGCGCGAAAACCGCCGACAAGCTGATCGACATCCGCAGCCAACTGGCCAACATCGCCCGCAACCTGTGGTCGACCCCACCGGATCACGGTGCGGCAGTGGTCGCGACCATCCTCGCCGACCCGGAGCTGAAAAGCCGCTGGGCTGATGAAGTGGAAGCCATGCGCTTGCGTATCGCCCAATTGCGCAGCGGCCTGGTCGAAGCGCTGGAACCGCACGGCCTGCGAGAGCGCTTTGCGCACATTGGCGTCCAGCGCGGAATGTTCTCTTACACCGGGCTATCGCCGGAGCAAGTGAAGCAACTGCGTGAGCATCACAGCGTGTACATGGTCAGCTCGGGCCGGGCCAACGTCGCCGGGATCGACGCCACGCGCCTGGCGCTGCTGGCACAAGCCATCGCCGACGTCAGCAAGTAACACCGCAATACCCCTGTAGGAGTGAGCCTGCTCGCGATAGCGGCGTATCAGCCAGCATATGAGTTGACTGATACGCCGCCATCGCGAGCAGGCTCACTACTACAGTTGTTTTTGCGGCGACCTTTGTTATTGCGCCTCCCCCTGCGGCCATTTGTCGCAATAATTTGAATTAAAAGTCTGATTGTCATTTTTCCTGCTGTATCCTGCGCAGGCTTTCAAGAAGCGCGGATCTACCAGATCTATCAACAGACTTAGCGAGGAGCGCAACCATGCACGAGATTCCTAATCTCCCCTTCCCAAGCCTGCACGTACCTGAGCAGACGACCACGCAACAAGCCGGTGCCCAACAGCCCGAGCCGAAAGAAGCCGTTGAGAGCCGCCAGGCCGACAGCGAAGAGTAAAACCCGCCGTACAGACCGTGTGGAAAGCGCTAAGATGCGCTTTCCACACTGCCTGAAACCGAGCCCGCCATGACCGACGAATTCTCTGAAAGCCAAGCTGCCGTCCTGATCGGCGCCACCGAGAAAATGATCGAGATCTGGAACCGCCTCTCCCCGGAAAAACAGGCCGCCCTGCTCGCCCGTTTCGGCAGCGAAGAAAACGCCCTCGCTGCACTGGTCACTACACAACTAGTCGCCCCGGCCAAACCCTGAAGCCACCCTCCCGGCAAATAGTTTTACTTTTCCCCGCCCCTGACTCGTTCGCGCCGGTATCATAAGCAGCCTATCTAATCCTGCTTTGCCGTGGATCGTTACTCATGTCGTCCTCTATGTCAGAACCCCAGCGTCCCCTGGCGGTCACGCTGCAAGTCGTTTCCATCGTCCTCTTCACCTTCATCGGCTATCTGAACATCGGCATTCCACTCGCGGTGTTGCCGGGTTACGTCCACAGCGACCTGGGCTTCGGCGCGGTGATCGCGGGGCTGGTGATCAGCGTGCAATACCTCGCCACCCTGCTCAGCCGTCCATACGCCGGCAAGATCATCGACAACCAGGGCAGCAAACGTGCGGTGATGTATGGCCTCGCCGGCTGCGGCTTGAGCGGTGTGTTCATGCTGATTTCGGCGTGGACACCCAACCTGCCGATGCTCAGTCTGATCAGCCTGTTGATCGGCCGACTGGTGTTGGGCAGCGCGGAAAGTCTGGTCGGCTCCGGTTCGATCGGCTGGGGCATCGGTCGCGTCGGTGCGGCGAACACCGCCAAAGTGATCTCGTGGAATGGCATCGCCAGTTACGGCGCGCTGGCGGTCGGCGCGCCGTTCGGCGTGTGGCTGGTCGGCCAGCTGGGGCTGTGGAGCATGGGTGTCAGCATCATCCTGCTGGCGGCACTGGGCCTGCTGTTGGCGTGGCCGAAAACCGCTGCGCCGATTGTCGCCGGTGAGCGCCTGCCGTTCATGCATGTGCTCGGTCGCGTGTTTCCGCACGGCTGCGGTCTGGCGCTGGGCTCGATCGGGTTCGGCACCATCGCCACCTTCATCACCCTGTATTACGCCACCCGGCACTGGGACAACGCGGTGTTGTGCCTGAGCCTGTTCGGCGCCAGCTTCATCGGCGCGCGACTGTTGTTCGGCAACCTGATCAACCGTCTCGGCGGCTTCCGCGTAGCGATTGCCTGCCTGTCGGTGGAAACCCTCGGCCTGTTGCTGCTGTGGCTGGCGCCGGATGCACATTGGGCGCTGGCCGGGGCGGCGTTGAGCGGCTTCGGTTTCTCGCTGGTGTTCCCGGCGCTGGGCGTGGAAGCGGTGAATCTGGTGCCAGCCTCCAGCCGTGGTGCGGCGGTCGGCGCCTATTCGCTGTTTATCGACTTGTCACTGGGGATCACCGGGCCACTGGCCGGGGCGATTGCCGCGGGCTTCGGTTTTGCTTCGATCTTTCTGTTTGCCGCCATTGCCTCGCTGAGCGGTCTGGCGCTGAGCGTGTACCTGTACAAGCACACCGCGAAGTACCGCGAAGACTAGAAATCCACCTTGCCACGCCCGGCCTTGATGCTGCCACGCTTGGTCTTGGATTCGAGCCGGCGCTTCTTCGAGCCAAGGGTCGGCTTGGTCGGGCGGCGTTTCTTTTCGACCTTGGTGGCGCTGAGGATCAGTTCGGTCAGACGCTCCAGCGCATCGGCACGGTTGGCTTCCTGCGTGCGGTATTGCTGAGCCTTGATGATCAGCACGCCATCAATGGTGATGCGACTGTCACGCAGCGCCAGCAGCCGTTCCTTGTAGAACTCGGGCAAGGACGAGGCTGGAATGTCGAAACGCAGGTGCACGGCACTGGAGACCTTGTTGACGTTCTGCCCACCGGCGCCTTGCGCGCGGATGGCCGTCAGTTCGATCTCGGCATCCGGCAGATGCACGTTGTTGGAAATCACCAGCATGGAAAAGCGTCCGTATTCAGAGGGTGCAGGATACCGCGAAACTGTCCGAACCTCCGATCCCCCTGTAGGAGTGAGCCTGCTCGCGATAGCGGTAAGTCAGATAAATATGCGTCGACTGATACACCGCTATCGCGAGCAGGCTCACTCCTACAAGGGATTGTGTAAACCGCAGAAACGACAAACCCGGCACATTGGCCGGGTTTGTCGTTTGTTGCCTCAGCGCTTACTTCGAAGCGCTGGCCGCGTGCAGCGCCTGCTGCGCACCGCGCTTGTTCTTGATCAAGTAGCAGACCCACATGAACACGACCCACACCGGAATCGCGTACACCGAGATCTGGATGCCCGGGATCAGCAGCATCACGCCGAGGATGAACACCACGAACGCCAGGCAGACATAGTTGCCGTACGGGTACCACAGCGCCTTGAACAGTGGCGTCTGCTGCGTCTTGTTCATGTGCTGGCGGAACTTGAAGTGCGAGAAACTGATCATCGCCCAGTTGATCACCAGGGTTGCCACCACCAGCGACATCAGCAGTTCCAGCGCCTGTTGCGGGATCAGGTAGTTGAGCAACACCGCCACCAGAGTGACCGCCGCCGAAGCCAGGATCGAACGCACCGGCACGCCGCGCTTGTCGATCTTCGCCAGCCCTTTCGGCGCATCACCCTGCTCGGCCATGCCCAGCAGCATGCGGCTGTTGCAGTAGGTGCCGCTGTTGTACACCGACAGCGCCGCGGTCAGCACCACAAAGTTAAGGATGTGCGCGGCGGTGTTGCTGCCGAGCATCGAGAACACCTGCACGAACGGGCTGCCGCTGTAGGAGTCGCCAGAAGCATTGAGGGTCGCCAGCAGGCTGTCCCATGGAGTCAGCGAGAGCAGGATCACCAGTGCACCGATGTAGAAAATCAGGATGCGGTAGATCACCTGATTGATCGCTTTCGGGATCACGGTTTTCGGCTTGTCCGCTTCAGCGGCGGTGAAACCGAGCATTTCCAGACCGCCGAAGGAGAACATGATGATCGCCATCGCCATCACCAGACCGCTGACGCCGTTGGGGAAGAACCCGCCGTGCGACCACAGGTTGCTGACCGAGGCCTGCGGGCCGCCATGGCCACTGACCAGCAGGTAGCTGCCCAGCGCGATCATGCCGACGATCGCCACGACCTTGATGATCGCGAACCAGAATTCGGCTTCACCGAAGACCTTGACGTTGGCCAGGTTGATCGCATTGATCAGCACGAAGAATGCAGCGGCGGTGACCCAGGTCGGGATGTCCGGCGCCCAGTAGTGGATGTACTTGCCGACCGCCGTCAGCTCCGACATGCCCACCAGAATGTACAGAATCCAGCAGTTCCAGCCCGACAGGAAACCGGCGAAGCCGCCCCAGTACTTGTGCGCAAAATGACTGAAGGAACCGGCCACCGGCTCTTCGACGATCATCTCGCCAAGCTGGCGCATGATCATGAAGGCGATGAAGCCGCAGATGGCGTAGCCGAGGATCATCGACGGGCCGGCGGATTTCAGGACCCCGGCCGAGCCGAGGAACAATCCGGTACCGATCGCGCCACCGAGGGCGATCAGTTGAATGTGGCGATTTTTCAGGCCGCGTTTCAGCTCGCCTGATTGCGAGGGTTGTCCACTCATGAAAAAGGTCTCACGCAAGGTTTGATGATGTTCAGTAGACGTTGCTGCAAGGTTGCGATTTCAGGCAGCCCCGATCAAACCCCAGCGCAGGCACCAGGAGTTCAGCTTATTTACAACGGTCATGCGTCACCTGTTTGTTTTTATCTGTGACGAAATCGAACCCGACACGCTTGTGGCGCGGCGGAGTGAACAAGGCGGATGGCCTTGAGGTTTGCGCGATTACGCAGAGGGTCACAGTTAAAACGCGGCGCATTGTACACCGCTAACCCCCTGCTGCCAGACCCCGCTGGATCAGCGTGGCGCTTGCCGGGATTGCGTGGGTCCGCCTCGAGAGACTCGGGCGGCTGCAAAAATTGAGTCAGGCCTTTGCAGGCCATCGACGGGGACGAGCGAAAAATCGCCCCACGGAGAGAAGTGAAGATCAATCACGGCGTTCATTGCGCCTCCTTCTTGTTATGCACCTGCACGGCAGGCATGAGGCGCATCTCACCCTGCAAACGATGCTGAAACAAGCGCGCCAGAGCCTTGCGCGATGCCTTTGTGGCCGGGCTTCGGCAGGTTTTCCTTACAGCGTCGGCAAGGGGGTAAATCCACTGGGCTTTACCGGAGTTTTCGTAAACTTTTCTTTACGATGCGTAACGCATATTTTCCATTTCGGAAAATTCTGTAGGACGTCTGCAAATTGACGGTAGCAAGCTTGCTAATGAAAGTTGCCGTTTAGTTTTTTGTTTTCAAATAAGAAAACCGTCTTTTAAAAACAGAATAAAAAGTTTATTTAAATTTTAAATAAATAATTTTTTGCATTACAAAACACCCTGAACTAGGTTCTTCACGTCTTGTCGGCCAACTCGACCGGCCAGTCACAACCGTGAAAGTCATCTAGGAGATCGACCATGCAAGCACTGGAAAAAGACTTGGATACCGAACTGCAACTGGACGAATGGTTTGAAGCACCGACCCATGAGGCGGCCGTGGAAATGATGCAAGCCGACGCGGTGGTTCCGTTCGGCACGGCAATGTGGCCTCTGTAAGACATCCCGGGCAGGCACGATCCGGCCGGTCGTGCCTGCCGCTTTTTTCACGGTCAGTCAGGGAGGACTCATGGATAAGCCCCGCGCGATCTCGCATTTCCTTTACTACCTCGAACATCACCCTGCCCTTGCCGGTCTCGACTCGGCGAAGGTACTGCTCGGCCACACCGCCGATTACGAAGCCCTGACCGGCGCCATCGCCGAACAGGCCGGCGACCACCCGAAATTCAACTTCAGCGCGCGCCGCCTGGATCTGGAATCCACCGCCACGCTGAGTGCAGCTATCGCCGACAGCGATCTGTACATTTTCTTCTACGACTCTTCCACCCTGCCCAACCCGCGCCCCGACGGCCCGGAGTTCGTGCGCGCCCTGCAAGGCGTGATGGCGGAAAACTGGAAGAAGTCGCTGCTGTTCAAGGATTACGGCGACTATTTCTACGACACCTTCAGCGTCACCCCGCAGCGCATCGCCGGGCTCAACAGCCACTTGATCCAGCGCATGTCCCAGGCCACCACGCTGAGCTTCACCGATGAGCATGACTCGCGGTTCGAAACGCCGCTGAGCAGCATCAAGAAGTGGACCGACATCAACGGCGTCGGCAACTTCGACCTGGCCCCCGGCGAAATCGCCACCCACAGCGAAGCGATCAATGGTCATGTGAAATTCAAGGGCACGTTCCTCAGCACCATCCCGTTTGCGCGCAAGTACGGCGTGCTGGAGTCGCCGCTGGAACTGTGGATCGAGAACTCGACCATCAGCCGCATCGCCACCGATGTGCCGGGGCTGGAGCATGATTTCAACAAGTACCTGGACGCCAACCCGTCGAATCGGCGCATCGAGGAGTTGGGCATCGGTACCAATGAAGGGGTGAAAGACCTGTATGCGCGCAATGCCGGTTTCGAGGAACGCCATTGCGGCCTGCACCTGGGCCTCGGCGGTGGGGCCAAGGGCAGTCATCACCTGGACCTGATCTTCTCGGGCGGGGTGTTGGCGCTGGATGACAAGCCGGTGTTTGATGGGCGGTTTGTGTTCTAAATTGAAGCATTTGAGTTGAGGCCACCGACGCTATCGCGAGCAGGCTCACTCCTACAAGTTGAAATGCGATCCTCTGTAGGAGTGAGCCTGCTCGCGATGGCGGTATCACAGGCAACACAACACTTTCGCCAGACGAAAAAAAACGCCAACCCTGCGGTTGGCGTTTTTCATTCAGGCGCTAAAGCCGATCACTCCGGCTTCTTGCGACCGAAACCCGGACGCTGACCGGAACCGGCCGGTGCACCACGACGCTTGCCCGACGGCTTGTCGCCGTCGACCAGCTTGATGCCCGGACGCTTCGGCGCAGGCTTGGCCGGACGCTTGTTGGTGGTGTCGGCAGGACGATCCGCCAGTGGCGTACCACGGCCGGCCGGCGCACGACCTTCGCCACGCTCGGTGCGACCGTTGGCCGGACGCGGCGCGCGCTCGCCATCACGGGCCACTGGCTTGCGCCCCGGACGCTCGCCTTCGATCTGCGGCTCACGGCTCGGACGCGGACCGGTCGGCGCGCCAGCGGCTGGACGCAGGGTACGCACGCGCTCGGTCTTGGCCATCGGCCGCGACGATTTGCGCTGCATCCGCTCCAGCTTGTCCTTGCTCTTGGCGTTGAGTTGCGGCATCGCCACCGGGGTCAGGCCGACTTCAGCGCTGAGCACGTCGACTTCGTACTGACTCATTTCGCGCCAGCGGCCCATCGGCAGGTCGGAGTTGAGGAACACCGGACCGAAACGCACGCGCTTCAGACGGCTGACCACCAGCCCTTGGGATTCCCACAGACGACGAACCTCACGGTTACGGCCTTCCATCACCACGCAGTGATACCAGTGGTTGAAGCCTTCGCCGCCCGGTGCCTGTTGAATATCGGTGAAACGCGCCGGACCGTCTTCCAGCACCACGCCCGCCTTCAGGCGCTCGATCATTTCGTCGTCGACTTCACCGCGTACGCGCACGGCGTATTCACGGTCCATCTCGTAGGACGGGTGCATCAGACGGTTGGCCAGTTCACCATCGGTGGTGAACATCAGCAGACCGGTGGTGTTGATGTCGAGACGACCGATGTTGATCCAGCGGCCTTCTTTCGGACGCGGCAGCTTGTCGAACACGGTCGGACGGCCTTCCGGGTCGTCACGGGTGCAGATCTCGCCATCGGGCTTGTTGTACATGATCACGCGGCGGACCGACTCGGCAGCCTCTTCGCGCTTGATCACCTTGCCATCGATGGTGATCGCGTCGTGCATGTCGACGCGCAGGCCGAGGGTGGCGTCTTTGCCATTGACCTTGATCCGGCCCTGGCTGATCCAGGCTTCGACGTCACGGCGCGAGCCGACGCCGATACGGGCGAGGACCTTCTGCAGTTTTTCGCCTGCTGGGCCGATTTCCTGGTCGTCTTGCTGATTGATGTCACTCATCTGGGCACCTCCCGGTGTGGTCTGTTCAGGCGGCGCCTGAAGCATTGAAATCTGGTTTTCGGGCGAAGGGATCGCCGAAGGGTCGCGAATCATACGCGGATGTGCGCCATCGCGCATCAGAGACTAGCTGATGGTTTGCTACTTATTTCTTTTTCCGCCGACCGGCGCCACCAAGTTTGATCAGGCGCAGCGCGGCTTCGGCCAGCACCGTGCGCTTGTCCTCCTTGTCGAGTTTCTTCCAGGCGCGGATTTCGCGCTTGCTGCGGCCACAGCCGAGGCAGATGTCGTCGGTGAACTTGCAGAGGCTGATGCAGGGGTCTTTGGTGGAACTCATAGCTACTCCAGAACGACACAACTCCCTTGTAGGAGTGAGCCTGCTCGCGATAGCGGTGTGTCAGTCGACATCTTTTTGCCAGATACACCGCTATCGCGAGCAGGCTCACTCCTACAGGGGGGGCGGCGGTGTTAAGCGGATCGGGATCAGTCCTCGAACTCGCGGCGTTCGGCCTCGATGGCTTCCGCCAGCGCGCGGGCCTCGGCTTCTTCTTCGCTCAGCTCGGGTTCAGGCTCTGGCGCCGGTTGTTCGAGGGCGGCGACGGCGGCCAGGAGCTTTTCCCGGGCTTCGGCAACGCCAAGAATGTCCTCTTGCGGTTCGGCTTCAGGCTCGGTCTCAAGTTCAACTTCAATCGCCGGCTCGGCGGTCTCGGTTTCAGGCTCAGGCGGCTGCGCTTCGCCATCCGCGGCATCCCGCAACAGATCGTCGAAGTCGGTTTTGATCCCCTCCTCCATGCTGTCCAGTTCCAGCAACAGCGAGTGGAAACTGGTTTCTTCCTTCGGCTCTTCCGGCTCGGCGCTGGCATCGGCCAGTTCCTGCAGGCCCTGCGGCACCGGTGCGTCGTCGAACTCGAGCACCGGATCGGTTTCCATCTCGCGCAGTTCGGCGAGCGGTGGCAGGTCTTCGAGGTTTTTCAGGTTGAAGTGATCGAGAAACGCCTTGGTGGTGGCGAACATCGCCGGTTTGCCCGGCACGTCGCGGTATCCGACGATGCGTATCCACTCGCGCTCGATCAGCGTCTTGACGATGTTGCTGTTGACCGCCACGCCCCGCACGTCTTCGATCTCGCCGCGAGTGATCGGCTGGCGATAGGCGATCAGCGCCATGGTTTCCAGCAGCGCACGGGAGTAACGCTGCGGGCGCTCTTCCCACAGACGGCCGACCCACGGCGAAAACTTCTCGCGGATCTGCAAGCGGTAGCCGGAGGCGACTTCCTTGAGCTCGAACGCGCGACCCTCGCAGGACTTGGCCAGCAGGCTCAGGGCTTTCTTGAAGACCGGCGGTTCAGGGCGCTCGCCTTCTTCGAACAGTTCGAAAAGGCGTTCAAGCGATTGCGGCTTTCCCGAGGCCAACAGAAAGGCTTCAAGCAGGGGCGCCAGCTCGCGGGGTTCAGTCAGGTTCATGTTTCGACTCGTTATTCGGCTCGGGCTCGCACGTGGATCGCGGCGAACGGCTCATTCTGCACCAGCTCGACCAAGGATTCCTTGACCAGTTCAAGGATCGCCATAAAGGTCACCACCACACCGAGGCGACCTTCCTCGGCAGTGAACAGCTCGACGAACGGCACAAAACCACCGCCCTTGAGCCGCTCCAGCACATCGCTCATGCGCTCGCGGGTCGACAGCGCCTCGCGGCTGACCTGGTGGCTCTCAAACATGTCGCCCCGGCGCAGCACCTCGGCCATGGACATCAAGATCTCTTGCAGCGCGACATCCGGCAACAGCTTGCGCGCCCGGGCCTCCGGGGCGTCAAGCTTGGGCACCACCACGTCGCGACCGACCCGGCTCAGGCCGTCGATACCTTCGGCGGCAGCCTTGAAGCGCTCGTATTCCTGCAAGCGCCGGATCAGCTCGGCGCGCGGGTCGTCCTCTTCTTCTTCGACGGTTTCGGCGCGCGGCAGGAGCATCCGCGACTTGATCTCGGCCAGCATCGCGGCCATTACCAGGTATTCGGCGGCCAGCTCCAGGCGCACCGACTGCATCAGCTCGACATAACCCATGTACTGGCGGGTGATTTCCGCCACCGGAATATCGAGGATGTTGATGTTCTGTTTGCGGATCAGGTACAGCAGCAGGTCGAGCGGGCCTTCGAAGGCTTCGAGAAAGACTTCCAGCGCATCCGGCGGGATGTACAAGTCCAGCGGCATTTCCATGACCGCCTGGCCATAGACCATGGCAAACGGCAGTTCCTGCTGGGCGCCGGCCTGGGGATCGACAACGGTTTCCACTGCGGACATTCAGGCCTCGACCATGAACGGCGCGGGGTCGCCGCAACCGACGCGGATCACTTCCGGGTCGTCGCCGGTCAGGTCAATCACGGTGGACGCCTTGATCCCGCCGAAACCGCCGTCGATGATCAGGTCGACCTGATGTTCAAGCAATTGGCGCATTTCGTACGGATCGCTCAGCGGGTCTTCATCGCCGGGCATGATCAGGGTCACGCTCATCAGCGGCTCGCCGAGTTCGGCCAGCAACGCCAAGGCGATTGGATGGCTCGGCACCCGCAGGCCGATGGTGCGTTTTTTCGGGTGCAGCAGCAGCCGAGGCACTTCGCGGGTGGCGTTGAGAATAAAGGTGTAAGGCCCCGGCAGATGCGCCTTGAGAATGCGGAAAGTGCCGGTGTCGATCTTGGCGTAGTTACCCAGTTGCGACAGGTCGCTACAGATCAGCGCGAAGTTGTGCTTCTCGTCGAGCTGACGCAGACGTCGCACACGCTCGATGGCCGTCTTGTCGCCGATCTGGCAACCGATGGCGTAGGAAGAGTCCGTGGGATAAATCACCACCCCGCCCTTGCGGATGATCTCGACCGCCTGTTTGATCAGGCGCGCTTGCGGGTTTTCCGGATGGATCTGGAAAAATTGACTCACATTCTCTACCTGTTCAGACGGCGGCAATATCTGTGTCATGTTTGAACCGACACCACAGGGGTGGAAGGTCCTCGGGAACCGGCCGGTACTGGCCAATCTCGGACCAGCCTCCAGGGCCATGGAAATCACTGCCGGCACTGACCAGCAGACCGAACTCACGGGCAAGGATTGCCAGGCTGCCGACCTGTTCCGCGGGCTGATGGCCATTGACCACTTCGATTGCATGCCCGCCCGCTTGAATATAGTCGGCAATCAGCTTTCGGCGCTTGCTGCGGGTGAAATCGTAGTGCCACGGATGCGCCAGACTGACCCACGCCCCGGCGGCGCGCAGGGTGCCGACGGTGTCTTCCAGGGTCGGCCAGTGCTGTTTGACGTCACCCAGCTTGCCGGCGCCGAGCCATTTGCGGAATGCTTCGGCACGATCCTTTACAAAACCTTCACGCACCATCCAGTCAGCGAAATGCGGGCGGGCTGGCGCATTGCCGCTGTCGCCCAGTTCCTGCTGAATCTGCCGGGCGCCTTCGAGGGCACCGGGCATACCTTTGAGGCCAAGCTTGCGGCTTATCTCTTCCGACCGCAGCCAGCGGCCATCGTGCAATCGGGCGATGGCCTCGACCAGTGGCGCGGCGTTGACGTCGAAACCGTAGCCCAGCACATGGATGGTCGCGCCGCCCCAAGTGCAGGACAGTTCGACACCATTGACCAGTTGCATGCCCAGTTCTTCGGCAGCGCTGCGTGCTTCGGCGAGGCCTTCGAGGGTGTCGTGATCGGTCAACGCCAGGACTCGCACGCCGTTTTCGAACGCACGCGCAACCAGAACCGCAGGCGCCAGGGCGCCATCGGAGGCCGTGCTGTGGCAGTGCAAATCAACATTCACGGGGAGTTGTAACCTCAAATCAGCTGGCGCTATCGCGCGCCCATATGTTTGTTATTATGCCGCCACATCCAGCTTCTGGCTCTCACTGTGAAACAATTCATCGATTTCATCCCGCTTCTGCTGTTTTTCATCGTTTACAAACTTGATCCGCGGGTCGTCGACGTTGCCGGCCATGAAGTGACTGTAGGCGGCATTTACAGCGCCACCGCGATGCTGATCATCAGCTCCCTGGTGGTCTACGGCGCGCTTTTCATCAAACAGCGCAAGCTGGAAAAGAGCCAGTGGCTGACCCTGATCGCCTGTCTGGTTTTCGGCAGCCTGACCCTCGCGTTCCACAGCGAGACCTTCCTGAAATGGAAAGCCCCGGTGGTCAACTGGCTGTTCGCCCTGGCCTTCATCGGCAGCCACTTCATCGGTGACCGCCTGCTGATCAAACGCATCATGGGCCACGCGCTGACCCTGCCGGATCCGGTCTGGACCCGCCTGAACATCGCCTGGATCGCTTTCTTCCTGTTCTGCGGGGCTGCCAACCTGTTCGTGGCATTCACCTTCCAGAGCATCTGGGTCGACTTCAAGGTGTTCGGCAGCCTGGGCATGACCTTGCTGTTCCTGGTCGGTCAGGGCATCTACCTGTCCCGCCACCTGCACGACGCCGATACCACAACGCCAAAAACCGAGGACTGACATGCTCTACGCAATCATTGCCACCGACGTCGCCAACTCGCTCGAAGCGCGCCTCGCCGCACGCCCGGCCCACCTCGAACGCCTGCAAGTGCTCAAGGGCGAAGGCCGCATCGTGCTGGCCGGCCCGCACCCGGCAGTCGACAGCAATGATCCGGGCGCTGCGGGTTTCACCGGCAGCCTGATCGTCGCCGAGTTCGACTCCCTGAGCGCCGCTCAAGCCTGGGCCGACGCCGACCCGTACATCGCCGCCGGTGTGTACGCCAATGTGATCGTCAAACCGTTCAAGCAAGTCCTCCCGTAAAAAGAGGCAACCCTGTGGCGAGGGAGCTTGCTCCCGCTGGGGTGCGAAGCGGCCCCGCTCTTTAGCTCAAAAGCATGGGACTGCTACGCAGTCCAGCGGGAGCAAGCTCCCTCGCCACAGGGCCAATATCCCCCCTTCACCATCGACATTGCCTCTGGCACTGAACCTTCTCGCTTCTCCCCGCTCTCAATCGCTCATTATTCTCGTTTGCCTGCCGACAACCTGCCCAATATCCATTTGCAAGCAGGAATCGCGATGCGCAAGGGTCCGTTGTGTCTGATGTGGGTCACGTTGTCGATCATGGCGCCCGCCCATGGTGAGGAAACCACTGAAAGCGGCAATTCCACGCCGCTGTCATTGAGTGCCGGCAGCCAGATCACCGAGTTGCAGCAGCGCCTCAAGGCCAGTGAGCAGCAGCGAGAAGAACTGAACAAACAACTGCAAAATGCCGACAACGCACGCGAAAGCGCTCAGCTTGCCCGGTTGCGCCAGGAGAATCAGCGCCTGAAGCTGCAACTCAAGGAAGCCCAGGCCAGTCCGTTGCCGCGTCTGTTGACCGAACAGCAGCAATGGTTCGTCACAGGCGCCGGGGTAGCGCTATTGGCGCTGCTCTGCGGTATCTTTGCCAGTGGAGCAAGCCGAAAACGTCGGCAATGGCTAAATTGAGTGAGTCATGAGCGAGCTGTTACTGATTGATGATGACCAGGAGTTGTGCGAACTCTTGAGTAGCTGGCTGAGCCAGGAAGGCTTCCAGGTGCGTGCCTGCCACGACGGCCAGAGTGCGCGCAAGGCGCTGGCCGAGATGGCGCCCGCAGCCGTGGTGCTGGACGTGATGCTGCCCGACGGCAGCGGCCTGGAGCTGCTCAAGCAACTGCGCAGCGAACACGCCGATCTGCCGGTGCTGATGCTTTCGGCCCGGGGCGAACCGCTGGATCGCATTCTCGGTCTGGAGTTGGGCGCCGATGATTATCTGGCCAAACCCTGCGATCCGCGTGAGCTCACCGCGCGCCTGCGCGCCGTGCTGCGCCGCAGTCACCCGGCCGCCGTGTCGACCCAACTCGAGCTTGGCGACCTGAGCTTCAGCCCGGTGCGCGGCGTGGTCAGCATCGACGAGAAAGAACTGACCCTCACCGTTTCCGAAAGCCGCTTGCTCGAAGCCCTGCTCAAGCAGCCCGGCGAGCCACTGGACAAGCAGGAACTGGCGCAACTGGCCCTCGGCCGCAAGCTGACCCTGTACGACCGCAGCCTCGACATGCACGTCAGCAACCTGCGCAAGAAGATCGGCCCGCACCCCGACGGCCGCCCACGCATCGTCGCCCTGCGCAGCCGCGGCTACTACTACAGCCTGTAAACCGCGAAAGACCTGCCTGAATGCTATATGTGGCGAGGGAGCTTGCTCCCGCTGGACTGCGCAGCAGTCCCTCGTTTTTGATTTGAAAAGCGAGGGCCGCTTCGCTGCCCAGCGGGAGCAAGCTCCCTCGCCACAGGTGGATTGCCAGTGATATTTGTCAGGTCGGGATCGAAGCGTCTTTACCCAAGCTTTACGCAGCGCTGACCGCCGCTGACCTTGATCTCCGTAATCTGTACTCATCCGGAACGTACCGGGAACGAGACAAGGAGATACACCATGCGCAAGACTCTTATCGCTCTGATGTTCGCTGCCGCTCTGCCAACCGTCGCCATGGCTGTGCCACAGGATGGCGGCCCGATGGGTGGCCCGCTCGACGGCCCACGCCACGGCGGTCAGATGCACGGCGAACACGGCAAAGGCCCGTACAGCCAACTCGACCTGTCCCGTGAACAACGTGATCAGATCCGCAAGATCATGGGCGAGCAGATGCATGAGCGTCGCCAGGTCGTCGAGAAGTACCTGGAAAAACTCTCGCCGGCCGATCAGAAAGCCATGAAGGACGAGATGGCGGCCAACCACAAGAAAGCCGAAGCTGACGTACGCAACCTGCTGAAACCGGATCAACAGAAGAAATTCGACGAGATCCAGAAGAAACAGGCTGAACGCCGCGCCGAATGGGCCGAGTTCAAAGCGTGGAAAGCGCAACAGCCGCAAAAGGCGCAATAATGCGATAACCCGGACCCGACGGCTAACCGCCGTCGGGTCTGTTGCCACTCAATCCAAATGTGGGAGCGGGCTTGCTCGCGAATGCGGTGTATCAGACAAGGAAATGTTGACTGACACACCGCATTCGCGAGCAAGCCCGCTCCCACATTGTTGAGTTTTTTGTTTGATTGAGGACTTTCTGTGCGTTCATTGTTCTGGCGTATTCTCGCGAGTTTCTGGCTGGCCATCGCTCTGGTGGCGGGGCTTTCGATTCTGCTCGGGCACATGCTCAATCAGGACGCGTGGATCCTCAGCCGCCATCCGGGCCTCAACACCTTGGCCGCCGAATGGACGCAAACCTACGAAGCACAGGGCGAAGACGCCGCGCAGGACATACTCGAACAGCGCAAACGCCAATATCACATCGACGTTCAGGTACTCAACGAAAGCGGCGACCCGGTGGTCCGCGGCACCTTCCCGCGTCGCGCCGCGGCATTTGAGGCCCGGCAGAACAACGACGACCGACGCCTGCCATGGCGTCGTCTCACCGACGAGTTCACCAGCGAAAAAACCGGCGACACCTACCTGTTCATCTTCCGCATCCCGCACCCGGAACTCGACGCCTGGCACCGCGAAAGCCTGCTCTGGCCACTCAGTGCACTGGGCATCGCGCTGGTGGTGCTGACCCTGTTCAGCCTGCTGGTGACCTTCTCTATCACCCGCCCGCTCAGCCGTTTGCGCGGTGCGGTGCATGATCTGGGGCAGACCACCTATCAGCAGAACAGTCTGGCGAAACTGGCCAATCGTCGCGATGAATTTGGCGTACTGGCCACCGACTTCAACCGCATGGGCGCGCGCCTGCAAAGCCTGATCAGCAGTCAGCGCCAGTTGCTGCGCGACGTATCCCACGAATTGCGCTCACCTTTAGCCCGGCTGCGCATCGCGCTGGCACTGGCAGAGCGGGCCAACCCGGAAGAACGGGAAAAACTATGGCCACGCCTGACCCGCGAATGTGATCGCCTGGAAGCGCTGATCAGTGAAATTCTGGTGCTGGCACGGGTCGATGCCGACAATGCCAGTGCTGAAGAAGTGGATCTGAATGCACTGCTGGGCACTCTGCAAAAGGATGCGCAGCTTGGCTCGCCAGAGCAGACGGTGCGCCTGGAGGCCGAGCCGCAGCTGAACCTCAAAGGCTGGCCGACCATGATCGAGCGCGCCGTCGACAACTTGCTGCGCAACGCCCAACGTTTCAACCCGGTGGGTCAGGCAATCCAAATGCAAGCCACGCGTCAGGGCGAACGAATTGTGGTGAGTGTGCGCGACCACGGGCCGGGTGTGCAGGCCGAGCATCTGAGCCAGTTGGGCGAACCCTTTTACCGGGCGCCGGGGCAGACCGCGGCCGGGCATGGCCTGGGCCTGGCGATTGCCAAGCGCGCGGCAGAGCGGCATGGCGGGAGCCTGACGCTGGCCAATCATCCAGACGGCGGGTTTGTCGCCAGTCTGGAATTGCCGTTGGTGCCGGGCGCCGTCGTGCAGCCGTAAAAACAAATGTGGGAGGGGGCTTGCTCCCGAAGGCAGTGTGTCAGGCAACATAGTTTTGTCTGATACGCCGCTTTCGGGAGCAAGCCCCCTCCCACATGGACATCAAAGGCTCAGGCCTTGCCCGGCCAGGCGCTGACAAACTCAGCCAGATCAACCTTCTCCGCCACGCGCGGTTCTTTCTGCGGCGTGCCGAGGTACAGGAAGGCAATCACCTGCTCGCCTTCAACCAGGCCCAAGCCTTTGGCCACGTGCGCCGAATACGCCAGATCACCGGTGCGCCACACCGCACCAATTCCCTGCGCATACGCCGCCAGCAAAATCCCGTGCGCCGCACAACCCGCCGCCAGCAACTGCTCGGACTTCGGATACTTGACGTGTTCCTGCAGTTTCGCGATGACCACGACCACCAGCGGCGCACGCAGCGGGCCGTTGCGCGCCTTGTCGATCATCGCTTCAGTGACTTCGCCTTCCTGCATCTGCGCCGCTTCAGCCAGCAACGCGCCCATCTGCTCGCGCGCCGCACCTTCGACGGTGAGGAAACGATACGGCTGCAAGTGGCCGTGATCCGGCGCGCGCAGGGCTGCGCCAAACAGGGCTTCGCGCTGCTCGGCGGTAGGGGCCGGTTCGACCAGGCGTGGAACGGAAACACGGTTGAGCAAAGCGTCGAGAGCCTGCATCGGCCACCTCCAGAGAAAAATGTGCGGCTATTCTAGCGGTATCCGGCAACAGGGTGCCGGTTTACATGCCCTGCCCCACGGGTAGAATGGCGCCCTTCCTACATCAGCCCGAGCGGACTTCATGGCGTTGCCGACCTTACGGATCATTGGTTTCATCATCGGCATCTTCCTGATAACCCTGGCCATCGCCATGGTCGTGCCCATGGCCACCCTGGTGATTTTCGAGCGCACCGGCGATATGCCGTCGTTCCTCTGGGCGAGCATGATCACCTTCGTCGCCGGCCTCGCGCTGGTGATCCCCGGTCGCCCCGAACACATTCATCTGCGCCCGCGCGACATGTACCTGCTGACCGTCAGCAGTTGGCTGGTGGTGTGCATTTTCGCCGCGCTGCCGTTTTTGCTGACCCAGCACATCAGCTACACCGACTCGTTCTTTGAAAGCATGTCCGGCATCACCGCCACCGGCTCGACCGTGCTCAGCGGTCTGGACACCATGTCCCCCGGCATTCTGATGTGGCGCTCGCTGCTGCACTGGCTCGGCGGCATCGGCTTCATCGGGATGGCGGTGGCGATTCTGCCGTTGCTGCGTATCGGTGGCATGCGCCTGTTCCAGACCGAATCGTCCGACCGTTCGGAAAAGGTCATGCCGCGCTCGCACATGGTGGCGCGCCTGATCGTGGCGGCGTACGTCGGCATCACCATCCTCGGCAGCCTGGCGTTCTGGTGGGCCGGGATGAGCCCGTTCGATGCGATCAATCATGCGATGTCGGCGATTTCCACCGGCGGTTTCTCGACCTCCGACCAGTCCCTGGCGAAGTGGACGCAACCGGCGGTGCACTGGGTCGCGGTGGTGGTGATGATTCTCGGCAGCCTGCCGTTCACGCTGTACGTGGCGACCATGCGCGGCAACCGTCGGGCACTGATCAAGGATCAGCAGGTACAGGGGCTGCTCGGTATGTTGCTGGTGACCTGGCTGGTACTCGGCACCTGGTACTGGTGGACCACCGACCTGCATTGGCTGGACGCGCTGCGGCATGTGGCACTGAACGTGACCTCGGTCGTCACCACCACCGGCTTCGCCCTCGGCGACTACAGCCTGTGGGGCAACTTCTCGCTGATGCTGTTCTTCTACCTGGGTTTTGTCGGCGGCTGCTCCGGCTCGACGGCGGGCGGGATCAAGATCTTTCGCTTCCAGGTCGCCTACATCCTGCTCAAGGCCAACCTTAACCAGTTGATCCACCCGCGCGCGGTGATCAAGCAGAAGTACAACGGTCACCGACTCGACGAAGAGATCGTGCGTTCGATCCTGACCTTTTCGTTCTTCTTCGCCATCACCATCTGCGTGATCGCCCTGCTGCTGTCGCTGCTCGGCGTCGACTGGATGACCGCACTGACCGGCGCTGCCAGTACCGTGTCCGGCGTCGGCCCGGGGCTGGGCGAGACCATTGGCCCGGCGGGCAATTTCTCGACGCTGCCGGATGCGGCCAAGTGGATCCTGTCGTTCGGCATGCTGCTCGGCCGACTGGAGATCATTACGGTGTTTGTGCTGTGTATTCCGGCCTTTTGGCGTCACTGATCGGCGCCTGCAACAGCCGCGCCCGGTAATCGCCGGGCGTGGTATCGAACCAGCGGCGGAACGCGCGGAAGAAGTTGCTCGGGTCGGCAAACCCCAGCAGATAAGCAATCTCCAGCAGGGTCATGCCTGGCTGCGCCAGGTATTGTTCGGCCAGTTCGCGACGGGTGTCATCGAGCAATTGCTGAAAACTCGTGCCCTCCTCCTGCAAGCGCCGCTGCAAGGTGCGCTGCGACAGATGCAGGGTCTGCGCCACGGTATCGCGCTTGGGTTCACCCTGGGGCAACAAGCGGCACAACACTTGTCGCGCCTTGTGGGTCACGCGACTTTCAGAGAATCGCGCCAGGTATTCTCCGGCAAACCGGTCATGCAACAGCGCCATGGCTTCGTTGGCGGTGGGCAGCGGCGCTTCCATGTCGGCCCGTTCGAAAATCAACGCATCGTAAGGCGCGTTGAACATCAGCGGGGCATGGAAGGCTTGTTTGTAGGGTTGCAGGTCCGCGGGCTCGTCGCCCTGGAACAGCATTTTGACCGGGTGCAGGGTGCGCCCGGTCAACCAGCCGCACAGGCCCAGCGCACAGGCCAGCGAGGCTTCGGCGCTCTGCCGGGTCGGCGGCAGGTGATCGCCATGTACCGTGAGAATCAGCGCATAGCCTTCTTCGAGCAGGCGAAAACTCAGGTCGGCGCTTTCGGCGATGATCCGCTGATAACGCACCAGACGCTGAAAGCCTTCGGCCAGGGTGTTGCTCGACATCAGCGCATAACCGGCGACATGGAACGACGCCGGTCGCACCACCTTGCCCATGTTCAGGCCGATCGCCGGGTTGCCCGACAGCTCGACCGCCCGTTGCCAGAGTCGGGTCATGGAATCTTGCGGGAAGCGCGCATCAGGATCGTCCAGGGCGGCGAAATCGAGCCCCAGTTGCTTGAACAGAACCCGGCAATCCAGGCCGTCCATCTCCAATGCTTTGACAATCCCCATCGCCCAGCTTGCAGAAGTCGTTCGTTCGCTCATGGCGTTATTCTTTTACATGATGGATCGCATGTTACGACCCGATTTGCGAAGGATACTAAAGTGGCGCCCATTGTCACTGGCTGATGCCACTGTTCACTCTAGACTCAAATAAGCTACCCGCCGAACAAGTTGCCATCAGAACAATAACCACAGAGATCGCAGTCGTGGAAAACATCAAGCAATTCAACACTTTCGCCGAGTTCTATCCGTATTACCTCAGCGAACACGCCAACAGTACCTGCCGACGATTGCATTTCATCGGCACCACGCTGGTGATTTTCATCCTGGCCATGACCATCGCCAAAGGTGCCTGGTTGCTGTTGCTGGCCCTGCCGCTGGCCGGTTACAGCTTTGCCTGGGTCGGCCACTTCTTCTTTGAAAAGAACCGCCCGGCGACTTTCCAGCATCCGTTGTACAGCCTGCTGGGCGACTTCGTCATGTACCGCGACATGATCCTTGGTCGCGTGGCGTTCTGAATCCCGACACACCCGGAGGCTTGCCGATGAACGCCAATGCCCGCTTCACCCACATGCAGGACGGCACACAGGAAGACTGGGCGATCATCGCTGCCGACTTCAGTGTTTACGCCCGGCAATTGCCGTCGCGGATCGTCGCACACCTGAAGTTGCTGGAAGGTGACTTCGGTGGCTTCCCGGTGGATCGCCTGACCCACTCCCTGCAAACCGCGACCCGCGCCTATCGCGATGGCCGCGACGAGGAATACGTGGTCTGTGCGCTGCTGCATGACATTGGCGACACCCTCGGTTCCTACAACCACCCGGACATCGCCGCGGCGATTCTCAAACCGTTCGTCAGTGCCGAGAATCTGTGGATGGTCGAGAAGCACGGCATCTTTCAGGGTTATTACTTCTTCCATCACCTGGGCATGGATCGGCATCTGCGCGAGCAGTTCGCCGCGCATCCGCAGTATCAGGCGACGGCGGAGTTCTGCGCCAGGTACGATGCGGCGGCATTCGATCCGGCGTATGAAACCCTGCCGCTGAGCTTCTTCGAGCCGATGATGGAACGGCTGTTTGCGCAGCCCAAGCACTCGATCTACAAGGCGGCGATGGAAGAACACTCCCCGGCCTAAGATCAAAATGTGGGAGGGGGCTTGCTCCCGAAAGCGGTGTGCCAGATAAACATGTACTTACTGATATACCGCATTCGGGAGCAAGCCCCCTCCCACAGGAGATATCTGGGGTCTAGGCGATCTCGGCAACCTTGGCCGCCTTGAGCTGCGCCTCCCGCGCTTGCGCATCCGCCAGTCGATACAGCTCGATCGAGCCGTCCCAGTGCTCGATCAACGCCGTGCACGATTCCACCCAATCGCCGCAATTGAGGTAATCCACCTCCCCCACCTTGCGGATCTCGGCATGGTGAATGTGCCCGCACACTACGCCGTGCAATTCCCGTTTCACGCATTCGTGGGCGATGGCTTCTTCGAAGTCGCTGATGAAACTCACCGCGGTCTTCACCTTGTGCTTGAGGTACGCCGACAACGACCAGTAGCCGTAGCCATAACGGGCACGCCAGTGGTTGAGCCAGCGATTGAGGGTCAGGGTGAATTCGTAGGCCGAGTCGCCGAGAAAGGCCAGCCAGCGGTGATAACGGGTGATCACGTCGAACTGATCGCCATGGATCACCAGCAGATGCCGGCCATCCGCCGTGACATGCACGGCCTCGTCGACCAACTGGATGTTGCCGAGGATCAGCTTCGAATAACGGCGCAGGAATTCGTCGTGGTTGCCGGTGACGTAGATCACCTCGGTGCCGCGCTTGCTCATGGTCAGCAAACGGCGGATCACGTTGGTGTGCGCCTGCGGCCAGTACATGCCGCCACGCAGTTTCCAGCCGTCGATGATGTCACCGACCAGGTAGATCTTGTCGGCGTGGTAGCCCTTGAGAAATTGCGACAAGTGCTCGGCCTGGCAATCCCGCGTGCCCAGGTGCACGTCGGAAATCCACAGGGTACGCACCCGTTGTTTGCGGCTGGGTTTGGCGAGCTCGGCGCTGGTCATGGGCAACCCTCTGCGATATTTTCGCCAGCTTGCGCCCGCCGGGTGAATCGACCATGACAGGCAGGCGTCAGTCGTGTGACAGCGCGCAAGCCCCTTGCCCCGGTGTAGACTGGCGCTCACTTCGGAGACCTCTGCCATGCGCCCGATCCTCACCCTGCGCCAGTACACTCGCGACCTGATCGTCCACAGCCACGAACACGCCCAACTAGTGTTCGGTTTGTCCGGCGCGCTGGATTTCGAAGTCGAGGGTCAAGGCAGCCAGGTGCGCCAACAGAGTTTCGTGGTCATCCCCGGCGGCGCGCATCACGCCTGCGGCAGCCCCGATGGCAGTCGTTGTCTGGTGCTGGACGTGCCCGACGGGCAATGGCTGAACGAATCGCTGGGCGAGCATGCCGACGCCAGTCAGCGCTTGCTCGATCAGCCTGCGCGGTTGTCACTGGATGCGGGGCAAAGCCAATTGGTCAACTGGCTGGCGCACAGCCCGGTCACTGATCCGCTGATCGCCCAGCAAGGCGCGGTGTTGCTGCTCGCCAGCCTGAATCACGCCAGACCCGCCGAACTCTCGGCGCGGCGCCTGCCCTACGCGGCGCTGGATGCGCACATCGAGCAATACGCCGCCTACCCGCTGCAAGTGGCCGATCTGGCGCAGATCGCCGGGTTGTCCAGCGCCCGGTTGCACGCGCGGTTCATGGCCGAATGCGGGCAGACGCCGATGGACTACATTCGCAGCCGGCGGTTGCACAAGGCGGTCTGCCTGCTGCGTGAGACGGCGCTGCCCATCGGCGAGATCGCCAGCCGGGTCGGCTACAGTTCGCAGAGCGCCTTCGCGGCGGCGGTGCTGCGCGAGTTTGGCGCTTCACCGGGGCAGTTGCGCCGCGACTCCTGCGACAAAAAACGCTAGTTCGCCGACAGACTTCTGCGTCGCAACACGCTTCAATGTGCATTCACCTTTAGGAGCTGCCGCAGGCTGCGATCTTTTGATCTTGCTTTGAAGGATTAAGATCAAAAGATCGCAGCCTTCGGCAGCTCCTACAGTGATCGCGTTGTATCGACCGACTCAAGAAGGATTGCAATGACTCCGCGTACCGCCCTCGGCGCCCTGCATATCGGCGCTCTGATGTTCGGCCTGACCGGCGTGTTCGGCAAACTCGCGGCCGCCTCGCCGGCGGTGATCGTCTTCGGACGCGCTGCATTTGCCGTGCTCGCCCTGGCCTTTTTCGCCCGTTTCGCCAGCCAGAACGGCTGGCAGAAACTGCAGGCGGTCGACTGGCGGCGCCTGGTGCTCAGCGGCGTGTTGCTGGCCGGTCACTGGGTGAGTTTTTTCATCGCGGTGAAGGTCGCCGGCGTGGCGATTGCGACGCTGGGCTTTGCCAGTTTCCCGGCGTTCACGGTGATTCTCGAAGGGCTGATTTTCCGCGAACGCATCCGCGCCAATGAAATCGTGCTGGTGGTGCTGGTCAGTGTCGGTCTGGTACTGGTGACCCCGGCGTTCGATCTGGCCAGCGGCGCCACCACCGGGCTGCTCTGGGCGGTGCTGTCGGGTCTGCTGTTCGCCCTGCTCTCGCTGACCAACCGCGCCAGCTCCGGACGCATCCCGGCGGTGCAGGCCGCGCTGTGCCAGAACGTGGTGGTCGCGCTGTGTCTGCTGCCGGTGGCTGCGCCGCAACTGAGCGAAGTGCGCGCGCTGGACTGGCTGTGGATCGGCCTGCTCGGGGTGTTCTGCACCGGCGTCGCCCACAGCCTGTTCGTCGCCAGCCTCGCGGTGATCAAGGCGCGCACCGCCGCGGTGGTATTCGCCATGGAGCCGGTTTACGGCATCACCATCGCCTGGTTGCTGTTCGATGAAAACCCGACCATGCGCATGCTGATCGGCGGCGCGCTGATCATCGTCGCCATTGTGGTTTCGGCGCGAATGTCAGGCAGCGCCGACAAGAAAACCGTCGCTGCCGAAGCCGCGTCTCACTGAGTGCGGTCGTTGTGGCCGAGGTCGCGCTCGGGGTCGATCTGATCGCGGACTCGCTGCTTGAGCACCTTGGCCTCGGGAAAACCGCCATCGGCCTTGCGCTCCCAGATCTGCACGTCGTCGCAGCTGATGTGAAACACCCCGCCGGTGTCCGGCACCAGCGAGACCTTGCCGAGGTCGTCGCCGAAGGTGCTGAGCAACTCCTGCGCCAGCCACGCGGCGCGCAGCAGCCACTGGCATTGGGTGCAATACGTGATGACGATTTCCGGTTTTGCAGCAGACATGTTCGCTGAAACTCCTGAGACAGAGGGCGCCGCTATAATAGCCGGCTTTATCGCTTGCCCCGAGACTCACATGCGCCGTTTGCTGTTCTGCCTGTTGCTTGGCTTTCTGCCCTTGTTTGTAAATGCCACCGAAGCGCCCCGCCCCAAAGTCGGCCTGGTGCTGTCCGGTGGCGCCGCCCGTGGCCTGGCGCACATCGGCGTGCTCAAGGCCCTTGAGGAACAAGGCATCAAGATCGACGCGATCGCCGGCACCAGCATGGGTGCCGTGGTCGGCGGCCTGTACGCCTCGGGCTACAAGATCGATGAACTGGAAAAACTCGCGCTGAACATCGACTGGCAGCAGGCACTGTCCGACGCCCCGCCACGAGAAGACGTACCGTTTCGCCGCAAGCAGGATGACCGTGATTTTCTGGTGAAGCAGAAACTGAGCTTTCGCGATGACGGCAGCCTCGGCCTGCCGTTGGGAGTGATTCAGGGCCAGAACCTGGCGCTGCTGCTGGAAAGCCTGTTGGCGCATACCAGTGACACCCGCGATTTCGACAAGCTGCCGATCCCGTTCCGCGCCGTGGCCACCGACATCGCCAGTGGCGAAAAAGTGGTGTTCCGCAAAGGTCATTTGCCGCAGGTGATCCGCGCCAGCATGTCGATTCCGGCAGTGTTCGCCCCGGTGGAACTGGACGGGCGGCTGCTGGTGGACGGCGGCATGACCGACAACATCCCGCTCGACGTGGCGCGGCAGATGGGCGTCGACGTGGCGATCGTGGTCGACATCGGCACCCCGCTGCGCAACCGCAAACAACTGACCACTGTGGTCGACGTGCTGAACCAGTCGATCACCCTGATGACCCGGCGCAACTCCGAAGAGCAACTGGCCGCCCTCAAGCCCACCGACGTGCTGATCCAGCCGGCGCTGGCGGCATTCGGCGTTACCGACTTCGGCAAGGCCCAGGAAATGATCGACGCCGGTTACCGCGCCACGCGGATTCTCGACGCCCGCCTCGCTCAGCTCAAACCTCACGAATCCCAGGACGCCGAACTCAATGCCGCCCGCGCCCCGGGGCAGCGCACGCCCATCATCACCGCGATCAGGGTAGAAAATGATTCGAAAGTCGGCGATGAGGTGATCCGCTATTACATCCGCCAGCCGATCGGCGAGCCGCTGGACCTCGGCCGACTGCACTCGGACATGGGCACGCTGTACGGCCTCGATTACTTCGAACAGGTGCAGTACCGCGTGGTGCACAAGGGCCAGGATCACACCCTGGTGATCAGCGCCCGGGGCAAACGCAGCGGCACCGATTACCTGCGGGTCGGCCTGAACCTGTCGGACGACATGCGCGGCGACAGCGCCTTCAACCTCGGCGCCAGTTACCGCATCAACGGCATCAATCGCCTCGGCGCGGAATGGCTGACCCGGGCGCAGATCGGCGACAAACAGGAACTGTATAGCGAGTTCTACCAGCCGCTGGATGTCGGCTCGCGCTACTTCGTCGCACCGTATGCTGCGTTCGAAGCACAAAACGTCGACTCGGTACTCGACAACGATCCGATCGCCCAATACCGCGTGGAGCGCTATGGTTTCGGCCTCAACTTCGGCCGGCAGATCGGCAACAACGGCGAAATCCGTTTCGGCGTCGGCGAGGCCTGGGGCAAGGCCGACGTGCGAATCGGCGATCAGGACCTGCCAAGCGAAAACTTCACCGAAGGTTTCTACTCGCTGAAGTACTCGTTCGACTCACTGGACAACGTCTACTTCCCCCATGAGGGCAAGGACGTCAGCCTGACCCTGATGCAATTCGAACCGGGTCTGGGCTCGGACACGCGCTACCGGCAATGGGAGTTCAAGCTGGACAAAGCCATGAGCCATGGCCCGGATACGCTGATTCTCGGCGGGCGCTATGGCCGAACGCTGGACGACGCCAACGTGGTGACGTCGAGCTTCCTGCTCGGCGGTGCGCGGCAGTTGTCGGGCTTTCGCGAGGATTCGATTTCCGGGCAAAACGTCAGCCTGATGCGTGCGGTGTATTACCGCCGACTGACGCCGCGCGCTTACCTGCCACTGGATTTCCCGCTGTATGCCGGAGCTTCGCTGGAACGTGGCCGGGCGTGGAACAACGACAATGAATTCGACAGTGGCTACATCAATGCCGCCAGTGTGTTCATCGGCTTCGATACGCCGTTGGGGCCGTTGAACTTCACGTATGGCTTGAATGATGCGAATGAGCAGGCGGTTTATCTGAATCTGGGGCAGACGTTTTGAGTGCTCAGGTGGATTGATATTGCCTGCCCTGACGCCTTCGCGAGCAAGCCCGCTCCCACAGTTGGAATGCGTTCCATTGTGGGAGCGGGCTTGCTCGCGAAGGCTTCAGAGCGGCCAGTGCATCAGCCAATGACACGCAGATCAGCGAATCCCCGCCAACAAGGTTCTGGCGGTTTGCTTAAGGGGCTCGTCCCCTTCCTTGAGCAATTCATTGAGCAAGGCAATCGCGCTGTCGATGTCGCCATCATCAATACAGGTCTGCGCCTGTTCGAGTTTCCCCGACCCGGCTGCGGGTTCCGGCTCGTCGGTCTGAAGCTTCAGCGGCTCCAGGGTCAGCGACTGCTCCGGATCAGCGAACTCGTTGAGAAAGTCGTCGTCCAGCGGCTGTGCGTCCGGTTCGGGAATCCACTCCAGCTCCGTCTCTTCGCTGGCCACTGTTTTCGGCAACTCGAAGTCCGCCGGCAGGATTTCAAGGCCGGAGTCAGCGGCAGACCGGTCTGTGGGCTGAGCAGATGCCGCACGACTGTCCTCCAGATCCCAACTGGAGGCCATCGACAGCTCACCCAGGTTCAATTCGAAATCATCCTCGGGCACTGGTGACGCAGGCGTAGGCGTGGCCGCAGCCGCGACAATCGGCAACACCGGCGCTATCGGTGCAACGCTGTGCAATTTCGGATGACGCTCACGGATCGCGACCAATTGCTGAGGATCCACCCCGGCATCACGCAGGCGACTTTCCTGCTGGGCATAAGCCGCGCTGTCGCCCTGCCGCCCCAACACTTCGAGCAATTGCACTCCCAGCTCGGTGCGCTCCGGTTCCTTGTCCATGGCATTGCGCAACAGCCCGACGGCCTCGCTCAAGCGCCCGTAGGCCAGGTAAATCCCCACCGCTTCCAGCACATCGCCCGCCACCGGCTCCTCACGGTGTGAGGTGGCTATGTTGATGCTCGCCGATTGCGCGGTTGGCGGGTCTTCAGGGTCGATGGGCTGAGCGGCCGGCAGAGCCGCCAGTGGCGCCACTCCCCCCGCCACTTGACGGCGACGGCGTACGAAAAATCCACCGCCCAACAACCCCAGCAGCACCAGCAAGCCACCGAGCAACGGCCAGTTGAGGCCATCGTCGGCAGCTTCAGGCGCGGTGATGACTGGCGCAGGTGCGCGCGGTGTGACTGCCGGTGCCGGTGGCTTTTGCAGTTCGCTCAAACGCGTTTGCAGATCACTGATCTGCTTTTTGCCGTCGGCTAGCTGGATATCCTGCGCCTGCAGTTTTGCGTTGAGTTCCTCGACGGTCTTTTGCAGCTGCTGATTGAGCAACACGCTGGCGGCCAGTTGTTCGGCCACGGCATCGTTGGCTGGCGCCGCCGTCGCCGGAGCGGGTGGCGCCGAAGGTGCCGCCTCGCGCTTGCCTTGAGCAGCCTGGGGCGCCGCCGTGGCGGGTTCAACGGTGGGGAATTCAGAGGATTGCGGACGTGGATCGGGGTCGTCCGTGGCCGGCACGATACTCGGCGATCCGGGTGGATCGATCAGCAGCGTGTACTCGCGCAACAAACGACCATTGGGCTGATTGAGCTGCACCAGAAAATTCAGAAAGGGTTCATTGACCGGTTTGCGCGAGGTCACCCGGATCATCTGGCGATTGCCATGCAGGATCGGGGTGAACCTGAGGTCATTGAGGAAGAACACCCGCTCGACCCCGGCCCGACCGAATTCATCCGCCGTGGCCAGGCTGGCCGAGAGGTCGCTGGCACTCAGGCCAGCGGCATCCACCAGGGCGATGTCGGCCTTGAGCGGCTGATTGAGGGCCGAGTGGACAGTGATGTCCCCCAACCCCAGCGCCATCGACCAGGTCGAATAGCTGAATACACCAGCGACCAGCAGCCATCTGGCGCCACCGCGCAGTACTACGTGCCGACTTGCGAGCATGAGCATCCCTTAAATAAGCAAAACCGGTTTCTATGCGTTCGCACATCCGGTACGAACACGATATTGCCCAGTAGTTCTTATAGTCTGCTCAGCGCGATCCCTCAAAAAACCTCTGTGCAGTTATGCCTCAAGATTTTTCCAGGTTGCCCAGAATGTGCCCGTGAACCCGCATGCACACCTTCAGATCCGCCTCATCGACGCCTTCGAACAATTCGTGGCGCAGCTGCGTGGCAATGGTTTCGATTTGTTCGATCAGCGGCAGCGCCGGAGCGCAGAGAACGATTTTTTTCGCCCGGCGGTCTTCCATCACCGACTGGCGTTGCACCAGGCCCTGGCTTTCCAGGCTGTCGAGCAAGCGCGCGAGGGTCGGCCCTTCGACACCGACGCTTTGCGCCAGCTCGCGTTGGGTCGGCGCGTCTTCAAAACGCGCCAGATGCAGCAGCACCAGCCAGCGTGCCTGGGACAAGCCCAGACCGGCCAGCCGGCGATCCAGTTCGGCACGCCAGCCACGGGACATCTGGGCCAGTTGCATGCCAAAGCGGTGTTGATCGGTTAACGGCATAAAACACTCATGAGTAGACTGACAAATAGAGAAAAACTAATTATTAGTCAGCTAAGCATGACATTTGGCTATAGGCAAGAGCCGACCTGTACTGAATCGTTACAACTGCCTGACGGTTGGCGCAAACGCCCTCTTACATTTCGAACTCGGATTGCAACGCAGCCCTTACGCAGTAAAGAACCCCTTCCGGAACCCGACCGGCGAACAGCTCGGCGATCTCGGCGACCGACGGCAACTCGCCCTCGCCGTCGAGGAACGCGTCCTGCACTTCGCCCATCAGTTCTTCAGGCAAGTCGAGCGCCTGCTCCAGCGACAGTTGCTGTTTGCCGATGGCCTCGGCGAGCATCGTGTAGACGTTCTTTTCCGAGCACTGCAACTGCCCGGCGATCTGCATCGGGGTCATGCCGGCGCGGGCCAGGGTGATCAGTTCGTGGCGCACGTCGGCCACCACTTTCGGCGCTTCGGCCTCGCCGCCGAGCACTTCGAGGAAGGCCTCGCCATAACGTTCCAGCTTGCGCGCACCAACACCGCTGACCCGCGCCATGTCGGCCAGCGAGGTCGGCTGGCTGCGCAGCATTTCCAGCAGGGTCGAGTCGGGGAAGATGACGTACGGCGGCACGCCATGCTCCTCGGCGAGTTTGCGTCGCAGCGCACGCAGGGCTTCCCACTGTTCGCGCTCTTCGCCACGCACCAGTTGGCTGGCCGGGCTCTTGCTGGCGGTCTTGGCGGTGACCTGTGGCTTGAGGTCGCGGCGCAGTTCCAGGGTCACTTCGCCTTTGAGCAATGGCCGACAGGTGTCGCTCAGGCGCAAACCGCCATAGCCCTCGTGATCGACGTCGGCCAGACCACGGGCCACCAGTTGCCGGAACAGCGAGCGCCATTCGCTCTCGCTCAGCGCCTTGCCGACGCCGTACACCGACAGGTGCTGATGGCCGAAGCTGCGGACCTTCTCGTTGTCCTTGCCCAGCAACACGTCGACCAGATGGCCGACGCCATAGCGCTGACCGGTGCGATAGATCGCCGACAGTGCCTGACGCGCCGGCTCGGTGGCGTCCCAGGTCTGCACGCCGTCGACGCAGTTGTCGCAGTGGCCGCACGGCTCGGGCATGTCTTCGTCGAAATACGCCAACAGCGTCTGCCGGCGGCAGCGGGTTTCTTCGCAGAGCGAGAGCATGGCGTCGAGCTTGTGCTGCTCCAGACGCTTGTGGCGCTCATCGCCTTCGGAGTTCTGCAGCATCTGCTTGAGCATCACCACGTCTTGCAGACCGTAAGCCATCCACGCGTCCGCCGGCAGGCCATCACGACCGCCGCGCCCGGTTTCCTGATAATAGGCTTCAAGGGATTTCGGCAGATCGAGGTGCGCAACGAAACGCACGTTGGGCTTGTCGATGCCCATGCCGAACGCCACGGTGGCGACCATGATCAGGCCTTCCTCGTTGAGGAAGCGTTTCTGGTGGTAGGCGCGCAGATCATTGGGCAGACCGGCGTGATACGGCAGCGCCGGGAAGCCCTGCTCGCTGAGGAACGCGGCGACTTCCTCGACCTTCTTGCGCGACAGGCAATAGACGATGCCGGCATCGCTGCGGCGTTCGGCAAGGAACGCGAGCAACTGCTTGCGCGGCTGCTCCTTGGGCACGATGCGGTAGAAGATGTTCGGCCGGTCGAAACTCGACAGGAAGCGCTCGGCGTTCTGCAGGTGCAGGCGCTCGACGATTTCTTCGCGGGTGCGCTTGTCAGCCGTGGCTGTCAGGGCGATGCGCGGGACATTGGGGAATAACTCCGCCAACTGCCCCAGTTGCAGGTATTCGCGACGGAAGTCATGACCCCATTGCGACACGCAGTGCGCTTCGTCGATGGCGAACAAGGCGATCTCGAGGCTTTGCAGGAAGGCCAGCATGCGCGGCTGCACCAGACGCTCCGGCGCCAGATAAAGCATCTTCACTTCGCCACGCTTGATCCGCGCCGCCAGATCACGCTGCTGTTCGGCGCTCAGCGTGGAGTTCAGCGCGGCGGCGGCCACGCCCAGCTCTTCGAGGGTGGCGACCTGATCGTCCATCAAGGCGATCAACGGCGAGACCACCACCGCCAGGCCTTCGCGCAGCAGCGCCGGGACCTGGAAGCACAGGGATTTGCCGCCACCGGTAGGCATCAGCACCAGCGCATCACCGCCGCTGGCCACGCGCTCAATGATTGCACCCTGACGGCCACGGAAACTGTCGTAGCCGAAGATGTCCTTGAGGACGCGTTGAGCCTGTTCGAGCATAAAAACTCCAAAAATCTACCGAAACATCCCTGCACAGGCTGGTTCAGGACAGCCAGGGCCGCTTAAACAAAACGTAAGAGCGCATTGCAAAGGCAGCCGCAATACGCGCAGGGAGCGCAAAACGCGGCAGTATACCCGAGCGTTCCCCGGCACAGGGTGCCGCTGATAAGACTCCGCTAGCCGCCAACACGAAAACCCTGTGGGAGCGGGCTTGCTCGCGAAGGCGGCGTGCCAGTCGATGCAAAAGTGTCTGATACGCCGTATTCGCGAGCAAGCCCGCTCCCACAGGGATATTCGTGTTGCCTGTAATTGCGGCAAATCTGCCGTGCGGCTGGCTTGAGCGCTCAAGAAGGCCTAGAATTCCCGCATTGTTTATTCCCCCAAGGTAGCCCCGTAATGTCCTTCGCTGAGCAACTAACCCGCCTGCAAGTCTTTCTCGACGCCGACGAGCTGCACGAAGAGGCGCTGGATTACGTGGCCGCCCACGGTTACCTGACCGCCCTGTCGATCTGTGCAGAAGTAGTGCCGGAGCGCGAGTGGATCGACGCCCTGTTCGCCGAAGAGCCGCATTACAGCAGCGATGCGCAGCGCGAAGAGATCGAAGCCACGCTGATCGGCCTCAAGGCACACATCGCCCGCCAACTGGCGTCCGACGAAGAATTCGAGTTGCCGTGCGAACTGGACCTGGGCGAAGACCCGGATGACTCCGAACTGCGCGGCTGGTGCATCGGTTTCATGGAAGGCGTGTTCCTGCGCGAAGCGGCCTGGTTCGAAACCGCTGAAGAAGAAGTCAGCGAAATGCTCCTGCCGATCATGGTCGGTTCCGGCCTGTTCGACGAACAGCCAGAGTTCGAAGACATCGCCAAGGACGCCAACCTGATGGACGACATGATCGTGCAGATCCCGGAAGCCCTGACCGCGCTGTACCTGCTGTGCCAGGCCCCGGACGAAAAACCGGCGATCCTCAAGCCTCGTCACCACTAAGATCCAGCCTATGGACAACCCCATAGGCAACCGCCCCCTGATGTTGCGCTACTTGCTGCTGGCCATCGGCTGGCTCAGCGTGGCATTGGGGGTGATCGGGATATTCCTGCCGGTCCTGCCTACCACCCCCTTTCTTCTGCTCGCAGCAGCCTGCTTCGCGCGCAGCTCTCCACGTTTCTATCAATGGCTGGTCGAGCACCCACGGCTCGGGCCATGGATCCGCGACTACCTCGATGGCAACGGCATTCCGCTCAAAGGCAAGGTCTACGCGATCGGGCTGATGTGGGCGAGCATTCTGTTCTCCTGCTATCTGGTGCCACTGCCGTGGGCGCGGGGGTTCATGCTGACCAGTGCGGTGCTGGTGACGGTCTACATCCTGCGGCAGAAGACCCTGCATAAGCCGTGATTCACGCCCCCTTGCCGGAGCTGCCCACGGCTCACTTCGACCAGTTCGACTGGAACGGCTGGCGCCGGGGCCCGGCGACACAGCCCAATGACTGGACCATCGTTTTCGATCAAGGCAATTACAAGGCGCAGAACTACACCTACAGCAACAACTCGGCAGGGGTAGTACTGCAGAAACAATTCGCCAATCTGAAGCCCAACGGACGGTATGCGTTCACGATCAATTGCATCCGCTTCCGCGCCGACTATGCCGCACCGTCGCTGTCGCTGAGTGCCGGGGGCGCTTCCATTACCGGGCCGGTGATTCTCAATGACCAGGCATGGACCCGTTTATCCGGCAGCTTCGTCGCCAGCGCCAGCGATATGGTTCTGGCCATCGTCAGCCACGTCGAGTCGGGAGTCGGCAACGATTACCAGGTGGACGATCTGCTGGTGGAATTGCTAGAAGACTGACCTCTGCAGGAGCCGCCGCAGACTGCGAGCTTTTGATTTTGAAGGCCCGGCAAGCGAAAGATTCCGGGCTTTTTGTTGCCTGCCTGAAATGGATGGTGCCTGGCAGACTGCTTTCGCGAGCAAGCCCGCTCCCACATTGGAACCCGAACGACGATCCCCTGTGAGAGCGGGCTTGCTCGCGAAGAGGCCGGCACTGCCGGCGCCTACTCCTTGGGCACAACATTATCCAGCGCCTGATTCACCGCCAACTCCCCCAGCATCACCACCTGCGCAATGCCCAGCGCCGTATTGCGACTTGGCCCTTCCAGCGTTCCGGCGAAATCACCGAGCATGACCGTGGCCGAGGCCAGGGATTCGCAGGCGTTGGCCAGCAGGGATTCGGTATCGGTTTGCGGGTTGACCCGGAACATGTTGCTGGGGGTGCAGGGCGTTGCCATGATTTGCGATGGCACGAGGTAATGGTCGAGGGCGCGTTCGGCGGCTTCGTGGAGTTTTCTGGAATTGTGCGATTCGTAGGGTGACACCGGGTCTGTGGTCGGTGGATTGGGTTTGGTTTCGGACATCAGCGGGAACTCCGATCGAGGCACTTTGAAAGGATGACGACCTGTAGGAGCTGCCGAAGGCTGCGATCTTTTGATCTTGATCTTGCTTTTAAAAACAAGATCAAAAGATCGCAGCCTTCGGCAGCTCCTACAGGTGGACCGGGCAGTTAGTTCGGGATGCGGCGGCCGTCCAGCACACGGTTGACCATCAGTTCACTGAGCATGATCACCTGATGCAGCATCAGCATGGCCCGGCGCTGTGGGTTGTCGACGACGTCGCCGATGTCGCGGGCCATGTCGCTGGCGGCCGCTAACGACTCGCAGGCTTCGACGAGCAATGTTTCTTCGTCCACGGTGGGGTCGATGAGGAAAATTCTGTTCGACTTGCATGACGAGGCTGTAGGGATCGAGATCTTCAGTGCGCCGGGGTTGAGGTAGAAGTTGATGGCGCGGTCGGTCGCGGCTTTTATCTTCTGCGGGTCGAGGGCCGGGTCGTATGGGATTGGATCGACGTCCGGGGGGTTGGGTGTGGCTTTGAACATAGGTGACTCACTGTTTTAAATAAATGAGGAGCCATCACTCTCGCTACCAAACGAAGGGTGGCGGCCATTTGTGGGTTGGTAGACCGGTCAAAACAGTAAACCCGGCGCTCCCGAAGGAGCCCCACGCATGGCCACCATAAAGCAGAGTCCCAAAACGGATCTGTAATGTGGCGCACGACTGTAATGAAACGGGCTACCAAACCCGATCACTGATTTCAGCGACAGGGAAACGATATAGCCCGGCCCATAGCCGTGTAAGCCGGCGGATTCTGGCGTATGCGTAGGTAACGGCGCAAGGCGTTGTAGCCGTT
>NZ_JAIWYL010000006.1:0-428342 GCF_020515535.1 Pseudomonas sp. MWU16-30322
GTGCAAATTCCCCAGCGACATCCCGTGCACCTCTTCGGCTGAGCGCGGTGTGCCGAAGTAATCGGCCTTGTCGAAGGTGAAACACGCATCCTCCGCCACCCACGCCTCAAACCCCAGATTGCCCGCCGTGCGCGCTGTGGATTCCACCGAGTTGTTAGTGGCCACGCCAACGATGATCAATTGCCCGATCCCCGCCTCACGCAACTGCGCTTCCAGCCCTGTGGCACAAAACGCATCCGGCACACGTTTCTGGATCAGCCACTCGCCTTGCTGCGGCGCAAACCGTGGCTGAAACTCCACCCCCGGTTGTTCGGGCCAGAACACCGAATCCGGCGAATGCGACAGATGCTGCACATGAATCACCGGTCGCCCGCGGCTGCGCCATGCCCCCAGCAAGTCGAGCATGCGTTCTTCGGCCTGCGGATTATTCCGCCGCCCCAGGCGCGGCTCCAGAATGCCTTGTTGCTGGTCGATGATGATCAGTGCCGCGTTGGCCTTCAGCTCCATGGCGATTTTTCTCACGGGGGTCATTGAATTTTCCGCAGTTCAGCATCACCTGAACTTATTAAGCAAGCTATCGAACACACGGGACCACCTGCTGCCGGCGTTTGCTCTACGCAACCAAGCCAATTGTTGATCTGGAGTTTGCAATGATCGATCTGTATTACTGGACCACCCCCAACGGCCACAAAATTTCGCTGTTCCTCGAGGAGGCTGGCCTGCCTTACAAGGTGCATCCGATCAACATCAGCCAGGGCGAGCAGTTTCAGCCACACTTTCTGAAGATCGCGCCGAACAATCGGATTCCGGCGATCGTCGACCACGAACCGGCCGATGGCGGTGAGCCGCTGTCGCTGTTCGAGTCCGGAGCGATCCTGCTGTATCTGGCTGAGAAGACCGGCAAATTCCTGCCCAAAGACCTGCGCGGCCGGCAAACCGCGTTGCAATGGTTGTTCTGGCAGATGGGCGGCCTGGGGCCAATGGCCGGGCAGAATCATCACTTCAGCCAGTTCGCCGCGGAAAAAATTCCCTACGCGATCAAACGCTACATCGACGAAACCGCGCGCCTCTACGGCGTGTTGAACAAGCAACTGGCCGATCACGAATTCGTCGCCGGCAGCGAATACAGCATCGCCGACATGGCGATCTACCCGTGGATCGTCTCGCACAAGTGGCAGAGTCAGAACCTTGAAGACTTCCCGCACGTGTTGCGCTGGTTCAACCGGATCAAGGAGCGTCCGGCGACGGTGCAGGCGTATGCCTTGGTGCAGCAGATCAACCCGCCGAAAGCCTGATTGAAGCGCAAAAGATCGCAGCCTTCGGCAGCTCCTGCACGGTGTACTCAATCCAATGCAGGCGTTGCCGCAGGCTGCGATCTTTTCCATTCGACAGAAATACACAAATAACCCCTGCCCCCGCTTGCGCGGCCACCTCCTGCTCACTAACGTAGCGGCTTTATTGCGCCCCCAGCCTCTACACCCCCGCAGGAGCTTTGCCATGGCCTCGCCAGCCCTTACACATTTTCTTCCCCGGTTCGGCGTTGCCGCAGCAGTGACCGGTGTCTTGAGCCTGTCCGGTTGCCAGACCTGGAACGCTCAGGACACCCTCCCGCCCACCTCCGGCGTGCAACCGCTCAAGGGCCTGGCGCAGAACGTTTCGGTGCGACGCAATGCCCAAGGCATGCCGTTGATCGAGAGCAACAGTTTCCACGACGCACTGTTCAGTCTCGGCTATGTTCATGCCAGCGACCGCATCAACCAGATGGTCACCCTGCGCCTGCTGGCTCAGGGACGTCTGGCGGAAATGTCCGGGCCGGCGATGCTCGATGCCGACCGCTACATGCGTGCGGTCAACCTGAAGAAAAGCGCCGCCGAGCTTTACAAGGCTTCGTCGCCACGGCTCCAGCGCTTCTTTGAAGTGTATGCGCGGGGCGTCAACGCCTACCTGTTCCGCTACGCCGACAAGTTGCCGGGCGACCTCGCCTCCAGTGGCTACAAGCCGGAATACTGGAAACCGGAAGATTCGGCGCTGATCTTCGCGCTGCTGAACTTCAGCCAGTCGGCCAACCTGCCGGAAGAGATCTCATCCCTGGTGCTGGCGCAAACCGTGACCAGCGACAAACTTGCCTGGCTGACCCCGTCCGCACCCGATGAAAATCTGCCACTGGCCGAGGCCGACAAACTGCAAGGCCTCAAGCTCACTGGGCAGATCCCCGGTCTCACCGAGCTGAGCAATGCCAGCCAGCAATTGGCAGCGATGAATCTGCTGGGCGCCAGCACGTCGAACAACTGGGCGATCGCCCCGCAGCGCAGCCGCAGCGGCAAGAGCATTCTGGCCAGCGACAGCCATGGCCCACTGGCGGCACCGTCGCTGTGGAGCTTCGTGCAGATCCGCGCGCCGAAATATCAGGCTGCCGGTGTCACCGTCGCCGGTCTGCCGATGATCCTCGGCGGTTTCAACGGCAAAGTCGCGTGGAGCGCCACCAGCGTGCTCGGCGACAACCAGGACCTGTTCCTGGAAAAGATCCGCCGTCAGGGCAACAGCCTGACCTATGAGGTCAACGGCAAGTGGCAACCGCTGGGCGTGCGCAACGAAACCTATTTCGTCAAAGGCCAGCGGCCGATTCGCGAAGCGGTGTACGAAACCCGCCACGGCGCGCTGCTCAACAGTGCCCAGGCCGCACAAGGCAACGGTTTTGGCCTGGCCCTGCAAACACCGAGCTTCACCGACGACAAATCGCTGGACGCGTTTTTTGACCTGACCCGCGCACAGAACGTTGAACGCGCCTCGGACGCCAGTCGCGAGATCCGCGCCATCGCCCTGAACATGGTATTCGCCGACGCCAGCAACATCGGCTGGCAAGTTACCGGGCGTTTCCCCAACCGTCGTGAAGGCGAAGGCCTGCTGCCATCGCCGGGCTGGGAAGGTCGCTACGACTGGGACGGTTACGCCGACCCGATGCTGCACCCGTACGATCAGGACCCGACCCAGGGCTGGCTCGGCACCGCCAACCAGCGCGTCATTCCCCATGGCTACGGCATGCAACTGTCCAACTCCTGGGCGGCGCCGGAGCGCGGCGAACGTCTGGCGGAACTGGCCGGCAGTGGCAAACAGGACGGTCGCAGCGTGATCGCCATGCAGTACGACCAGACCACGACGTTTGCCGCCAAGCTGAAAAAAATGTTCGAAGCGCCGGGCATGAAACAGCCGCTGAAACAGGCGATTGACGCCCTGCCGGAAGCCGATCGCAGCAAGGCTCGCGAGGCCTTGACCCGATTGATGGCGTTCGACGGCAAGCTCAGCCCGACGTCGGCGGATGCGGCGATCTACGAGTTGTTTCTGCAAGAAAGCATGAAGCAGATCTTCCTCGACGAACTTGGCCCCGAGTCCAGCCCGGCGTGGAAAGCCTTTATCGCCAATGGCGACTTGTCCTATTCGGCGCAGGCCGATCACCTGCTGGGGCGTGAAGACAGCCCGTTCTGGGATGACATCCGCACACCGCAAAAAGAAGACAAGGCACAGATTCTGGCGCGCAGTCTGGCGGCCGCGATCAACGCTGGCGACAGTCAGTTGGGTGGCGATCACAAGGCCTGGCAGTGGGGCAAACTGCATGGCTACACGTGGAAAAACGCCAGCGGCCAGACCGTTCGCGGGCCGCTGGCAGCCGGCGGCGATCACACCACGCTCAATACCGCGGCGTTTGCCTGGGGCAAGGACTTCAACACCACGCGGGCGCCGTCGATGCGTTTCATCGTCGACTTCAGCCAGAGCGAGCCGCTGATGGGCCAGAACGGCACCGGCCAGTCCGGCAACCCCGCGAGCCCGAACTACCTCAACGGCATCGATGCGTGGCTCAAGGGTCAGTACATCGGCTTGCCGATGCAGCCGCAGAACTTTGACCGGGTGTATGGCAAAACGCGTTTGACCCTCACACCGGGCAAATAAACGCAATCCCTTTGTAGGAGTGAGCCTGCTCGCGATCGCGGTCTGACCTTCAAAATTGAAGCGTCTGACACACCGTGATCGCGAGCAAGCTCACTCCTACAGGGGCTTTGTGCCGACCTGGAAATAATCGATAGAACTTCCGGACTCGCGCCCACCTCATAGCTAACAAGCCCTCCATTCTGGTAACGACATGGACCTTGTTATCGCCCGCCCCGAAGGTTTGTATTGCCCTGCCGGGGACTTCTACATTGATCCGTGGCGCCCGGTCGAGCGCTCGGTGATCACTCATGCACACGGCGATCACGCCCGTAATGGCAATCAGCACTACCTTGCCAGCAGCGCCAGCGAAGGGATTTTGCGTGCGCGTCTGGGTCAGGACATCAACCTGCAAACCCTCGCCTACGGCCAGCGGTTGACCCACCACGGGGTGACCTTGAGTTTCCATCCCGCCGGGCATGTGCTCGGTTCGGCTCAGGTACGTCTGGAATACGGCGGTGAAGTCTGGGTCGCGTCGGGGGATTACAAGATCGAACCCGATGGCACCTGCGCGCCGTTCGAACCGGTGCGCTGCCACACCTTCATCACCGAATCGACCTTCGGCCTGCCGATCTACCGCTGGCAACCGCAGGCGCAGGTGTTCAGCGAGATCAATCAGTGGTGGCAGGCGAACATCGCGGCGGGCAAGGCCAGCGTGCTGCTCTGTTATTCGTTCGGCAAAGCCCAGCGGATCCTGCACGGCATCGACGCCAGCCTCGGCCCGATCCTCAGTCACGGCGCCGTCGAGCCGCTGAACCGGGTCTACCGCGAGGCCGGCGTGTATCTGCCGCCGACGATCTACGCTGGCGACATCAAAAAGTCCGACCCGATCATGCGTCAAGCGCTGGTCATCGCCCCGCCCTCGGCCGGTGGCAGCACCTGGATGCGCCGTTTCGGTGATTTCAGCGATGCCTTCGCCAGCGGCTGGATGCGCCTGCGCGGCACCCGCCGGCGTCGTGGGGTGGATCGCGGCTTTGTGCTGTCGGATCACGCCGACTGGCCGGGTCTACTCTGGGCCATCGAACAGACCGGCGCCGAGCGCGTGATGGTGACCCACGGTTCGATCGGCGTGCTGGTGCGCCATCTGCGTGAACAAGGCCTGGACGCGCAGGGTTTCAACACCGAGTACGGCGACGACGAAGAGGAAAACATCGACGCCGAACCTGCCATCGCCGAGGTGCAAGCATGAAAGCCTTCGCCGAGTTGTACGCCGAACTCGACGCCACCACGTCCAGCAACGCCAAACTGGCGGCGATGCAAAGTTACTTCGCCCAGGCTGCACCGCAGGACGCGGCGTGGGCGGTGTACTTTCTGTCCGGCGGGCGCCCACGGCAACTGGTGCCGGTGCGCATCCTGCGCGAACTGGCGGTAGATGTCTCGGGGCTGCAACCGTGGCTGTTCGAGGAAAGTTATCAGTCCGTCGGCGATCTGGCGGAAACCATTTCCCTGGTGCTACCGGAGAATTCGCACAGCTCCGCGGCGGGCCTCGCCGAATGGATCGAAGACAAGCTGCTGCCGCTGCGCGGTGAAACCCCGGAATACCTCGCCCGCCAACTGCCCGCGCTGTGGGCGCAACTGGATCGGCCGAGCCTGATGCTGTGCATCAAGCTGATCACCGGCAGCTTCCGCGTCGGCGTGTCGAAATTGCTGGTCACCCGCGCACTGGCGTCGATGGCCGGCCTCGACAGCAAACGCGTGGCGCAACGACTGGTGGGTTACACCGACCTGTCGAACCGGCCGAACGCGGCCAGCTACCTGAAACTGATCGCGCCGGAATCCGCCGACGAACACGCCCAGCGTGGCGGCCAGCCCTACCCGTTCTTCCTCGCGCATGCCTTGTCGCAACCGGTCGAGGAATTTGAAGGGCTGCTGGGGCCGGCGAGCCACTGGCAGGTGGAATGGAAGTGGGATGGCATCCGCGCGCAGGTGGTCAAGCGCGAGGGTCGGCTGTGGGTCTGGTCGCGAGGTGAAGAACTGGTGACCGAGCGCTTTCCCGAGTTCGACACACTGGTTCACGCGTTACCCGACGGCACGGTGATCGACGGGGAAATCGTGGTCTGGAAAAGCACTCATCCGAGCACCGAAGACGCCTTCGATCCGCAATCGAGCGCACCGCCGGCGGTGCAACCGTTCGCCCTGCTGCAGCAACGCATCGGGCGCAAAACCCTCGACAAGAAAATCCTCGAAGAAGTGCCGGTGGTGGTGCTCGCCTACGACTTGCTGGAATGGCAGGGCGAGGACTGGCGCAACCGTCCGCAGGCCGAACGGCGGGCGCAACTGGAACAAGTCATCGCCCACGGTAACAACCCGGTGTTACTGCCCTCGCCGATTCTGACCGGCAGCGACTGGTTCGACCTCGCGCGCCAGCGTGAAGCCTCACGGCGCCTCGGTGTCGAGGGCATGATGCTCAAGGCCCGCGACGCCCTGTATGGCGTGGGCCGGACCAAGGACATGGGCGTGTGGTGGAAGTGGAAAGTTGACCCGTTCAGCGTCGATGCGGTGTTGATCTACGCCCAGCGCGGACATGGCCGGCGCGCCAGTCTGTACAGCGATTACACCTTCGCCGTGTGGGACGGCCCGCCAGAATCCAGCCAACGAGCGCTGGTGCCGTTCGCCAAGGCCTATTCGGGACTGACCGACGAGGAAATGCGCCAGGTCGACAGCATCGTGCGCAAGACCACCGTGGAAAAATTCGGCCCGGTCAGCAGCGTCAAGCCGAGTCTGGTGTTCGAACTGGGGTTCGAAGGCATCGCCCTGTCGCGACGGCACAAGAGCGGGATCGCCGTGCGCTTTCCGCGAATGCTGCGCTGGCGGCAGGACAAGACGGTGGATGAGGCCGACAGCCTGGCGACGCTGCAGGATTTGCTGGCCTGACCCGGTTTCCGGGGACACCGATCACATTTAACTGGATGAACGCCCTGTGGCGAGGGAGCTTGCTCCCGCTCGACTGCGCAGCAGTCGCAAAAAGACGGTCTTTCTGAAAAATCCAGGGGAGAGCTTCGCCCTCCAGCGGGAGCAAGCTCCCTCGCCACAACGGCTCATTCCATCCCTTAAAAATACGTGCATCGACCCAACTTGGTGCAGCGCTCAACAGCCGCCCATTTCCGTGCACCAATCCCTCTCGCCTTCCCCTGCCCCAACCTTTTAAAACACTTGTTCGGGACTCTGGTTCGGAAATTGCTACTTTCTATAGGTCGTACGCGTTGCAGTAACAATAATTCTGCGCCACAAGCGCTCATATTGGTTCTTAGGGATTGAATAATGAAAAAAGCATTGCTGACCCTTTCTGCACTGGCGTTGTGCATGGCTGCCGGCTCCGCGCTGGCCAAGGAATACAAAGAGCTGCGTTTTGGCGTTGATCCTTCCTACGCACCGTTCGAGTCGAAAGCGGCCGACGGCAGCCTGGTGGGCTTCGACATCGACCTGGGCAACGCGATCTGCGCCGAGCTGAAGGTCAAGTGCAAATGGGTTGAAAGCGACTTCGACGGCATGATTCCGGGCCTCAACGCCAACAAATTCGACGGTGTGATCTCGTCGATGACCGTGACCCCGGCCCGTGAAAAGGCGATCGATTTCTCCAGCGAGCTGTTCTCCGGCCCGACTTCCTACGTGTTCAAGAAGGGTTCCGGCCTGAGCGATGACGTCGCTTCCCTCAAGGGTAAGTCGGTCGGTTACGAGCAAGGCACCATCCAGGAAGCCTACGCCAAGGCTGTGCTGGAGAAGGCCGGGGTGAAAATCCAGGCTTACGCCAACCAGGATCAGGTCTACGCCGACCTGAAAAACGGCCGTCTGGACGCCTCGATCCAGGACATGCTGCAAGCCGAACTGGGCTTTTTGAAGTCGCCGGATGGCGCCAACTATGAAGTCAGCAAGCCGGTCGACAGCGAATTGCTGCCAGCCAAAACCGCTGTCGGTATTAAGAAAGGTAACAAAGAGCTGAAGGCGCTTTTAGATAAAGGTATCAAAGCGTTACACGATGACGGCAAATACGCCGAGATTCAAAAGAAACACTTTGGCGATCTGAATCTGTACAGCGGTAAATAATGCCCTGGCGCCCATCACTCGATGGGCGCCTTTTCCATCCGCTCAGGTTGCTGATTTATGTTCGAAAACCTCTTACAAAATCTGGGGCTCTCCGCCTTCAGCCTCAAGGGTTTCGGCCCGTTGCTGTTGGAAGGCACCTGGATGACCATCAAATTGTCGGCGTTGTCGCTGCTGGTGGCCGTGTTGCTCGGCCTCCTGGGCGCCAGTGCCAAACTGTCGAAATCGAAACTGCTGCGCCTGCCTGCCCAGCTCTATACCACGCTGATTCGCGGGGTGCCGGATCTGGTGCTGATGCTGTTGATCTTCTACAGCCTGCAAACCTGGCTGACGGCCCTGACCGACGTCATGGAGTGGGACTACATCGAAATCGACTCTTTCACCGCTGGGGTGATCACCCTGGGCTTCATCTATGGCGCGTATTTCACCGAAACCTTCCGTGGGGCGATCCTCGCCGTACCGCGCGGTCAGGTCGAAGCGGCCACCGCCTACGGCCTCAAGCGTGGCCAGCGTTTTCGCTTCGTGGTGTTCCCGCAAATGATGCGCTTCGCTTTGCCGGGCATCGGCAACAACTGGATGGTGATGCTCAAGGCCACCGCGCTGGTGTCGATCATCGGTCTGGCGGATCTGGTCAAAGCCGCGCAGGACGCCGGTAAAAGCACCTATCAACTGTTCTACTTCCTGGTACTCGCCGCCTTGATCTATCTGCTGATCACCAGTGCTTCGAACGTCATCCTGCGCTGGCTCGAGCGTCGCTACGCCGCCGGTGCCCGGGAGGCCGTACGATGATCGAACTACTGCAGGAATACTGGAAACCCTTCCTTTATACCGACGGCAACAACATCACCGGGCTGGCGATGACGATGTGGCTGCTCAGCGCCTCGATCTTCATTGGCTTTCTGGTGTCGATCCCGCTGTCGATTGCCCGGGTGTCCTCGCACTTCTATGTGCGCTGGCCAGTGCAGTTCTACACCTACCTGTTCCGTGGCACGCCGCTCTACATCCAGTTGCTGATCTGCTACACCGGGATCTACAGCCTGGCCGCCGTGCGCGCACAGCCGTTGCTCGACAGTTTCTTTCGCGATGCGATGAACTGCACGATCCTCGCGTTCGCCCTGAACACCTGCGCCTACACCACGGAGATTTTCGCCGGAGCGATCCGCAGCATGAACCATGGCGAAGTCGAAGCGGCCAAGGCCTACGGACTGACCGGCTGGAAGCTGTACGCCTACGTGATCATGCCGTCGGCGCTGCGTCGCTCGTTGCCGTATTACAGCAACGAAGTGATCCTGATGCTGCACTCGACCACCGTGGCCTTCACCGCGACCATCCCCGACATCCTGAAAGTTGCGCGGGACGCCAACTCGGCGACCTACCTGACCTTCCAGTCGTTCGGCATCGCCGCGCTGATCTACCTGACCATTACCTTTGCGCTGGTCGGCCTGTTCCGCCTCGCCGAACGCCGATGGCTGGCGTTCCTCGGGCCGACCCACTAGGAAAACCTGTAATGCGACACCAGATCCATGACCTGTTGGCCCCGGTGCCGGGGACCGCACGACAGATCCACAGCTTCCACTTCGGCCCGGAGCAGGCCCAAGGCAAGATCTACATCCAGTCCTCGCTGCATGCCGATGAAATGCCCGGCATGCTCGTCGCCTGGCATCTCAAGCAGCGCTTGGCGGAGCTGGAAGCCGCCGGGCGCCTGCGTAGCCAGATCGTGCTGGTGCCGGTAGCGAACCCGGTCGGCCTTGAACAAGTGCTGATGGACGTGCCGCTGGGCCGTTACGAAATGGAGAGCGGGCAGAATTTCAATCGCTGGTTCGTCGACCTCAGCGAAGAAATCGGCAACGACATCGAGGGCAAGCTGGGCGACGACCCGCAGCGCAACCTTGAGTTGATCCGCACCAGCCTGCGCAACGCCCTCGCACGCCAGACCGCCGCCACGCAACTGCAATCCCAGCGCCTGACCCTGCAACGGCTGGCGTGCGATGCCGACATGGTGCTGGACCTGCACTGCGATTTCGAATCGGTGGTTCACCTCTACACCACGCCCGAGGCGTGGCCGCAGGTCGAGCCGCTGGCGCGTTACATCGAAGCCCAGGCCAGTCTGCTGGCCACCGATTCCGGCGGCCAGTCGTTCGACGAATGCTTCACCCTGCTGTGGTGGCAACTGCAGGAACGCTTTGGCGAGCACTTCGCGATTCCGCTGGGCAGCTTTTCGGTGACCGTCGAATTGCGCGGCCAGGGTGACGTCAATCATCCGATGGCCAGCCGAGACTGCCAGGCACTGCTCGACTATCTGGTGCAATTCGGCGCGATTGTCGGCGAACCGGCAGCGTTGCCGCCGCTGCCCTTCGCCGCCACGCCACTGGCGGGTGTCGAACCGGTGGTGACGCCCGTTGGCGGCCTGCTGGTGTACACCGCACAGGCCGGGCAATACCTCGACGCCGGGCAACAGATTGCCGAAATCATCGACCCGATCACTGATCGGGTGACCTCTATTTGCTGTACCGCTGCCGGCGTGATGTACGCCCGCTCGCTGCGGCGCATGGCCACTGCCGGGATGGTCATCGCCCACGTGGCGGGCGCCGAAGCCTATCGCAGCGGCTACCTACTTTCGCCTTGAGGATGTCTGTCCCATGTACAAATTGACTGTTGAAGGTCTGCACAAAAGCTACGGCGACCATCAGGTACTCAAAGGCGTTTCGCTCAAGGCCAAAACCGGCGACGTGATCAGCCTGATCGGCGCCAGCGGCTCGGGCAAAAGCACCTTTTTGCGCTGCATCAACTTCCTCGAACAACCCAACGATGGCGCCATGAGCCTCGATGGCCAGGCGATCCGCATGGTCACCGACCGCCACGGCATGCACGTCGCCGACCCGAATGAACTGCAACGCCTGCGCACGCGCCTGGCGATGGTATTCCAGCATTTCAACCTGTGGAGCCACATGACCGTGCTGGAAAACATCACCATGGCCCCGCGCCGGGTGCTGGGTTGCAGCAAGCAGGAAGCCGAAGACCGCGCCCGCCGTTACCTGGACAAGGTCGGCCTGCCCGCACGGGTTGCCGATCAATACCCGGCGTTTCTCTCTGGCGGCCAGCAACAGCGGGTGGCGATTGCCCGGGCGCTGGCGATGGAACCGGAAGTGATGCTGTTCGACGAACCGACCTCGGCGCTCGACCCGGAGCTGGTGGGTGAGGTGCTGCGAGTGATTCAGGGACTGGCCGAGGAAGGCCGAACGATGATCATGGTCACCCACGAAATGAGCTTTGCACGCAAGGTATCGAGTCAGGTGCTGTTTCTGCATCAAGGGCTGGTGGAAGAAGAAGGTGCGCCGGAAGATGTGTTGGGCAATCCGAAGAGTGAACGGCTGAAGCAGTTCCTCAGCGGTAACCTCAAGTAACCCCATCCACCGTTCCCCTGTGGGAGTGAGCCTGCTCGCGATAGCGGTGTTGCAGTCACATCAATGTTCAATGTGCTGACGCCATCGCGAGCAGGCTCACTCCTACAAAAAAGCACACCGTGCCAGCCTGAAAATCAAACTTGTCGACCTGCCGCGCGGTCATTGGAGTATCACCTCCAGAGCGTGCAGCAGGCATGGCGACATCTCCCGACTTCGCAAAACTCTGGTTCAGCGCACGCGGCTGGAAGCCGTTCGCCTTTCAGAAAAACGTCTGGGCCGCCGTTAAAAAAGGTCAGTCAGGCCTGCTCCACGCCAGTACCGGCGCCGGTAAAACCTATGCGGTGTGGTTCGCTGCGCTCAACCGCTTCGCCCGTTTGGCCGCGCCCGCAGCCACAACCAGCAAACGCAAACCCCAGAGCGAACCGCTGACCGTGCTGTGGATCACGCCGATGCGCGCCCTCGCGGCCGACACCGCCCGCGCGTTGCAAGCGCCGGTCAGCGATTTGCAGATCCCGTGGAGCATCGGCCTGCGCACCGGCGACACCAGCAGCGCCGAACGCGCGCGTCAGGGCCGGCGCCTGCCGACCACGCTGATCACCACCCCGGAAAGCCTGACCCTGCTGCTCGCCCGTGCCGACGCCAAGACTGCCTTATCGAGCCTGCGGATGATCGTCGTCGATGAATGGCACGAGCTGCTCGGCAACAAACGCGGCGTACAGCTGCAACTGGCCCTCGCCCGCCTGCGCCATTGGCAACCCGAGCTGATCGTCTGGGGCGTGTCCGCCACCCTCGGTAATCAAGCCCACGCCGAACAGGTGCTGATCCCACAGGGCGGTGGCATCAGCGTGCAAGGCCAGAGCGAAAAATCACTCACGGTCGACACCTTGATCCCACCCGCCATCGAGCGTTTTCCCTGGGCCGGGCACATCGGCCTGAAGATGCTGCCGCAGGTTGTTGCCGAACTCGACGCCTGCGCCAGCAGCCTGGTGTTCACCAACACCCGCGCGCAGTCGGAGATCTGGTATCAGGCGTTGCTCGAAGCGCGACCGGACTGGGCCGGGTTGATCGCGCTGCACCACAGCTCACTGTCCCGCGAGACCCGCGACTGGGTCGAGCAAGCGTTGAAGGACGGCAAGCTGAAAGCCGTGGTCTGCACCTCGAGCCTGGATCTGGGCGTGGACTTTTTACCGGTGGAACGGGTGCTGCAGATCGGCTCGGCCAAAGGCGTGGCGCGACTGATGCAACGCGCCGGGCGCTCCGGTCATGCGCCGGGGCGCACCTCGCGAGTGACGCTGGTGCCGACCCACAGCCTGGAACTGATCGAAGCCGCCGCCGCAGGTGACGCGGTGGAGCAACGACACATCGAGCCACGCCTGTCGCCGCACAAACCGCTGGATGTGCTGGTGCAGCATTTGGTCAGCATGGCGCTGGGCGGTGGCTTCATTCCCCAAGAGCTGTACGAAGAAGTGCGTGGCGCCTGGGCCTATCGTGACCTGACGCTGGCGGATTGGGCCTGGGCGCTGGCTTTCGTACGTCACGGTGGGCTTTCTCTGACAGCCTATCCGGATTACCGCCGGGTCGAACCGGACGAACACGGCGTCTGGCGTGTCCCCGATGCGCGGTTGGCGCGCCGTCATCGCATGAGCATCGGCACCATCGTCAGCGACGCGAGCATCCATCTGAAATTCTGGAGCAAGGGTGGTGGCGGCAAGCAGTTGGGCAGTGTCGAGGAAGGCTTTATCGCGCGCCTGAAACCGGGTGACGGCTTTCTGTTCGCCGGGCGTTTGCTGGAATTGGTGCGCGTCGAAAACATGACCGCGTACGTCAAACGCAGCACCGCGAAAAAAGCCGCCGTGCCGCGCTGGAATGGTGGACGAATGCCGCTTTCCAACGAACTGGCCGCCGCTGTGGTCAGCCGCTTCACGGCGGCAGCACGGGGTGAGTTCGCCGGCCCGGAAATGCAGGCGCTGCAACCATTGCTGCAAACCCAGGCGCGCTGGTCGGGCCTGCCTACCTCCGACAGCCTGTTGGCCGAAGTGCTGAAATCCCGCGAGGGCTGGCACCTTTTCCTCTACCCGTTTGCCGGGCGTCAGGTGCATCTGGGGCTCGCCAGTCTGTTGGCGTGGCGCGTGAGTCAGCGCCAGCCGCTGACGTTTTCGATTGCAGTGAATGATTACGGGCTGGAATTGCTCAGCGCCACGCCGGTCGATTGGTCCGGGCAACTCGATGCGGCGCTGCTCAGCCCCGATCATCTGTTGCGCGACGTGCTGGCCAGCCTCAATGCCGGGGAGCTGGCGTTGCGGCGCTTCCGTGAAATCGCGCGGATCGCCGGGCTGGTGTTCGCCGGTTATCCCGGCGCGCCGAAAAGCACCCGTCAGGTGCAGGCCTCCAGCGGGTTGTTCTTTGAAGTGTTCAAGCAATACGACGCCGACAACCTGCTGCTGGCTCAGGCCGGGGAAGAAGTCCTACGCGAAGAACTGGATATTCGTCGTCTGGAACAGACACTGGAGCGGATCAACCGGATGAAACTGGACATGCACCTGATTAAACGTCCTACACCGCTGGGCTTTCCATTACTGGTCGAGCGCATGCGCGAAAGCATGAGTTCGGAAAAACTCGCCGACCGTATCCGGCGCATGGTCGGCGATCTGGAAAAATCCGCGGACAAGGGTAAAACCTCATGAGCGCAGCTTATCCCGTGCGCCTGGCCGGTGAAGAACTCTGGTTGCTGCCGGAAAAGGCCCTGTACTGGCCGGCGCAGCAAGCGCTGCTGATCGCCGATGTGCATTTCGGCAAGGCTGCGGCCTACCGCAGCCTCGGCCAGCCAGTGCCGCAGGGCACCACGGCGGCCAACATCGAAGTGCTCGACCGCTTGCTGGCGAGACTGCCCTGCCGGCAGCTGATTTTCCTCGGCGACTTTCTGCACGGCCCCGGTTCGCATGCAGCGGGCACCCTGAATGCCTTGGCCGAATGGCGCGCACGTCACGTGGATCTGCCGATGACGCTGATTCGTGGCAATCACGACAAACGCGCCGGCGATCCGCCCCAGTCGTTGAACATCCGGGTAGTGCCGGAGCCGCTGCTGCTCGGGCCGTTTGCCTTGCAGCACGAACCCGACCCGCATCCCGAACGCCATGTGCTGGCCGGGCACGTGCATCCGGTCTATCGGCTCAATGGCAAGGGGCGGCAGCGTTTACGGCTGGCGTGTTTCCGGCTGGGCGAACGTTTGAGTCTGCTGCCGGCGTTTGGCGCGTTTACCGGCGGCTTTGCGGTGGAGAAGGATGACGCCTGCAGGATTTTTGTCGTCGGTGATGACGAAATATGGCCAGTCAGCTGAGGTCTTGGGCAAACCTCAGCTGACTGGCCATTCATGGGGCAGTGGCTCAGGCCACTGGCGCGGGTGGCGGCTCGTCCGGCAGCGTTGGCTCGCCCGGTTCGGTCGGTTGTTCATTGGGGGTATCGGGATCAGGCTGGCCGGGAATCCCGCCGGCCATGTTCAGCGGATGTGCCAGCAGAGACCAGGCCAGTACGCCAACCTGATTGGGCTCAAGCCTTGCCAGTTCGGCGGTGATATGCGGATCGATCTTCATGGAACCCTCCTCGGCGAAGGCCCGCTTTGCCAGAAGCAAAAACGGACAGTACACCCCATAGAGTGTCTGCCCGCCAAAGAATTCCCGCGAACTGCCGGATGGATCAGGTACGTGGCAGAGTCACGCCACGCTGGCCCTGATATTTACCGCCGCGATCCTTGTACGAAACTTCGCACTGCTCGTCGGATTCGAGGAACAGCATCTGCGCCACGCCTTCGTTGGCGTAGATTTTCGCCGGCAGGTTGGTGGTGTTGGAGAATTCCAGCGTCACGTGACCTTCCCACTCAGGCTCGAGCGGAGTGACGTTGACGATGATGCCGCAGCGCGCGTAGGTGCTTTTACCCAGGCAGATGGTCAATACGTTGCGCGGAATGCGGAAGTATTCGACGGTGCTGGCCAGCGCGAAGGAGTTCGGCGGAATGATGCAGACGTCGCTGTGAATGTCGACGAAGCTGCCGGCGTCGAAGTTCTTCGGATCGACGATCGCCGAATTGATGTTGGTGAACACCTTGAAATGGTTGGTGCAGCGCACATCGTAGCCGTAGCTCGACACACCGTAGGAAATCACACGGCTGTCGTCGCTGCCGCGCACCTGGCGCTCGACGAAAGGCTCGATCATGCCGTGTTCCTGCGCCATGCGGCGAATCCACTTGTCCGATTTGATGCTCATGGCGGGTGTCCTGAATAGCGAGGTGGAAAAAATCTGTCCGGCATCTTACCGGGCGCGCCGCCGTGTTCAAAGTCCACACTGAAATTCTCGCCGAACACGCTGGAAATACGGGTTCTGGCGACGAACTGTCACACCGCCGATCCCTAAAACAGAGAAACCTTCGCAAGAAACATTGGCACGTTCCGGAAAAAGGGTTAAGGTGGCGCCACTGTGTTGCTTGTGTCACTGAGAATCTCTACACGATATGTTGAATTTCGATCCAACCATCTACAAGAATTTTTCCTGCTCTTTGCACTCAGTCTCGGCCAGGGTTCTTCCTGAGTCGCAGTTATCTTTGTTCAAGGAGTTACACCATGTCTAATCGCCAAACCGGTACCGTTAAGTGGTTCAACGATGAAAAAGGCTTCGGCTTCATCACTCCACAATCCGGTGACGACCTGTTCGTTCACTTCAAAGCTATCCAATCCGACGGCTTCAAAAGCCTGAAAGAAGGCCAACAGGTTTCTTTCATCGCTACCCGCGGTCAGAAAGGCATGCAAGCTGAAGAAGTACAAGTTATCTAACTTGTAGCTTCTTTAGAAAAGAGCCCCGCCCTCAAAGCGGGGCTTTTTTGTGGGCGTGTGTTTTTCCACGCACAAAAAAAGATCGCAGCCTGCGGCAGCTTCTACAGGATGAACACCATCCCCTTGTAGGCGCTGCCGCAGGCTGCGATCTTTTTGCTTGTGCTTTACCAGGCCACGCCAAACCCTGCGGTGTAGCGGGTCTTGTTCAAATCCGCGTCCTTGGTGCCGCTGATGATGTCGCGTTCAGCCTTGAGGTTGAGCGACGCCCAGTCGGTGACCTTGTAGCGCAGGCCCATCTCGGCATCCAGCGCGTAGTTGGCTACGTCAGAGAGTGGCTTGCCCAGTTCGCCATTGGTGAAGAACTCGACTTTTTTGCCGATCAGGTAGCGGTTGTAATCCCACTTCATGGCGACCGAATAGAAGTTGTCCTTGCCGCCATCGCTGTATTCGTAATCGGTGCGGTTGAGCAACGAACCGAGCGAGAACGCGCCCAGTTCGTCGTCCCAGAACTGGTAGCCCGGACCGGTACCGACCACACGCTGACGCGACAGCTCTTCAACGTAGTCGCGCTTGTAGTTCAGGCGGCCCTGCCAGAACCATTTGTCAGTCAGGAAGCGGTCGAGTGCGTATTCGGCACGCCAGTTATTGGTGGTGACCTGCTCGTCCTGCACTTCGCGGTTGTATTCGCCCTCGGCGGTGTGCCGCCAGCGGCCATGACGCGCGGTGGTCTTGAAGTCAATGTCGTAGTCGTCGGTATCCTTTTCCGCACGCTGATAATCCAGAGCCAGACCAACATTACCCTTCCACACCAGATCCTCGACCACCGGTTTCGGCTTGAGAATCTGCTGGATACTCGCCAGCTCCACGGTTTTCGGCGCCTCACCGTTGGCCAAGGTGACCTTGCCGTCATCGGCGGCGGTCAGCGACTTGGCTTTCTCACCGCTGTAGGCATCCTGCTTGACCAGCAGCTCCTGATCGCTTTGCAGGGTCTTGACCTCTTTCCAGTCGATGCTGACCGCCCCCGCATACTGGGTCTGGATCAGCAATTTGCCGCCGTCGAACAAGGAAATCTTACCGCTCAACTTGTCACCGTTCTTTAACCAGACGGTATCGGCAAGCAGCGGCGTGGAGGCACTGAAGACAGCAAGGCACAGCAAGGTTCTGGACAGCATAAGCGGATCGAGGGCTCAAGTTTGCGAAAAAAGGTCGGCATTATCCGTAGGAATAAGACCCTGACAAGGACTGACCGGGCGATTTCCATTGAGTTCATTTCTCATCTGCGCGCCGACGGATTACCCTTGACCCCATCCACCACCTCTTGTTCAGGAACGGCGCAGGTGAAAGAGCCACCCCATCCCGACGAAAGCCCGGCGCAAATCCGACGCACGGCGCTCTATTCGACACTTGCCCAAGTACCTGAGGGCAAAGTGGTCAGCTATGGTCAGTTGGCTGAACTCGCGGGGTTGGGGCGCGCCGCCCGCTGGGTCGGCCGGACCCTGAGCCAGCTACCCGCCGATACCAGGTTGCCGTGGCACCGGGTATTAGGCGCCGGCGGTCGGATCAGCCTGCCGCCGGGCAGCCCCTCGGGGGACGAACAACGGGCACGATTGCGTTCTGAAGGCGTCACCGTCCTGAACAATCGTGTGGATATTCAGCGCCATGGCTGGCGTCCGATAGAGCACAGCGGTTAGAGTGCGCGCTTTGTTTTCGCAATCTTGAGGCAGACTTCAGCCCATGCCCCGTAAAACCTGGCGCGCCGCGCTCGCCGCCTATGCCAGTCCTTCGACGCTCGTGCTGTTGTTGCTCGGTTTTGCTGCCGGCCTGCCGTACATGCTGGTGTTTTCGACGCTTTCCGTCTGGCTGCGTGAAGCCGGTGTTGCCCGTGAAACCATCGGCTACGCCAGCCTGATCGGCCTGGCCTACGCCTTCAAATGGGTGTGGTCACCGCTGCTCGACCAATGGCGCCTGCCTTTATTGGGCAAGCTTGGCCGCCGCCGTTCGTGGCTGGTGCTCTCGCAGACCCTGGTGATTCTGGGCCTGATCGGCATGGGCTTCTGTGATCCGCAGAAACACCTGTCCTGGCTGATCGCCATTGCCGTCATCGTCGCCTTCGCCTCCGCCACCCAAGACATCGCGGTCGACGCCTATCGCCTGGAAATCGCTGACGACAGCCGCCAGGCCGCGCTGGCTGCCAGTTACATGTCCGGCTACCGCGTCGCCGCCCTGCTCGCCACGGCGGGCGCGCTGTTCTTTGCCGAAGGCTTCGGCTCCACCGGTTTCAACTATCAACACTCGGCCTGGACCGGCACCTACGCCCTGTTCGGGGTATTGATGATCCCTGCCCTGCTGACCTCGCTGCTTATGCGCGAACCGCCAGTGCCACTGCGCACGCAGTTGCAGGCCGGCCGCTACAGTTTCGGGCATCAACTGGCCTCGGTATTCGTGCTGATTGTGTTGCTGGTGTCGGTTCCGGCGATGTTCACCCAGCTCTACAACACCGATTTCGCCGGCGTTCTGTTCGGCAATATGAGCCCGCTCGACCTGTTGCTCGAAGACCGCGCCTTCCTGCGCGCCATCCTCTACACCCTGCTCACCGGCCTGTGCCTGTCGACCATGGGCCGTCGCGGCCTGGCGCCGGTGCTGACCCCGGTCAACGACTTCATCCTGCGCTACCGCTGGCAGGCATTGCTGTTGCTCGGGCTGATCGCCACTTACCGGATGTCCGACACGGTGATGGGCGTGATGGCCAACGTGTTTTATATCGACCAGGGCTTCACCAAGGATCAGATCGCCAGCGTCAGCAAGATCTTCGGCCTGATCATGACCCTCCTCGGCGCCGGGATGGGCGGCCTGCTGATCGTACGCTTCGGCATCCTGCCGATCCTGTTCATTGGCGGCGCAGCTTCGGCGGCAACCAACCTGCTGTTCGTGATGCTGGCTGACATGGGCCCGAACCTGCAGATGCTGGTGGTGACCATCTCCCTCGACAACTTCAGTTCGGGGATGGCGACCTCAGCCTTCGTCGCCTACCTGTCGAGTCTGACCAACCTGAAGTTCTCGGCCACCCAGTACGCCCTGCTCAGCTCGATCATGCTGTTGCTGCCGCGCCTGATCGGCGGTTATTCCGGGGTAATGGTCGAGAAGTTCGGCTACCACAACTTCTTCATGATCACGGCGCTGCTCGGCGTGCCGACCCTGGTGCTGATCGCCCTGCACTGGTTTCAGGAAAACCGCCGCGAAGGCCCGACACCAACGCCCGAGCCTGTGCCGACCAGCGTGGTCGAAGAGTCGTAGGACAATTCAGATACGGCGGGAGGATTCCCGCCGTTGAGCCTCACCGCCGAGCGCAATCCTGTACGTCGGCAAATCTCGCCGGTACACTGCTCCGTCATTTCCAGTCATAGCAACCGACAACGGCCAACCATGCGCACCAGTCAATTTTTGCTCGCCACACAGAAAGAAACGCCTTCCGATGCGGTCGTCGTCAGCCATCAGCTGATGCTGCGCGCCGGCATGATCCGCAAACTCGCTTCGGGCCTGTACACCTGGCTGCCGATGGGCTTGCGGGTAATGCGCAAGGTTGAAGCCATCGTTCGCGAAGAAATGAACGCTGCCGGTTCTCTTGAAGTGTTGATGCCGAGCACCCAACCGGCCGAGTTGTGGCAGGAATCGGGGCGCTGGGAAGAATACGGCCCTGAGCTGCTGCGCATCAAAGACCGCCACGGTCGCGACTTCTGCGCGGGCCCGACCCACGAAGAAGTGATCACCGATCTGATGCGCAACGAGTTGAGCAGCTACAAGCAGCTGCCGATCAACCTGTACCAGATCCAGACCAAATTCCGTGACGAAATCCGCCCACGCTTCGGTTTGATGCGCGGCCGCGAATTCATCATGAAGGACGCCTACTCGTTCCACGCCGATCAGGCTTCGCTGCAGATCACCTATGACCGCATGCATCAGGCGTACTGCAACGTGTTCAGCCGTCTGGGTCTGAAATTCCGTCCGGTTGAAGCCGACAACGGTTCGATCGGTGGCGCTGGCTCCCACGAATTCCACGTACTGGCCGAATCCGGCGAAGACGATATCGTCTTCAGCAACGGTTCCGACTACGCCGCGAACATCGAAAAAGCCGAAGCCGTGCCACGCGAAACCTCGCGTCCAGCACCGACCGAAGAGCTGCGCCTGGTCGACACCCCAGATACCAAGACCATTGCCGCCCTGGTGGAAAAATTCAATCTGCCGATTGAAAAGACCATCAAGACCCTGATCGTCCACGCCGAAGAGCCAGGCAAGCTGATTGCCCTGGTCATCCGTGGCGACCACGAGCTCAACGAAATCAAGGCCGCCCAGCAGCCGGGCGTTGCCAGCCCGCTGGTCATGGCTTCCGATGCCGAACTGCGTGACGCCATTGGCGCCGGCGCCGGTTCGCTCGGCCCGCTGAACCTGCCACTGCCGATCATCATCGACCGCTCGGTCGAACTGATGAGCGACTTCGGTATCGGCGCGAACATCGACGACAAGCACTACTTCGGCGTGAACTGGGAGCGCGATCTGCCGGTTCCGACCGTCGCCGACCTGCGTAACGTCGTGGCCGGTGACCCAAGCCCGGACGGCAAAGGCACCCTGGAAATCAAGCGCGGCATCGAAGTCGGGCACATCTTCCAGCTGGGCAACAAGTACAGCAAGGCGATGAAGTGCGAAGTGCTGGGCGAGAACGGCAAGCCGGTCACCCTGGAAATGGGTTGCTACGGTATCGGCGTATCCCGCGTGGTGGCTGCTGCCATCGAGCAGAACAACGACGACAAAGGCATCATCTGGAGCGACACCCTGGCGCCGTTCCAGATCGCCCTGGTACCGCTGCGCTATGAAACCGAGCAGGTGCGCGAAGCCACTGACAAGCTGTACGCAGAACTGACTGCGGCCGGCTTCGAAGTGCTGCTGGACGATCGCGACAAGAAAACCAGCCCGGGCATCAAGTTCGCGGACATGGAGCTGATCGGCATTCCACACCGGATCGTGGTCAGCGACCGCGGTCTCGCCGAAGGCAACCTGGAATACAAGAGCCGCACCGAGGCCGAAGCGCAAGCGCTGCCGGTTGCCGACGTGCTGTCCTTCCTTCAGGCCCGTATCCGCCGCTGAATCCAGATAGAGACCTCATGTTCAAGCGAAACACCCTGGGCCTCGGTGGCGCCGCCTTATGCGGCGCCCTGCTGGTCAGCGGCTGCGCCAATCACATGTCACAGCGCAGCGAGCACGAAGAGCGGGTCGAGCGTAAATTGCTCGATCACAGCCTGCAGATCGACGTCGGTGAGCCCAAGGTGCTCGAACTGCCGCAACGCCGCGTGAAAATCAGCGAACAGAAGACCTTCGAGGTCACCGAGTTCGAGGTCACGCGGCATTACGATCGCTATACGCCTTACCAGCCCTGGCGGAAAATCTACGAGATTCCGCTGGGTGCGGTTGCGCTGGTGGGGGGTATCGGCGCCAACGTGGTCAACGTCTTCGCACTCGGCAACCTGCCGGACAGCATGACCAGGGACTGGTTGAGCTACGGTCTGGACGGGCTCAACCCGGCCATGAACATGCAATCCCATGGTCGTGCGCAACAGAATCTGGCCAGTATCGATGAAGTCCAGCGCGACAAGCGCATGGAGTATTCGAGCCTGCCGTGGAGCGAGCGTCCGGTGCAGGTCAAGGCTGGCAAGCAGACATTCGACATGACCACCGACCGCAACGGTGTGCTGCGCCTGAACCTGCTGGACAGTCCGTTCGCCGAAAATGACCTGAATCATATCGGCAAGCTGCAGATCAGCGTTGAAGACGGCAAGGATGACGTGCACAGCGATTCGTCCCTGGCCATCAGCAGCCATTTGCGCAGCAAGCTGCTCGAAGCCCACGGTTTGATTTACGACGATCTGGAAGACGACGAAGTGAGCCAGTGGGTCCACCGGGTCAAGCGTCTGTCGGAGCTGGGTCTGGAAGAGGAAGCCAGCGAGCTGGAGCAAAGCCTGATCGAACTGACGCGCAACGATCCTGAGTTACAGGCCGAGTTTCTCAAGTCGCTGACCAAGGATGCCGGGCGTCTGGTGGCGGATCCGGGACCGAATTAAGGCTGAAAAGCTTCGCGAGCAAGCCCGCTCCCACAGTTGATTGCATTCCACTGAAGGAACTCGATCAAATGTGGGAGCGGGCTTGCTCGCGAAAGCGGCATCAGCAACACCGCAGCAATTAGCGCTCAAACAACTCCATCTGCTCAAACCCACCCCGCAAATCCTCCAGCCTGACCCCCACCCCCAACAACCGCACCGGTTTCCCGCCCCGGTTGAACGCCTGCGTCAGCATCAATTGATAACTGCCCAGATCGCGCCCTGCCCCGGCTTGCTCCAGTGTGGTCTGAGTAAAGTCATGGAACTTCACTTTGACGAACGGCTTGCCCGGGCGATAGCTGCTGTCGATCCGCTCCATGCGGGTTTTCAGGGTTTCCAGCAGCTCCGGCAATTTGTCCAGGCAACTGCGCAGATCGGGCAGATCAACGTCGTAGGTGTTTTCCACGCTGATTGACTGACGGCGACTGTCGTTGTGCACCAACCGGTCATCGATCCCACGGGCCAGACTCCACAGTCGCTCACCGAAACTGCCGAATTCGCGCACCAGCGCCAACTTGTCCCACTCACGCAGTTGCAGGCAGTCGACGATGCCGAGCTTGCCCAGCTTGTCGGCGGTAACTTTGCCGACGCCGTGCAACTTGCTCACCGGCAGACCACTGACAAAATCCTCGACCTGATCCGGGGTAATGACGAACAACCCGTTGGGCTTCTTCCAGTCACTGGCGATTTTCGCCAGAAACTTGTTCGGCGCAACACCCGCAGACACGGTGATGTGCAACTGATTGGAAACCCGGCGACGAATGTCCTGGGCAATTCGCGTGGCGCTGCCGCCAAAATGCGCGCTGTCGGAGACGTCGAGGTAGGCCTCGTCCAGCGACAGCGGTTCGATCAGGTCGGTGTAATCGCGAAAGATCGTATGAATTTCCTTGGAAGCTTCGCGATAGGCGTCCATGCGCGGCTTGACGATGGTCAGGTCGGGGCACAGCTTCAAGGCATGTCCGGATGACATCGCCGAGCGCACGCCATACGCCCGTGCTTCATAGTTACAGGTAGCAATCACCCCGCGCCGATCCGCCGACCCGCCCACCGCCAGCGGCTTGCCTGCCAGGTTCGGGTCGTCGCGCATTTCGATGGCGGCGTAGAAACAGTCGCAGTCGACGTGGATGATTTTTCGTTGGGTCATGACAGAAAAGGAAACATGGCGAGCCGGATCCGCAGTATCTCACTGACACCTGTATATAGCACCAGTAGTCTGAATGTTCTTTTCAGGCTGTAGGAAAACGACCATGAATTTATTTTCTCAATCGAAAATCTCCCGCCAATAGAGCTGAAAGCCTTGCCCCACCTGCCCTGCGTGCCCTTCGCCTGCCCTGTAAAAAGCGCTAACCGATTGAACAAGAACAGATTTATCTGAATTCAAGGTTGACAGACCGGCGTTCCTCTGTAGAATGCCGACACACAGACGCGGGATGGAGCAGTCTGGTAGCTCGTCGGGCTCATAACCCGAAGGTCGTCGGTTCAAATCCGGCTCCCGCAACCAAACATCAAAAAAGGCTACTCGAAAGAGTGGCCTTTTTTGTGCCTGTCTGTTTTTCAGACCGGCCTCCACATCACGCACATCCGGGCGAACAGGAATTCGTTGCATTTCCGAAACTTACCGCACCACTGCGACCGTTTGACGCAAATTCACACTTATTTGACCCTTTACGGGATTAGCGGTTGACACCTCGCCGTTCGCCTGTAGAATGCCGCCACACAGACGCGGGATGGAGCAGTCTGGTAGCTCGTCGGGCTCATAACCCGAAGGTCGTCGGTTCAAATCCGGCTCCCGCAACCAAACATCAAAAAAGGCTGCTCGAAAGAGTGGCCTTTTTTGTATCTGTGGAAAAAGTCCTTTCGCAACAATGATCTGTCACGCTGCAGTGAAACACTCAGGATCATCAGACCCGCCGAGTTGCGACTATGCTTGAGTCGCAGGCAAGACGTCTGCAATCCATGACCCGCCCTCGCCGATACCCGATGAGAGGCGTAGTATTTTGTGATTATTTTTTTCTACAGGGATTGGTAACTTGGCTGGATACCTCCATCCTGTCGCGCACAATCCAAGAGGTGATTGATGCGCGCCAACTCGTCTGATCCACAAGACACCGTCACAGCAGACCATCCGATCAAGCCCGAGCGCCTGCGCTTACTGGATCGTTTGAGCAAATACCGCCAGCCTATCGGTCTGGCGGTCACATTGCTGTTGTTTGCCATTGCGCTGATTGCCTGTCGCCATCTGCTGAGCGAACTCGATCTCTACGCGCTGCATGACTCGATCCTGGCCGTGCCGAAACCTGCTCTGCTCGGGGCATTGGGTGCGACGGTGATCGGCTTCATTATATTGCTGGGCTATGAATGGTCAGCCAGCCGCTATGCCGGCGTGACGCTGCCACCGCGCACGCTGGCGCTGGGCGGCTTCACTGCGTTTGCAATTGGCAACGCCATCGGCCTCTCGCTGCTGTCCGGCGGCTCGGTGCGCTACCGTTTATATGCACGTCATGGTCTGGGGGCATCAGAAGTCGCCCACATGACGCTGTTCGCCAGCCTGTCGCTGGGCTGCGCCCTGCCACCGCTGGCGGCTCTCGCGACCCTGAGCGACCTGCCTTCCGCTTCCGCCGCCCTGGGCCTGTCAGAGGGCCTGCTTGGCACGATTGCCATGGTGGTGCTGGGTCTGGGCGCGATTCTGGCGATCGGCATCTACCGCCGGCGCCTGCCGGAGCAACCGTACCGCGATAACCTGCTGGTCAGGGCCGGGCGCCGGACGCTGCGCCTGCCGGGCCGCCGACTGACCTTCCTGCAACTGATCATCACCGCCCTCGACGTCGCCGCAGCAGCCACCGTGCTTTACCTGCTGCTGCCGGAAGCCCCGCCATTCGGCGCCTTCCTGCTGGTGTACCTGCTGGCCCTGGCCGCCGGCGTGCTCAGCCATGTGCCTGGGGGCGTCGGGGTCTTCGAGGCGATCCTGCTCGCCGCGTTCGCCGACACACTCGGTGCCGCGCCACTGGCCGCCGCCCTGCTGCTCTACCGCCTGATCTATGTCGTGCTGCCGCTGCTGGTGGCCTGCCTGTTCTTGCTGATCAACGAAGGCCAGCGCCTGTTTCAGACCCAGACCATGCGCGCAGCGTCCGGTCTGGCGGCGCCCATTCTGGCGGTGCTGGTGTTCCTGTCTGGCGTGGTGCTGCTGTTTTCCGGCGCTACCCCGGAGATCGACACCCGTCTCGAACACATCGGTTTTCTGATCCCGCATCGTCTGGTCGACGCCTCGCACTTCGGCGCCAGTCTGATCGGCGTGCTGTGCCTGTTGCTCGCCCAGGGCCTGCGTCGTCGGCTGTCTGCCGCGTGGATGCTGACCACCATTCTGTTGCTGGTCGGCGCCCTGCTCTCGCTGCTCAAAGGCTTCGACTGGGAAGAAGCCACGCTGATGACACTCACCGCTGCGTTGCTGGGGGTGTTCCGCCGTTCGTTCTATCGTCCGAGCCGCCTGACCGAGCTACCGTTCTCGCCACTGTATCTGGTGGCCAGCCTCTGCGTGCTGGGGGCTTCGACCTGGCTGCTGCTGTTCGCCTATCAGGACGTGCCTTACAGCCATCAACTGTGGTGGCAGTTCACCCTCGACGCTGACGCGCCACGTGGCCTGCGCTCGCTGCTCGGTGCTGCCGTACTGTTGCTGGTGATCGCCCTGACCTGGCTGCTGCGCACCGCGCGCCCGGTGATTCACCTGCCGACACCGGATGAACTGGAACGCGCCTCGAAGATCCTCATGGCCTCGTCGCAACCCGATGGCGGCCTGGCACTGACCGGTGACAAGGCACTGCTGTTTCACCCCAACGACGAGGCGTTCCTGATGTACGCCCGCCGTGGCCGCAGCCTCGTGGCGCTGTACGACCCGATCGGCCCCGGCCAGCAGCGTGCCGAAATGATCTGGCAGTTCCGCGACCTGTGCGACATTCATCACACCCGTCCGGTGTTCTATCAGGTACGTGCGGAGAACCTGCCGTACTACATGGACATCGGCCTGACTGCGATCAAGCTCGGCGAAGAAGCCCGGGTCGATCTGCATCGCTTTGACCTGGAAGCCAAGGGCAAGGAGATGAAGGACCTGCGCTACACCTGGAACCGTGGGACCCGCGACGGCCTGTCGCTGGAAATCCACGAGCCGGGCCAGGCGCCGATGGACGAGTTGAAAGTGATTTCCGATGCGTGGCTGACCGGCAAGAACGTGCGCGAGAAAGGTTTCTCCCTCGGTCGATTCAGCGACGATTACCTGAAGCATTTCCGCATTGCGGTGATTCGCTTCGAAGGCCGCCCGGTGGCGTTCGCCAACCTGCTCGAGACTTACAGCCATGACCTGGCCAGTCTCGATCTGATGCGCTCGCACCCGGACGCCCCCAAGCTGACCATGGAGTTCCTGATGGTCGGCCTGATTCAACACTATAAGAGTCACGGATACGCGCGCTTCAGCCTGGGCATGGTGCCGTTGTCGGGGTTGCAACCCCGGCGTGGTGCACCGCTGACCCAGCGTCTGGGCTCGATGGTCTTCCGCCGTGGTGAGCAGCTGTACAACTTCCAAGGCTTGCGCCGCTTCAAAGACAAGTTCCAGCCTGACTGGGAACCCCGTTATATGGCAGTGCCCGCCGGACTCGATCCGCTGGTGGCGCTGGCCGATACTGCTGCCCTGATCGCGGGCGGCTTGACTGGATTGGTGAAACGCTGATGATTCAACGCTCCCTGAAGTACATCCTGGCCGCACTGATCGTGCTGGCCGTGATTGCCGGCGGCGGTTACTGGTACCTCAAACGCCCGGCACCGCAACCGACTCTGCAACCGTTGACTGCCGCCGACGGCACGGTCATGACCCGCGTCGTTCCCGGCACCCAGCCCAAGGCTCAGGTGCTGGTAGCGGTCAATGACGACCAGAAGCTGACCGACAACCAACTGAGCACCCTGAGCCGCAGCGCCTCGGCGCAAATCGTTCAGGTGATTCTGCCCAAGGACTGCCTGCAACAGAGCCGCGCGCTGCAAACCGGCCTGCGCGAACTGAACGGCCCGGCCACGCTGGTCAGCGGTATCGGCCCGGGCGCCGTGCTGGCCTGGCGCTGGTTGTCCGAGCAGAAGGACGACAAGGCCCAGGCCATCTCGGTTGACCTGGCCCTGGAAAAACCGGGCTGCACCCACCTGCTGCCGAAATCCGCGGCCCACGGCCATTGGCTGGTGGCATGGAACGACAACCCGGACGACACCAGCGCCGGCTTCGTGCGCGATCAACCGAACGCCGAAACCAGCATCAGCGACTACGACATCAATCTGCCGCAGGTGCTGAACAACGAGCTGCGCAAGATCCTCGTCGGCGGCGACAAGGCCAACGGTGGTCTGGCGATTCCGGTGGTTGAAGTGCCGGCCGGTCAGGCCAAGGACACCGTGACCCTGTTCCTTTCCGGTGATGGCGGCTGGCGCGACCTCGACCGCGATGTGGCCGGCGAGATGGCCAAGATTGGCTACCCGGTGGTCGGCATCGACACCCTGCGCTACTACTGGCAGCACAAGAGCCCGGAGCAAAGCGCCCTGGACCTGACCGAACTGATGCAGCACTACCGCCAGAAATGGGGCACCAAGCGCTTCATCCTGACCGGTTACTCGTTCGGTGCCGACGTCCTGCCGGCGATCTACAACCGCCTGCCGGACACCGAGCAGCAACGCGTCGACGCCATCATCCTGCTGGCCTTCGCCCGCACCGGCAGCTTCGAAATCGAAGTCGAAGGCTGGCTCGGCAACGCCGGCAAAGAAGCCGCCACCGGCCCGGAAATGGCCAAGCTGCCAGCGGCCAAAGTAGTGTGCATCTACGGCGCCGAAGAAACCGACGAAAGCGGCTGCACCGACAAGACGGCAGTCGGCGAAGCGGTGAAACTGCCCGGCGGCCACCACTTCGACGAGAACTACCCGGCGCTGGCCAAGCGTCTGGTGGACTTGATCGAGAAGCGCCAGAGCAAGGATCAGCCGACAGAGTGATCTGAGCCAGCAGCACAAAAAGCCCCCGCAGCCTCACGGTTGCGGGGGCTTTTTACATTCCGGCATTTAACCCACTTCCCTGTGGGAGCGGGCTTGCTCGCTCCCACAGGGGATGGGTGCAGGATTCAAGCAATGTGTTCAGGCACAAAAAAGCCCCCGCCAGCCTTGAAGCTGACGGGGGCTTTTCAATTGGGGCGTGGCCTACATCTCCACCTGCGTCCCCAACTCAATCACCCGGTTCAGCGGCAGATTGAAGAAGCGCAAATTGCCGTTGGCGTTCTTCAACATGAATGCGAACAGCGCCTCGCGCCAGCGGGCCATACCTTCGAGTTTCGAGGCGATTACCGTTTCGCGGCTGAGGAAGTAGGTGGTGCGCATCGGGCTGAAGTCCAGATCATCCAGATGACACAGTTTCAGCGCCTGCGGCACGTCCGGCTCGTCGGTGAAGCCGAAGTGCAGGATCACCCGGAAGAAGCCTTCGCCGTAGGAGTCCACCTCAAAGCGGCGTGCCGGCGGCACGCGCGGGATGTCTTCGTAGACCACGGTCAGCAGCACCACTTGCTCGTGCAACACCTGGTTGTGCAGCAGGTTGTGCAACAGGGCGTGCGGCACGGCGTCGGAGCGCGCGGTGAGGAACACCGCGGTGCCCTGCACACGGTGCGGCGGTTGCACGCGGATGCTGCTGATGAAGATCGGCAGCGGCAGCGCGCCTTCGTCCAGGCGATCGACCAGCAGCTCCTTGCCGCGTTTCCAGGTGGTCATCAGGATGAACAACACAATCCCCGCCAGCACCGGGAAGGCACCGCCCTGAATGATCTTCGGCACGTTGGCCGCGAAGAACATGCCATCGACCAGCAGGAAACCAAGCAGAATCGGCACCGCCAGCAGCGGTGGCCATTTCCACAGCAGCAGGATCACCGCCGCCACCAGAATACTGGTGATCAGCATGGTGCCCGTCACTGCCACGCCGTAGGCAGACGCCAATGCGCCGGAAGACTCGAAACCGATCACCAGCAGGATCACGCCGACCATCAGCGCCCAGTTCACTGCACCGATGTAAATCTGCCCCTGTTCAGCACTGGACGTGTGCTGAATGTGCATGCGCGGGATGTAACCGAGCTGGATGGCCTGCCGGGTCAACGAGAACGCGCCAGAAATCACCGCTTGCGAAGCAATCACCGTGGCCAGGGTCGCCAGCACCACCAGTGGTACCAGCGCCCAGTTCGGCGCCAGCAGGTAGAACGGGTTACGCGCCGCTTCCGGGTTTTCCAGGAGCAATGCGCCCTGACCGAAGTAGTTCAGCACCAACGCCGGCAGCACCAGCACCAGCCAGGCACGGGCAATCGGCTTGCGCCCGAAGTGGCCCATGTCGGCATACAGGGCTTCAGCACCGGTCAGCGCCAGCACCACCGCACCGAGAATCGCCACACCCATGCCCGGGTGAACCATGAAGAAACGCACGCCCCAGATCGGGTTCAGCGCATTCAAGACTTCAGGGTGCCTGACGATCCCGCTGACACCCAGCCCACCCAGCACCAGGAACCACACGACCATCACCGGGCCAAACAGCTTGCCGATGCGATCGGTGCCGTGTTTCTGGATCAGGAACAGCGCAACCAGGACCACCAGTGCCATCGGCACCACCCAGCGCTCCAGGCCATCGAACGCCAACTCCAGACCTTCAACCGCGGACAACACGGAGATGGCCGGGGTGATCATGCTGTCGCCGTAAAACAGCGCGGCACCGATCAACCCCAGAATCACCAGCACGGCCTGCAACCTGGGATAGCGGCTGGATGCACGTCGCGCCAGGGCGGTCAGCGCCATGATCCCCCCCTCACCCTGGTTGTCGGCCCGCAGGACGAACAACACGTACTTGATCGTCACGACCCAGATCAGCGACCAGAAAATCAACGCCAGAATCCCGAAGACTCCGTCGTGGTTGACCGGCACCCCATAGTGACCGGCAAAAACTTCTTTGAGGGTGTACAACGGGCTCGTGCCGATGTCGCCGTAAACCACCCCGACTGCCGCGACCAGCATGCTCAGCGGTTTTGCAGCCGAATGCTCGGCGCCCGCCGCCTGACTACTTGCCTGACCCATCCAACACTCCTACTTCTCAGAACCGGCTTCTTTGAATGAAGCACTATGCTTTGTGGTGCAGCATGCGCTGTTTTACCTGTTGTTACAGACGTTTTGTTGACTGTAAAAAATTGGTAAAGCTCAACGGCGCGAAGCATAGCGCAGCACTCGTCGTATTTCCCTGCATAAAGCTGGTCAAGTGCGTTGCTCATCGCTAGAATTGCGCACTTTTTGATCAGAGGCGCACTTCAAGCGCCCGTCCGTCAGCTTCCACACCAGGCAAGCGACGTCACAAAACACCGAGGTTAGACATGTCCACCACTCCTGCGCCGGCCAATCCAAAGGTTGGCTTCGTATCTCTGGGTTGCCCGAAAGCACTGGTCGACTCCGAGCGCATCCTGACCCAGCTGCGCATGGAAGGCTATGACGTGGTGTCCACCTATCAGGACGCCGACGTGGTGGTGGTCAACACCTGCGGCTTCATCGACTCGGCCAAGGCTGAGTCGCTGGAAGTGATCGGTGAAGCGATCAAGGAAAACGGCAAGGTGATCGTCACCGGTTGCATGGGCGTGGAAGAAGGCAATATCCGCGACGTACACCCGAGTGTGCTGGCCGTGACCGGTCCGCAGCAATACGAGCAAGTGGTCAACGCCGTGCACGAAGTCGTGCCACCGCGTCAGGATCACAATCCGCTGATCGACCTGGTGCCGCCGCAAGGCATCAAGCTGACTCCGCGTCACTACGCCTACCTGAAGATTTCCGAAGGCTGCAACCACAGCTGCAGCTTCTGCATCATCCCGTCGATGCGCGGCAAACTGGTCAGCCGTCCGGCGGGTGATGTACTCGACGAAGCCCAGCGTCTGGTCAAATCCGGCGTCAAAGAGCTGCTGGTGATCTCGCAAGACACCAGCGCCTACGGCGTCGACGTGAAATACCGCACCGGTTTCTGGAACGGCGCGCCGGTGAAAACCCGCATGACCGAACTCTGCGAAGCGCTGAGCACCTTGGGCGTGTGGGTCCGTCTGCACTACGTTTACCCGTACCCGCACGTCGACGAGCTGATCCCGCTGATGGCCGCCGGCAAGATCCTGCCGTACCTGGACATCCCGTTCCAGCACGCCAGCCCGAAAGTGCTGAAGGCGATGAAACGCCCGGCGTTCGAAGACAAGACCCTGGCGCGGATCAAGAACTGGCGCGAAATCTGCCCGGACCTGATCATCCGTTCGACCTTCATCGTCGGCTTCCCGGGCGAAACCGAAGAAGACTTCCAGTACCTGCTGAACTGGCTGACCGAAGCCCAGCTCGACCGCGTCGGCTGCTTCCAGTATTCGCCGGTCGATGGCGCGCCCGCCAATGACCTGGACCTGGAAGTGGTGCCGGACGACGTCAAACAAGACCGTTGGGAGCGCTTCATGGCGCACCAGCAGGCGATCAGCTCGGCGCGCCTGCAAATGCGCATCGGCCGCGAGATCGAAGTGCTGGTGGACGAAGTCGACGAGCAAGGCGCAGTCGGCCGCTGCTTCTTCGATGCCCCGGAAATCGACGGTAACGTATTCATCGACAACGGCAGCAACCTCAAGCCGGGCGACAAGGTCTGGTGCAAGGTGACTGACGCTGACGAATACGACCTGTGGGCTGAGCAGATCTAAGCACCACAAAAAACCTGTGGGAGCGGGCTTGCTCGCGAAGGCGGTGTATCAGTCCCTGAATATGTCGACTGATACACTGCTTTCGCGAGCAAGCCCGCTCCCACAGGGGATAGTCGTGTCATCAAAAGCCTCGCTCTTTTTTACGAGATGCGGGGCTTTTTTACGGCTATCGTTTACCGGGGGAAGGACTCCCTTGAAACGAACAAGAGGCCATCGGGCATGCGTCAGCATTCGGTCATTCACACGCCGAAACTCAGCGATTATCAGGAACTGACACGGGTCTGGGAGGCCTCGGTTCGCGCGACCCATGATTTTCTGCCGGACAGCTACATCGAGTTGCTGCGCAATCTGGTGCTCACCCGTTATCTGGACGCGGTGATGCTGATCTGCACCAAGGACCATCAGCAGCGCATCACCGGATTCGCCGGGGCGGCGGCGGGCAAGATCGAAATGCTGTTTATCGATCCCGCGCACCGTGGCCAGGGGCTGGGCAAGCAATTGCTGAACTACGCCATGCAGCATCTGAATGCCGATGAACTGGACGTCAACGAACAGAACCCGCAGGCGCTGGGGTTTTACTTCAAGCAGGGCTTTGAAGTGATCGGCCGATCGGAGGTAGATGGCATGGGCCAGCCGTATCCGCTGCTGCATATGCGCTTGCGGCAGAATCAGCAGCGCTCGAAGCATGCCTGACACACCGTAGAACCCTTGTAGGAGTGAGCCTGCTCGCGATAGCGCCGGACCAGCCGACATCAATGCTGAATGTTAGACGGCAATCGCGAGCAGGCTCACTCCTACAAAAAACCACCTACCGAAATGGAACCGGGCTTAACCGGCGCCAGGCAGGTACAATGCTCACCCCTTTTTTGTTACGGCCCTGTCATGACTGACCCGATTCGCCTCTCCAAACGCCTCATCGAACTGGTCGGTTGCTCCCGCCGGGAGGCCGAGCTGTTCATCGAGGGCGGCTGGGTCACCGTGGACGGCGAAGTGATCGACGAACCGCAATTCAAGGTCGGCGACCAGAAGGTCGAGCTCGACAAGGACGCCCAGGCCACCGCGCCGGAGCCGGTGACCATCCTGCTCAACGTGCCGGCCGGCATGGACGTCGACACCGCCATGCAATCGCTCAGCGCCGACACCCTCAGCGACGAGCACCGCTACGGCAAACGTCCGCTGCGCGGCCACTTCCTGCGCCTGACCGCCAGCGCCGATCTGCAGCCCAAGGCCAGCGGTCTGCTGGTGTTTACCCAAGACTGGAAAGTGCTGCGCAAACTGACTGCCGACGCGGCCAAGATCGAGCAGGAATACGTGGTTGAAGTCGAAGGCGACATGGTTGCCCACGGCCTCAATCGCCTGCAGCACGGTCTCACCCACAAGGGCAAGGAACTGCCGCCAGTCAAGGCCAGCTGGCAGAACGAAAACCGCCTGCGCTTCGCCATGAAGAACCCGCAGCCGGGGATCATCGCCCAGTTCTGTGAAGCGGTTGGCCTGAAGGTCGTCGGCATTCGTCGCATCCGCATCGGCGGCGTCTCGATCGGCAAGGTTCCGCTCGGCCAATGGCGCTACCTGTCCGGCAAAGAGAAGTTCTAAAGCCTCTGTTGCCGCCACACATTCCGGCAGCGTGCCTGCGCGTTGCCCACAACGATTATCAGGATTACCCACATGATTCATAACGACGTACTGCGCAGCGTGCGCTACATGCTCGACATCAGCGACAAGAAAGTCATCGAGATCATCAAGCTCGGCGGCCTGGACGTGGAGCTGAAAGACGTCGTCGCATACCTCGACAAGAAAGAAGAAGACGAAGAAGGCTTCGTGCGCTGCCCGGACGAAGTCATGGCGCACTTCCTCGACGGTCTGGTGGTGTTCAAGCGTGGCAAGGACGAAAGCCGTCCGCCGCAGCCGATCGAAGTGCCGGTGACCAACAACATCATCCTGAAGAAGCTGCGCGTGGCCTTCGAGCTCAAAGAGGACGACATGCACGCGATCCTCAAGGCTGCCGAGTTTCCGGTGTCCAAGCCTGAGCTGAGCGCACTGTTCCGCAAGGTCGGCCACACCAACTACCGCCCGTGCGGCGACCAGTTGCTGCGCAACTTCCTCAAGGGCCTGACCCTGCGTGTTCGCGGCTGATCTGCGCCACAAGCTCTGAATCGGCGGCGCGACCTTCGCGAGCAAGCCCCGCTCCCACAGGTTTTGTGGCTGACACAAAACCGGACTCCACTCGAGATCCCTGTGGGAGCGGGCTTGCTCGCGAAGGCGTCGGCCCGGCCACCTCGGGTTATCATCCCCACCCCGCTCCCACCTTGACTCCAGACCATGACTTACAACGTCTCCCCCATCGGCTTCGTGCGTTCCTGTTTCAAGGAAAAGTTCGCCATCCCGCGCCAGCCGCAATTGGCCCCCGCTGCCCGTGGCGTGCTGGAGCTGGTGGCGCCGTTCGATCAGGGGGACGCCGTGCAAGGTCTGGAGCAGGTCAGCCATGTCTGGCTGTTGTTCCTGTTTCATCAGGCGCTGGAAGAAAAGCCGCGCCTGAAGGTGCGGCCACCGCGTCTGGGCGGTAACAAGTCCATGGGCGTGTTCGCCACCCGTGCGACCCACCGGCCCAATGGCATCGGGCAGTCGGTGGTGAAGCTGGACAAGGTCGAGGCCCATCGGCTGTTCATCTCGGGGATCGATTTGCTCGACGGCACGCCGATTCTCGATATCAAACCCTACGTGCCTTACGCCGATATCATCGCTGACGCCTCCAACAGCATCGCCAGCGCTGCGCCACAGCTGATTGCCGTGCAGTGGACGGACGCTGCACTGCAACAGGCGCACAGCCATGCTCAGCGCCTTGGCGAGCCTCTGGTCGAGTTGATCGAGCAGTGCCTGGCGCAGGATCCGCGTCCGGCGTACCAGACGCCGACACCAGAGCGCGAGTACGGCGCGCAGTTCTGGGATCTGGATGTGCGCTGGCATTACCCGACGCCGGAGCAGATTTGCGTGCTGGAAGTCATCCCCGCCGGCAACTGAACCCTGGAAACGCAAAAGCCCGCGTTGCCTTCTCAGGCAACGCGGGCTTTTCTGTGTAGCACGAAACCATTGTGGGAGCGGGCTTGCTCGCGAAAGCGGTGCGCCATTCAACATTGACGTCGACTGACAGCCCCCCTTCGCGAGCAAGCCCGCTCCCACAGGTATTGCGGGTTACTTCTCGACGAATGCACGCTCGATCAGGTAGTCACCCGGCTCCCGCATACGCGCCGAGATCTTCAGGCCGAAGCTGTCGAGCACTTCGCTGGTCTCGTCGAGCATGCTCGGGCTGCCGCAGATCATTGCGCGGTCGTCCTGCGGGTTGATCGGTGGCAGACCGATGTCGCTGAACAGCTTGCCGCTACGCATCAGGTCGGTCAGACGGCCCTGGTTCTCGAACGGCTCGCGGGTCACGGTCGGGTAGTAGATCAGCTTGTCACGCAGCGCTTCACCGAAGAACTCGTTCTGCGGCAGGTGCTCGGTGATGAATTCGCGGTAGGCGACTTCGTTGACGTAGCGTACACCGTGCACCAGGATCACTTTTTCAAAGCGCTCGTAGGTTTCCGGGTCCTGGATCACGCTCATGAATGGCGCCAGACCCGTGCCGGTGCTCAGCAGATACAGGTGCTTGCCCGGGTTCAGGTCGTCCAGCACCAGGGTGCCGGTAGGCTTTTTCGAGATGATGATCTCGTCGCCTTCCTTCAGGTGCTGCAGCTGCGAGGTCAGCGGACCATCAGGCACTTTGATGCTGAAGAACTCGAGATGCTCTTCCCAGTTCGGGCTGGCGATCGAGTAAGCGCGCATAAGCGGGCGGCCGTTTGGCTGTTGCAGGCCGATCATCACGAACTGACCGTTCTCGAAGCGCAGGCCCGGATCGCGGGTGCACTTGAAGCTGAACAGAGTGTCGTTCCAGTGATGAACACTGAGGACACGCTCGTGGTTCATGTTGCTCATGTACGTGGGACTCCTGGATATTGGGTCTGCGCTCGCCTTTGCGGCCGACAGTGCGCAATTGCAACGCATTCTAATAGCGACGACAATATCTGTTAACTGGATTATTAAGATAAGGGTTATCGGTTATATCGATATGCGATTTACTCTTCGTCAACTGCAAGTCTTCGTCGCCGTCGCCCAGCAGGAAAGCGTATCCCGTGCTGCGGGTCTGCTCAACCTCTCGCAATCGGCGGCGAGCACCTCGATCACCGAACTGGAGCGCCAGTCCAGCTGCCAGCTGTTCGACCGCGCCGGCAAACGGCTGAGCCTCAACGCCCTGGGCAAACAGCTGCTGCCGCAAGCGGTGGCCCTGCTCGACCAGTCCAAGGAAATCGAAGACCTGCTTAACGGCAAATCCGGTTTCGGCTCACTGTCGGTGGGCGCCACCCTGACCATCGGCAATTACCTGGCGACCCTGTTGATCGGCGGTTTCATGCAGCGCCATCCGGAAAGCCAGGTGAAGCTGCATGTACAGAACACTGCCAATATCGTGCATCAAGTCGCCCACTACGAAATTGATCTGGGTCTAATCGAGGGCGACTGCAGCCATCCGGACATCGAAGTGCAGAGCTGGGTCGAAGATGAACTGGTGGTGTTTTGCGCGCCGCAGCATCCGCTGGCCAAACGCGGCAGCGCGACCATGGAAGAGTTGACGCACGAGGCGTGGATTCTGCGCGAACAGGGTTCCGGTACGCGCCTGACCTTCGATCAGGCGATGCGTCATCATCGCAGTGCGCTGAATATCCGTCTGGAGCTGGAACACACCGAAGCGATCAAGCGCGCGGTGGAATCAGGGCTGGGGATTGGCTGTATTTCGCGGCTGGCGCTGCGTGATGCCTTTCGGCGCGGCAGTCTGGTGGCGGTGGAAACGCCGGATCTGGATCTGTCCCGGCAGTTCTACTTCATCTGGCACAAGCAGAAATACCAGACCTCGGCCATGCGCGAGTTTCTCGAGCTGTGCCGCGCCTTCACCGCCGGGGTGCAGCGCAGCGACGAGATCGTCTTGCCGAGTATCGCTTAGAGCAGAATCACCGCCCATACCAGGGCAATCATGCTCAGGGCCACGAATTGCGCGGCGCTGCCCATGTCCTTGGCGTTCTTCGACAGCGGGTGCAGTTCCAGCGAAATGCGGTCGATGGCCGCTTCCACCGCCGAATTCAGCAACTCGACGATCAGCGCCAGCAGGCAAACGGCGATCAGCAGCGCCTGTTCGACGCGACTGACATTCAGGAAGAACGTCAGCGGAATCAGCACCACATTGAGCAGGACCAGTTGGCGAAATGCCGCTTCACCGGTGAAGGCGGCGCGCAGACCGTCCAGCGAGTAGCCGGATGCGTTGAGGATGCGTTTCAGGCCGGTCTGGCCCTTGAAAGGTGACATAAAGTAAAAACCAACCAGAAGGGAGTGGGAAAGCTAGAGCAACAAAAGTCAAAAAAGCGTGAAGACGCCAGCCATTATTGGCTCGGAATTGACTCAAGTTGTTGCAGAAGTAAGGCCGCCTGTGTCCGGGTGCGCACGTTCAACTTGCGAAAGATCGCCGTGACGTGAGCCTTGATGGTCGCTTCGGAGACATTCAACTCGTAGGCAATCTGCTTGTTCAGCAGGCCCTCACAGACCATGGTCAATACGCGGAACTGTTGCGGGGTCAGGCTGGCGAGGCCGTCGCTGGCGGCTTTGGCTTCGGCGGAGACGCTGACCGCCTCGAACGCCTGTGGTGGCCAGAACACGTCGCCATCGAGCACTTTGCGCACGGCTTGCTGAATCACGCTCAGGTCGCTGGACTTGGGGATGAAGCCACTGGCGCCGAACTCGCGGGATTTGACCATCACCGAGGCTTCTTCCTGCGCCGAGACCATTACCACCGGGATCTGCGGGTACTGTCCCCGCAGCAGCACCAGTCCGGAAAACCCATAGGCACCCGGCATGTTCAAGTCCAGCAGAACCAGATCCCAGTCGGCCTTTTCGGTCAGGCGGGTTTCCAGTTCGGCGATGCTCGCCACTTCCACCAGCCTTACATCCGGGCCGAGTCCCAGGGTCACTGCTTGATGCAGCGCGCTACGAAACAGCGGGTGATCATCGGCAATCAGGATTTCGTATGTGGCCATTTTTCAAAATGATCCTGTTTTTGATGGCAGGCCCGGTGTATTCGGGCCTGGCCAAAGCAACTCAAGATGCCGCTACCAAAGCGGTATCCACAAGAGCACGTTCAACGCCAATCACAAGCAAACACGGCGTTTCAAACCTTGGCCGCACCCTAATCGGCGCCAAGCATGCCCAGCGCAGCCGGGGTGGTCAAGCAGCACGGCCGGCGCTCTCTGCAGTATGGGCCACTATCGCGCCAACACCGCTTGCGGCTTTCGTATATAAGGCAACAACTCGGCGTGGGCCGGGGTCGCCTCGTTGACGTCCAACTGCTGTTTGGCCCCCAGATAATGTTGGCTGAACACATCGAAATAAGCGTCAAGGGCAGAAGCGGCATCACTGTCACCTGCCAGCTCAAGGCACAACGCCGCGACCTCGGCGGTGCACAGGTGCTCACTGCGGGTCGAACGACGCAGGCGATAACGCGAAAGTTTGTCGGGCAGCAGGCTCAGGATCGGCAAGCGGTCGAAATACGGACTCTTGCGAAAGATCTTGCGCGCCTCGGTCCAGGTCGCATCCAGCAGAATGAACAACGGACGCTTGCTGCTATCGGGCGCGACGGTGTTGGTCACCCGTGACGGCTCGACGTATTCGCCAGGAAACACCAGGTACGGCTGCCATTGCGGGTCATCGAGCAGCGCCAGCATCTGCGGGTCAGGTTCGGTGCGCGACCAGATGAATGCATGGTTGTCGCGCACCACATCGGCGATCAGCCAGCCGGTGTTGCTCGGCTTGAACACTTCCTTGCCGGTCATGATCAGGCATACGCCGGATCGAGTTTCCACCGTCGGACGCCAGGCGCACAGGCAGTGGCTGATAATCACACGACAATCGCGGCAACGCTCGGAACGGAAACCACGGGCCTGGATCGGCTTGATACCTTCATCTTCGCGCTGGTCGCGCAGGCGGGCGACGGCGTTGGGGGCGTGATTCATTGCAGGCAGCGCCCGGAGGCAGGAAAACTCGACACGAACAACACTCGGCAAGGCAATAAAGGCTGGCAGTTTATCAGAGCGACGGGGACAAGCCTGTACCGTCCTGACCGGCTCCCCTATAATTCGCCGCCACTGAACGCACAGCCACGGGGCTGGTCGAACCACCAGTCACTGAATCAGGAGAGTTTCATGCTGCGCCTTATCGTTCCTACCGCGGCCATCGCCATGGCGTTGTCCTTCAGCGCACACGCTGCGTCCCTGAGTGAGCAGAATCTGAACAAAGAGCTGCGCCGTGTCGCCGAGGAAAGCAGCGTGGGCACCCCACGGGCGATCAACGAAGACATTCTCGATCAAGGCTACACCGTCGAAGGCACTACGCTGATCAACCACCTGAGTGTGCAGGCCAGCCACGCCGAGAAGATGCGCGCTGACCCAAAAGCCGTGTATTTCCAGCTGGGTGCTTCGGTGTGCAATAACCCGTCGTACCGCAAGCTGATGGCCAAGGGCGCCGTGATGCGCTACGACTTCAGCGAAGTGAAGACCAACCGCGCAATCGGTTCGGCCAGCTATCAAGAGTCGGATTGTCCGAAAGCTGTCCCGGCGAAGAAGTAATCATCGGGAATTGGCGCGCCGTTGTTCATCTTCGGCGCGCAATTCGGCCACCAGAGCCTGTAGATAACGCGAACGGCGTTCCCCGCCTGCCAACCGTCGGCAGCACTCCTCTTCGAGACTCACTTGGTTGGTCTCGGCTGATGCTTTCAACATCCGATACAGCTGCGTATCGATTTCCAGAATTACTCTGGCCATCTATCCCGCCTCCTTGCCACCACGAATCCTTGAAAAGCGCGCACCTTGCATACGCCCGTTGACGCGAAGCTGTCGTGCAGTGCCTGTAGGTTAGTAAATCAGAGCGATTGCTCTACGGTGTACGTTCGGACGAGCGGTGACTGATTACGTGAATAGGCAATCAGCAGTTGCCAGAAAGGATTCTGCGGGGCAATGATCAAGTCAGCGCAAACCCGTGTGAAGGTCTAGATTCAAAGTGTTCCCGATCACTTGTTCACGGCAGCAAAGGAGCTGCCGATCGTGTGTGTTTTTTGCAGCGCGGCACTGACGCCGCACGTCAGGGCCACCCGCTCTGTGCAGAAGGAGACGTTGAATGCCTTACCAACCGAATGACCTGCTCAGTCGGCATTTTCAGGAACAACTCCCCGACCTCATCAGCAAGGTCGAAGAACAACTCAACCAGATTTCCCCCAACAGCCCGAACCTGCCGATTTACCGCGACATGATCCTGACCGTGCTGCGCATGGCCGAGGAAGATCACAACCGCTGGAACTCCAAGATCACCCTGCAGGCCCTGCGCGAACTGGAGCAGGCGTTCCGGGTTCTCGAGAAGTTCAAGGGACGACGCAAAGTCACGGTGTTCGGTTCGGCACGCACGCCGGTCGAGCATCCGCTGTATGCCATGGCCCGGGAACTCGGCGCGGCTCTGACACGCTCGGACATGATGGTCATCACCGGTGCCGGTGGCGGGATCATGGCCGCCGCGCACGAAGGCGCCGGGCGCGACCACAGTCTCGGGTTCAACATCACTCTGCCCTTCGAGCAACATGCGAACCCGACAGTGGACGGCACTGGCAACTTGCTGCCGTTCCATTTCTTCTTCACCCGCAAACTGTTCTTCGTCAAGGAAGCCGACGCACTGGTGCTGTGCCCCGGCGGGTTCGGCACACTGGACGAGGCACTGGAAGTACTGACACTGATCCAGACCGGCAAAAGTCCATTGGTGCCCGTGGTGCTGCTCGATGTGCCGGGCGGAACGTTCTGGCAAGGCGCACTGGATTTCATTCGCCAGCAGCTCGAAGAGAACCACTACATCCTGCCCACCGACCTGAAACTGATGCGCCTGGTCTACAGCGTCGATGAGGCGGTACAGCAGATCAATCAGTTCTACGGCAACTTCCACTCCAGCCGCTGGCTCAAGCGTCAGTTCGTGATTCGTATGAACCACAAGCTTAGCGATCAGGCCTTGGAACATATGCAAGAAGCTTTCGCTGATCTGTGCCTGAGTGACCAGTTCCATCAACACGCCTACAGCGGCGAAGAACACGACGAAGCGCAGTACAGCCATCTGGTGCGACTGGCCTTCGCGTTCAATGCCCGGAACCATGGCCGACTAAGGGAACTGGTGGACTACATCAACCTCCCGGAAAACTGGGCCCACAGCAAACCGCAGACCACCCAACGTGCACGTGAGCCATCGAAGGTAATCTGAAGGCAAAAAAAAACGGCCCGCTATTTTCATAGCGGGCCGTTTTTGTTCAACCGTTTTAATCGTCCATCCCTCTACCGCTGAACAAGCGGTTGATCATCTCCATCGAGAAGCCCCGATAGGCAAGGAAGCGGCCCTGTTTGGCGCGCTCCTTGGCATCGATCGGTAAGTGTCCGGAGAACTTGCGTTGCCATGTCTCGCGAAGCTGCTCCTGCCAGTCGATACCGCTTTCACGCAGGGCGAGTTCGATATCGGCGCGTTGCAAACCTCGCTGGCCCAGCTCTTCGCGAATGCGCAAAGGGCCGTAGCCGGAACGGGCACGGTAGGAAACAAAGCTTTCAAGGTAACGGGCTTCGGAAAGCAGCCCCTCTTCCGCCAATCGGTCGAGGGCTGTTTCGATCATTTCCGCCTCAGCGCCGCGCTGACGCAGTTTACGCGTCAGCTCGACTCGACCATGCTCGCGTCGAGCGAGCAGGTCCATGGCGGTTCGCCGCACCGCGACGAGGGTATCGAGTACGGCGGTGGTCATCGCTGTTATCAGATATCAGCGTCGGCCAGATCGTCTTCGGTCTCTTTGACCGCAGAGGCCTTGGAGTCCGCAATCACGGCTGGCGACAGCAGTTTGTCACGCAGCTGCTTCTCAAGCTTGGCAGCGACTTCCGGGTTGTCTGCCAGGAACTTGGCCGAGTTGGCCTTGCCCTGACCGATCTTGGTGCCTTCGTAGGCATACCAGGCGCCGGACTTCTCGACGAAACCGTGCAGCACGCCCAGGTCGATCATCTCGCCGTTGAGGTAGATGCCCTTGCCGTAAAGAATCTGGAACTCGGCCTGACGGAACGGCGAAGCCACCTTGTTCTTCACAACCTTGACGCGGGTTTCGCTGCCGACCACTTCGTCGCCTTCCTTCACCGCACCGGTACGGCGGATGTCGAGACGAACCGAGGCGTAGAACTTCAGCGCGTTACCACCGGTGGTGGTTTCCGGGCTGCCGAACATCACACCGATCTTCATGCGGATCTGGTTGATGAAGATCACCAGGCAGTTGGCGTTCTTGATGTTACCGGTGATTTTACGCAGCGCCTGGGACATCAGACGGGCTTGCAGGCCCACGTGCATGTCACCCATTTCACCTTCGATTTCAGCCTTCGGCACCAGTGCCGCCACGGAGTCGACGATGATCACGTCAACCGCGTTGGAACGCACCAGCATGTCGGTGATTTCCAGGGCCTGTTCACCGGTGTCCGGCTGGGAAACCAGCAGGTCGTCGACGTTGACGCCCAGCTTGCCGGCGTACTCAGGGTCGAGGGCGTGTTCGGCGTCGACGAAGGCGCAGGTCGCGCCGGCTTTTTGAGCCTGGGCGATAACGGACAGCGTCAGTGTGGTTTTACCGGAAGATTCAGGACCGTAGATTTCAACAATACGGCCTTTTGGCAGACCGCCGATGCCGAGTGCGATGTCCAGACCCAGAGAGCCGGTGGAGATAGCCGGGATCGCCTGACGGTCCTGATCGCCCATACGCATCACGGCACCCTTGCCGAATTGACGTTCGATCTGACCCAGGGCCGCAGCCAAGGCTTTCTTCTTGTTGTCGTCCATTAAAGTCCTCACGTAATCAATAAGGCCTGACGGCCAACACCTGTATAAGTAGCCAGTATTATTCCACAGCGTTCGCGGATCGCCTACCCCTGATTTTCGATTTCTCGTGCCGCTAGTCGCAGCAGCCCCTCTAGCGCGGCCTTCACCGTTTGTCGGCGCACCTCGTCGCGGTTGCCCGAGAAGTGCTGAACCTCGCTGGAAACCGCATCGCCCACGCCCCAGGCCAGCCACACCGTGCCCACCGGTTTGTTCGGTGTGCCGCCGTCGGGACCCGCCACGCCGCTGACCGCCACGGCAAACCGCGCCAGGCTGTGCTTCTGCGCGCCACGCACCATCGATTCGACCACCTCGCGACTGACCGCCCCCACCGTGTCGAACAATTCCGCAGGCACATTCAGTTGTCGGGTTTTCTGCCGGTTGGAGTACGTCACATAACCGGCCTCAAACCATGCCGAGCTCCCGGGAATCCGCGTGATCGCTTCAGCAATCCCGCCACCGGTACACGACTCGGCCGTGGTGACGTGGGCGTTGAGCAACTGCAAACGTCGGCCAAGCTCGGCAGCCAGTTGAGTGATCTCTTTCACGGTGCGCTCCGGATCGGGTGGAATGACTACCACCGTACACGACCCGGTTGCGCTTTCAATACACAGACTCATTCAAAATGTTCGGGCGCCAGCGCTCTGACATAGGCCTGACAGGCTTGCAGAGCAATCAGTCCGCGGTCGCCGGTGTCGGTGATGGCGATAATTCGTTGAGCATGCGCGGGGTCAAGTCGGGCGCGTACGGCTGCATGATCCACGCCGCCGGGGCCGGTGGCGGCTGGCATCCCGCAGCCTGGGGCAGCATCGCCGGCGTCGATGAGGACTGACAGGCGCAGATCAGCAGTGGCAAGACGATCGCGCAGGCGATCCTGATCACGTTGGGCATCGCTCATGGCTCGATAGTGGGTTTGTTCACTGGCTGCGAGCCGTTGCTCCAGCGCCAGACGCTTGTCCTGCTCGGCCTGCTGCACGGTGGCGGCGGCCGAGGTCAGTTGATTGAGGGTGTCGGCGTGCAGCCGGGCCTGCTCGGCCAGTTGCCGCCCGTAGCGCCAGTCCTGAAACTGCCAGGCCAGCGCGGCGGCCAACGCAGCCAGCAACAAAAGGCCGATCAGGCGCCAGGAGATGGACATAGCACCGCCCTCGCCCGCGCCCAGATATCGAGGCGATCCTGCAAACCGTTCAACCCTCCGTTGATTCGGCGGGTGATGCTGTTGAACTGATCGCGGTCGGCCAGATCGTTCAAGCCGTTCTGTTCCCAGAACCATGCTGCGGATTCGGCCGCCCATTGCGGTTGCTCCAGCAACTCCGGCAAGGACAGCAGACGTTCATCGCCGAACAGGCCGAGACTGCACTGGCGATAGTTGGTGCGCCCGGTGATCTGGATCAGCCCGCGACCACGGTACTTCTGTCCGTCGCCGTCGGCCTCGGGCGTGTTGCCCAGACGTAACGCCAGCGTGCCGGTGTCGTATTTGCTCAGATACTGGTTGTTGCCCAGTTCGCGCACGTACTGCAACTGCCCCGACTCATGACCGACTTGCGCCAGGAACGCGGCCATGCGTTTTGGCGAGTCGATATGGCGCCGAGTCATTGCGTTATTAAGCGCAGAAACAAAAACGCCCGCTTGGCTGCGGGCGTTGGGCATGATGGTTTTAAGGTTTTCTTCGGTTATTTGCATAATGCGTAATCCTCCCTGGATGCTCCGATTGAATCATGGTTGGCGGACAACGGCCCCCAGCCATTTTTTTGCCAGAGTTGTCAGGGTGTTGTTCGATGCCGCGACTTCGGGGGCCGTGAACACCCAGCCGAGAGTGCCGAAGTTCGCGTTCCAGTCGATTTGCGGTGTCGGTGTCACGTCGGTGATGTCGACCCACAGCAGATCCGGATGGAACATATCGGCCATGTTGCCGCCAGTGGAGAACAGCTCGACCACAGTGTTATTGACGATACGTGCGTAGGTTTTCATCAGGCGTACTCGTAAATGATCACAATGCCCGGCGCTCCTGCTCCGCCCGGATGACCTGGCTGGCTGGGGCCATTGGCGATACCACCCGCACCGGAGCCATAGCCGCTGCCCGATGCTGCACCCGAACCAGCGCCTCTACCAGCGCCACCACTGCCCAGCGGTGAACTCCCGCCATGACCCGCAAGAATTGAACCATTGACATTGATTCCCGGGCTTCCCGCAGCTCCACTGCTGTTGAGGATGTTGCCTCCGGTTGCGTTGATGCCTGGCGTACCTCCCACGAATAGACCGAAACCGGCAACCGCGATCGTTTCAAAACGGGATGATCCGTTCCCCCCAGGAGCGGACACCAGAGAGCCGACAGAACTCGTCCCACCCGGCCCACCGCTCACGCCAATGGCTCCCGGTGTGCCACCGACGCCTACCGTGATGACTTGACTGCTTCCAATAGGCACCGATGAAATCCATGACTCAGCATAACTGCCCGAGGCCCCTCCCCCCGCAAGCGAAGTTTCGTTTGCGTTAGTAGCGGCAACTCCCGCACTCCCGCCACCACCACCCACTACCTTGACCAGCACATTCTTCATCCCCACCGTCGGCACATAAGTGCCAGACGAGGTAAACGTCTTCACTCCCAATAGCCGTCCACTCGCAGCACCGCCACCACTGGCATACACCAGCACCCAACTATCCAGCGCCGCGCTGTACACCACCGAACACACACTGCCGCCGACAATCTCGGCAGGTCGCAACGCACTCAGCGCCAGGCTCACCAGCGGCTTGGGCAGCAACCCGTTCGGCGCAAACGTACTCGCCCCGGTGTTGGCGTTGCCAGCGGTAAAGCGCAGCGCCAGACCGTCCTTCAACGTAGCGATGGCGGGCACGTAATTGGCCATGTACAGATTGGCCGCCCCAATGTCCGCAGCATGCTTGTCTTCACCGGCCTGACTGATTTTTTTCAGCGCCTGCAACAGTTGCGTGGTATCGGTTTCGCTGGGTTCAAGACCTGCAGATTTGACGACATTCAACAGTTCATCGGTGACGCTGTTGCCCCAGGTTGCCGGGATCAGCGATCCGGGCAGGCCGGCGATGGCGTCTTCATTGACGAACTTTCCGTTCACCAGCCCGACGCTGGGAACGCTTTTTGGATAATCCATTTCAATTTCCCTGATGAGTTACAGCGCAGCAGCCAGCCACCTCGGCGCTACCGGCCGGTGCTCGCTGAACGGAAAAAACGAACCTTGCGGCCAGTCTCGCAACTCACGTCGATAGGTTTGCAGTTCGGCGTATTGCTCGGTGGTCAATGTAGTGCCGCCGCCGTCCTCGAGTTCATCGCGGTCACGTGCTACCAGACCGTCGGTGGCAGAAAGTTGCGCCGTACGCCATGAGCGCTCGATATCAGCCGCTTCATCTGGTGAAGGAGGCGGGGGATCGACCAGGATCGGATAGCCGTTATCCGCTCGCACACCGATCACTTTCGGGCTGACAGCCATTTGCTGCAGCAGCGAGATCCAGTAGCCCTGGGGAACTTCGATAACGTCGTCGGGAATGTCCGTCGAATTGATACCAGGTACATACGCGCCCAAGGTGCTGGCGCTGAACAAAACATTGAAGGTATTCATTCAATAGCCCTTTACAAAATAATTCACGGTGCAATTGCCGGCCAAAGAGCCGGCCGCATCGCGAATTCTCAGCGTGCAACCCACTTGGCTGACGGCAATCAATGCGATCATTGCTGCATCGCCTCCCGCATGGGTGGCCACGAGCGAGAAATAACCCCTCGGGAATGGAACCGGGAATGTCACGTTGACGTTGCCAGCGGCATTCGACAGTCCCGAGCCCCACTGATCGATATTTCCACTGGCGTGTTTCTGATATCCGGGGTTATTCACCAGTCCGGAAAACAGCGCGGCATATTTCAGACTGGCGGTCCCGTGAACCATCCAGATACCGTTCTCCCTGACAACGTTGGCGCTCTCGCCGCTGTTCATCACAATCGACGTCAGATAGGCCCCCTGCGGGCTTATTTGGCTACCGCTCGTGCAGGCGATGGTAATCGCGGCATTACTGCGGCAGTGAAAGGTGATCGCTGCACCGTTGGGAACGGTAGTGATATCCGGTAGTGTCACTGTGTACGCCGAGTTCCCTCCCAGACCGATCGCCCATCCCGCATCCGCCGCCGTCAGTTGCGTCGCGGCAGACACGCCACGCGCTCCGGCGTAGTTACCCAGAGCGCGCTGAACGAACTCGGACGTTGCCGCCGAACGACTGACATCGAATGGCGCAGCCGTCTGGAACAATTGATTGCTGCGCAGGGCGCCGAGCAATTGAGTATTCGACGCCTCACTCGGCGTCAGTCCACCGGCCCGCACTACGCCGAGAATCTCTTGGGTAACGCCGTTGCCCCAACTTGCCGGAATCAATGAACCCGGCGAGCCGTTTAGCGGGTCCTCATCGACAAACTTGCCGTTCACCAGCCCGGCGCTGGGAACACTATTTGGGTAATCCATTATTTTTCTCCTGCTCTGCAAGTGAGCCAAGTCGGGGCCAAAGGCCGGGAAACTGTCGAGGGAAATTGACTTGAATCAGGCCAGTCGCGCAGCGCCTGGCGGTACTCCAGCAATTCCAGATACTGCGCCGCCTTGAGCGTCGTCCCGCGCCCCAGCTCCTGCTCGTCGCGATGCCGTGTCACCCACCATTCGGTGGCCGACAAACTGTTTTTTCGCCAGGTACGCGCTGCCGCCAGTGGCTCTTGCTCCTCGGGGACGATTTCAGGAATAACGACCGGACTTTCGATTAATGGTGACGGCGCAAACTCAGGGCGCAGCTCGCCGATGGGCACACCGATTTTGATCTGCACGCCCTCAGGCACCGGGATCATCGACTCGACGAAAGCGGGAGCAAACAGTTGGGTGATCGCGTAGTCGCCGGTGTCGATCAGTTCGACCGCGACACCATTTTCCACTCGTGCATAACGGGCCATTATTCGTACTCCCAGATTTCACAGAAGGCGTTGCCGCCAGCGCCGCTGATGATTGAAGCCGACGCGCTGACCGAGCACGAACCGCTGCCGCCCGAACCACGGATACCTGCGTTACCAGCTGTGTTGGACCCGGTAAAAGATGCCCCGCCGTCGAACGGACTCGGAGCCCCGCAACCTGAGAGCAGCCCCCAATTGGCGTTACTCATCCCAAATCCCCCCGTGATGCCGCGGGCGCTGCACAAGTTGCCGCCTGTTACCGTCCCGCCGACCCCGCCCTGAATGAATCCGGACGATGTAGCCGAAGTCACGATCGCCAGTTTTTGCCCACCGCCGCCTCCCGAAACGCTCATGTAGGCGCCAAAAGAAGCACCACCACCCGCCAGACCTGTGGTGTTGCTGACTGCACCGCCCGCGCCCAGCGAGACCGGTACGCCAGCCAGCATTTGGGCGGTAACGTCATACAGGCTTTCCGCGTAAGCACCGGAACCACCACCGCCACCAAGCATCTGGCTACCTGCCGGCACAGGCTCACAACCACCACCCGAACCACCCGCCCCCACCAACCGCACGCGAATCCGCTTGGCCCTGGGATTGGGCTTGTAAACCGTGATCCCGACCGTCTCGATCTGCCGCACCGCCAGCAATCGCCCCACCGCATCGGTGATGCCGTACCCGGCCAATGTGGTCGGGGTATTTTTCAGTTTGGTGAAGTCGACCAGCGCACCGATGGCCGTTGCCAATTGGTCGGTTCTGGCTTCATCAGGCGTCAGCCCGGCAGCCTTGATCGCGTTGAGAATTTCCTGCGTGACGCTGTTGCCCCACGCGGCCGGGATCAACGATCCCGGGGAACCGGCGATCGGGTTTTCATCGACGAAGCCGCCGTTGACTAGGCCAACGCCGGGAATACTTTTTGGATAATCCACGTCATAACCCTCCAGTTTTTACAGACAGCCGAACGCCTGCAGCAAAAGGCCATCTGCAACGTTTTCAGTGAAATGACGAGTTATATCGCTGGCGAAACAACGCTCTGTTCCGGCGCGATCGGCCATTCGATGATTGCCGGGTAACCCGGTTGCAGGTCGATCCGCGCCAAGTTCAATGCATAACGCTTCCAGGCTTGCAATGCGGTCAGTTGTTCACTGGCCGCCTCGCCCAGCTCGTAAGCGTATTGCAGCGGCGCGACGCGAATCACCACGGTGCGCAGACGATTATCGCGCTCGATGTCCGCCTGGGCAGCCTGCCCCGCACGTTCGGCATCGGCATCCAGAACCCAGCCATCATCCTTCCAGATGTAATATTCGTTGGGGCGAGGCGTGACAGTCAGGTGATCAGGCAATGGGCCGAACTCGGTCCAATAGAACGAGAGGCCATTGTCCTTGCGAAACACCAGGCGCTCACGTAAATCGAGCAGTTGCGCCGCTTGCCCATCACGCCACACCCACGCATAACCAGACTCGACGGCCGGCAGCGGTTGCGGAAGTTCGATTGCGTTGCCGGGTATTTGCACACCTATCCCGGGAACAAGCATGGGTTCGAATGGACCGGTAATTTCTCGCGTCATTTCATCGACATAGTAATAAGGCATTGTTCACTTCCATTTGCTATTGCAAGGGGCCGGAGGCACCGGCATCAGATGAGTTTTATGCGAGCTGGATAGGCGACATTTCGCGGGCGAGTCATACCCCAGTAGCCACTGACCAGATTTTCGGCAAACGCCGCAGCCGACCAATAGGAAAGACCGGCGAACGATGTCGGGTCGACGCCAACCGTCGCCAGATCACCAATCCCCTGCACCGCTGGAGCATTACCGTTGTCACCGGTGATGTTGGTGCCGGACTGCCAGGACCCGGCGACCCGCGCCGTATCGATGTTGCGCTGTTCATCGAGCACCCGGATAAATTCGCCACGGACCTCCGGGCCTCGAAATGTCTTGACCCCGTCACCGCTGCTCCAGCCGCCGGCCCGCGCAGCTTCTGCGCGCAACATGCCGGACTGCACGGCGTGATCCCAGAGCCAAGGCCATTCGGAACGCAGCATTTCCCGGCCATCCAACGCGCCGTAGCCGCCGGGGTTCGCGGCTGTCGAGGTCTCGAATACGATCCGGCCCAAAGGTGTCGCGTCGAACCGACCGACCGGCCACCAGTTACCAGTGCCGTCACTGCGCAGGTGCCACCAGTCTCCCGCCCCTATCAACGCCAGAAACGGATAGCCGTTTGCCGACAAGTGCGTGTGAAACCTGATCCGGTCATTGCCGGAAGCTTGCACCACCAGGCGTTTACTGCTGTTGTCGACACGACGAACGATGAAGTCGCGAATGCCGGACAACGTACTGACGGCCGGCAGATTGATCGTGGTATCCGCTGTACTGGCGCTGATCAGAACCAGCCCGGCTTCCTCCGGTGCCAGGACTTTTGATGTCGAAACTTCAGTGACCCGCGAAGACATCGGACTGGCCAGGCTCAGGAGCTTTTGCAACGCCGATAACAACTGATTGTTGGTCCCTTCAGCCGGGGTCATTCCGGCCGCCTTGATCACGGACAACAGCTCTTCGGTTACGCTGTTACCCCACACCGCCGGAATCAACGAACCCGGCGTGCCTGCCACCGGGTTTTCATCGACAAACCGGCCATCGACCAAGCCGACGCTGGGGACGCTTTTTGGATAATCCATGGGTTTTTCGTTCCTCTGAAATACAAATGAACCGCGTCGCGGCTATCGCTGATGCGAGCCAGTGGCGGTCTGTTTTCTGAAAATAAAAAGCCCACGGTTGAGGTGGGCTTGATTGCCTGGATCCAGCAGGTAGATATCGAAGTGCCGGTCAGCGGATTTTCATCGACGAATTGGCTGTTCACCCGCCCGCAACCGGACACACTTTTCTGACGATCACTCGACTTTGCTGCTGAACGCTTGCGTCATGAGCATCACTGTTTGGCTCTGGACCTTGCCCGGGGCTTTTTCACCACAACGGCGCTCGTGACTGACATCACGGGGCGTTGTGCAATGGCTGGAAACGGTGCCGATGAAGGCCAGTTGCGCAGATCGCGGCGGTACTGCTGCAACGCTGTGTATTGCTCAGCGGACAGGGTGGTGTCCTGCGCGTTTTCCAACTCGTCGCGGTGACGTGCAACCAGGGGATCCGTTTCGCTCAATTGCGTATCGCGCCACTGGCGCTCGGTGCTCGCCGCCTCTGCCGAGGTCGCGGACGCTGCATCAGCCAAAATGGGAAAGCCATTGGCGCGACATACAATCACCTGATTGCGCTTGCACCCTTCGATCAACTCGTTGCGGTGCGATGGCGAGATCTCAACGGCGTCTTTGGGAATCGACGAATTGACACGAGAATCAAAAAATCCCTGAACCGAGGGACTCCAATAAATTTTCATGAATGACCTACTTGCCTATGGCGATGTATTGCGCGCCCAGAGACGCGCTAGAGCCCCGGGAAACAATGGTGGACAAACTCCGGGTGCTGGCCGCGATATAGCCGATCGACCCGGACGCCGCCGTATAATCGTTGCAGACCATCACCCGAAAAAAGTTTGAATTGAAGCTGACGGGAAGCGTGGTAATCACATCGGTCGTAGCGCTGTTGATCCAGCCCCACTGGATGATCAAGCCGCCCATCCAGGACGGGAAGGCGAGGTATCCGGTGCCTCCACTGTTAGCCAGACTGAACCCGAGCTTGAGCTTCTTCGGGGTCACTGCCACCGTGTCATCTACCCCGCTTCCTACCTGATCCTGAGTAGCGACCTTCATCACCCCTGCACCGGTTTCACTGGCTTGACCCGGTAACCGGTCACTGATGCTTTTTGTGATCGCCTGCTGCAGTTGGGCGTGATTCTGTTCGTCCGGCACGATGGCAGCTGCCTTGATGACATTGACGATCTCTTCTGTCACGCCATTGCCCCACGCAGCAGGAATCAACGAGCCCGGAGTGCCGTTGATGGCGTCCTCATCGACAAACTTCCCATTCACCAAACCAGCACTGGGCACACTCTTCGGATAATCCATCCTGTCATTCCTCCCTAGTCATAATTGATGTGCACCTTGGTATGCGCCGGCGCACTGCGGTGGATCAGGCACTCCAGTGCCGAGCCCGGGTTGACGCCGAAACGCTCGCCCCAGTAGCTCGCGCCGTATCGCCGACCGAGCAGCAGGCGGCCGCCGGTGTTGAGCGTCCACATGAATTGCGCTTCCCAGGTGCCCCAGTGCGCCGCACCGAAACGCGCGCGGCCCATGCGGGGGGCTTCGTGCTCGGTGATGCTGGCGTTGGGGTAGCCCTGGCTTTTGGCGATGTCGAGGTAGTAACCGACGGCCTGGCTACCGACCGCGAGCAAGCGCCGGCGTACAGCGAGGCGGCGGTCGTCGAACAGCGGCGTGGCGCCCAGGCATGGGTCGGGCAGTTCCATCACCCGCTCCCAGTCCGGCACCAGTTCGCTGACGCCCGCCGGGTCCATCTCGTTGAGCAGGTCGGCGGCGCGGGCGTCGAGGCGTGCCAGTTCGACGGCGACGCCTTGCAGCACCTCCTCGAGTTCCGGTACGCGTTCCGGGTCCCACGCCGGGCCGCTGGGCAGCAACGCGCGCAGTTGCGCCTGATATTGCGCGGCGGTTCTTATGCCCCCCATACGCAACCTCCGAAGGTCAGCAGTTCGCTTTGCCCCGCAGTCACGTCAGCGGCCGGCGCGGTCAGCGTGTGATCGTACTCACCGCCGGCGCTGCTGATGGCTTCGCGGATATGGCTGATCAGCAGCGGCACACCCAGATCGGCCTCGCGGTTATGCAGGTCGCGCAACTGCGCTTCAACGGCGGCGCGCACGGCGGTGGTGTCCGGATTGACGCTCTTGAAGCGATACACCACCGGCACCTGAATCGGTCGCTGCACATGCACTTCTGCAGTCACCGGACGCAGCGGTTCGATGTACTCCTGAACCTCCGCCAGTTGCTCATCGTTGGGCACCGGTTGCGGGTCTTCGTCACGCATGATGAACACCGTCACCGTGCCTGGCCCGAGCAGGCCGCCACGGCACCAGGCCCGCGTCACACCCGGCACTTCCAGCGCCCAGGTTTCGTAGTCGCTGGCCGAACCGCCATGGGGGATTACGCGATAAGAACGGATCACCCGCGAGCGCAACGACTCCAGACTTTCTCGCGCCACGCCGCCGCTGAGGCCGGGCGCGAGCACCACAAAACTGTTGCCGACCACGCCGGCGATCGGTTGCACCGGGGTCAGTGCCAGGCCGGCGTCGGCATTGCCCAGGCTGCCAGCGTCGAGCGCGGCGATGGTGGTGGTGTTGCTGCCATTGGTGGTGGTGCGTGAAGCGGTGACTTTGTAGGTACGGCCATCGCTCGCTTGCAGCAGCGTGTCGACGTCGAGCACGGCGCCTGCGGTCGCGGTGAAGCTGACGCTGCCGGTCGCCACTTGCGCCGGTTTGCGTGGCTGGTTCAAGCGCAGCGCGGCGATGCGTTCCAGGGTCGACTCGTCGGCCTTGTCCGGCAGGATCTGCTCGGCAATCCAGTCGAGATAACCGTACAGACCATAAGCCGCGCCACCCAAGGTGCGGGCCAGCACTTGCGCATCGGACTGGCGCAGCGAATCGCCGGCCAGGTCGCTTTGGGTGCGCTTGATCAGCACCGGCAGCGAAGGGGTTTCAAACGGCATAGATCACCTGCCAACTGTTATCGGGGTTGATGTCCAGACGTTCGCCATCGGCCAGGGTCAGAACCGTGCGCAGGTTCAGGCGCTGGGCGTCGAGGCGTTCGCTGATGATGTCGATGGCGCTGCAGTGGCCGTCGTCGATCAGCCATTGCAGGGCTTCGCGGGCATAGAACTCGGCGTCCATCTGGGTCTGTCGGGTCAGCTTGACTCGACGCAACAGCCACAGCCGCGAGCCGATGCGGTCGTCGGCGACGGTGGGAAAGCTGTCGCCCCACCAGCCGAAGCGCTCCTCGTCGTCGAGTGCGTCGTCATCGGCGGCGCGGCGCCAGGTGAACAGGCTGATGAGCACGGCGCGGGTCAGTGCGGCGTGGAGGTTCTGGCTGATAAACATCATTTGCCTCCTGCCGGCGCACCGGTCTGGCCGCTGCCGGCCTGCACGCCGACGTGCACGTGTTTGATCTGGCTGATGCCACCGGCGAGCTGATCGCCGGTGGAGACGATCTTGCCGGTCTGGTTGATCACCGGCGTGTCGAAGTTCACCGCGCTGCTGGCGCGGATGTTCAGGGTGGCGGTTTCGATGTCGATGATCCGCCCGCGCTTGAAGTGAATTTTGTCGCCCTCGTCGGTGTAGATCGCGACTTCGCCCGAGGCCAGCGACTGCAGGCGATAGCGACGGTCGGCGACCACCAGGGCGATGGCGTGGGAACGGTCACCGCCGAGAAAAGTGACGATGCCTTCGGCGCCGGCCAGCGGGTTGCTGGTGAAACCGTAGGGTTCGAAGTGCTCCATGTCGTCGTTCACTTCGCCGGCGGTGAGGCGCATTTGCAGCGATTGCAGCTTGGATGCCGAGTTGGCGAGCACGACAGTGCCGCGCGCCAGCAGGCGTGTCAGTAGGCTCATGAATTGTCCTCAGGGAGCAGACCCGACACGGACAACATGTGGGAGCGGGCTTGCTCGCGAAAGCGGTGGGTCAGTCAATGGGATGTTGGAGCTGCTGACGCTTTCGCGAGCAAGCCCGCTCCCACAGGGGTTCGGTGTCAGGCCGAAGATTTTTTCGGAGGCGTGGGATCAGGATCGAAGGTATGCGGCGGCGCCACTTGCAGCGTGGTCACCGAGCCCTGCGCCGACAACGAATACGTGACTTTGGAAATCAACATGTCGCCGTCGAAACCGAGCACCGGATCCGTGACCTTGACCAGCGTGTTGTGGCGCCACAGGTCGCCATTGGTCTGGCGCCAGCCCTGTACCTGATAGGTCGTGGTCTGGGCCCGGCCCATGCGGGTGGCGCTTTCCCATTGGGCGCGTTGCTGGGCCAACTCGAACGTCAGTGCGGTGCCCTCGTTGATGATCGTGGTGCGGCGGCGCTTGAAGCTCAGATCAGCCGCGCTGGATTGAACCTCGCTGACGGCCGCCCCGCTCTTCTTGTCCGAGCCTTTCTGCTGACCGATCACCCGGTATTCGGAAAACACCTGGCTCTGATCCATCGGCGCGTTCGCCGACAGAATGTTCTTGCCCAACTCCAGCGCGTCACTGGCCCGACCACCGCTGCCGGGCTTGGCCAGCACCAGCCGGCCCTGCTCGTCATCGGTGGAAAACACCCGAAACAGCGAGAGCAATCGGTCGATCGACTGGAACACTGTTTCGCCCGGCACGATAGTGTGTTTGGCGAGCCGCGCGGTCTCGGGAATTTCGTTGACCACGTACAGCGAGTACTCCGCCGCCAGAGCCTGGACGATGCTCAGCAGCGGTTGCTCCTGCCATTGATTCGGGCGGTTGGTGGCTGCGCAATCGACCAGATCCTGAGTCTTGGAACTGCCCTCGATACTCAAGCTGATCTGGCGTCCGTCGTAACTGATCGGTGCCTTGAACACGTAGCCGGTGAGCACCAGATCCTGGCCGATTTTCACTTCGCAAGGGTCACCCGGTTTGATCCGTTGATCCACCGTCTGCCCCGGCCACTGCCAGGTGATGTCGAGTTTGAAGGTGCGGAACTGGCGCTCCAGATCAGCGGTGATTTCCACGCTTTTCCAGCCGCCGTATTCCATGTTGTTAACGGTCAGCGTGACATGGTTATCCATCTCGCTCATGGCTCACTCCCTGGACACTTTCACGTCGTTGGGTGAAAAGCCCGGATGGTTCATCGCGTTGCTCTGCGTCACTTGAGTCACCCGTGTGGCATCGGCAAATTGCTTGTAGGCCACAACCAGCGCCGGCAGGCTTTCCTGGAACGATTTGGTGACCTGTCGCACACCGGATGACGCCACGGCCTTGAGATGCGCCATCAGCGCTTCCTTCACATCGTTGATTGCCTGGTGATGTTTGGGATCGGCCTTATCCAGCATCGGGTCAATTGCCACCCCGACCGCCTTCTGCAGCGCTTTCATTTCGTCGGTCACCGGCACTTCCTGACGGGTCACCGGTTGATCCGCCTGATGCGCAACCGAAGCGGTCGACGTCAGTTTGACCGGAGGGGTCGCTACCGGCATCGACGCCACCCATTGCGCCACTTTCACCAGCATGGTGTCCTGCACCAGATCAGCCATGGCTTGCGCCGCAGCATTGGTGTCCTTGCCGGTGGTGATCTTCGGCGCATCCAACTTGCGGATGGCTTCGAGTTGTTGGGACACGTCGGCAATCACGCCACGGTAGCCCTCCTTCGCGAACGCCTTCAGCTCCTTGATATCGCCGAGCAAGCCCTTGAACTCCGCCGCCACTTCCTTGGGCAATTCCTTCACGGCTTTGACCAGTTCGGTGATCTGCTTGTACTGCTCGATCAGCGGTTTGAGCTGCTCTTTGATCACCTCATAGACGCCGGTCAGGCTGTTGCGCAGATTGGCGATGCCGATCCGCGCAGCCTTGATCAACGTCATCGCCTGCTCGAAGCGCGCCACCGCAGAACCCAACAAAGTGTCAGCCTTGGCCAACAGAACTTTTTGCGTACTGACCGTGGCAGTCGGAAACGGCAGCGGCCGATCGGGATAGAACTTCAGGCTGAACGTCACCAATCCGCCGTCCTGGCGGGTGTGGGTCATGTCGCATTCGCCAACCTTGACTTGCAGGCGTCCCAGCCACGGATGCACCAGTTCACCACTGCCCGCCTCCAAGGCCTTCAGCAGCTTGTCGCGCTGCTCCAGGCAATCGGCGCCGATGATGAACGCCGTGATGTCGTGGGTCTTGGCCTGCTGGCCGAGATCCTCGAAATACGGCAGGTCGCGTTGCGGATATTCGTGCAACTGACCTTTGCGACCGACCGGGGTTTTCGCCTGATCGATCCAGAACCCGACACCGCGAAACGATGCCGGCAACAAACGGTCACGCCAGTTCATTGGAACCTCCTGCCGACAGCGAGCGATAGCCGATGCGCGAAGACAGCGCCAGCCCCGGTTGATTGGTTTGTGGTTGATCGGTGCGCAGCCCGGCCGGCGCATTTTCGAAGCGCACGGTCAGACCGCCTTCGAGTTGCGTCCGGTTGTTGGCGGCGCTTTGCTGGATCAGGGTGTTGGAGGTTTGCGACAGTGAGCCGCCCTGCAGAGCAGGTTTATCCTGCGCGATGTCGGAGCCCGACAATGCATTCGACGCTGGCTCGCTGTTGCCGCCAAAGAACGCCGGCGCCAGCTCACCCTTACCTTCGGCATTGGTTTTTTTCTGAGCTTCGGACAGGCCTTCGATCTTGCCAGTGATTTTGGTGACGAACCCACCAAAACTGCCACCGAGCATTTCCCTGATCGGCGCCATGTACGACTCGATCTTGTCCGCAAACTCTCGGATGCGATCGGTCAGCGGCGACCACTTCAAGTCAAACATTTCCAGCGGTGACCCCATGAACGGCAGACCGAAAATCGCGCCCAGCGCCATCATCACCGCACGAATGGACTCCGCTTTTTCGGCAAAGAACGCAGGCACCTGGCCCCAGAGTTCGTTGATCTTGTCCATGGGAACGTAGTCGTTGAAGACACTGCGCAACGTCTCCTTGAGCGGCACGACCAGCGCTGCCAGCAAGTCCCAAATGGCCGCGAACAATCCGGTGACAGGTCCCCAGTTATTTACTATCAAACCCAGCGGCGTCCAGCCAAAGCCCTCCTTGAGGGCGGCGAAGGTCGAGGCCACGTTTTCCTTGATGCGCCCGAAAATTGCCGCAAATATCGGGCTGATTGTTCCCCAGTTATTGAGGATCATGCCTTGAGGAGTCCACGCGAACATCGACTTGTAGAACTCGATCACAGGCACCGCCACGGCCTTTAGACCTTGCCAGAATGCCCTGAAGAACTCGGTGACCGGGCCCCAATTGCTGATCAGCATCCCCAAAGGCGTGTAACTGAACATCGTCTTGAAAAACTCGGCCATCGGCATGACCACCGGGGCGATTTTCTGCCAGAGCCCGATAAAAAACGTCGAGATCGGTTTCCAGTAAGCCACGATCAAACCGGCGGCCAAGGCAATGCCCGTGGCAATCAGCATGATCGGATTGGCCTTCATCACCATGCTCATCACGTCGAACACCTGGGTCGCACCGGCCACGGCGGTTTGCATCGTCGAAAACGCGATAGCTCCCGCCGCGAGTCCTTGCACCAGCTCAGGGTTGTCATTGAGCAAATTGCCCACCCCGGTCATCAATGGCTCAAGTCCGACGACCACCGCGCCCACCGCCGGCACCAGCGCGGCATTCACCGCCGTGGAAACCTTTTCCATCGACGCACTGAACACGTTCATGTTCTGCGCAGCGACTTTCGGTGCGGCAGGCAGATCCACGGTTTTCGCCGTCTCGCTGACTTCAGTCAATTTGCCCTGAAACGCCGCCGCCGACTTGATCCCGTCCACGAACGGCGTGATCACGCTGCCGCCCTTGAACAGACCACTGATATCGAGTTTGCCGAGTCCGGTCTGTTCGAGATTTTTCTTGAAGCTCTCGACCTTTACTCGCAGGGCGCCGAGTTTGGGCGACAGTTCATCGATGCCCGTGATCAGCACCGGTGTTTGCACTTTCTTTTCTTCGTCTGCCATCACTGCACCTGCTGCATCGCATTGATCCGTTGCGCGTGCTCCAGCGATTCGCGGAGCACATCCAGTGGCCTGGCCATCATCTGTTCGGGGTCAACCTTCCAGAACCAGGCCAGGTCATAGGCGACTGCGATCAGGTCGGTGATGGCTCCGACGCCGCACTCATGAAAAAACTCGCAACGGCCCAGCTCAGCGCGTTGAGGTCAGCCAGATCGAGCTGGTTGACCGACGACGGTGGAATACCGGCGCACACGGCGATGTATTTGGCCGCCACGTCCATGTCGAGGCTGACTTCTTCGCTCTTGTCGATCTTGTACGGCAGCGCCTTGATCGCTCGCACTTCCTGCACCGTCGGACGGCGCAGGACGAGTTCGGTCAGGGGCTCGCCGTGAGCTTCGATCGCAACCTGAAGCTTCACGGCGCCGCTCATTGCCAGGTCCCCTTGATGCCTTCGAATTTCAGTTCGATGGTGGCGTCATCGCCCTTGGAAACCGGTTCTTCGACCAGATAGGCACCGGCCAGCACGTAGACCTTGCCGTTGCTGAATTCGCAGGTGACGGTGATGTCGGTGCCTTCAATCAGCTTCTTCAGCGGGAAGTCGGCGGTGTGCAGCGCGGTCACTTTGAACGACGGCGCAACGTCGGTTTCCTTGTAGAAACCCGGTACGACGGTTTCGCGTTTGACGGCCATCAGCGGGGCTTCGCAGCCGCCGTTGATAGTCAGTTGTGCACCGTCGACTTTGACGTAGCAGGTGCCTGCAATCACTTGACCCATGGTGTTACTCCCTTCAAATAAAAAAGCCCACCGAGGTGGGCTGAATGCTTACGGCCAAACGCGGCGATCAGGCCGCGTCGTCGTATTGCAGACGGAATTGGTTGAGTAGTGCGAACACGCGCAGACCGTTGATGTAATCCGGCGGGAACAGCACGTTCACGCGGCTCGGGTCCTGCACGTCGCGCTCGACGATCAGGTGCTCGGCGAACAGCTCGGCGTTCTCCACATGGCCTTCCAGTTCCAGCTTGGCGTACTGCGCGATCAGCTCGCCGCGAATGGTCGCTGGCGTCACGATCGGCTGACCGGCGCCGAAACGGGTGCCATCGGAGGCCAGTTTGTGGCGCCCGTATTTGCTGGTGATCACGCTTTGCAGACGACGCACGATGAACGCCGACTGGTGCATGGTTTCGCTGTCCAGGTAGGAGTTGTCGGCCTGACCGTAAGCGTTCTTCTGGTAGGTGGTGATCGAACGCTGGATGCGCACGTAACCGCCTTCGTAGTAGGCGGTGGCAATGCCGTAGTTGAGCAGCGACTGACGCTCGGTCAGGGTGAAACGCTCGCTGGCCGGTGCCGGATCAACGCCCGGCAGGCTGCCGCTTTGCGTCGGACGGCTGGCATCGGCGGAGATGAACACCGCGGTGCGCGCAGCCAGTGCTGCAGCTTGTACCCAGAACGGTTGCGGTACGCCCGGCTCCAGCGCCTGAATGGTCATGTGCTGGTCGTTACGGCCCTGGCCTGCGGCTACCAGAGTGCCAACGGTGCCGCGCTTGGCGCTGTAGACGTGACCGAACAGTTGCTTGGCCCAGGACCAGCGACCGGTGCTGTCATCCATCACCGCTTGCCAGGTGTTGAGGGTCGACAGATCCGACCAAGGCAGTGCGATGAACTCGAACGGCTCGTCGCCCAGTGCAGCCACGGCTGCGACCTGGTCAGGCACACCGGCACCGCCGGTCATGGCGGTGATCGCGGTGGTCAGGCCGGCCGGGGTTTCTTCGCCGTTGCTCTTGCCCAGGCGATTGAACTGCAGGCTGATGTCGTTACCGCTGTCGCCCGTCCACTTGGCGCTCAGGGTCACTACACCTTCGGCAGCGGCAGCGCTCACCGGAAGATCGGCCGTGGCGTTGATTTTCTGTGCCAGTGCGGTGGCTGCCTGAGCAGCGGTGGCACCGTTGACCACGGTGGCTTGCACACGCACACCAGCGACGTACAGGTTGAGCACGCCAGCCTGAGTCGCGGTGCCGGTCAGGGTCAACACGCCTTTGGCGATCGCGCCTTCAGCGTTGTGCAGCGGCAGGCACCAGATCTCGCCGATCGGGTCGGCCTTGCGGAAGGTCTCGTACATCGAGGCGAGCATCGAGCCCTGACCACCGATGCTTTTTGCCAGCGCGACACTGGAGACCAGCACCAGTTTGCCGACTTCGCTCGGGGCAATGTTGTCGTTGACCTGAGCGACGATCAGACGACGCAGGGTCGAGCTCGCGCTATTGGCGGCCGAGTTGTCCATTTCGGCATAGAACAGCGGTACACGAATGTCCGCGGGGATGTTGCTGAATCCGATCGCCATTATTTGGCTCCCTGTGCTTTGACTTTTACGGTTTTGATTGTGATATCGCCGTCGGCCAGACGCCGGCGCCACCAGGCGCTGTCCAGCACTTCACGGCCTTCGAGGGGCAGCAGATCGCCCGCTTCCGGGTCAGGCACGGCACGGCCAGCGGCCGGCAGTACGGTGATGCGATTGCTCATGGGGTTACGTCTCCAGAGAAAGTCAGTTCCACGCGCCCGTCAGGGCCCGGGTGTTTCAGATTGGGGTCGGCCGGGTCGATCGCATCGACCCGCACGGTGACCCCGGTAAAGGACGACAAACCGTCCAGTTCACGTTCGTGCCAACTCTCCGCAGGCTGACTTGGCAGATTGCGGCCGAGCTGGAACTCGGCAAAAAAGCGCAGCCGGTAAAAGGCGCGGCTGCTGTTGATCGAGACCATTTCGCCGCCGTCGTAGACGATGGCGCTGTAGTCAGTGCCCGGCTTGAACCCCACCAGCGCGCGCCACAGTTCGGCACGCAGGTCGTGCAACAGATCCAGCGCTTTTGTGCCGTCCGTAGCGTCAAGCGCGAGGACGATTTCGAAACGGTCGCGGATCGGTTGGGTGGTGAGGTTTTGTGCGGTGCTATTGCTGGCCAGATCGGCCAGCGGCAGCACGTGGGCCGAGGGTGTTGGCAGATCGGCATTGCCTTGCAGCAAAGCCAGATCGACACCCACCGAAATGTGATTGGCAAGCCCAAGGCATTGCCCACGCAGTTGCGTGAGGATCGGGGAGATCTTCATGGTGGTGTTCCAGAATTGAAATGAGTTGCAGAAAACACCGCGAATCCACTGTAGGAGTGAGCCTGCTCGCGATGGCGGTGCCACATTCACAATCAATGTGCCTGACACACCGCTATCGCGAGCAGGCTCACTCCTACAGGGGATTCGTGGATGTGAGATCAGTCCTTGGCTTCGGCTTTCGGGTCGAGGCACGCGGCATCGATCAGGCAGCGATAACTGTTCTCGCGATTGCCGCTGGCGGTGACTTTTTCGATCGACCAGCGCCCACGCATGAAGTCCGGCCAGGTCTCATCGAGCAGCACCAGACCTTCGGCCGCCAGCAGTGGATTGCCGGGACAAGTGATTTTCACCTTGTACTTCTGGCGGAGCATCTTGCGCACTTCGCCCTCGCCGACGGCGATTGCATCGGCTTCAGTGGGTTGCTTCTGGCGGAGGGTCTTGAACGGCGCGATTCCTGTTTCAACCCAGCGCAACACACCTGCAGCGCCATCCCAAAAACAGGTCTTGCAACCCTTGGTCTGCTCGCGGGCAGACTCCTCCAGCGTGGCGCTGACGAACGCGTGATCGCCGGGACGGTTGTTGCTGGTCACCGACAATGTCACGTCCGCCAGCACCTGGCCCGACAACGATTTGGTCTGGCCGGGACGGGCCAGCACGTACACGTCGTTGTAGGGTTTGGTCACCGCGTTGTACTTTTTCGCCAGGCGCGTCAGAAAGCTCATGTCGGTTTCGTTGGACTGGTCGACGTGCTCGATCCTGATCATCGCCACCTCGGGCGCGACGCGCGGTGAAAAGCCATGGCTCGACACCAGTTCGCGAAACAGCGACCCCAGTGTTGTCGGGCCATGACTGGCCGTGCGACGTTGCTTGAAGCCCGTCTCGTCATCCTTGCTGAACGGCGCCGCCGTGGCCACCAGCGTCAGGCGGAACGGGAACAGCGTCGGCGTCAGGCGCGTCACTTTGAACTGGCCCTTGTCGACCATTCCCGACTCCAGATAACCGACCTCAAGGCCGATTTTTCCACCCAGATCCGGCAGCCCTTCGAGGCCTTCAAGGTCAATCGTCAACGTCAGTTGATCGGACTCGAAACCAGCAGCGTCGATGTGTTCCCAACTGATCAGGCGTTGATTGAGCAGGGCCGAATGGGCCCCGTAGAGTCTTACCGCCGGGGTGAAACCCAGTGTCATGCAACCTCCTTAATCCCAGGCCGTGAGCGGTTTGATCGTGGCCGGTTTCGAGTCGAGTTCCGGCAACGTGACCCAGACGCCCGCAGGCAGGATCGGGCCGTGCTCGGCCAGGGTCGAGTTGAGTTTCCACAGAGCTTCTTCGGCGGCGTCATCACTGCGCCCGGTTTCGCGGTAGAGCAGCAGATTCACCGAATCACCGGCCATGCTTCGGACCTTACGCATTGTTGAACTCCGCTAGCTCGATGACCCAATCGACGACCATTGCCGTGCCGTCATCGATGATCTGGGTTTGCGTTTCCTGAACCGAATTGATCCGCCACAAACCCCAGTTGCGACCGATGCCATCGATCAATGGCAGTGGTATGCACAGCGCCTGCAAGGCGCGCAATTCATCGAGCCGGTCCATGGCCACGGCGTACATCGACTTGCCGGTGATGGTCAGGGTTTCCGGTTTTTGCCCGGTCTGACTGGATTTGGGTTTACTGGTCAGGATCTGTATTTCGGCCCAGCCACCGTCGGCCTTGCGCAGCAGCTGGTGGTACGCAAAGTTGCGCGACAGGCCGAAGATGAAACTGCCCAGTGCCATTTGTTGTTTCATCAGGCGACTCCATCGGTGAGGGCTGCGTCACGGCGGGTGGCGAGAGCGTTGGTGCCTGCAGCGGGTGTGAATGCGGTATCGAAATGGTTGCGCATGACCTGCGAAACCACATCGCCGATCTTTTCGGCATTGAGCGCATCACTGCCGCTGATCTGCACCAACGGCGAGTAGGTGTTATTGGTGAGTAGCGTCTGAGCGCTGGACAGATCCTTGGCCACTTGCGCGGGGGGCGCGAGTTTGTCCTCGGCAGGTTTCCCCCATTGTTCCCCCACATAGGAGCCGAGCATTCCGCCCAGAGTGCCGCCGATGAATGTGCCAATACCAGGTGCAATGAACGAGCCGATCGTGGCGCCAATCGCAGTTCCAGCCAACTCGCCGGCAGCACCTTTGACAGCTTGATCATCGCCGTCACGCCAGCCCTTCAAACCTGCGTAAGCGGCATGACCAATCGCCAGCGGCGCGCCCATCTTGAAGGCGGGCAATGATTTGACCAGCGGCGGTAGAAGCTTGGATTTGGCACCCTCGACCAGCGGCATGAGCTTGGCGGTCGCGCCGTTGAGCCAACTCGGGCGCATGCTTTTGGCCATCTCGCCGACCATTTTCACGCGGGTTATCGCATCGTCAAACATCGGGGCGATTTTGGCCGTCATCGTGCTCAAACGTCCGCCTCGACCGGCGCCAGAGGAAGGAACACGAGACCGCGCGCTGGAAGATGCGCGTCGACCGGCGCGCTTTCTTTTAGGCCCCTCGCCGCCGTCGTCACCGCCATTGATCACATCGGCAATATCGGCGGGCAATCGCGCCGTCGCCAGACGCAACAGTTTCGAGTTGACCGCATCCAGCACCGAGGCGACCCCGGTCTTCAGTACACCACCGACGAACGGCATGGCGGCCACACCGGCAAATGTGAGACCAGCCGCCAGAAACGGCAGTGCTTCAGCCGCTGAACTCAAGCCATTGACCACAGCCGTTAGCGACACTGCCAACGCGTCAGTCACGGGCGCGAGTGCATTTCCCACCGCTGTCGACAAGCGATTAAGACTCGCATCCAGCGCATTCCAGCGCCCTTGTGACGTATCGCCAAAGGCTTCGGCCGTTTTCGTCGCGGCACCGCCGCCGGAACCCAGCTCCGAGGTTGCATATTGGTGCTTGTCGGACACTCGCGTGAAGGCTGTCTTGACGTCGTCGGGCTTCTTCAACAACTCAAGAATGTTGGTACTACTCTCGCCAAACAGCGTCTTCGCCGTGGCGGCACGTTCGGGTACGGATTGTTTACTGAGCGCCGCGAGCACCGAATCAATGGCACCTGGCGCATCCGTGCGCATCTTCTCTGGTAACAAATCGGGGTCCAGGTGCAACCGGGTCATCGCCGAACGCTGTTCGGTTGACGCCGTGTTTCCTTTGCCGAAGACCGACGTAAAGCTCTTCAATGCCGCACTGGCACCGTCCTTGTCGGCCCCGCTGTTCAACAGCGCAGTGGCAAACGCTGCCACCTGTTCCGGTGTCATTCCCGATGCAACAGCACTCTCGCCAGAGCGTTGTACGACCGCGCCGATATCGGCAGGCTTGGCATCCAGACCGCTGCTGCCCAGGTAACTGACCGCATCGGCCAGATCCTGTCCCTGGTATCGATCCAGCTTCAAGGAGGAACGCCAGACCGCGAGCATTTCCCCCGCGGCCTTGACGTCAATCCGGAAGGCTGTGGCATTGATCGCCGCGTCGCCGGAATACGCTCTTAGCTCTGTCGCCCGCTGATCACCCTTGGCGCCGTCGGCAATACCAGATCGCGCCCCGACCTGCTGGATTTGCAACAGATCCGCACCAGTCGCGCCACTGGCGGCAACCGATCGCTGAGTCGCGAGTTCGAGGGTTTGCTCTGAATGCGCTTGAAGCTGGTCTTTGTTGAGCCCAAGCAACTGATTGAGCTCAACCAGCGCCGTCTCGTTAGCCATCGCCGATTGCAGGTTCTTCGGTGGCGGACGCTGCTCGATTTCCGCCTTGAGTTTTGACTTCGGCTCACTATTGGCGGCTGGCGGCGCCGCGACGACCTTGAACAACGATTGCTGGCTGACCAGCAGCTCGCGCAGCTTGATCTGCTCCTGAGTCAGCAAGCGAATATCCACGCTTGCCAGGGACAATGTCAGGTTCAGATCCTGTAGTGATTTGCCGAGGTTGGTCGGCAGCGCGTCCGCCGTATTGCCACTCTCACCGGCGTATGCGAGCGCATATTTACTCTCTGCCATGCCGCTCTACTCCTGTTTCACGCCAAGGCGAGTGATCGCTATGTCGTAGCGGCGCAACGCCTTTTCGGCGTCCCATTCCAGAATCTCCGCCTCACTTACCGGGTAAATGAGCGGGACGATATCGAGGATTACTTCGATGTCGCGTTCCGAAAGTAGGCCGCCGGCTGGTTTAAAAAATCGTCGATGCGCACCTGCAATTGGGTCCAGTCCGGGACGCTCAGCTGGGCCAGATCGGGGATCATCAGACCGGTGCAGTGGGCAGTGATGAACTCGGCGCGTTCTTTGGCCGTTTTCAGTTTCTTCATCACTTTGGTGGCGCGCAGTGCCGGCATTTCCAGCGACAGCGAGGTCACGGTGCGACCGGTCACGGCGAGCGGTTGCAGCAGTTGCACTTCGTCAGGATCGTCGGACTTTTCCGCGTCCTCGACCTGCTCCAGAAAGTACGACGCCGGACGGGTCGACATCTCGTGCACGTACTGGGCGATGCTCACATAATCCGGGCGTTTCAGCTGGTCGAGTTCCTTGACCGACAGGCCGGTGGCGAGCAACGCCAGTTCGAAGAACTGATCGTCTTCATCATCGCCGGCGCGTTCCAGCGCTTCTTTCTGCGCGGCGTAGAACAGCGGCTTGAGCTGGATCTGTTCGATCTGCGCGCCGTCGTCACCGGTGATCGGCGACAGCAGGTCATGCTTGGGTGGCATCCACGACATGTATGAATTCCTTGGTGATTCTTGAGGGGGTGTAGCAATCCCCTTGTAGGAGTGAGCCTGCTCGCGATGGCGGTCTTTCAGGCACATTGATGTTGAATGTGCTGGCCTCATCGCGAGCAGGCTCACTCCTACAGGGTTTGGGGTGTATCGAGGGTTACGGCATCAGCACCGCACGGCGCGCATCACCGAGGATATCGACGCCGTTGAGCACGAACTTCTGGGTGCGCACGTCGATGTCGATCACCGGGATGCCGTTTTCCAGGCGGTTGTAGGTGCGGCAGGACAGCTCCAGTGTGGTGATGGCTTTGCTACCCATTTTCAGCGCATCCTCAGCCAGAGATTTCAGCTTGCCGCCTACTGTGTGATAGGTGAACCAGGTGTTGCCGTCCTGATCCTGACCGGCTTCACGCACGTTCAGCAGGATGTCGTCGCCCAACTTCACACCCATCGCCAGCAACACTTCAGCACCGGTGCCTTGCAGCTTGAGCGTGGCGTTCAGAGCCTTGGCACTCTTGGCCATTTCCTCAACGATGAAGCGCCCGCCCGCCATGCTTTCCATGTCGAAATCGATTTTCGGCGGAGTGAACTCCTCAACGGTCGCCGACAACGGCAAACCTTGCAGGGTGGCCGCGATGGCCTGTCTTACGCGGTTGGTAAACATTAGAGAACGTCCTCCAGGAACTGCTCGATGATTTCATCGCGGGCGTTGAGTTGATAAACCATGTGTTCGTTCGGCGCGTAGCGGCCATAGTCGATGACCACGTACCAGGTGCCGTTCTTGTACTTCTCGACGCTGTTGAGTTCCGGGTGCAGGTACACGCTGCCGCCAGGAATGGTTTCGTCGGCGACCAGGGTCTGCAGCCAGTCGTTGATGCGCTTGACCTCCTGATCCATGAACGACTTGGTCAGGTTCTTGGCCATGGCTTTCTGGCCGGCCTTGACCAGCTTGCGGCTGATCGCATCTTCGAGGCCGACGTAGCTGATGAACTTGCCGGTGATCGAACGGTTACCCAGCAGCGAGAAGCCACCGAGCACGGTGCGGGCGTAGTAGCTCACGCCGTAACGGTTGAGCAGATCGCCTTCGGTGGAGGTGTCGAGGATGTTGTATTCAACGACCCGGGACACGTCTTCGGCATAAGTCACCTGGTTGCCCGGGCTCTCCCACTGCTTGACCTTGGCCAGCGCGGCAATCGCCAGGCTGGACGGCGCGAGGAAGACGTTTTTCTTCGCGGCTTTCGAGTACACGGCGGGCATGTTGTGCACCACCAGGCAGCGGTCGAAACCGAGGTCGGCGCCGCCCAGTTCCTGGCTGTAAGCCACTTGATCAGCGACCGAAGCATCTTTGCCGTCCAGTACAACACGGGCCTTGATGCGTTTGCCGAACGAGGCGAACTCGCTGGCCACCGCTTTGGTGCCGGTGAAGCCCGGCGCGCCGATGATGGTCAGGTCTTCCGGGACGCTGCCCAGTGCGGCCAGACCGAGCTTGCGGCCGGTGGTTGGATCAACACCGCCGATCACCGCGTTAACGGTGTCGGCCGGAGTTGCGCCCGCTTCGACGATCACCACGTACACCGGCACCTTGACCACTTTGAGGATCTGGTAAACCGCGTGGTACAGCGTGCCCTCTTCGGCGCCGGTCGGATCGAGCAGTGCGTGGGTGGTGAAGCTGTTGATGCGGAACGGAGCGTTGCGCGGAATCAGCGGATCGGCTTTCGGCGCCGTGCCGACCAGACCGATGACGTTGTCACCCAGGCCACCCATGGCCTCGGGGGATTCAGTGGCATTGACGGTAATGCCGTTGTGCTCGAAGTTCAAAACCTCAGCCATGGTTAGTCAGCCTTCTTGGCAGCGGCCTTTTTGGCCTGGGTGGAGGGTGTTTTCAGTTCAAGTCGACCGGCGCTGTGCAGCGCACTGGCCTCGACGTCGAGCAGATCAAGGTCTTGACCGGCGCTCGACCAATGCCCACCGCCGGTGGGGAATGGGACGAGCACGGTGTAGGTTTGGCGGGTTGCCATTTTTCGTTTCTCCATAAACGGGAAAGCCCCTCGTGGGGAGGGGCTTGGCGGGTGTTGAATGTATTGGGCGGATAAGAAAACGCGCCGGAGTGCGGAGCGTTTATTCGGGCTGTTCGGCGATCCAGGCCGGTACTACCGGGCGTGAATCTTTGGATGGAAAATCTGGCGATTGTGGCCAATCACGCAGGCTACGAAGGAAAAACAGGAGTTCGCTGAACTGTTCTGGAGCTAGAGTAGGCCGCTGATTAATTTCGACTTGGTCACGATGTCTCTCACGTAACCATTTGACTCTTTCAAATTCCAAATCTCTCCACACACGCTCTTCGGCAGCTAATACTTCTACCGTGGGCTCTGGCGGATTAATCCAAATTGGGAGCCCCTCCGAGTCATGGCTGCGAACTTTGCCAGGACTGGATGTGCCCAAAACCTCGGCAAACCGTGATTCAGTAATCAATACTGCGTCTGCCGGCATCTCTTTGTGAATACCTTCAAGATAGGTACAACCTGTCGACTTGCTGTAGTAACGCATATTTTTTTCCTCTATCGGCCAACCGCAAACCAGTAAAACTGGGCCGTCGCCGATGTACCGCTATGCGACCAATTAAAATTTGTCTTAGTCCAGTTACCAAGCTGCCAAGGGCTGCCACGTCCAGCACCGACTTGTGTTGCACCATCGGCGTAATTGATCAGCACCGCGAAAGGGAACACAGGAAAGGCCAATGGAAACGCTTGAGTATTTAATGCACCCGAAGCAACGGCCGGAGAGAGCCCCCACTGCATAATGAGACTTCCCATCCACTTCGGGAAAACGATGTAGCCGTTTGAGGTAAAACTTGCTGAAAATCCAAAACGTAGCTTTTTTGGGGTGACGATTGTCGTGTCATCAACACCGTCTTCTGTTTGTGTTTGCGTGGCAACTTTCGCCGTACCTTGATGGAACTCAGTCGCTTGCTGCGCCAAAACGGCCAACCCGGCAATATCAATGCTTCCCTCGTTGACCGGGGCGTTCCACGCTTTGATGCACCACATGACAGCGATGTTGCGAGGGCGAGACACACCTAAAGCACTTGCATTTACCGGCGTCGAGCCCGTGGTGAAAACTGCGTTACTGACGGAATAGTCCAAAGCTGTATGCGGATCAAGGCCGTGTAACTTGCCTATATCCGCATCCGATGCGGTGTTGTGCCAGAGACCGGAAACTGCGGGGTTAACATTAGATGGGTCAAAGGACTGCAAAGTACCTTTTTGCCAACTCCCCAAAGTTCGGCCCGCATCCACCCCGCGCCCATGATCCCAACCACGCAAGAACTCACCGCGTGATTCCGGCAAGCGGAAGTTACCGGAACCCTCATCGCCCCTGTTGTAAGTGGTACTGAGAAACGCCGCCAAATCCGGATAGGTCGCAATGCTCTGCACACTGCCATCCAGCTCCAGATAACCAGGCGCAACGATCCCCGTCGGGAAAGCCAAAACAGCGCCCACCGGAACAGCGGACTTGAGTCGTTCGACTTCCTTGGCCAGTGCGGCTACATCGATGGTTCCCTGATTGACCGGGGCGTTCCAGGCTTTGATGCACCACATGACAGCGACGTTTCGGGGCCGAGTTTCGGCACCACCTCGGACTCCAGTGGTAGCCATCTGCTGCCCTTCTCCCGAGTACGTCGGAGCACCAGATGAACTCGTTCCGTGATACGCCTGAATCGTCGGATACTCATTACTCATGAAACCAGGGCGATTACTTAGTGGCGGATGATTGTGCGACTTGAAGTCATCAGTCTGATACGTGCCAACACCTCGCCCCGCATCCACCCCACGCCCATGATCCCAACCACGCAGGAACTCACCTCGCGCTTCCGGCAAACGGAAATTGCCACCCCCCTCATCCCCCTTGTTGAACTTGCCACCCAGATAAGCGCTCAAGTCCGGGTAAGTCGCACTGCTCTTGACGCTGTTATCCAGCTCCAGAAAACCCGGCGGCGGTGCATCTACCGGGAACGCGACAATCGAACCCACCGGCAATGCCGATGCCTTGGCAATCAACGCCTCGACTTCAGCCTTGGTATAGGAATCCTTAATCCCAAACCCTGCCAGCGTTTCAGGATTGGCACCCGCAGTCGCGCGACCATATTCATCAACCGTCAGACTCTTGTAAGTCCCGGCCGCAATCCCGGTGCGCCCGGCGAGCATCTTGAACGTCAGTGCGGTGGTGCCGAGGGTGATCGGCGCATTGGTGGTCAGGTGCCACAGCGAATCGCCGTTGGCCGTACCCTCCTCGACCATCACCGTCAGGCCCGGCGTGACCTTGACGCTGGTATTGGCATCAGTCGCCCGCACCCAGTCGCCATTGGCGACGATCCACAGGCCGTTGTCCTTGGCCAGGGTCTGATTCGCCAGCAGCACGCGGTCACCGGCAATCACGGCGACGCCGTCAATCTGCTGCGCACCGTTCAACACGATGTTGGTAGAGGCCGCGACGCGCACCGATTGCTTGCCATCGAGTTTGCCGAGTTCTTCGGCGAGGTAACTCATGACCCAGGCACGGGTGGCTTTGACCACCGTGTCGTCGATCAGCAAGGTCACCAGCGATGCATTGCTGGTCTCGAAAATCGAGCGAATGTAGAACTCTTTGCCCGAGCCCGAAGTCGCCAGCACCGGTTTGAACGACTCCGGATATTTGACGATGGCGTAGAGAATCCCGGTGTCGGTCCACAGCCCCGCTTCACGCACGTACCAACCGCCAACGTCCGGCGGAATGGTCACTTCGGCGAGCAGCCAGCTCGGGTTTTTCTCGTCCTGGAACAGCGCATTGAGCGGCCCGCGCCAGACTTCGCGTTTCAGCGCGGTGGCGGTCGCGGCCGGGTTGTAGACCGCGCCGCCGCCGTCACCGACGGAAATCTGCGTCAACTTGATCGGTGTGCCCGCAGCCTTGCACGCCGTTTCGTAGGCAATCCCTGCGTTGGTGAGCAGGGTGTAATAGTCAGCCATTCAGGCCCCCTGAGGATAAATAGTGGATGTTTCGACGGTGTACATCGCGGCGGCCATGAACGCCTCGCCAGAGGTTTCAAGCCCTTCGATGAACACCGGATAAACCGTCGTCAGCTCACCGCAGAAAGTCGCAGCGGCGATGGAATGACTGCCGAACGCGCTCAAGCCAACCGTTACCGAAAGAATGTCTCGCTCGCTCTTGGCATCGGCCAGGCGTCGGTCGAGACGGGCATCGATTTCTGCGCTGTAGGGCTGGTCGCTGAAGGCGCGCACGGAGAAGCTGTAAGGCTCGCCGGGCGGCGTCTGTTCGTACCAGGCGCGAACTTCCGGGCGCAGTTGCAAACCCTTGGCTGCGTTTTCCAGCGCCTTGCGAGTGCCGGCTTGGCGCGCGGTGGGCCAGGCCAGTTCGACGGTCAGGCGCTTTTCCGCTTCCGGTGCGCTGGTGCTCCATTCGGCGACACCGCGATCCGCTGCCAGATACGGCAGGAATGCGACCGGTGTTTCGCTCGGATTCATCAGTTCGGGGAACGGCGGCGCGATGCGATCAAGCAGTGCGCCGAAGCCCAGATCCAGTCCACGTTCGAGTGCCGAGCTGTTGGCCGGCAGCAACGTCGGGCTATGCGTTGGCTCACTCATAACGTCAGCACCTCGACCTCGACCGCCGTGCAGTACGGCGCCTGAAACGCCGTGGTGACGATCGGCGCCAGCGGTTCAAGAATCTGCAGTTGCACGGCGCCAGCGCTGTGCAGCGTGTAGTCGATCCAGCTCGGATCGACCCGCCCTTCGAGGCGATGGCAACTGTCGGCGTAGGCCTGCAATTGCTGCTGTGCGGCGACTTTGGTCAGGCCCGAGTCGGGGCCGGAATTGATCTTGGCCACGACACGAATCTTGTAGCGTTGAATGTCCGCAGCCTTGACCGTGACCAGGTCGGTTTCCGGTCGCACATCAGGGCGGGCGAAGTGCTGACGCACGCCATCGAGCAATGCGGCGGATGGCGTGCCATCGCCGTCTCGCGACAACACCGTGACCTGCACCTCGCCCGGCGCAGTGCGCCGACCATTGCCGTCCTTGACCTGTGCCGCCAAGCCGTCCGGGTTGAAGGCGTAGGTGACGTTCACCACACCGGCATCGGTGGATTCGACCTTCACCGTTGGCCGTTCACCGAGGGTGAACACTTCGCGGCGATACTGCATTCGCGAGCCCGCTGCCGGGGCGTGCGGTGCCAGGTAATAGCGCAGCCGGGCGTCGTCGTCGCTTTCGTAAATCGCGGGTACCGGCGGGAAGGCTGCAGGGTCGCCCGCATCGAGCAACTGCCGCTCCAGGCCCATGTCCGCCAGCCGTGCATCGAGGTTGCTGCCGGTCGCCCACCACGCCAGCATCTGCTTGATGCGAGCGTTGTATTTGCGTTCATGGGTTTGCAGGCGCACGCAGAAGGCTTCCAGCGCCAGGGTCAGCAGCTCGCTTTCGTTGTCGAGGCTGGTCTTGAGTTTCGCCGCGCTGTCCGGCGCTCGGGCGCCGACGTATTCGATGACGAAGTTCTTGAACTCGGCGAGCAGGTCTTCGAAGGCGTCGACGGTGATCAGCGCCGGTTCGGCCAACTGATTCTGGCCGGGGATCAACATGCTCATGTCACTACCTCGAAGGTCTGTTGACGGTTTTTCCAGGTCCCGGCGAAACGCAGCAGCAGACCGGCGCCCTGACGGCTGGCGACGATCACGCTCGGCTGAAAATCGCTGATCCCGTTCTGCGCGTTGTAGAACGCCTGAGCCGCGTGGCTCTGCGCCAGAAGCAGAACGTCGTCACCGAGGTTCTGCCCCAGCAGCGTGGGGATCAGCGAGCCATAAAGGGGCCTTTTTTGCCGGGTGCCCAGCGGCGTGGTCAGGGCTCGTGTCGCGCGCTGCACAAACTGCAGCCAGTCGTCGACCGTGGCCCCGGAGTCTCTATCGATTCCGATCATGGGAAGCTCTTGATTCAGGGGCTGATGACGCGGCCCTGGTGATCCACCAACGGGCCGCTGAAGTGCACGCCCGAGGCGTCGATGCTCAGGCCGACGCCGCCCAGTTGCAGACTGATCAGCTGTGGCGTCATCGTCAGTTGCGCCGGGCCGATGCTCAGTGCAAGCGACTCGCGAGAGCCACTGAATGCGGCCGGGCCGTTCTGCCAGTGCAAGGTGTGCGTGGCGTCGTCGTAGCCGCTTTCGCTGCCGTCGACATGCACCCGGCGCGTCAGCGTCGGTACCGTCGCCGTCGGCGGAAAGCGGTCACTGTTGAGGCCGAACAACGCCACGCTTTGCGCGCCGCTTTCACCGCTGCCGTAGTTGAATAGCAGGCACTGCTCGCCCACGCTCGGAATCCGCGACTCGCTCTGCGCTCCGGCGCTGGGGTTGAAGAACTTGATCGACGGCGTGAGCAATCCTCCGTGGCTGACTTGGCAGGTGTTGCTCGCGGCATCGACGGTCTGGCAAATGCCGATGCGACAAAAACTCTCGGCACGTCGGTGCAGGTCATCGATTTCCGCTTCCATCTCCGCCAGCCGCTCGATGATCGGCCCCAGTTGCATGCGCAGTAATGCGTCGAACATCAGTCAGGCCTCCAGCGCGGTGTATTGGTCGGGGTCATCGATGTTGCTGACTTCCCAGGTGCGGGCGAATTTCGGCGTACCGAGCGGGTCGTCGAGCAAGGTTGGGCCGAGATAGAGGGTCTGGGTGAAGGTCAGCGTCCACGCCTTGTATGGCTGGTCGGCGCGGATCAGCACTGACGGCAGACCATCAAGGTTCATCGGCAGATCACATTGAGCACCGGGCAGGCCCCAACGGTTGTCGGTGATCAGGTTTTTCAGTACGGCGATCAGATCGCAGGCCGCAAATGCGCTCGCAGAAAGTGCCGGAATGACTTGCAGCGACACCGTCATGACGTGGGCGATACGCCCGTCAGCGGCACGTGCGCCCGGTGCATTACGGTCGAAGTCGATCAACGCCCAGGCCTGAGCGCCGGGTGCCGTGAAGTCGTCGTGATTGCCGACCTGCAGGTTCAGGCCGGCGCTGTTGCGCAAGGTTGTCGCCATCGCCGTGAACAGCTGCGAAGGCTGCTGGATCAGTACGGGCATGCATTGACCTCCTTTTCATATGTCCACGCGCAGCCCCGCCGCATCAGTTGCAGCGAGGCAGGAAAGTGTTGAGTTACTGTGGATCGCGCGGCGGGGGAACTTCGCAGACGCCGATGCGCTTGGCGGCCCAGCGTTCGTACAGACCGATGGCCACGTCGGCCCCGGCCATGGCGGTCAGGCAGCCGATTGCGCACGCAGCCCAGATCGACATGCCAGCGGCGTACAACAGCATAATGGCGGACACCCCGCAGATGACGCAGGCACCGGAGCGCAACGCCAGACGTCGCATGAGCGCCCAGCCTCGAGCGCCGTCCTTGTCGGCGCGCCACATTTCACCGGATACCCCGCCCACCAAGGCAAGCAGGATAACCAGCCAGACCGGCATGTCCGCCAACGCTTGTTGCTCGTTTGTCATGTCACGCCTCCTGGTGTGATGGATGAATGGTGTGTGTTGGGTTCAATTGTTTTCTCTTGAGGCAGGCATTCCAAAAAGCCCGGCAATTGGCCGGGCTTTTCAGTAATGCACTCTCGCTTTTGCACTGCAGCTTTTGCACTGCCGCTCATGACGAAATCAGAAGGGGATCACTGGCCAGTTGATCGAGGCAGGGTAGCCGGGTTGATTGTTCACTTCGCCAAGAGCCACGAAGTACTGCTTGTAAGCAAGCAACTTCGCCTCTTCTTCAGACGTAGCAATACCCAGATCGTGCTTGTAATGCAGAGGGTGGAAATTCAGCCATTCGACGGCGTCATCCAGCTCCTTGCGAAGGCGGGTACGTGCGATCACGAGGTGGTCTTCGTCGGTCAGCTCAACAAAAACATATACGCTGGTGCCATTAGGTTGCCAGGACTGAAAAGCCTTCCAGCCGACTTGAACTGTTGTATTGCCAGTTGCATCAACCCATACGCCCGATACTCCCTCGATCGGCGCAGTCGGCATGCCCTCCTCCGTATCCAAAATCTGGATAACCTGCGAAAAGTTGGTGGCGTAGGCACTGCCAACGTAGACATAACGATTCATTTTCAACTCCTTATAAAGTTCAGGCACTGCATTGTTTTGTGCAAACCGTCATTCAGCTCAATGATCCACGGAGCGATGAGAGCGCCAAGCAGGCATTCCAAAAAGCCCGGCAATTGACCGGGCTTTTCAATAGTTAACTCTCGCGACTTACGGCAACTCTGGCCAAACGATGGTCACCGGAAAATCGGGCTGTTTATTGACCTGAGTGAAAGCCACGCAGTACTCCTTGAACGCGCTCAGATACAGCTGCTCCGCAGTAGTGGCAATGCCCAGATCAACTTTGTATTGCAGCCCGGCAGAGACGACACGGGTGATTGCATTGTCGAACCGACGCGTTTTTTCATTGCGCAGTTGTTCACCCAACACAGATTGGCCCCAAGGGAACTCGGGGGCGAAAGACCAGACGCCGTCGGTGTTGACCGCGTTATGGCCGTAGTCAACCTGGCCAGCTGCGGTAGCGGTAATGTCGACCCACACTTGGTCGCCGGGAAACTCTTCGGTGATTGGATTGACCGTTTCGAAGATGTTGTCGACTTTGCCATTCACTACGCGTGCATATTTTTTCAAGCTCATTGCTAGCATCCTTATTTGATCGCCGGTATCGCGGCATAGATTTATCTGTCTGCATCAGGCAGGCATTCCAAAAAGCCCGGCAATGGTTGCCGGGCTTTTCAGTAATGCGCTCCTTCGCCTTCCTTCAAATCCTGTATCCGAGAAGGAAGCTGACTTTTCGGCGCTACTGGCGCGGTACGAGTCCGTTCAAATTGTTTTTCCGACCGCGGTCCCTGCCCGCCGGATAACTGCTCTTGGTGCTTTACGCTGCACACCCGGGTCAGTTGCCAACCCTCTGAACCGTTGAGGCCGGTTCATCGCTGCCTGTTCTTGTGGAACTAAAGAGCTGTTGTTGCCAGCCGCTTTGTCGAGCGGCTTGGTGGCAAGGATATGCATGGATGCATATACAGTCAATGCATAGATGCATTTATTTATGCGCAAGAAATGCACCGACGCATGAAAGCCGCATAAATCAAGGCGTTGGGGTTTTATTCGGGCGAAAAAAAACCCGCCAGGGGGCGGGTTCTAAGTGAAGGGGGAAGTCTATCGGGCGTACATGCCCCACCAGAAGACGTGACCGAGGATGACGATCTGCTCTTCCTGCATGTCCTGGAAGCTGTAGTCCTCGTCCGGATGCTCATCACGGTTGAAACTGCGCAGACGGATGCCGGTCGGCAGGCGATAGAGTTGCTTCACGCGCAACTGACCGTTGTGATTGATCGCGTACAGGTCGCCATCGATGATGTCGCCGATCCCGCACTTGCCGGCGTTCACCCCGACCGTGGCGCCATCACGCAGCACTGGCATCATGCTGTTACCGCGCACCGTCACGCATTTGGCCTGGTCGAACTGCACACCATTGTGGCGCAGGCTGCGCTTGCCGAAGCGCAGGCTAGAGCGTTCGCTCTCTTCGATGACGAATCTTCCTGATCCAGCAGCCAATTCAACCTCGCGAAGAAAGGGCACCGACACCTCGTCGTCATCGACAGGGGTATCGTCGTCCCACAGGCTTATGTCCTTGAGTTCCGCATGCACGTCATCACGCGCGCCGCCCGTCGCCGGTGCGACGTCTGCGCGGCCGCGCAATTGATCAGTGCTCACATTGAAGTATTCGGCGATCTTCGAAATGTGTTTATCCGAAGGATCGACGATCTTCCCGCTGAGAATCCGCGAGAGCGTTGATTGAGGCACGCCGGTGCGACGGTGGAGCTCCGTGGGGGAGATCCCGTGCTGGTCGAGCAGTGCTCTTAAGACGGAGGATACGTTGCGTTTTTGCATAACGCGCATAGTGCTTGAAGTTTTTTCCGAAGACAAATGCTGATTTGCATAAATCGTGCATATATCACAATTAAACGCAGAAAGTGCCAGCGGACTGTCATGCCTGCGTCAAGCAGACTGCCCATGGTAACCTTGCGCCCATCGCGGAAAAGCCCGGCGGTTGCCCTTGCTTTTGCCCTACATCATTTAACGAGTTACCTGACAATCCGATGAATAAAGCCGTCTCCGACCTGTCCTCCCACACCCCGATGATGCAGCAGTACTGGCGCCTGAAGAACCAGCACCCGGACCAGCTGATGTTCTATCGCATGGGCGACTTCTACGAGATCTTCTATGAAGACGCGAAGAAGGCTGCCAAGTTGCTCGACATCACCCTGACCGCGCGCGGTCAGTCGGCGGGACAGGCGATTCCGATGTGCGGGATTCCTTACCACGCGGCGGAAGGTTATCTGGCGAAACTGGTCAAGCTCGGCGAGTCGGTAGTGATCTGCGAGCAGGTCGGCGATCCGGCTACCAGCAAGGGGCCGGTGGAGCGCCAGGTGGTGCGGATCATTACCCCGGGCACGGTCAGTGACGAGGCGCTACTCGATGAGCGCCGCGACAATCTGATTGCGGCGGTACTGGGCGACGAGCGTCTGTTCGGTCTGGCTGTGCTGGACATCACCAGTGGCAACTTCACCGTGCTCGAAATCAAGGGCTGGGAGAACCTGCTGGCGGAACTGGAGCGGGTCAACCCGGTGGAACTGCTGATCCCGGACGACTGGCCGAAAGACCTGCCGGCGGAAAAACGCCGTGGCGTGCGTCGTCGTGCACCGTGGGATTTCGAGCGTGACTCGGCGCTGAAAAGTCTCTGCCAGCAGTTTTCCACGCAAGACCTGAAAGGCTTCGGCTGCGAAACCCTGACCCTGGCCATCGGCGCCGCCGGTTGCCTGCTGGCCTACGCCAAGGAAACCCAGCGCACCGCCCTGCCCCATCTGCGCAGCCTGCGTCATGAGCGCCTGGATGACACCGTGGTGCTCGACGGCGCCAGTCGCCGCAACCTGGAACTCGATACCAACCTGGCCGGCGGTCGCGACAACACCCTGCAGTCGGTGGTCGATCGCTGCCAGACCGCGATGGGCAGCCGCCTGCTGACCCGTTGGCTGAACCGTCCGCTGCGTGATCTGACCGTGCTGCTGGCGCGGCAGACCTCGATCACTTGTCTGCTCGATGGCTACCGCTTCGAAAAACTCCAGCCACAGCTGAAGGAAATCGGCGACATCGAGCGGATTCTGGCGCGGATCGGCCTGCGCAATGCGCGCCCTCGCGACCTTGCTCGACTGCGTGATGCTCTCGGCGCCCTGCCACAACTGCAAGTGGCGATGACCGACCTGGAAGCGCCGCACCTGCAACGCCTGGCAACCACCACCAGCACCTACCCGGAACTGGCGGCGCTGCTGGAAAAAGCCATTATCGACAACCCGCCAGCGGTGATCCGCGACGGCGGCGTGCTGAAAACCGGTTACGACAGCGAACTCGATGAGCTGCAATCGCTGAGTGAGAACGCCGGCCAGTTCCTGATCGATCTCGAAGCCCGGGAAAAGGCGCGCACTGGCCTGGCCAACCTGAAAGTCGGCTACAACCGCATTCACGGCTACTTCATCGAGCTGCCGAGCAAGCAGGCGGAATCCGCTCCGGCCGATTACATCCGTCGCCAGACGCTCAAGGGCGCCGAGCGCTTCATCACGCCGGAGCTGAAAGAGTTCGAAGACAAGGCGCTGTCGGCCAAGAGCCGTGCCCTCGCCCGCGAGAAAATGCTCTACGAGGCGCTGCTGGAAGACCTGATCAGCCAGCTGCCACCACTGCAGGACACCGCCGGCGCACTGGCCGAACTGGATGTGCTGAGCAACCTCGCCGAACGTGCGCTGAACCTTGACCTGAACTGCCCGCGCTTCGTCAGCGAGCCGTGCATGCGCATCACCCAGGGTCGTCACCCGGTGGTCGAGCAAGTGCTGACCACGCCGTTCGTGGCCAACGACCTGAGCCTGGATGACAACACCCGGATGCTGGTGATCACCGGTCCGAACATGGGCGGTAAATCCACCTACATGCGCCAGACCGCATTGATCGTGCTGCTGGCGCATATCGGCAGCTTCGTGCCGGCGGCCAGTTGCGAGTTGTCGCTGGTGGACCGGATCTTCACCCGGATCGGCTCCAGCGATGACCTCGCCGGTGGCCGTTCGACCTTCATGGTCGAGATGAGCGAAACCGCCAACATCCTGCACAACGCTACCGAACGCAGTCTGGTGCTGATGGACGAAGTTGGGCGCGGCACCAGCACCTTCGACGGCCTGTCGCTGGCATGGGCGGCCGCCGAGCGTCTGGCGCATCTGCGTGCCTATACTCTATTTGCTACGCACTATTTCGAGCTCACCGTGTTGCCGGAAGCCGAGCCTTTGGTGGCCAACGTGCATCTGAACGCCACCGAGCACAACGAGCGCATCGTGTTCCTGCACCATGTGTTGCCGGGGCCTGCCAGCCAGAGCTACGGCCTGGCGGTAGCGCAACTGGCCGGCGTGCCGAGTGAAGTGATCGTGCGTGCCCGTGAGCACTTGAGCCGACTGGAAGACACCGCATTGCCGCATGAAGCGCCCAAGCCTGCCGTCAAAGGCAAACCGGCCGCTCCGCAGCAAAGCGATATGTTTGCCAGCCTGCCGCACCCAGTGCTCGATGAGTTGGCCAAAGTGGATCTCGATGACCTGACCCCGCGTCGAGCGCTCGAATTGTTATATGCACTCAAGAACCGGATCTAAGCACTAAAGAACCGGATATAACGCAAACGGCTTCAAGCTGTTAGAATCTCGCGCGGTTTGGGATGCTGCTGGCTAATAGCCTGGCTGGCAGACATCGCTCCCGAACCTGGCGACCCCAACCGTGAAGGGGCAACGCTGCCGCCGCCTGAGGAGAAAATTAGAAATGACCTTCGTCGTCACCGACAACTGCATCAAGTGCAAGTACACCGACTGCGTAGAAGTCTGTCCGGTGGACTGCTTTTACGAAGGCCCGAACTTCCTGGTGATTCACCCGGATGAGTGCATCGACTGCGCCCTGTGCGAACCGGAATGCCCGGCCGTCGCGATTTTCTCCGAGGACGAAGTTCCGGAGGATATGCAGGAGTTCATTCAACTGAACGTTGAATTGGCCGAAATCTGGCCAAACATCACCGAGAAGAAAGAATCGCTGCCGGATGCCGAAGAGTGGGATGGCGTCAAAGGCAAGATCAAAGACCTCGAACGCTGATCTGTCGCGCGTTACGAAAAGGCCCTTTGCGGGCCTTTTTGCTTTCCGGGTTTTACTTTTCTACAGGCAAAAAAAGGGGCGGTTTGACCCGCCCACATTTTTTCCCTATTCCCTGTGTTCCTTTTCATCGTCCTGATGAATCGCGTCCTGCGATGTCCATTCCCCTCTTCCTTGAAGGGCGTGTCTGTCCGTCGACACAGTGCTGATACTAAAGAGTTCCCTGCCGAGAGCAATCGGTGTTGCGGGCTGAAAAACCCTGTAATAAGCACTTCACAATAAAAAATAAGCTTTTAAATCAACTAGTTAAACTCGATCACTCTGAGCAATCGACGTCTGCCGTCCTGCAAAAATAGGGAACACTTACGAAAGAGTAAGCCAAGGCTTACACCGTGAGACTACAAACGATGGAAATGCTGACCGTATGTCCGGCAATGAACTTTGTGGCGAGGCAGCTTGCTCTCGCTTGAGTGCGCAGCACTCATGAGTCTTTGGGATTGCTGCGCAATCCGGCGGGAGTAAGCGCCCTCGCCACAGACAGTCATCAGCCAATATCCGAGCAATAAAAAACCCCGAAGTCGGGGCTTTTTATGGGCGGGTGTCAGAGGCGCTTACTGAAACAGCGACTCGCTCGACAGGCCATTCTTCTCGAGAATTTCCCGAAGGCGCTTCAGGCCCTCCACCTGGATCTGCCGCACCCGTTCCCGGGTCAGGCCAATCTCCAGGCCTACATCTTCCAGCGTGCTGCTCTCATGCCCGCGCAGGCCGAAGCGGCGTACAACCACCTCGCGCTGCTTGTCGGTCAGTTCCGAGAGCCATTGATCGATGCTCTGTGACAGGTCGTCATCCTGCAGCAGTTCGCATGGATCGGTCGGACGGTCATCCGTCAGGGTGTCCAGCAGGGTTTTATCCGAATCCGGACCCAGCGAGACGTCGACCGAAGAAACCCGCTCGTTCAGGCCGAGCATGCGCTTGACCTCGCCCACCGGTTTTTCCAGCAGGTTGGCGATTTCTTCGGGTGAAGGTTCGTGATCGAGCTTTTGCGTCAGTTCCCGTGCCGCCCGCAGGTAGACGTTGAGTTCCTTGACCACATGAATCGGCAGCCGGATGGTCCGGGTCTGATTCATGATCGCGCGCTCGATGGTCTGACGAATCCACCAGGTAGCGTAGGTCGAGAAGCGGAAGCCGCGCTCGGGATCGAACTTTTCCACCGCGCGGATCAAGCCGAGGTTGCCCTCTTCGATCAGGTCCAGCAGCGACAGCCCTCGATTGACGTAACGCCGGGCGATCTTCACGACCAGCCGCAGGTTACTTTCAATCATGCGCTTGCGCCCCGCCGGATCGCCACTTTGCGACAGACGCGCGAAGTGAACTTCTTCCTCAGGGGAGAGCAGTGGAGAAAAGCCGATTTCGTTGAGATACAGCTGCGTGGCATCGAGTGCCCGAGTGTAGTCGATGTACTTGTGTTGCTTAAGTGAAGCGGAGTGTTTGGATCTGGAACGAACGGAAGGTGGAGCAGCCCCTTCATCATTCGACATCGAATCCGAATCGATGCCGGTCTCCATAAGGAGAACCTCATCGTCGATGTCAAACTCCGGCACTTCTTTACTGAGAGCCATTGTTATAGTCCTTTGGTGAGTTCGACCCCAAGCTCAAGCGACGCCTTTATCCTTGGCAGCGCTGGAGCCTGTCCCCTCTACGCGACGGAACAGGCTGGCCTCAAATCAACGTCTGGGCAGGAACTGCAGCGGATCTACAGGTTTACCTTGTCGGCGAATCTCAAAATGCAGTTTCACCCGGTCTGTACCCGTTGACCCCATTTCGGCAATTGTCTGTCCGACCTTGACCTGCTGCCCCTCCCGTACCAACAGCCTGCGGTTATGTCCGTAGGCACTGACGTAGGTTTCGCTGTGTTTGATGATGACTAATTCGCCGTAGCCCCTTAAGCCACTCCCGGCGTAAACCACCGTCCCATCAGACGCAGCTAAAACAGGCTGTCCCAAATCTCCGGCGATATCAATTCCTTTATTCAAACTACCGTTTGAAGAGAATTTTCCAATCAGAATGCCATTAGATGGCCATCCCCAGCCGGTCGGGGCCGGACCCGGTGGAGGCAGTGGAGCAGGTGCCGATTTACTGGCGACGGACGGTGCAGCCCCCGCAGAACCAGCACCGGAGCCGGTCACCGTGGTGGTCGTCGTGCCATTCGCCTGGCGCCGGATTACCGTAGTTTTGCTCGACGATGATGGCGCGGAACCACCGTTGCTCACAACCGCCGTCGGCGTTGAACCGGTACGGCCGTCAAAGCGAATTGTCTGACCCGGGTGGATCGTATACGGCGTAGGAATATTGTTCCGGGCAGCGAGGGCTTTGTAGTCCCAGCCGTAGCGAAAAGCGATGGAAAACAGCGTATCGCCCGGACGGACTACATACTGCCCGGTCGTGACGGCCGGACGCTGGGCCGCCGCACTGTTGCGATCGACCACCCGCACGTTACTCGATTTGGTGCTGGAGCAACCGACCAGCAAGGTGCTCAAGACAAGGCCAGTCACCAGGCGCTGAAAGCTCGTGTTACCCATACGCTGCGCAATGACTGTGAGACTCACCCGCCGCTCCCTTTGTGGTGGCTGAAAAAATATGGAATGCCCATTCAGGCATGAGGTGTCGCAAGTATAACGGGCCGCGCCGTCTTTACCTTTAATGAAGCGAAATCGCTGCACGCACACGTTTGCCAAGAACCGATCGACTGCGTTTAAACACTCGCCGCCGCTGTAAGACCGAAGCCAGCGCCAGGAATTCAGCGCCCGCAAACAAATGCTCAGGCCAGTGGGCCATTGAGCAATGGCACGAAGCGCACCGCCCCCAGAACGTGACGAGAAAAGCCGTGTTCTTCGCGCACGATCAGCATCAGTTGCTGCACTTCCCCCGAGCCGACCGGAATCACCATCCGCCCACCCGGTGCCAGTTGATCGAGCAACGCCTGCGGCACATCGGTCGCAACCGCGGTGACGATGATGCCGTTGTACGGCGCCAGCGCCGGCCAGCCTTCCCAGCCATCGCCCCAGCGGAACACCACGTTACGCAGGTTCAGTTCGACCAGACGTTCCTTGGCCCGATCCTGCAAGACCTTGATGCGCTCGACCGAAAATACCCGCTCAACCAGTTGCGACAGCACCGCCGTCTGATAGCCCGAACCGGTACCGATCTCCAGCACCTTGTCCAAAGGCCCGGCCTCCAGCAGCAGCTCGCTCATGCGCGCCACCATATAAGGCTGGGAGATGGTCTGGTTGTGGCCGATCGGCAGCGCAGTATCTTCGTAGGCGCGATGCGCCAGCGCTTCATCGACAAACAGATGACGCGGCGTACGGCGGATCACTTCCAGCACCTTGGCGTTGGACAGGCCTTCTTCATACAGACGCTGGATCAGACGTTCGCGCGTGCGCTGCGACGTCATGCCGATGCCGCTGCGCATTCTGTCTTCGTGTTCACGAGCCATCAGCGCAGTCCCTCCAGCCAGCCGTCCAGACTTCTGAAGGCGTCGTTGAAGGTGCGATCGAGCTGCAACGGCGTGATCGAGACATAGCCCTGCATCACCGCATGAAAATCAGTGCCCGGGCCGCCGTCTTCGGCATCGCCGGCAGCAGCAATCCAGTAACCGGCCTTGCCCCGCGGATCGACCACTTTCATCGGCGCTGCCGCTCGGGCGCGATGGCCCAGACGGGTCAGCTGAATGCCCCGAATATGGTCGATCGGCAGATTGGGAATGTTCACGTTCAGCACCGTACGCGGCGGCAGGTCCAGCCCGGCATGCGCCTCGACCAGTTTGCGCGCGAAATGTGCTGCTGTCGCCAGATTGTCCACCTGTCGCGAACACAGCGAGAACGCAAACGAAGGGCGCTCGAGAAAGCGTCCTTCGAGGGCTGCCGCCACAGTGCCGGAATACAGCACGTCATCGCCAAGATTGGCGCCGAGGTTGATCCCGGAAACCACCATGTCCGGTTCGCGCTCCAGCAGGCCGTTGAGGCCCAGGTGCACGCAGTCGGTCGGCGTACCGTTGAGGCTGATGAAACCGTTGGCCAGGTATTGCGGGTGCAGCGGACGGTCGAGCGTCAGCGAACTGCTGGCGCCGCTTTTGTCCTGCTCCGGGGCGATAACCACGCATTCGGTGTAATCCGCCAGCGCAGCATAAAGCGCGGCGAGACCGGGTGCGGTTACCCCATCGTCGTTAGAAATCAGAATACGCATGGGCTGTCCGTCTGCCCCACCGGCACCAGATCAACGAGTTCGCGCACCAATACGGTGGCGAAGCATCCGGCCGGGAGGACGAATTCCAGTTGCAGAATGTCAGGCTGGGGATAATGCCACGACAACCCGCCAATGGGCAGCCGCAGGATGCGACGTTCGTGGCTCATTCCGGCAATGATCAACCAATCGCGCAGATCCGCCTCACGCTCGGCAATCCCCTGCTCCAGGTCATGGACAGCGCCGGCAGTCGGTGAGTCACCTTCGCCCCACTGCGGGCCGGTCGGGTGCAGGTCGAGAATCGCCAGGCGCGGATCGCTGCATTCAGCAACACCCGCCGGGAAGAAACTGCGGCTGTCGGTAAACGCCAGCAGGTCGCCGACCTGCGCCTGCTGCCAGGTGCCATCGGCCACCCGGGCGGCCAGCACCTGATTGAACAGAAAACTGCGCGCCGTCGACAGCAGCCGCGAACGCACATTGCGCTGCTCCGGCAGCGCCTTGCGCGCCGCCCACGCACGCGCATCAACGACGTTGCCGCCGTCATGGCCAAAACGCTGGGCGCCGAAATAATTGGGAATGCCTTGCCTGGCGATCAGTTGCAGACGCTGTTCGATCGCGTCCTTGTCGCCGGCAAACTGGGTCAGGCGCAAGGTGAAGCCGTTGGCCGAATGCGCGCCGCGTTGCAGCTTGCGCTTGTGGCGTGTGGTCTTGAGGATCTTCAACGTGTCGTTTTCCGCCGCCGACAGATCCGGGTCGGCCTTGCCCGGCAGTTGCACGCTGAACCACTGACGGGTCAGTGCCTGACGATCCTTGAGCCCGGCATAACTGACGGTGCGCAATGGCACGCCGGCGGCCTTGGCGATGCGCCGTGCCGCTTCTTCGGTGTTCAGACCACGCTTTTCGACCCAGATCCACAGGTGTTCGCCATCGCCGCTGAACGGGATGTCGAGCACTTCATCGACCTGGAAATCTTCGGCGATGGCTTTCAGTACCGCAGTGCCGAGTGGTTCGCCATAGGCGCGCGGGCCGAGCAATTGCAGTTCGTTCATGCGCGCAGCAACAAGGCAACGGAGTGTACGGCGATGCCTTCTTCGCGACCGACAAAGCCGAGTTTTTCGGTGGTGGTAGCTTTCACGTTCACTTGATCCAGCTCAACTTGCAGATCGGCGGCGATCAACGCGCGCATCGCTTCGATATGCGGGGCCATTTTCGGTGCCTGGGCGACGATGGTGTTGTCGACGTTACCGACTTTCCAGCCTTTGGCGTGGATCAGCGCGACCACATGACGCAGCAGCACACGGCTGTCGGCGCCCTTGAATTGCGGGTCGGTGTCCGGAAAGTGCTTGCCGATATCGCCCAGCGCGGCCGCGCCGAGCAACGCATCGCTCAAGGCGTGCAGCAGGACGTCACCGTCGGAGTGAGCGAGCAGCCCGAAGCTGTGTGCAATGCGCACGCCGCCCAGAGTAATGAAATCGCCTTCAGCGAAACGGTGAACATCGTAGCCGTGGCCAATACGCATAAAAAAACGCCCCGATTTTTGTCAGGGCGTGATTCTACCTGCATTAGCCGCGCAGAGCGCGTGCGTGATGCTGCAAGTGGTCGTCTATGAAGCTTGAGATGAAGAAATAGCTGTGGTCGTAGCCCGGTTGGAGACGCAATGTCAGCGGATGTTCCGCTTGTTTTGCCGCTTGTTGCAGGGCTTCGGGCTTGAGCTGGTTTTCGAGGAAATCGTCGCGATCCCCCTGATCGACCAGTAACGGCAGTTTTTCGCTGGTTTCAGCAATCAGCGCGCAGGCATCCCATTCTTTCCACTTGGAGCGATCTTCACCCAGGTAACGGGAGAACGCCTTTTGCCCCCACGGACAATCCATTGGATTGTTGATCGGCGAAAACGCCGACACCGACTGGTAACGCCCCGGATTGCGCAGCGCACAAACCAGTGCACCGTGGCCGCCCATGGAATGGCCGCTGATGCTGCGTTTATCCGACGCCGGGAAATGCGCTTCAACCAGTGAAGGCAATTCCTGCACGACATAGTCATGCATCCGATAGTGCCGCGACCACGGTTCCTGCGTGGCATTCAGGTAGAACCCGGCTCCGAGGCCGAAATCCCAGGCGCCATCCGGATCACCCGGCACATCAGGGCCACGCGGACTGGTGTCCGGCGCGACGATGATCAGACCGAGTTCAGCGGCCATGCGCATCGCACCGGCCTTTTGCATGAAGTTCTCGTCGGTGCAGGTCAGGCCTGACAGCCAATACAGCACCGGCAGCTTGCCACCCTGCTCCGCTTGCGGCGGCAGATACACGGCAAACACCATGTCGCAGCCGAGCACGTCGGAACGGTGGCGATAGCGCTTGTGCCAGCCGCCGAAACTTTTCTGACAGGAGATGTTTTCCAGACTCATGTAAAGACTCCTACGCGGCCCCGGCTACAAACCTTCAAGGTCTGTAGCCGGGGCGTCGCGATTGATCAGAAATGAATGACGGTACGAATGCTCTTGCCTTCATGCATCAGGTCGAAGGCCTTGTTGATGTCTTCCAGACCCATGGTGTGGGTAATGAAAGTATCCAGCGGAATCTCGCCGCTCTGCGCCATGTCGACATAGCTTGGCAGCTCGGTACGGCCACGCACGCCACCGAACGCCGAACCACGCCAGACGCGACCGGTCACCAGTTGGAACGGACGGGTGGCGATTTCCTGGCCGGCACCGGCAACGCCAATGATCACCGACTCGCCCCAGCCCTTGTGGCAGCATTCCAGCGCGGCGCGCATCAGTTGCACGTTGCCGATGCATTCGAAGGAGAAGTCGACGCCGCCATCGGTCATGTCGACGATCACTTCCTGGATCGGACGATCGAAGTCTTTCGGGTTGACGCAATCGGTGGCGCCCAGCTGCTTGGCGATTTCGAACTTGGCCGGGTTGATGTCGATGGCGATGATCCGCGCAGCCTTGGCTTTCACTGCGCCAATGACTGCCGACAGACCGATGCCGCCGAGACCGAAGATCGCCACGGTGTCACCTGGCTTGACCTTGGCAGTGTTGATCACCGCGCCGATACCAGTGGTCACGCCACAACCGAGCAGGCAGACCTTTTCCAGCGGCGCATCCTTGGCGATTTTCGCCACGGAGATTTCCGGCAGCACGGTGTATTCCGAGAACGTCGATGTCCCCATGTAGTGGAAAATCGTTTGGCCCTTGTAGGAAAAGCGCGAAGTGCCGTCCGGCATCAGACCTTTGCCCTGAGTAGCGCGAATCGCCTGACACAGGTTGGTCTTGCCCGACTTGCAGAATTTGCACTGACCGCATTCCGGGGTGTACAGCGGAATCACGTGGTCGCCAACCGCAACAGACGTCACGCCCTCGCCGATGGCTTCAACGATCGCACCGCCTTCGTGGCCGAGGATCGACGGGAAGATGCCTTCCGGGTCAGCACCGGACAGGGTGTAGGCGTCGGTATGGCAAACCCCGGAAGCCACTACGCGCAGCAACACTTCACCGGCCTTGGGCATGGCCACATCGACTTCTACGATTTCCAGCGGCTTCTTGGCCTCGAAGGCAACGGCGGCGCGCGACTTGATCATTCTGACTCTCCAGTGAATCCATTGAATAAAAAACCAGATCGGCAGTGTAGTACAGCGCGATCTGATGAATAATCCGGACAAAAGCAAAACATTATTGCCATACAGGGATAATCCCGATGTCGGAAAACCGCTGGGAAGGCATCGACGAGTTCGTCGCCGTCGCCGAATGCAGCCAGTTCACCGCCGCAGCAGAACGCCTCGGGGTTTCGTCCTCGCACATCAGTCGACAAATCGTCCGACTGGAGGAGCGATTGCAGACGCGTCTGCTCTATCGCAGTACCCGTCGCGTGGCTCTGACCGAAGCTGGACAGACCTTTCTGCAGCATTGTCAGCGCCTGCAGGACGGTCGCGAAGAAGCTTTGCGCGCGGTCGGCGATCTGACCAGCGAACCCAAAGGCATGCTGCGCATGACTTGCGCCGTGGCGTATGGCGAACGGTTTATCGTGCCGCTGGTGACGCGGTTCATGGGGCATTACCCACAACTGCGGATCGATATCGAGCTGACCAACCGCCAGCTCGATCTGGTGCATGAAGGGCTGGATCTGGCGATTCGTCTGGGTCGGCTGCAGGATTCGCGGTTGGTCGCCACCCGCCTGGCGCCGCGTCGGATGTATCTGTGCGCGTCTCCGTCCTACGTTGAACGGTATGGCCGCCCACACAGTTTGTCGGAACTGAGCCGCCACAATTGCCTGATCGGCAGCTCGGATCTGTGGCAACTGGAACAGAACGGGCGGGAATTTTCCCAGCGCGTGCAGGGAAACTGGCGTTGCAACAGTGGGCAGGCGGTGCTGGATGCGGCGCTGCAAGGGGTCGGGCTGTGCCAGTTGCCGGACTATTACGTGCTCGAACATTTGCACAGTGGGGCGCTGATTTCTTTATTGGAGGCGCATCAGCCGCCGAATACGGCGGTGTGGGCGTTGTATCCGCAGCAGCGGCATTTGTCGCCGAAAGTGCGCAAGCTGGTGGATTTCTTGAAGGAAGGGCTGGCCGAGCGACCGGAGTATCGGAGCTGAGGGATGGGGTGTTTGTGCGGCCGCCTTCGCGAGCAAGCCCGCTCCCACAGGGGATCGGCGGTGCATGCAAATTCGGGGGCAGGCGCAAATCAAATGTGGGAGCGAGCCTGCTCGCGAAGGCAATCTGACAGGCGCCACAGCATTCAGCGGCGATTGACCCAACGCTGACGCAACCATTCCAGGTCTTCCGGCCGGGTGACCTTGAGGTTGTCCGCCCGCCCTTCGATCAGTCGTGGCGCCAGACCGGCCCACTCCATCGCCGAGGCTTCATCGGTGATAAGCGCATCGGCCACCAGGCTGTCGGCCAGCGCTCGATGCAACGCACCGAGGCGGAACATCTGCGGTGTATACGCCTGCCAGATCACGCTGCGATCAACGGTTTCGAGCACACGACCGTGCTTGTCGACCCGCTTTAGAGTGTCGCGTGCTGGCACGGCCAGTAAACCGCCAACGGCATCGTCCGCCAGTTCAACCAGCAACTTGTCGAGATCGTCACGACTCAGGTTAGGTCGAGCCGCATCGTGGACCAGTACCCAGTCATCGTCATCGGCACCCTGCGCATGCAAATGCAGCAAGGCATTGAGCACCGACCCGGAACGCTCGGAGCCGCCCTCGACACGCTGAATCCGCGAGTCGCTGGCGCAGGCGAGGTTCGGCCAATAGGGATCATCAACAGCAAGACTGACCACCAGACCTTTGAGGCTCGGGTGATCGAGGAAACAGCCGAGGCTGTGTTCAAGAATTGTGCGCCCGCCCAGTTGCAGGTATTGCTTGGGACGGTCCGCGGCCATTCGGGCACCGACGCCCGCGGCAGGAATCACGGCCCAGAAGGCCGGCAGAGAATCGATCATTGCGCGAGCTGGTAAAGGGTTTCACCGTCCTTGACCATGCCCAGCTCATGGCGAGCCCGCTCTTCAACGGTCTCCATGCCTTTTTTCAGCTCGCTGACTTCAGCGTCCATCACCCGGTTGCGCTCCAGCAGGGCTTCGTTCTCGGCGTGTTGATCAGCAATCTGCTGATTCAGCTCGGCGACCTGCGCCAGACTGCCATTGCCCACCCACAGGCGGTACTGCAGACCGGCCAGCAGCAAGAGCAAAACGAGAAACAACCAGTAAGGACTGCGCATCGAATATCAGGTATCCAGTGAAAAAAGACAGCCACGCGAAAACTTTGAAACGTCTGATAGCACGAAGCCTGGAAGATCCAGGCTTGTGCATATAAGGCATCAGATTAGTGGCAAATCCATCGCTGTCACGACTTTTCCGACACAATCCGGTGTCTTTTTAACATCTACTGCTTAACCGCGGAACTCGGAGCGACCGTTGTACTTGGCTTTGCCATTCAACTGCTCTTCGATACGCAGCAGTTGGTTGTACTTGGAAACGCGGTCGGAACGGCACAGCGAACCGGTCTTGATCTGGCCAGCCGAGGTGCCCACAGCCAGGTCGGCAATGGTCGAGTCTTCGGTTTCGCCCGAACGGTGCGAGATCACGGCGGTGTAACCGGCAGCCTTGGCCATCTGGATGGCTTCCAGGGTTTCGGTCAGGGTACCGATCTGGTTGAACTTGATCAGGATCGAGTTGGCGATCTTTTTATCGATGCCTTCTTTCAGGATCTTGGTGTTGGTCACGAACAGGTCGTCACCAACCAGCTGGGTTTTCTCGCCGATCTTGTCGGTGAGGATCTTCCAGCCAGCCCAGTCGGACTCGTCCAGACCGTCTTCGATCGAGATGATCGGATAACGTTCGGTCAGACCTTTCAGGTAGTCGGCGAAACCTTCAGCGGTGAACACCTGGCCTTCGCCGGACAGGTTGTACTTGCCGTCTTCGTAGAATTCGCTCGCCGCGCAGTCCAGCGCCAGGGTCACGTCGGTGCCCAGCTTGTAACCGGCGTTGGCCACGGCTTCGGAGATCACTTTCAGCGCGTCTTCGTTGGACGCCAGGTTCGGTGCGAAACCGCCTTCGTCGCCAACGGCGGTGCTCAGGCCACGGGCCTTCAGCACTGCTTTGAGGTGATGGAAAATCTCGGTGCCCATGCGCAGACCTTCCGAGAAGGTCTTGGCGCCAACCGGCTGCACCATGAATTCCTGGATGTCGACGTTGTTATCGGCGTGCTCGCCACCGTTGATGATGTTCATCATCGGCACCGGCATCGAGTAAACACCCGGGGTACCGTTCAGGTTGGCGATGTGTGCGTACAGCGGCAGATCCTGGTCCTGTGCAGCCGCCTTGGCCGCAGCCAGGGACACCGCGAGGATGGCGTTGGCGCCCAGGGTTGCCTTGTTTTCGGTACCGTCGAGCTTGATCATCGCGTGGTCGAGGGCTTTCTGGTCGCTTGGGTCAGTGCCCAGCAGCAGATCGCGGATCGGACCGTTGATGTTGGCTACCGCCTTGAGCACGCCCTTGCCCAGGTAACGGCTCTTGTCGCCATCACGCAGCTCGAGCGCTTCACGCGAGCCAGTGGATGCACCGGACGGCGCGCAAGCGCTGCCGATGATGCCGTTGTCGAGAAGCACGTCCGCTTCCACGGTGGGATTGCCACGGGAGTCGAGAACTTCACGACCTTTGATGTCGACGATTTTTGCCATTGTTGTAAACACTCCAAAGTTGACGAAAACGACGCAGCTAGAGGAAATCTTTTTACCGTCGGCAAGTGGTGTGCAGCGGGCAGCTTGCAGACGACAACGCACATGCCCGAGGGCATGTGCGACAAATCGTGCGGTACTTTACCGGAGAAATGAGGTTTACGCGGTTTCTACCGTCGGAAAACTCTTCACCAGTTCGTCCAAGGCTTTGAGCTGGGCCAGAAATGGCTCCAGTTTGTCCAGACGCAAGGCGCAAGGGCCGTCGCATTTGGCGTTGTCCGGATCCGGATGCGCTTCGAGGAACAGACCAGCCAGCGCCTGGCTCATGCCGGCCTTGGCCAGATCCAGAACCTGCGCACGGCGACCGCCGGCGGAGTCGGCACGACCACCAGGCATTTGCAGCGCGTGGGTCACGTCGAAGAACACCGGGTATTCGAACTGCTTCATGATGCCGAAGCCGAGCATGTCGACCACGAGGTTGTTGTAGCCGAAGCTCGAACCACGCTCGCAGAGGATCAATTGATCGTTACCCGCTTCCACGCACTTGTTCAGGATGTGTTTCATCTCCTGAGGCGCGAGGAACTGGGCTTTCTTGATGTTGATCACAGCGTTGGTCTTGGCCATCGCCACGACCAGATCGGTCTGGCGCGACAGGAAGGCCGGCAGCTGGATGATGTCGCAGACTTCAGCGACGACCGCGGCCTGATCAGGCTCGTGGACGTCGGTGATGATCGGCACGCCGAAGGCTTGCTTGATGTCCTGGAAGATGCGCATGCCCTCTTCCAGGCCAGGACCGCGATACGAGGTCACAGAAGATCGGTTGGCCTTGTCGAAGCTGGCCTTGAACACATAAGGGATACCGAGTTTCTCGGTGACCTTCACGTACTCTTCGCAAACCTGCATGGCCATGTCACGGCTTTCCAGCACGTTCATGCCGCCGAACAGCACCATGGGCTTGTCGTTGGCGATCTCGATGTTGCCAACGCGGATGATCTTCTGTGCCATCGGGTTACGCCTTCTTCTGGTGTTGAGCCAACGCAGCTTTCACGAAACCGCTGAACAGCGGGTGACCGTCACGTGGCGTCGAGGTGAACTCCGGGTGGAACTGGCAAGCGACGAACCATGGATGATCCGGTGCTTCGACCACTTCAACCAGCGCGGCATCAGCGGAGCGACCGGAGATTTTCAGGCCGGCTTCGATGATTTGTGGCAGCAGGTTGTTGTTCACTTCGTAACGGTGACGGTGACGTTCAACGATCACGTCCTTGCCATAGCAATCGTGCACCTTGGAGCCGGCTTCGAGCAGGCATTCCTGAGCGCCGAGGCGCATGGTGCCGCCCAGATCGGACGCTTCGGTACGCACTTCAACGGCGCCGGTGGCGTCTTCCCACTCGGTGATCAGGCCCACAACCGGATGGCCGCTGGCGCGATCGAACTCGGTGGAGTTGGCGTCTTTCCAGCCCAGCACGTTACGGGCGAACTCGATGACCGCCACTTGCATGCCCAGGCAGATACCCAGGTATGGAACCTTGTTTTCACGAGCGTACTGAACGGCAGTGATCTTGCCTTCCACGCCGCGCAGACCGAAGCCGCCCGGAACGAGGATCGCGTCGACACCTTCGAGCAGCGCAGTGCCCTGGTTCTCGATGTCTTCGGAATCGATGTAACGCAGGTTGACCTTGGTACGGTTGGTGATGCCGGCGTGACTCATCGCTTCGATCAGCGACTTGTAGGCGTCCAGCAGTTCCATGTACTTGCCGACCATCGCGATGGTGACTTCGTGCTCTGGGTTGAGCTTGGCATCGACGACCTTTTCCCACTCGGACAGGTCGGCGCCATTGCATTGCAGGCCGAAACGCTCGACGACGAAATCGTCCAGACCCTGAGCGTGCAGCACGGCCGGGATCTTGTAGATGGTGTCGACGTCTTCCAGGGAGATCACCGCACGCTCTTCAACGTTGGTGAACAGCGCGATCTTGCGACGCGACGACACATCCACCGGATGGTCGGAGCGGCAGATCAGCACGTCTGGCTGCAGGCCGATCGAACGCAGTTCCTTAACGGAGTGCTGGGTTGGCTTGGTTTTGGTCTCGCCCGCGGTGGCGATGTACGGAACCAGCGTCAGGTGCATCAGCATCGCGCGCTTGGAACCGACTTCCACACGCAGTTGACGGATGGCTTCGAGGAACGGTTGCGATTCGATGTCGCCAACGGTACCGCCGATTTCCACCAGGGCCACGTCGGCATCGCCGGCACCCTTGATGATGCGACGCTTGATTTCGTCGGTGATGTGCGGAATCACCTGGATGGTTGCACCCAGGTAGTCACCACGGCGCTCTTTGCGCAGCACGTGCTCGTAGACACGACCGGTGGTGAAGTTGTTGTTCTGGGTCATGGTCGTGCGGATGAACCGCTCGTAGTGGCCCAGGTCCAGGTCGGTCTCGGCGCCGTCGTGGGTGACGAACACTTCACCGTGCTGGAACGGGCTCATGGTGCCCGGGTCGACGTTGATGTACGGATCCAGCTTAAGCATGGTGACCTTAAGCCCCCGCGCCTCCAGGATGGCCGCCAATGAAGCCGAGGCAATGCCTTTCCCCAATGAAGAAACAACACCGCCCGTGACGAATATGTAGCGCGTCATGAAAAACCCTAGAAGTCTGCGTTAAAGCGGTACGAGCCGCCGGGGAAAGCGAAGGAAGGCCGAAGCCCCCGATCACCTGCATTAATCACAGTGCACCTTTCAAAAAAACCGCCGCGTTGGGACAGACCGGCAGATGAAACACCGGTACGTTGCTCGCTACACATTTTTTGGAATCGCCCAGCAAAGACTGCTTGGTAATCGGCAACTCCTGCAATTCAGGCGAATCCACAGAAGTTGTATCAAGAAGGGAGCGTAGTCTACCGGAATGCCCCTTTCATCTCAAACCTTGATCTTCGTCTGTTGGCTGCCAATGCAATTTCCAGCCGTCCGGCCCCTGCCCGTCAAGGCCCGGCAGGTTCGCCACGGCGAGCAATTCTGCGCCGCGAAACAGGAGCGGCAATCTGCCACGGACGAAGCCCGGTACCGCGCGCTCATTGAGCAGGCGCTTGAGATCGCGGTGGCCACGCCCCGCCAGATGCATCAGCTCGCCGCCCTGCCGATAGCCAATCCGCAACGGCCCGTCGGGAGTCTGCCCGCTGAACATGACACGCCCGTTATTCGGCAGACGTAGCGCTGTCGACGGGTCATGCCATTCACCGCTGACCGCTGGCGCGCGCAGCCAGTCGCCGCTCAGCCACCATAGCCGGCCGGCGCTGCGCTGCAGTTCGCCATCGGCCAGACGCCAGACCGGCGATGCATCGCTGGCAGCGCCGCAGAGGCTGTCCCAACCCGACCAATGGTCAGAGTCCGGCAGTCGGGTCAGGGGCTCGAGCCAATGGCTGAGCGCATTGCGTTGACGAGCGGCAGATAAACGCGCCAGCGGCGCCAGTTCCAGCGACGGCAGGCCCAGCCATGCAAACTCACTCGGCGTGGCGGCTTGTGCCAGATCGAGCTGCGCCAACTCATCGAGCAAACCTTGCGCCTCGCGCAGATGCGCCGCACTTCGCGCCATGCTCGCCTGCGCCTGCGGCCAGCGCGCGGTGAGCAACGGCAACACCTGATGGCGCAGATAGTTGCGCGAGAACTGCCGATCTTCGTTCGACGGATCTTCGATCCAGCGCAGCTGGTGCGCGCGGGCGTAAGCCTCAAGCTCGGTGCGCGTCACGTCGAGTAATGGGCGCAGCAGCGTGCCCTGCCCCAACGGTCGCTGCACCGGCATCGCCGACAGTCCGCGCACGCCTGCGCCGCGCATCAGGCGAAACAGCAAAGTCTCCGCCTGATCATCCCGATGCTGACCGGTCAGCAACAAATCCCCAGCCTCGGTCAGCGAGGTGAACGCCGCATACCGCGCCTCCCGCGCTGCTCGCTCCAGGCTGGCGCCGGGTTGCACCGTCACCCGCACCACTTGCAACGGGACGTCCAGTGCGTCGCAGACCGACTGACAATGCTCCGGCCACGCATCGGCCGCAGCCTGGAGGCCGTGGTGGATATGGATGGCGCTGAGCGCCGGCAGGGAGTGGTGTTGAGCGAGATGGGCCAGCAGATGCAGGAGGACGGTGGAATCCAGACCGCCGGAGAAAGCCACGCGCCAAGCCTTGGCGTTGCGCCAAGCTGCAAGATTGCGCAGAAGCCGGGAAGGCAGATCACTCACGGACTGACCCATATCTTTCTCTTGGCCCAAATCAAATGTGGGAGCGGGCTTGCTCGCGAAGGCGTTTCAACATTCAACACATCTGCCGAATGTTATACCGCTTTCGCGAGCAAGCCCGCTCCCACATTGGGTATTGCGAGATCTGTCAGAGACCGTAGCTCATCAGACGATCGTAACGACGCTTGAGCAGCGCTTCGTTGTCGAACTTCTTCAGCATCGCCAGTTGCGAGCTCAGCTCGGCACGGATCGATGCAGCGGCAGCGGCCGGATCACGGTGGGCGCCGCCCAGTGGCTCGGCGATCACCTTGTCGACGATGCCCAGGCCTTTCAGGCGCTCGGCGGTGATGCCCATCGCTTCAGCGGCATCCGGTGCTTTTTCGGCGGTTTTCCACAGAATCGAAGCGCAACCTTCCGGCGAGATCACCGCGTAGGTCGAGTATTGCAGCATGTTCAGCTGATCGCAGACACCGATCGCCAGCGCACCGCCGGAACCACCTTCACCGATAACGGTGGCGATGATCGGGGTCTTCAGGCGCGACATCACGCGCAGGTTCCAGGCAATCGCTTCGCTCTGGTTACGCTCCTCAGCGTCAATGCCTGGATAAGCACCCGGGGTGTCGATGAAGGTCAGGATCGGCATCTTGAAACGCTCGGCCATTTCCATCAGACGGCAGGCCTTGCGGTAGCCTTCCGGACGCGGCATGCCGAAGTTGCGGCGTACCTTCTCGCGCACTTCACGGCCCTTCTGGTGACCGATGATCATCACCGGCTGGTCTTCCAGACGTGCCACGCCACCCACAATGGCGGCGTCGTCGGAGAAGTGACGGTCACCGTGCAGTTCGTCGAACTCGGTGAAGATGTGCTCGATGTAGTCGAGGGTGTACGGGCGTTTCGGGTGACGCGCCAGGCGTGCGATCTGCCAGCTGGTCAGCTTGCCGAAGATGTCTTCGGTCAGCGTCTTGCTCTTGTCCTGCAGGCGGGAGATCTCATCGCCGATATTCAGCGAATTGTCATTACCGACCAAGCGCAACTCTTCGATCTTGGCTTGCAGGTCGGCGATCGGCTGTTCGAAATCTAGAAAATTCGGGTTCATAGGCGTCCGTCTTGGGTCGTGTCCCAAATGAGCTTGGGCCGGCCGGTTGTCTATTCGCGCCTACCTTAAGGGAGAGGCGCGCTGAGGTCGAGATTAAAAATTCAGGTTGTGGGCAAGCGCAATGATGGCACTTGCCGGTCAACGGTATTGGAGGAAGACGTTGTCTCGCCCGAACTGGTCACGCAGGGCTTGAATCAACGCATCCGCCGGGTCGATTCGCCAGGTCTCGCCGAACTGCAGCAAGGTCTTCGCATCGGGACTGGTGTACTCCATGGTGATCGGGCACGCCCCGCGGTGACGCTTGAGCAGTTCACCCAACCAGCGTAGCTGATCGCCTTTCAAGTCCTGAGTGTGCAGCTTCAGGCGCAGGCTCTCGGCCAGATTGGTGCGTGCATCTTCCATGCTCATCACCCGCTTGACCCGCAGACGCAAGCCGCCGGAGAAGTCATCGTTACTGACTTCGCCTTCGACCACCACCATCGCGTCGGTCTGCAACAGCGACTGCGCAGAGTGGAACGCATCGGCGAACAGCGACGCCTCGATCCGTCCCGAACGGTCATCGAGGGTGATGAAGCCCATCTTGTCGCCCTTCTTGTTCTTCATCACCCGCAGGGCAATGATCATCCCGGCCACGGTTTGCGTGTCACGAGCCGGCTTCAGGTCGATGATGCGCTGCCGGGCGAAACGGCGAATTTCGCCCTCGTACTCGTCGATCGGATGCCCGGTGAGGTACAGGCCCAGAGTGTCTTTCTCACCCTTGAGGCGTTCCTTGAGGGTCAGTTCCTTGGCCTTGCGATGGGTCGCGTAAACGTCGGCATCTTCCTCGACGAACAGCCCGCCGAACAGGTCGGCGTGGCCACTGTCGTGGGTGCGTGCGGTCTGTTCGGCAGACTTGATCGCCTCTTCCATCGCCGCCAGCAGCACGGCGCGGTTGCGGTCGATGTTGGCCTGATAAGCCTTTTGCTCATCGTGGAAATAAGGCCCGAGACGATCCAGTGCGCCGCTACGGATCAAGCCGTCCAGCGTACGCTTGTTGATGCGCTTGAGGTCGACCCGGGCGCAGAAGTCGAACAGATCCTTGAACGGGCCGGCCTGACGCGCTTCGGTGATCGCTTCCACCGGGCCTTCGCCGACGCCTTTGATCGCGCCCAGGCCATAGACGATGCGGCCGTCGTCGTTCACCGTGAACTTGAACTCGGAAGTGTTCACGTCCGGCGCGTCGAGGCGCAGCTTCATCGTGCGCACTTCCTCGATCAAGGTCACGACCTTGTCGGTGTTGTGCATATCCGCCGAGAGTACCGCGGCCATGAACGGCGCCGGGTAGTGCGCCTTCAACCATGCGGTCTGGTACGACACCAGGCCATAGGCGGCGGAGTGGGATTTGTTGAAGCCGTAACCGGCGAATTTTTCCACCAGGTCGAAAATGTTACCGGCCAGGTCGGCGTCGATGTTGTTGGTCGCGCAGCCTTCAATAAAGCCGCCACGCTGCTTGGCCATTTCCTCGGGCTTCTTCTTACCCATGGCTCGACGCAGCATGTCCGCACCACCGAGGGTGTAACCGGCCATGACCTGGGCGATCTGCATCACCTGTTCCTGATACAGGATGATGCCGTAAGTCGGCGCCAATACCGGCTTGAGGCCTTCGTACTGGTAGTCCGAGTGCGGGTACGCCAGTTCGGCGCGACCGTGCTTACGGTTGATGAAGTCGTCCACCATGCCGGACTGCAGCGGGCCCGGACGGAACAGGGCCACCAGTGCGATCAAGTCTTCCAGGCAGTCGGGCTTGAGCTTTTTGATCAGCTCTTTCATGCCGCGCGATTCAAGCTGGAACACCGCGGTGGTTTCGGCTTTCTGCAACAGGCTGTACGTCGGCTTGTCGTCGAGCGGGATAAACGCGATGTCCAGCGGCTCTTCGCCGACCTTGGCGCGGTCGCGGTTGATCGTTTTCAGCGCCCAGTCGATGATCGTCAGGGTTCGCAGGCCGAGGAAGTCGAACTTCACCAGACCGGCCGCCTCCACGTCGTCCTTGTCGAACTGGGTTACCAGACCGTCACCGGCCTCGTCGCAATAGATCGGCGAGAAGTCGGTCAGCTTGGTCGGGGCGATTACCACACCACCGGCGTGCTTGCCAACGTTACGCACCACGCCCTCGAGCTTGCGCGCCATCTCCCAGATTTCCGCCGCTTCTTCATCGACCTTGATGAAGTCACGCAGGATCTCTTCCTGTTCGTAGGCTTTTTCCAGGGTCATGCCGACTTCGAACGGAATCATCTTCGACAGACGATCCGCCAGACCATAGGACTTGCCCTGCACCCGCGCCACGTCACGCACCACAGCCTTGGCGGCCATGGAACCGAAAGTGATGATCTGACTCACCGCGTTGCGACCGTACTTCTCGGCCACGTAGTCGATCACCCGGTCACGACCGTCCATGCAGAAGTCGACGTCGAAGTCGGGCATCGATACCCGTTCCGGGTTAAGGAAACGTTCGAACAGCAGGTCGTATTCCAGCGGGTCGAGGTCAGTAATCTTCTGCACGTAAGCCACCAGCGAGCCGGCACCCGACCCCCGGCCAGGACCTACCGGCACGCCGTTGTTCTTGGCCCACTGGATAAAGTCCATCACGATCAGGAAGTAACCGGGGAAGCCCATCTGGATGATGATATCCAGCTCGAAATTCAAGCGATCGACATAGACCTGACGCTTGGCTTCGTAGTCTTCGGTGGTGTCCTTGGGCAACAGCACCGCGAGGCGCTCTTCGAGACCTTCGAAGGACACCTTGCGGAAGTATTCGTCGATGGTCATGCCATCGGGAATCGGGAAGTTGGGCAGGAAGTGCGTGCCCAGTTTCACTTCGATGTTGCAGCGCTTGGCGATTTCGACGGTGTTTTCGATGGCGTCGGGAATGTCGCTGAACAGCTCGGCCATTTCCTCGGCGCTTTTGAGGTATTGCTGATCGCTGTAATTCTTCGAACGCCGCGGATCGTCGAGCGCGCGGCCCTCGCCGATGCACACGCGGGTTTCGTGAGCGGCGAAGTCTTCCTGCTTGATGAAGCGCACATCGTTGGTCGCTACCAGCGGCGCGCCGAGCTTGTCGGCCAGCGCCACCGCACCGTGCAGTTGTTCTTCGTCGTTGGGACGGTTGGTGCGCTGGATTTCCAGATAGAAACGATCCGGGAACACCGCCATCCATTCACGCGCCAGCGCTTCGGCCTCGGCCGGGTTGCCGCCGATCAGCGCCATGCCGATCTCGCCTTCTTTGGCGGCGGACAACATGATCAGGCCTTCGTTGGCCTCGGCGACCCATTCGCGCTCGATGATGATCATGCCGTTACGCTGACCCTCGATGAAGCCACGCGAGATCAGCTCGGTGAGATTGCGATAGCCCTTGGCGTTCATCACCAACAGGCTGATCCGGCTCAATGGCGCGTCCGGATCCTTGTTCGACAGCCACAGGTCGGCGCCGCAGATCGGCTTGATGCCCGCGCCCATGGCGTTTTTATAGAATTTGACCAGGGAACACATGTTGTTCTGATCGGTGACTGCCACCGCCGGCATGTTCATGCCGGTCAGCGCCTTGACCAGTGGCTTGATCCGCACCAGCCCGTCGACCAGGGAGTATTCAGTGTGCAGGCGTAGATGAACGAATGAAGCCGGCATAGTGATCCTGTCCAGTTACATAGAGACAACAAGGCCCGGATTGTACCGGGCCTCGAACAAAACATCAGCCTTGCGCCTAAACCTGCGTCAGACCTTCCAGCGCCTCGTAAGCCTGACGCACCGGGGCGAACGAGCGCCGGTGAATCGGCGTCGGGCCAAGCCGCACCAACGCTTCCAGATGAACGGGCGTCGGATAGCCTTTATGGCCGCCGATGCCGTAACCCGGGTAGATCAATTCGAACGCCGACATCTCCCGGTCGCGACTGACTTTGGCCAGAATCGATGCGGCGGCAATCGCCGGCACCTTGCTGTCGCCCTTCACCACCGCTTCGGCGCGCATCGGCAGTTTCGGGCAGCGGTTACCGTCGATCATCGCCAGTTTCGGCTGAATATGCAGCCCGGCCACCGCGCGCTGCATGGCGAGCATGGTCGCGTGCAGGATGTTCAGCTCGTCGATTTCTTCGACTTCGGCACGGGCGATGCACCAGCTCAGGGATTTCTCGATGATCTCGTCGTAAAGTTTCTCGCGCCGGGCTTCGGTGAGTTTCTTCGAGTCATTGAGACCGAGAATCGGCCGGTTCGGATCGAGAATCACCGCCGCCGTCACCACTGCCCCGCACAACGGGCCGCGACCGACCTCGTCGACACCGGCCACCAGCTCTTCAACTTCGGCGACCAGAGTGAAATCCAGGCCCATCTGCATCGTCTTGCTCATGGTTTCTGACCGATCAGGTTGAGGACGGCATCCGCCGCCTGATTGGAAGCATCCAGCCGCAACGTGCGGTGGATCTCGTCGAAGCCGCGGGTCTGCTCTTCGCCACCTTCGATCAGCGGCGCCAGGGTCTGGGCCAATGCTTCGACTGTCGCATCATCCTGCAACAATTCCGGTACCAGCAGACGCTGGGCCAGCAGGTTCGGCAGCGACACGTAGGGGCTCTTGACCATGCGTTTGAGAATCCAGAAGGTCAGCGGCGCCAGGCGATACGCAACGACCATTGGCCGCTTGTACAGCAAGGCTTCAAGTGTCGCCGTGCCGGAGGCGATCAACACCGCGTTGCACGCCGCCAGGGCCAGATGCGACTTGCCGTCGAGCAGGGTTACCGGCAGATCACGGCCAACCAGCAGTTCTTCGAGCTGAGCGCGACGCTCGGCATTCGCGCACGGGATGACGAAACGCAACCCCGGGCGCATGGCCCGCAGACGCTCGGCCGTATCCAGGAACAGCGCACCGAGACGGCCGACTTCACCACCGCGACTGCCGGGCATCAACGCCACCAGCGGTCCGTCGGGCAAGCCGAGTTCGGCACGCGCTGCGGCGCGATCGGCCTGCAGCGGAATGGTATCGGCCAGCGTATGACCGACGAACCGCACCGGCACGCCCTTCTCTTCGTAGAATTTTGCTTCGAACGGCAACAGGGTGAGCATCAGATCGCAACCTTCGCGAATCTTCAGCACACGCTTCTGCCGCCACGCCCACACCGAAGGGCTGACGTAATGCACGGTTTTGATCCCGGCCTGACGCAGCTTGAGTTCGATGTTGAGGTTGAAATCGGGAGCGTCGATGCCGATGAACACGTCCGGTTTCTCGGCAATCAACGTGGCGATCAGGTCCTTGCGGCGCTTGAGCAACTCGCGCAGCCGCCCGAGCACTTCCACCAGCCCCATGACCGACAGACGCTCCATGGGGAAATAAGACGTCAAGCCCTCGGCCTGCATCAACGGACCGCCGACACCGATGAACTCGACTGCCGGGTGTTGAGCCTTGAGGGCGCGCATGAGACCGGCGCCCAAAATATCACCGGAAGCCTCTCCCGCCACCAGCGCAATACGCAGACTGGCCATGATCAGCGGGTGATGCCGCGAGTCGACGACTGGATCGAGTCACGGAACACCGCGACTTCCGGGAACTGCGCAGCAGGCTCGGCCAACTCGGCCAACGCTTGCTCCACGGTCAGGCCCTGGCGATACACCGTTTTATAGGCGCGGCGCAGCGCATGGATCGCGTCTTCGCTGAAACCACGACGGCGCATGCCTTCGAAGTTCATGCTGCGCGCTTCGGCCGGGTTGCCGAACACGGTCACAAACGCCGGAACGTCCTTGCCGATGGCAGTGCCCATGCCGGAAAAGCTGTGGGCGCCGATGTGGCAGTACTGATGCACCAGGGTGAACCCGGAAAGGATCGCCCAGTCGTCGACATGTACATGCCCGGCCAAAGCCGTGTTGTTGACCAGAATGCAGTGGTTGCCGATCACGCTGTCATGTCCGATGTGGGCATAGGCCATGATCAGGTTGTGATCGCCAAGGGTGGTTTCCGAACGATCCTGAACGGTGCCACGGTGAATCGTCACGCCTTCGCGAATGACGTTGTGATCACCGATCACCAGACGGGTTTCTTCACCCTTGTACTTCAGGTCGGGAGTGTCCTCACCGACCGAGGAAAACTGGTAGATGCGATTGTGCTTGCCGATGCGGGTCGGGCCTTTGAGGACCACGTGCGGCCCGATCACAGTACCCTCGCCGATTTCCACACCTGCGCCGATGATCGACCACGGGCCGACCTCGACGCCGTCAGCCAGAACGGCCGACGGATCGATGATTGCGCGAGGGTCAATCAAACTCATAGCTTGCGTTCCGCACAGATGATTTCAGCCGAGCAGACCGGCTTGCCGTCGACCGAAGCCTGGCATTCGAATTTCCAGATCTGACGCTTGCAGCTGATGAACTTCGCTTCAAGAATCAATTGATCGCCCGGCAGCACTGGCTGACGGAAACGCAGCTTGTCGGAACCGACGAAGTAGTAAAGCGTGCCATCGGCCGGTTTCACGTCGAGCATTTTAAAACCGAGGATCCCGGCAGCCTGGGCCATCGCCTCGATGATCAGCACGCCTGGCATGATTGGATGCGCAGGGAAGTGACCATTGAAGAATGGCTCATTGATGCTGACATTCTTGTAGGCGCGAATGCGCTTGCCTTCAGTGTCCAGTTCCACCACCCGGTCCACCAGCAGGAACGGGTAACGGTGAGGCAGGTATTCGCGAATCTCGTTGATGTCCATCATTTCGGGGGGAAGCCTATGTAAAGATTGGGAGCGCGACTGACGCGCACTCCTCTAGCAAATCAAGGAGGCAGTCTAGAGGCTGTGCACACTTGATATGGAAATGGTATCAGCCATCAGATGAAGCATTACTGCCGGGGGTCACTTCCCCAACGCGCTTTTCCAACTGCTTCAATCGTCGCGCGATGTCATCGAGCTGACGGATGCGGGCCGCGCTTTTGCGCCATTCGGCCGCCGGCTGCATGGCTGTGCCGGAAGAATAGGCGCCTGGCTCGGTAATCGAGTGGGTCACCATGGTCATCCCGGTCAGGAAAACGTTGTCGCAAATATCGATGTGCCCCACCAGACCGACGCCACCGGCGAGCATGCAGTGCTTGCCGATCTTGGTGCTGCCGGAGATACCGACACACGCGGCCATGGCGGTGTGATCACCGACCTGGACGTTGTGCGCAATCTGGATCTGGTTGTCGAGTTTCACGCCGTTGCCGATCACGGTATCCGCCAGCGCGCCACGGTCGATGGCGGTGTTCACACCGATCTCGACATCGTCACCGATGGTCACGCCGCCGATCTGGGCGATCTTCTGCCAGACACCTTTCTCATTGGCAAAACCGAAGCCTTCACCACCGAGCACGGCACCGGACTGGATCACCACCCGCTTGCCGATGCGCACGTCGTGATAAAGCGTTACCCGCGGAGCGAGCCAGCCGCCCTCACCGATTTCACTGCGGGCACCGATGACGCAATGAGCGCCTAGGGTGACCTGCGCACCGATGCGCGCACCAGTCTCGATCACCACGAACGGGCCGATGCTGGCGCTTGGATCAACCACCGCATCCGGCGCAATCACCGCCGTGGGATGAACACCCGCGGTGGCTTTCGGTTTGGGATCGAACAGGTGAGAGATACGCGCATAAGCCAGGTAAGGATCCGGCACCACCAGCGCATTGCCGGCAAAACCTTCGACATCGGCTTCCTTGAGCAACAGCGCAGCCGCCTGGGAACTTGCCAGGTATTTGCGATATTGAGGATTTGCCAGAAAGCTCAACTGAGCTGGGCCAGCCTCCTGCAAGGTGGCTAGCCCAGTAATTTGCGTCTCGGGGTCGCCACGCAGGGTGGCGCCGAGGAACTCGGCCAACTGGCCGAGCTTGATAGTCACGGTCATGGGTTACTTCAGCTGATTCATGCGCTCGATAACCTGGCGCGTGATGTCGTACTGCGGTTTGACATCGATGACTGCGCCACGCTCGAACACCAGGTCAAAACCACCTTTCTTGATGACTTCTTCCACTGCGCTATCCAGTTTCGGCTTCAGTTGCTTGAGCATTTCGCGGTCGGCAACTGCCTTGGCTTCGTTCAGCTCCTTGGACTGGAACTGGAAGTCACGGGCCTTTTGCTTGAATTCAAGCTCCAGACGCTCACGCTCGCCCTGCTGCATCTTGTCGCCACCGGCCATCAGGCGATCCTGAATGCCCTTGGCGCTGCTTTCCAGCGTCTTGAGCTTGGTCAGTTGCGGACCGAACTTCTTCTCGGCATCCACGGCGTACTTCTTGGCCGCGTCGGATTCCAGCAGTGCCATCTGATAGTTCAGCACGGCGATTTTCATGTCGGCGAACGCCGGGCCTGCCACCAGTACGGAGGCCAGGAGAACCAATTGAGTCAACTTACGCACGATGCACTCCTACAAAATCCATTGTCGTTGTCTTGGGTCAGACGCTTAGAACGTCTGGCCGAGGGAGAATTGGAACACTTGAGTTTCAGCGTTATCCGGCTTCTTGACCGGCATCGCCAGAGCAAAACTCAGAGGACCCAGTGCGGTGACCCAGGTCACACCCACACCAACGGAACTGGCCATGTTGCTCAGGCTGATGTCGTTGCACTTGGTGTTGGACGTCGAGCCATTTGCGTTAGTGGTGTCCTTGCACTGCGAATCGAAAACGTTACCCACGTCCCAGAATACCGAGGTACGCAAGGAGCGTTGATCCTTCACGAACGGAAGCGGGAACAGAACCTCGGCACCGCCCTGGATCAGGACGTTACCACCGAACGGCAGCGGATCCTGGTCCGGGTCAACCGAAGTGCCCGGGTTGGTACCACGACTCGGAGTACTGCGAGGACCCAGCGTGCTGTCCTTGAAGCCGCGAACCGAGTTGAAACCACCAGCATAGTAGTTTTCATAGAACGGCAAGCCGTCGGTCGAACCATAACCGTCGCCATAACCCAGCTCGGTGTGCAGACGCAGGGTGTAGTTCTCGGTGATCGGCTGGAACAACTGACCACGGTAGTCGAGTTTGTAGAACGACAGGTCGCTGCCTGGAATCGTGGTTTCCAGCGTCAGGCTCTGAGAACGACCACGGGTCGGCAAGACACCCTTGTTCAGGGTCGATTCGGACCAACCGGCCGACGCCTTGAAGTTCAGATACTGATCGCCTTCCTTGTTAACGAAGTCGAAGATCTCGTCAACGGTGTACTGACCGGTCTTGATCTTGTCCTGTTGTGCGGACAGACCGAAGGTCAGACGCGAAGTCTCGCTGATCGGATAGCCAACGTTGACGCCGGCACCCAGGCTGTCTACCGCATAGCTCGCTACGTCGATGTTGAGATCTTTGTAGTCGGTGGTGCGATAGAAGGCGTTGTAACCCAGGCTCACGCCGTCGGCGGTCCAGTAGGGGTCAACGTAGCCGAAGTTGTAGCGGCTCTGGTATTCGCTGCGGGTCAGGCCCACGCTCACACGGTTACCGGTACCCAGGAAGTTGTTCTGGGTGATCGAGCCGCCGAGGATCAGACCGGCGCTCTGGGCGAAACCGACGCTGGCGGTGATCGAGCCGGAGGCTTGTTCTTCAACGGCGTAGTTCACGTCAACCTGGTCGTCGACACCCGGAACAGCCGGTGTCTCGACGTTCACTTCCTTAAAGAAGCCCAGACGCTCAAGACGGGTCTTGGACTGGTCGATCAGGTAGGTCGAAGCCCAGCCACCTTCCATCTGACGCATTTCGCGACGCAGCACTTCGTCCTCGGACTTGGTGTTGCCACGGAAGTTGATGCGGTTGACGTAGGCGCGCTTGCCCGGATCGACGGCGAACAGGATGTCCACAGTGTGATCGTCGTCATGCGGCTGAGGTATGCCGTTGACGTTGGCGAAGGTGTAACCCTCGTTACCCAGACGGCGAGTGATCAGTTCGGAGGTGGTGGTCATCAGCTTGCGCGAGAACACCTGGCCTTTCTGCACCAGCAACAACGACTTGACCTGGTCTTCAGGCACCTTCAGGTCACCGCTGAGCTTGACGTCACGAACGGTGTACTTCTCGCCTTCGGTGATGTTGACGGTGATGTAGACGTGTTTCTTGTCCGGGGTGATGGACACCTGGGTCGAAGCGATATCCATGTTGATATAGCCGCGGTCCAGGTAGTAGGAACGCAGACGCTCCAGGTCACCGGAGAGCTTTTCACGGGCGTACTTGTCGTCGTTCTTGAAGAACGACAGCCAGTTGGTGGTTTTCAGCTCGAACAGGTCGATCAGGTCGTCGTCAGGGAAAACCGTGTTGCCCACCACGTTGATGTGCTGGATGGCAGCCACAGTGCCTTCGTTGATCTTCACTTTCAGGGCTACGCGGTTACGCGGCTGCGAGACCACTTCGGTATCAACCGTGGCCGAATAGCGGCCCTGCGCAACGTACTGGCGCTGCAGCTCGTTACGCACACCTTCGAGGGTGGCGCGCTGGAAGATCTCGCCTTCCGAGAGTCCGGACTGCTTGAGGCCTTTCATCAGGTCTTCGGTAGAGATCGCCTTGTTACCTTCGATCTCGATACTCGCGACCGACGGGCGTTCGACGACCGTGATCACCAGAACGTTGCCTTCGCGGCCCAGCTGGATATCTTGAAAGAAACCGGTTTTGAACAACGCACGAGTGGATTCCACCAGGCGACGATCATCCGCCTGCTCGCCGACGTTCAACGGCAAGGCACCAAAGACGCTACCCGCGGAGACCCGCTGGAGGCCATTGACGCGAATATCAGAGATAGTGAAGGACTCGGCGTGAACTTCGGCGATCATCAATACGGTGAGAACCGCAGTTAGCAGCAGACGTTTCATGAAGTCCTTTCTTATTCCAACTGGCAATAAACAAACTGCCGCAAAATGCGGCAGATTCGCAATTCAGCGAAGCTTTACAGACGGCCCAGATCATTGACCAGAGCAAGCAACATCACTCCGACCACCAAACTGATACCGATCTGCACCCCCCAACCTTGCACCCGATCCGACAAGGGGCGACCACGCACCCACTCAATCAGATAAAACAACAAATGCCCCCCATCCAGTACAGGGATGGGCAGCAAATTCAGAACTCCCAGGCTAATACTCAGATAAGCAAGGAAATTCAGGAAATCAGCAACGCCCGACTGGGCAGAAGCGCCCGCCACTTTAGCAATGGTTATCGGCCCACTCAAGTTTTTTACCGAGAGCTCGCCAAACAGCATTTTCTTCAGTGAGTCCAGCGTCAGGATGCTCATGGTCCAGGTACGTCGGGCACCCTCGCCAATCGCGGCCAACGGGCCATAACTGACCTCGCGGATCATTTCCGGCGGCCAGTCCACGGCTTTTACGCCAGCCCCGAGATAACCGCTCGGCGCTTTGCTTTCGCCGCGCGCCGCCAAGGTCACCGGGACGTCGATTTGAGCACCGTCACGCTCGACGCGCAGCAAGATTTTGGTATCAGGACGCGTACGAACGGTATCGACCACTTGCTGCCAGTCACCCAGCGCCTGACCATCGAGCGACAGCAGACGGTCGCCGGTTTTCAGACCAGCGGCCTGCGCCGGACCTTTTGGATCGAGCTCGGCCAGCACTGGCGGCAGAGCAGGTCGCCATGGGCGAATCCCCAGCGAGCGAATCGGATCGGGCTCGTCCGCCCCTTTGAGCCAATGATCGAGCGCCAGTTCGCGCGGCGTATCCGCTGTAGAGCCCTGCTCACGCACGAGCAATTGCAGGGCCCCGCTTTCCCCAAGACGACGAACCAACTGCAAATTGACGGCCGCCCAGCCAGAAGTCGGCTCGCCATCAATGGCGACGATTTCCTGACCGGCACTCAAGCCAGCCCTGGCCGCAATGCTCCCGGACTCGACGGCACCGATGACCGGACGGATCTGCTCGCTGCCGAGCATGGCCAGCACCCAGAAGAACACCAGAGCCAACAGGAAGTTGGCGATCGGCCCCGCTGCAACAATAGCGATACGCTGGCGAACCGATTTGCGATTGAAGGATTGATGAAGCTGATCGGCCGGGACTTCGCCTTCACGCTCATCGAGCATTTTGACGTAGCCACCCAGCGGAATCGCGGCGACGACAAACTCGGTACCCTGCTTGTCGTGCCAGCGCAGCAAGGGCATGCCGAAGCCCACGGAGAAACGCAAAACCTTGACGCCACAGCGACGCGCGACCCAGAAGTGGCCGAATTCGTGAAAGGTGACCAGCACACCCAAAGCGATCAGGGTGCCGGCAATCATATAGAGCGCGCTCATCTACTTTCTCCGCAATCCTGTTCAGTGCCGCGTGAAGCCATGGTCCTGCAACGGCTATCGGCCGTGACGATCAAGCCATTGTTCGGCCAGAATCCGCGCTTTCGCATCAGCGGTAAACACCGCGTCCAGATCCTCAAGCGCAACCACTGGCTCGAGATTCAGCACATCCTCGATGATACTCGCGATTTCCAGATAACCAACGCGTCCGTCGAGAAACGCCGCGACCGCCACTTCGTTGGCCGCATTGAGCATGGCCGGCGCGCTGTTGCCAGCCTCTGCCGCCTGTCGCGCCAGGCGCAGGCAAGGGAAGCGCTGCTCGTCCGGTGCTTCGAAATCCAGGCGGGCAATGGCAAACAGGTCCAGCGGCGCCACACCCGAGTCGATCCGCTCAGGCCAGGCCAATGCGTTGGCAATCGGCGTGCGCATGTCGGGGTTGCCCAACTGCGCCAATACCGAGCCATCCACATAGTCGACCAGCGAGTGAATCACACTCTGCGGATGAATCACCACCTCGACCTGCGACGGCTTGGCGTCGAACAGCCAGCAAGCCTCGATCAACTCCAGGCCCTTGTTCATCATGCTGGCCGAATCCACCGAGATCTTGCGACCCATGGACCAGTTCGGGTGCGCACACGCCTGATCAGGCGAAACATGCGCCAGTTCGCTCATCGGCGTCTGACGGAAAGGACCGCCCGAAGCCGTCAGCAAAATCCGCCGCACGCCAACAGCGCCCAGACCACGGGAAAAATCCTGCGGCATGCACTGGAAGATCGCGTTGTGTTCGCTGTCGATCGGCAGCAATACCGAACCGCTCTTGTGCACGGCCTGCATGAACAACGCGCCGGACATCACCAACGCTTCTTTGTTGGCCAGAAGGATTTTCTTCCCGGCCTGCACCGCTGCCAGGGTCGGACGCAGACCCGCGGCGCCAACGATGGCGGCCATCACGGCATCGACTTCGGGCGCGGAGGCGACCTGGCACAGCCCCCCCTCCCCGACCAGTACGCGAGTGGATAAACCGGCCGCACGCAGGTCGTCCTGCAAACCACGCGCCGCCGCCACTTCCGGCACGACTGCGAATTGCGGCACATGACGCACGCACAAGGCCAGCAACTCGCTCAGGCGCGTGAAGCCGCTCAGCGCGAAAACCTGATAACGCTCAGGATGACGAGCGATGACGTCGAGGGTGCTCAGACCGATCGAGCCGGTAGCCCCCAGAACGGTAATCTGTTGAGGGCGGCTCACGGCGCAGCCATCCACAGCAATACAGCGAAAATCGGGATCGCGGCGGTCAGACTGTCGATGCGATCAAGCACACCGCCATGACCGGGCAGCAGGTTGCTGCTGTCCTTGATGCCGGATTGACGTTTGAACATGCTCTCGGTGAGGTCACCCACCACCGAAATGAATACGATCAACGCAGCGCCGATCAGGCCCTTGAGCAGCTCGCCAACGGTCCAGTCACGCACCAGGCCGACGATCGCGGTAATCACCAGGCTCAGCGCCAGACCACCGTAAACGCCTTCCCAGCTTTTGCCAGGGCTGACTTGCGGCGCCAGTTTGCGCTTGCCAAAGGCACGGCCGGAGAAATAGGCACCGATATCGGCCCCCCAGACCAGCACCATCACCGCCATGATCAACCAGTTACCCAGCGGGTACTGCTTGATCTGCACCAGCCCTTGCCAGGCCGGCAGCAGGATCAGCAAGCCGATCACCAGTTTGGTGGCCGCCGTGGACCAGTGCTCGCTCGAACGCGGATAGGTCAGCACCAGATAGGTCGCCACCGCCCACCACAACACCGAGGCGCCCAACACCCAAGGGGCGAGGCCCGGCAGGACGTACATGACGAACAGCATCAGCGCGACGACAGCGGCAAAGCCGACACGGAACGACTGCGCGGTAAAGCCAGCCAGACGCGCCCATTCCCAGGCGCCCAGGCTCACGACCAGACCGATGAACAGGGCAAAACCAGACCCTTCGAGCAGGAAAAACCCGCACAGAGCGATCGGCAGCAGGATCAGCGCAGTGATGATTCGTTGTTTAAGCATTAAACCCGGGCTCCAGCTTCGACCTGTTCGCTCGTTTTACCGAAGCGACGCTGGCGCGAAGCGAAATCGGCCAGCGCGGTGCGCATGGCTTCGTGTTTGAAGTCCGGCCAGAACAGGTCGGAGAAGTACAACTCGGCGTACGCCAGTTGCCACAGCAGGAAGTTGCTGATGCGGTGCTCGCCACCGGTGCGGATGCACAGATCCGGCAACGGCAGGTCGCCGGTGGCCAGACAGGTCTGCAGCAGATCCGGAGTGATATCTTCCGGACGCAGATGCCCGGCCTGGACTTCACGCGCCAGACGCTGCGCCGCTTGGGCAATATCCCACTGACCGCCGTAGTTGGCGGCGATCTGCAGGATGAAGCGGTTGGCACCGGCCGTCATGGCTTCCGCCTCGCGCATCGCCGCCTGAAGCTCAGGGTGGAAGCGCGAGCGATCACCGATGATGCGCAAGCTGATGTTGTTGTCGTTGAGGCGCTTGGCCTCACGACGCAACGCCTTGAAGAACAGATCCATCAAGGCACTGACTTCATCGGCCGGGCGCTGCCAGTTTTCACTGGAAAAGGCGAACAGGGTGAGCACTTCGACCTTGGCCTCGGCGCACACCTCGATTACCGCCCGCACAGCATCCACGCCAGCTTTATGCCCGGCGACACCCGGCATAAAGCGTTTTTTCGCCCAGCGATTGTTGCCATCCATGATGATCGCGACATGGCGCGGCACCGCGGACGGCGCAGACTGCTTGGTCTTGTCCATTTGAAACTCGACCCTTATACGGCCATCAGGTCTTTTTCTTTCTCGTCCGTGGCCTTGGTGATCTGGGCCTCGAAGTCTTTGGTCAGCTTGTCGATATCAGCGGTGGCACGACGCTCTTCGTCTTCGCTGATTTCTTTATCCTTGACCAGTTTTTTCAGATCGCCCAGCGCATCACGGCGGATATTGCGCACAGCAACACGTGCATCTTCAGCGGCAGCACGCGCCTGCTTGGTGAAGCCCTTACGGGTTTCTTCGGTCAGGGCCGGCATGGAGATCAGCAGCAGTTCACCCAGGTTGGTCGGGTTCAGGTTCAGACCGGCGCTCTGGATCGCTTTGTCGACGGCCGCCAGCATGTTGCGCTCGAAAGCGACGACTTGCAGGGTGCGGGAGTCTTTTACAGTGATGTTGGCCACTTGAGTGATGGAAGTGTCTGCGCCGTAGTACGGCACCATCACGCTGCCCAGGATGCTTGGGTGAGCCTTGCCGGTACGAATCTGGCCGAATGCATGGGCCAGAGAGTCCAGGGATTTTTGCATGCGCTCTTGAGCGTCTTTCTTGATTTCGTTGATCATTGTTGACCTTCCTCGATCAGAGTGCCTTCAGCGCCGCCATGCACGATGTTCAGCAGGGCGCCGGGCTTGTTCATGTTGAATACGCGCAGCGGCATTTTGTGGTCGCGGCACAGGCAAATAGCTGTCAGATCCATTACACCCAGCTTGCGATCCAGCACTTCATCATAAGTCAGATGATCGAACTTCTCGGCATGCGGGTCTTTGAACGGGTCAGCGGTATAGACGCCATCGACCTTGGTCGCCTTCAGTACGACGTCAGCGTCGATCTCGATGGCACGCAGGCAGGCTGCCGAATCCGTGGTAAAGAACGGATTGCCGGTACCGGCGGCGAAAATCACCACGTCCTTGGAGTTCAGGTGGCGCATGGCTTTGCGGCGATCATAGTGATCGGTCACGCCAACCATGGAAATGGCCGACATCACGATGGCCGAGATATTGGCACGTTCCAGCGCATCACGCATGGCCAGGGCGTTCATCACAGTGGCCAGCATGCCCATGTGGTCGCCTGTCACCCGATCCATGCCAGCCTTGCTCAAGGCCTCGCCACGGAACAGGTTGCCACCGCCGATCACCAGACCGACCTGTACGCCGATGCCGACCAGTTGGCCGACTTCCAGCGCCATCCGATCCAGCACTTTTGGATCGATCCCGAACTCTTCCGAGCCCATCAGGGCCTCGCCGCTAAGCTTGAGTAGAATGCGTTTATAGCGAGCCTGATAACCACTGCCCTGCTGAGCCATTGCGAATCTCTCCTGCGGCGTATTTAAAAAATTCTTTGCAAGCTGTTTTACAGCTGGCGTTCACTCTAGCTTGGCGCTGCTTCAGCGCCATCGGAACCTGGCTTTGTAAGTCAGTTCCCAGTGGAAACCAATAAAAAATTGGTAACCCCATCTGAAAAGAGGCTGCGCGCGTGAGCGGGCAGCCTCTTTCGGGCGACAGTTGAAAAACCGCCTTATTGCTTGGCGGCAGCCAGCTGGGCAGCAACTTCTTCAGCGAAGTTGTCGACCGGCTTCTCGATGCCTTCGCCTACTTTGAAGTAGGTGAAGGAAACGATTTCTGCGCCGCCTTTCTTGGCCAGTTCGCCAACCTTGATCTCAGGGTTCTTGACGAACGCCTGCTCAACCAGGCTCGCTTCTGCCAGGAACTTGCTGATACGGCCTTTGACCATGTTCTCAACAATGTTTTCTGGCTTGCCTTTGATCTTCTCTTCGTTCAGCTGCAGGAACACAGCTTTTTCACGCTCGATCGCTTCAGCCGAAACTTGCGAAGGCAGCAGGAACTCAGGGTTGCTCGCAGCGACGTGCATCGCGATGTCTTTGGCCAGCTCGACGTCACCGCCTTTCAGAGCCACAACAACACCGATCTTGTTGCCGTGCAGGTAAGAACCTACAACGTCACCTTCGATACGGGTCAGACGACGGATGTTGACGTTTTCGCCTACTTTGGCAACCAGTGCTTCGCGAGCAGCTTCTTGCGAAGCGATCAGCGGAGCTGCGTCGGTCAGCTTGTCAGCGAAAGCTTTTTCAACGCTGGCAGCAACGAAGTTCTTGAAGTCGTCTTGCAGAGCCAGGAAGTCGGTCTGCGAGTTCACTTCCAGGATAACGGCAGCTTTACCGTCGTCCTTGATTGCGATTGCGCCTTCAGCGGCAACGTTGCCAGCCTTTTTCGCAGCCTTGATCGCGCCCGAAGCACGCATGTCATCAATGGCTTTTTCGATGTCGCCGTCAGCCTTTTCCAGGGCTTTCTTGCAGTCCATCATGCCTTCGCCGGTACGCTCGCGCAGTTCTTTAACCAACGCTGCAGTAATTGCTGCCATTTTCAAATTCCTCTTGGATAGGTTTTCAACCATTCCACCCGATCGAACGGGCGTTCAATTCTTCCCGAATCACCTTGTACCCGCCGCACGTTACAGATGCAGGGGCTGCGCCACCAGACACGGGCGCCAACAAACGGTTTTCGAGGTGGCAAAAAGGGGGCCAAGCCCCCTTTTTGCTTACTGAGTCAACGCCAGGGCGTCAATTACTCAGCTGCAGCCTGAGTTTCTTCAGCTGCGAACTCAACAGTGCCGCCAGCAACATTGTTGCGACCACGGATCACTGCGTCAGCCATCGAACCCATGTACAGCTGGATAGCGCGGATTGCGTCATCGTTGCCTGGGATGATGTAGTCAACGCCTTCCGGGCTGCTGTTGGTATCGACAACGCCGATGACCGGGATGCCCAGCTTGTTGGCTTCGGTGATCGCGATGCGCTCGTGGTCAACGTCGATCACGAACAGTGCGTCTGGCAGACCGCCCATGTCCTTGATGCCGCCCAGGGAGCGATCCAGCTTTTCCAGGTCACGGGAGCGCATCAGCGCTTCTTTCTTGGTCAGCTTGGCGAAAGTACCGTCTTCGGCTTGAACTTCAAGGTCACGCAGACGCTTGATGGAAGCACGAATGGTTTTGAAGTTGGTCAGCATGCCGCCCAACCAGCGGTGATCGACGTACGGCGAACCGCAACGTGCTGCTTCTTCAGCAACGATCTTGCCAGCGGAACGCTTGGTGCCGACGAACAGAATCTTGTTTTTGCCCTGGGCCAGACGCTCTACGAAAGTCAGAGCTTCGTTGAACATTGGCAGGGTTTTTTCAAGGTTGATGATGTGAATCTTGTTACGCGCGCCGAAAATGTACTTACCCATTTTCGGATTCCAGTAACGGGTTTGGTGACCGAAGTGCACACCGGCCTTCAGCATATCGCGCATGTTGACTTGGGACATGATAGTTCCTTAATAAGTCGGGTTTGGCCTCCACGTATCCCAATGACCAACCAGTGGCATAAAGCCAAAAGCACCCAGGTCATCGTGTCGACACGTGTGTGGATTTAAGCTTTTCGGGGTATCCCCGGAAAGCGGCGCATTTTATACCACAGGGTGCGCAGAAACGGAACCCGGAATCTGTAATCGCACCAAGGACATGGGCGCAGCCCCCTTGGAATCGCCTTCAGGCGCACCATTGTATAGACAGACGCGATGCACGCAGGCGCGGATTTGCTCCTTCCGTCTGATAGAATCGCGTTTTTCAGGGTCGCAAATCCAACACTTGCCACCCTCTCCGTATCAGTAAGCGCCGCCGAGCGCAGAGAGAGCCTGTATGACCGTCAACCTCAAAACCCCCGAGGACATCGCTGGCATGCGAGTCGCCGGCAAACTGGCCGCCGATGTGCTGGAAATGATTGCCGAACATGTCAAACCGGGTGTTACCACCGATCAACTGAACCAGATCTGCCACGACTACATCGTCAACGTGCAGCAGGCCATCCCTGCCCCGCTCAACTACAAGGGTTATCCGAAGTCGATCTGCACCTCGATCAACCACGTGGTCTGCCACGGTATCCCGAATGACAAGCCGCTGAAGAATGGCGACACGCTGAACATCGACGTCACCGTGATCAAGGATGGCTACCACGGCGACACCAGCCGCATGTTCCACGTCGGTGAAGTGCCGGTCTGGGCCGAACGCCTGTCGCAGGTCACTCAGGAGTGCATGTACAAGGCGATTGAAATCGTCAAACCTGGCTGCCGCCTTGGCGACATCGGTGAAATCATCCAGAAGCACGCGGAAAAGAACGGTTTCTCGGTGGTTCGCGAGTTCTGCGGCCACGGCATCGGCAAGGTGTTCCACGAAGAGCCGCAGATCCTGCATTACGGTCGCGCCGGCACCGGCATGGAACTGAAGGCCGGCATGACCTTCACCATCGAACCGATGATCAACCAGGGCAAGGCCGACACCAAGGTGCTGGGTGACGGCTGGACCGCGATCACCAAAGACCGCAAGCTCTCGGCACAGTGGGAACACACCCTGCTGGTGACCGACACCGGCTACGAGATCTTCACCCTGCGCGCTGACGACACCATCCCGCGCGTCTCGGCCTGATCCCAAGAACGCTCCCAGCCTTATAGAAGGAAAGCCAATCGATGCCGCAGGTGGATCCCGAACTCTTCGACCGCGGCCAGTTCCAGGCTGAACTGGCCCTGAAAGCGAGTCCCATTGCGGCGTTCAAGAAGGCGATCCGCCAGGCTCGCGAGGTCCTCGACACGCGTTTTCGCAGCGGCCGCGACATCCGCCGGCTGATCGAAGACCGTGCCTGGTTCGTCGACAACATCCTGCAAAAGGCCTGGGAGCAGTTCAACTGGAGCGAAGACGCCGACATCGCGCTGGTCGCGGTCGGCGGTTACGGCCGTGGTGAGTTGCACCCGTATTCCGACATCGACCTGCTGATCCTGCTGGACAGCGCCGACCACGAAGTTTTCCGCGATTCCATCGAGCGTTTTCTGACGCTGCTGTGGGACATCGGTCTGGAGGTCGGGCAGAGCGTGCGTTCGGTCGACGAATGCGCCGAAGAGGCCCGCGCCGACCTGACCGTGGTCACCAACCTCATGGAAAGCCGCACCATTTGCGGCCCCGAGCGTCTGCGCCAGCGCATGCTCGATGTCACCAGCACCGCACACATGTGGCCGGCCAAGGAGTTCTTCCTGGCCAAGCGCGCCGAGCAGAAGGCCCGCCACCACAAGTACAACGACACCGAATACAACCTGGAACCCAACGTCAAAGGCTCGCCCGGCGGCCTGCGGGATATCCAGACGATTCTGTGGGTGGCCCGGCGTCAGTACGGCACCCTGAACCTGCGCGCCCTCGCCGGCGAAGGTTTCCTGGTCGAGAGCGAAAACGCCCTGCTGGCCTCCTCCCAGGAATTTCTCTGGAAAGTCCGTTACGCCCTGCACATGCTCGCCGGCCGCTCGGAAGACCGCCTGCTGTTCGACCATCAGCGGACCATCGCCGGCCTGCTGGGCTTTGAAGGTGACGACGCCAAACAGGCCGTCGAAAACTTCATGCAGCAGTACTTCCGCGTGGTCATGAGCATCGCCCAGCTCAGCGACCTGATCATCCAGCACTTCGAGGAAGTGATCCTCGCCCCGGAAGATGAGGCACCGCCGCAGCCGATCAACTCGCGTTTCCAGCTGCACGACGGCTACATCGAAGCACGTAACGACAACGTGTTCCGCCGCACGCCGTTCGCCATGCTCGAGATCTTCGTGCTGATGGCCCAGCAGCCGGAAATCAAAGGTGTGCGCGCCGACACCATTCGTCTGCTGCGGGAAAATCGTCATCTGATCGACGACAACTTCCGCAACGACATCCGCAATACCAGCCTGTTCATCGAGCTGTTCAAGTGCAAGATCGGCATCCATCGCAACCTGCGGCGGATGAACCGTTACGGCATTCTCGGGCGTTACCTGCCGGAGTTCGGCTTTATCGTCGGACAGATGCAGCATGACCTGTTCCACATCTATACGGTCGATGCGCACACCCTGAACCTGATCAAGCACCTGCGTAAGTTGCAGTACAGCCAGGTGTCGGAAAAATTCCCGCTGGCGGCGAAACTCATGGCCAAACTGCCCAAGCCCGAACTCATCTACATGGCCGGTCTGTACCACGACATCGGCAAGGGCCGGCATGGCGATCATTCGGACATCGGCGCGGTCGATGCCGAAGCGTTCTGTCAGCGCCATCAGTTGCCGCTGTGGGACAGCCGCCTGATCGTCTGGTTGGTGCAGAACCACCTGGTGATGTCGACCACCGCACAGCGCAAGGATCTGTCCGACCCGCAAGTGATCCACGATTTCGCGCAGATCGTCGGCGACGAAACCCGTCTGGACTATCTGTATGTGCTGACCGTGGCCGACATCAACGCGACCAATCCGACGCTGTGGAACTCGTGGCGCGCGAGCCTGTTGCGCCAGCTCTACACCGAGACCAAACGCGCCCTGCGCCGTGGCCTGGAAAACCCGGTGGATCGCGAAGAGCAGATCCGCCAGACCCAGAGCGCGGCACTGGACATTCTGGTGCGCGGCGGCACCGACCCGGACGACGTCGAGCAGTTGTGGGCGCAGTTGGGCGATGACTATTTCCTCCGTCATACCGCCGGCGACGTGGCCTGGCACAGTGACGCGATCCTGCAGCAGCCGGCCGATGGCGGTCCGCTGGTGCTGATCAAGGAAACCACCCAACGCGAATTCGAGGGTGGCACGCAGATCTTCATCTACGCCCCGGATCAGCACGATTTCTTCGCCGTGACCGTGGCCGCGATGGACCAGCTCAACCTGAACATTCACGACGCCCGGGTCATCACCTCGAGCAGCCAGTTCACCCTCGACACCTACATCGTGCTCGACACCGACGGCGACTCGATCGGCGATAACCCGGCGCGGGTCAAACAGATTCGCGACGGTCTGACCGAAGCCCTGCGCAACCCCGACGACTACCCGACGATCATCCAGCGCCGGGTGCCGCGCCAGCTCAAGCACTTCGCCTTCGCGCCGCAGGTGACGATCCACAACGACGCCCAGCGTCCGGTGACGGTGCTGGAACTCACCGCCCCTGACCGCCCGGGCCTGCTGGCGCGGATCGGCGGGATCTTCCTCGAGTTCGACCTGTCGCTGCAGAACGCCAAGATTGCGACCCTGGGCGAACGCGTGGAAGACGTGTTCTTCATCACCGACGCCCACAACCAGCCGCTCTCCGACCCGCTGCTGTGCAGCCGCTTGCAGGACGCAATCGTCGAGCAACTGAGCGTCAATCAGGAACCGGATATCAAGCTTTCGCGCATCAGTATTTGATCCAGCAACTTCCCCCCTGTGGGAGCGGGCTTGCTCGCGAAAGCGGTGTGTCAGGCAGCACATCATTCAATGACACCGCTTTCGCGAGCAAGCCCGCTCCCACATTGAACGAGGCCCCCATGAACAACGCTCTGAACCAGCTCCAGCCCTACCCGTTCGAAAAGCTCCGCGCCCTGCTTGGCACGGTCACGCCGAACCCGGACAAACGCCCGATCGCCCTGTCGATCGGCGAGCCGAAACACCGCTCGCCAAGCTTTGTCGCCGAAGCGCTGGCGAACAATCTGGATCAGATGGCGGTGTATCCGACCACCCTTGGCATCCCGGCCCTGCGCGAAGCCATCGCCGGCTGGTGCGAACGTCGTTTTGGCGTACCGAGCGGCTGGATCGATCCGGCGCGCAATGTGCTGCCGGTCAACGGTACCCGCGAAGCGCTGTTCGCCTTCACTCAGACCGTGGTCAATCGCGGTGACGATGCACTGGTGGTCAGCCCGAATCCGTTCTATCAGATCTACGAAGGCGCAGCGTTCCTCGCCGGGGCCAAGCCGCACTACCTGCCATGCCTGGACGAAAACGGCTTCAACCCGGATTTCGATGCAGTCTCGCCGGACATCTGGAAACGCTGCCAGATCCTGTTCCTGTGCTCGCCGGGCAACCCGACCGGCGCACTGATCCCGGTCGACGTGCTGAAAAAACTCATCGCCCTGGCCGACGAATACGACTTCGTGATCGCCGCCGACGAGTGCTACAGCGAACTGTACTTCGACGAACAGACCCCGCCGCCAGGCCTGCTCAGTGCCTGCGTCGAACTGGGCCGCAAGGACTTCAACCGCTGCGTGGTGTTCCACAGCCTGTCCAAGCGCTCCAACCTGCCGGGCCTGCGCTCCGGTTTCGTCGCCGGTGACGCCGATATCCTCAAGGGTTTCCTGCTGTACCGCACCTACCACGGCTGCGCGATGCCGGTGCAAACCCAACTGGCCAGCGTCGCCGCGTGGAATGACGAAGTACATGTACGCGCCAACCGTGCGCTGTACCGCGAGAAGTTTGACGCAGTCCTGGCAATCCTCAGCCCGGTGATGGATGTGCAGCGTCCGGACGGCAGCTTCTACCTGTGGCCGAACGTGGCCGGCGACGATGCCGCCTTCTGCCGCGACCTGTTCGAACAGGAACACGTGACCGTGGTGCCGGGCTCGTATTTGTCGCGAGATGTAGACGGCGTCAATCCGGGGGCCGGGCGTGTGCGCATGGCGCTGGTCGCGCCACTGGCCGAGTGTGTCGAGGCCGCAGAGCGGATTCGCGCGTTCGTCACTCGCCAGTCATAAGTTACTTTACCGTGCCAGTTCTGCTGGCACGGTGACCCGTCATAAAACCGCACACATATTCAATTTACCCACTCAAGTTCAGTCACTAGCATCCCTCATTCAAAGCGACTTGCCGGGAACACCAAGCAACCCGACAAGTTAAACCTGAAGAATGAAAACATGGATGTTCAGTTATGCACTCAACATGGCCTCACCCACGCAGAAAATCTGAAAACACGCAAATATTCCGGTCTCTGAAACACGCTCGGGAGTTTCAGAAACATGTGGGCTAAAAATAATCCGGCGAAATTCTGGACACCCGGCTGCACACTTCGCATCGCCTTCCTCAATGGCACGCAAGAATTCAAGGACGCGACCATCGCCGCCGCCAGCAACTGGTTGCCGCACATTAATTTGAAGTTTGATTTCGTCGAAGGTGAAGCGGGCGATATCCGCATACTCAGCCAGGAAGGAACGTTTTCTTCATTTATTGGTACCGATGCCCGGTTATTCCCCGATGAGCCGACCATGAGACTCTGGCCCCACCCAGCCGGCAGCGCACGTTACTTCGCAGCCAATGTAATGCACGAGTTCGGCCACATGCTTGGCGCAGAGCATGAGCAAACCAACCCGACAGCAAACATCCCCTGGGACATGCCAGCCATTTATGAGGAACATGAATTAACTGCCAACCCGGAAGAAGACGACTACCGGGCCAGCGTGACGCGCAAACGCCTGCACGACTGGTACTTTGATCGCGGCAATCCCGACGAAAGCATCTATTCGGCGTACGATCGAACGTCGATCATGCACTATCGCATCAAGCAGTCCTGGACCCTCGGTGACTTCCAGCTCTTCATTAATCTGGATCTCAGCGAACAGGACAAAATCTTCATGTCGAACGCTTATCCCTACCCGGTGTGTGAGTGAACTCACCCCATCAGGCTATTTGACCTGCCCCAGATTCGCCTCGCTCAAATCAAGTTCGCCCAATACTTCTCTGAGCACGTCATCACCAATCTGGTGCTGACGGCTCAGGCTATACAACTCCAGGCGCTGCGCGCGCAGTGCCTTCAAGCGCAAACGGCGTTCCAGCAGATCCATCTGGAACGCCAGCGCCTGGGCTTCAGCCGAATCGTTGAACACCTCAAGCTGATGCCGGTATTCGGACATGATCCGCGCCTTGAGTTCAGCCGAAAGCGCCGCCTGCGCGGCATCCTGCGGCGCAACTTCTTCGGTTTCCAACGCATGGATCGCTGCTTCGGCGGTCTTGCGCCAGGCATCGCGCACTTCTTGACGACGCTTGTCGTCCGGACTTTTTTCGATACCGCGCAACAGCAACGGCAAGGCGATGCACGCCACAATCAGCGACAACAGGATCACCCCGGCGGCAATAAAGATCAGCAGATCACGCTCGGGAAACGCCTCAGCCCCCATCAACATCGGCACCGACATCACACCGGCCAGCGTCACCGCGCCGCGCACACCGCCAACGGTCAGCAACCAGCAGGAGCGCGCCGTGGGTACTTGCGTCAGGTCACCCTTGCCGCGCAACCGCCGCAGCAGCACCGACAAACGCCAGATGCTCTGCACCCAGATAAAGCGCAGCAGCACCAGCGCGAGAAAAATCGCCACCACGTCGAGGCCGCGATACAGCAGGGTCGGCCACAACGTCGGTTCGTGGCTGACCACGGCTTTGATGATGTCCGGCAATTGCAGGCCCAGCAGCAGGAAGATCAGACCGTTGAAGGCGAACTCCAGCAATGACCAGACGCTACGGTTGAGCAGACGGGTGCTGGTCTGCCGTGGCAACAGATCGAGCCAGCTCTGCATCATCCCCGCCGCGACGGCCGAAAGAATCCCCGATGCACCCAGTCGCTCGGCCAGTACATAAGCGGCGAACGGCAATAGCAACATGAACACCACATGGGTGGCCGGATCATCCCAGCCACGGGCAATCATCCATGCGCGCAAACGCCCGACCAGCCAGCTCAGCGCGACACCGACCGCCAGCCCGCCGACCGCCACCAGCACGAAGGTCAGGCTGGCATTGGCCAGCGAGAACACCCCGGTCACTGCCGCGACGAGGGCAAACTTGAACGTCACCAGACCCGAGGCGTCGTTCATCAGCGCTTCGCCCTGCAGCATGTGCATCAGCGGTGTCGGCAAACGGTTCTGCGAAATGGCCGAGACGGCCACGGCGTCGGTCGGCGACAGCACGGCGGCCAGCGCAAAGGCTACCGGCAGCGGAATGCTCGGCAACAGCCAGTGAATGAAGTACCCGGCGCCGACCACGGTGAACAGCACCAGGCCCACCGCCAGCGTCAGGATCGGCCCACGCAAATGCCAGAATTCGCGTTTGGGCATGCGCCAGCCGTCGGAAAACAGCAGCGGCGGCAGGAACAGAAACAGGAACAGTTCCGGATCCAGCGCCACGTGCAGGCCCAGCGTCGGCCAGGCCAGCAAGGCACCGGCGGCGATTTGCACGAGGGGTAGCGGCAGCGGGATGACCCGTCCAACCAGACGCGAAACGCTGACCAGCATCAGCAGGATAAGGACGGTGTAAGCGGTTTGCATAAAGCGGAAATCTCAGGCAATCGACAGCGTTGAACTGCCATATTAGCCGCTTAGGATGCGTCTGACCGTTGCACCTATGTCGCACGCCCGCAACGCCATTCCAATGTGGGAGCGAGCTTGCTCGCGAATACGGTGTGTCATTAACAGAGATTTTGACTGACACGGCCCCTTCGCGAGCAAGCTCGCTCCCACAGGGTTTTGCATTGCCAAATGAAGCCGGGCGCCCGAAACGCTTTGGTCATGGCATAATCCGACACCATTTTTTTCCAGCACCTGTAAAGGGGGCGATTCCTTGACCGTTTCAAGTAAAACGTTGCACCTTTTCGGCATCAAAGCCTGCGACACCATGAAGAAGGCGCGCACCTGGCTCGATGAACACGCTGTCAGCTACGACTTCCACGATTACAAAACCGCCGGTATCGACCGTGAGCACCTGACCCAATGGTGTGACGAGCACGGCTGGCAAACGGTGTTGAACCGTGCAGGCACGACCTTTCGCAAACTCGACGACGAACGTAAAGCCGATCTCGACCAGTCGAAAGCCATCGAACTGATGCTCGCTCAACCCTCGATGATCAAGCGCCCGGTGCTCGATCTCGGTGACCGAACCCTGATTGGCTTCAAGCCAGACATCTACGCGGCCGCACTCAAGTAAGCAGCCCGTCACTTATTGCTAGAGGTATTCACATGTCCAACTCTCTGTTCAGCATCGCCTTTGGTGTCGGCACTCAGAACCGTCAAGGCGCGTGGCTGGAAGTGTTCTACGCTCAGCCACTGCTCAACCCTTCGGCCGAACTGGTCGCCGCCGTGGCGCCGATCCTCGGTTACACCGAAGGCAACCAGGCCATCACCTTCACCACTGCACAGGCTGCGCAACTGGCTGAAGCGGTCAAAGGCATCGACGCCGTTCAAGGCAAACTGCTGACCCGTCTGGCCGAGAGCCACAAGCCGCTGGTCGCCACCCTGCTGGCCGAAGACGCACAACTGACCTCGACGCCTGAGGCCTACCTCAAGCTGCACCTGCTGTCGCATCGTCTGGTCAAGCCGCACGGCGTAAGCCTGGCCGGGATCTTCCCGCTGCTGCCGAACGTGGCCTGGACCAGCCAGGGTGCAATCGACCTGAGCGAACTGGCCGAACTGCAACTGGAAGCGCGTCTGCGCGGCGAGCTGCTGGAAGTGTTCTCGGTGGACAAGTTCCCGAAAATGACCGACTACGTGGTTCCGGCCGGCGTGCGTATCGCTGACGCGGCACGTCTGCGTCTGGGCGCTTACGTGGGCGAAGGCACCACCGTGATGCACGAAGGCTTCATCAACTTCAACGCCGGCACCGAAGGCCCGGGCATGATCGAAGGCCGCGTGTCCGCTGGCGTGTTCGTCGGCAAGGGTTCGGACCTGGGCGGCGGCTGCTCGACCATGGGCACCCTGTCGGGCGGCGGCAACATCGTGATCAAGGTCGGCGAAGGCTGCCTGATCGGCGCCAACGCCGGTATCGGTATCCCGTTGGGCGACCGCAACACCGTCGAGTCGGGCCTGTACGTGACCGCCGGCACCAAGGTGGCGCTGCTGGACGAGCACAACAACCTGGTCAAGGTGGTGAAGGCGCGTGAACTGGCCGGTCAGACCGACCTGTTGTTCCGTCGCAACTCGGAAACCGGTGCCGTGGAGTGCAAAACCCACAAATCGGCGATCGAGCTGAACGAAGCGCTGCACGCTCACAACTAAGCAGCCACCCAATCCCCCTGTGGGAGCGGGCTTGCTCGCGAAGGCGGTGCGTCAGTCACCACTGATTTCGACTGACACGCCGCTTTCGCGAGCAAGCTCGCTCCCACAAGGTTCGGTGTACACCCGCCCAAGTTCACAGGGCTGAACAGATGATGATTCCCTCCCCCTGGCGCGCCGATTTTCCGGCCATCGCCGCCCTGCAACGGCAGGACCAGACCTATCTGGACAACGCCGCCACCACGCAAAAACCCCAGGCCCTGCTCGACGCGCTAACGCACTACTACGCCAACGGCGCAGCCAATGTGCATCGTGCGCAGCATCTGCCCGGCGCCCACGCGACGCAGGCGTTCGAAGACAGTCGGCTCAAGGTTGCCCAGTGGCTGAATGCTGGTGACAGCGGGCAGATCATCTTCACCCACGGCGCCACCAGCGCGCTGAATCTCCTGGCCTATGGCCTTGAGCATCTTTTCCATCCGGGCGATGAAGTTGTCATCAGCGCCCTGGAGCATCACGCCAACCTGCTGCCGTGGCAGCAACTGGCGCAGCGTCGCGAGCTGAAACTGGTGATCCTGCCGCTGGACGCCGACGGCGTGATCGACCTCGGCGCCGCCGTGCGTTTGATCACCCCGCGCACTCGCTTGCTGGCGGTCAGTCAGCTGTCCAACGTGCTCGGTGCCTGGCAACCGCTACCAGCGCTGCTGGCGATGGCCAAGGCGCAGAACGCGCTGACCGTGGTCGATGGCGCCCAAGGTGTGGTGCATGGTCGCCACGACGTGCAGGCACTGGGTTGCGACTTCTACGTGTTTTCCAGCCACAAACTGTACGGCCCCGATGGTCTCGGTGTGTTGTTCGGGCGCAACAAGGCGCTTGAGCAACTGCAGCCGTGGCAGTTCGGCGGCGAAATGGTGCTGGAAGCCAATTATCACGATGCGCGCTTCCGCCCTGCCCCGTTGGGTTTCGAGGCGGGTACGCCGCCGATTGCCAGCGTGATCGGCCTCGGCGCAACTCTCGATTATCTGGCAGGGCTGGATCAGGACGCGGTGTCGGCCCACGAAGCGGCGCTGCACGCCTACCTGCTGCAAGGCCTGGCCGCGCGCAACGGCATTCGTCTGCTCGGCAAGCCGCAATTGGCGCTGGCGAGTTTTGTCGTCGAGGGTGTGCACAACGCCGATCTGGCGCACCTGCTCACCGAACAAGGCATCGCCGTGCGCGCCGGGCATCACTGCGCCATGCCGTTGCTGAAAAGCTTTGAGCTGGCCGGGGCGATTCGCGTGTCGCTGGCGCTGTACAACGACTCCGAGGATCTGGAGCGTTTCTTCGAAGCGTTGGATCAGGCCCTGGAGTTGCTGCGATGAGCCTGCCGCTCGCCGCTGCCGAAGCGCTGCAGACCTTTCAGAATGCTGCCGGTTGGGAACAGCGCGCACGGTTGCTGATGCAGTTTGGCGATCGTCTGCCGCCGCTGGATGACGCGGACAAATGCGAGGCCAACCGGGTGCATGGCTGTGAAAGTCAGATGTGGCTGGTGGGGGAATTGCAGGACGGCCACTGGCAGTTCAGCGCTGCCAGCGATGCGCGGATGATTCGCGGGTTGGTGGCGTTGCTGCTGTTGCGGGTCAACGGTTTGAGCGCTGCCGAGTTGCAGCAGGTGGATTTGCCCGACTGGTTCAATCAACTGGGGCTGTCGCGGCAATTGTCGCCGTCGCGCAGTAATGGCTTGAATGCCGTGCTCAAGCGCATGAATGAGTTGGCTAAATAAAGCGGCTGCTTCGCAGCCATCGCGAGCAGGCTCACTCCTACAATTGGAATGCGTTCCCCTGTAGGAGTGAGCCTGCTCGCGATGAGGCCCTCAGCCCCAGAATCAAACCTGAGGTTTGACCCGATCCGCCGGCCGCCGCACACCCGCCACAATCTTGTCCACAGCCTTGGTCGCCGCGACCATGCCGAACGTCGCCGTGACCATCATCACCGCGCCAAACCCGCCGGCGCAGTCGAGCTTCACGCCATCGCCGACAAAACTCTTCTGCAAACAGATGCTGCCGTCCGGTTTCGGATAGCGCAGCTGTTCAGTGGAGAACACGCACGGCACGCTGTAATGGCGGGTCACGGTGCGCGAGAAACCGTAGTCGCGGCGCAGGGTCGAGCGCACTTTCGAGGCCAGCGGGTCGTTGAAGGTCCGGTTGAGGTCGCAGACCTGAATCAGCGTCGGATCGATCTGCCCACCCGCACCGCCCGTGGTGATGATCTGAATCTTGCGGCGTTTGCACCAGGCGATCAGTGCAGCCTTGGCGTTGACCGCGTCGATGCAGTCGATCACGCAGTCGATGTTCGGCGTGATGTACTCGGCCATGGTGTCGCGCGTCACGAAGTCCGCCACCGCATGCACCGTACAATCCGGATTGATCCCGCGCAGGCGCTCGGCCATCACCTCGACCTTGGGTTTGCCGACGGTGCTGTCCAGCGCATGCAACTGGCGGTTGGCGTTGCTGACGCAGACGTCGTCGAGGTCGAACAGCGAAATCTCGCCCACGCCACAGCGGGCCATGGCTTCCGCCGCCCAGGAACCGACGCCACCGACGCCGACAATCGCCACATGGGCCGCACGCAGGCGCTCAAGGCCCTCGATGCCATACAAACGGGCGATGCCTGCAAACCGCGGATCTTCTGTACTCATGACCATTACCCCAAAAACCGGCGCGCATTATAGGGCCGTCGGCGGCCAAGAGCATCTTTGACGCTATGAACGGTGAACGCCGCCGTTTTGCACAAGCCTTGTGGCGAGGGAGCTTGCTCCCGCCGGGTCGCGAAGCGGCCCTTGAAAAGCGGACTGCTTCGCAGTCCGGCGGGAGCAAGCTCCCTCGCCACGGGAATTGCTATAACTGAATAACAAAGTTTTCTCTTACAAGCTGTTACTAAAGAACTTAAATCAGGTTGGACTGCCCAATGTCGGGCATTTTCCTGCCCGGTGTACGAGCAGTGAACTGCCGGTGTAGGATTCGCGCCCTTTTGGCGTAAGCCGATCCGTTCCTTCGTTCCACAGCCTTTGGAACCCGAAATAGCTATGTCATCGCGTAAATTTGGTCTCAACCTGGTGGTGGTTCTGGCAATCGCCGCCCTGTTCACCGGTTTCTGGGCGCTGATCAACCGCCCGGTCTCCGCGCCCAACTGGCCGGAACAGATCTCCGGTTTTTCCTATTCGCCATTCCAGCAGGGCCAGCTCCCGCAGAAGGATCAGTATCCGACTGACGACGAAATGCGCCGCGACCTGGAGATCATGAGCAAGCTGACGGACAACATCCGCATCTACTCGGTCGACGGTTCGCTGCAGGACATCCCGAAACTGGCGGAAGAGTTCGGTCTGCGCGTGACCCTCGGGGTCTGGATCAGCCCCGATCAGGAACGCAACGAGCGGGAAATCCAGCGCGCCATCGAACTGGCCAACACCTCGCGCAGCGTGGTTCGCGTGGTGGTCGGTAACGAAGCGATCTTCCGCAAGGAAATCACTGCCGAGCAACTGAGCGTGCTGCTGGATCGGGTGCGCGCGGCGGTGAAAGTGCCGGTGACCACCTCCGAGCAGTGGCACGTCTGGGAAGAACACCCGGAGCTGGCCAAGCACGTTGACCTGATCGCTGCGCACGTCCTGCCGTACTGGGAATTCATCCCGGTCGACAAGGCCGGGCAGTTCGTCTTCGACCGTGCCCGTGACCTGAAAAAGCTGTTCCCGAAAAAGCCGCTGCTGCTGTCCGAAGTCGGCTGGCCGAGCAACGGTCGCATGCGCGGTGGCGCCGATGCGTCGCCGGCGGATCAGGCGATCTACCTGCGCACACTGGTCAACAAGCTCAACCGCCAAGGCTTCAACTACTTCGTGATCGAAGCGTTCGACCAGCCGTGGAAGGCCAGTGACGAAGGTTCGGTGGGCGCCTACTGGGGCGTGTTCAACGCCGCCCGCCAGCAGAAATTCAACTTCGAAGGCCCGGTCGTCGCCATCCCGCAATGGCGCGTGCTGGCCATCGGTTCGGTGGTGCTGGCACTGCTGTCGCTGACCCTGCTGATGATCGACGGCTCGGCCCTGCGCCAGCGTGGCCGCACCTTCCTGACCTTTATCGCGTTCCTCTGCGGTTCGGTGCTGGTGTGGATCGGTTACGACTACAGCCAGCAATACAGCACGTGGTTCAGCCTGACGGTGGGTTTCCTGCTGGCGCTGGGTGCGCTCGGGGTGTTCATCGTGTTGCTGACCGAGGCGCATGAACTGGCCGAAGCAGTCTGGACCCACAAGCGCCGGCGTGAATTCCTGCCGGTGGTGGGCGATTCGGACTACAGACCGAAAGTCTCGATCCACGTACCGTGCTACAACGAGCCGCCGGAGATGGTCAAACAGACCCTCGACGCCCTGGCCGCCCTCGATTATCCGGACTATGAAGTCCTGATCATCGACAACAACACCAAAGACCCGGCCGTGTGGGAGCCGGTGCGCGACTACTGCGCAACCCTCGGCCCGCGTTTCAAGTTCTTCCACGTTTCGCCCCTGGCCGGTTTCAAGGGCGGCGCGCTGAACTACCTGATTCCGCATACCGCCAAGGACGCCGAAGTGATCGCGGTGATCGACTCCGACTACTGCGTGCATCCGAACTGGCTCAAGCACATGGTGCCGCACTTCGCCGATCCGAAAATCGCCGTGGTGCAGTCGCCGCAGGACTATCGCGACCAGAACGAAAGCACCTTCAAGAAGCTCTGCTACGCCGAATACAAAGGTTTCTTCCACATCGGCATGGTCACCCGCAACGACCGCGACGCGATCATCCAGCACGGCACCATGACCATGACCCGACGTTCGGTTCTGGAAGAGCTGGGCTGGGCCGACTGGTGCATCTGTGAAGACGCCGAGCTGGGTCTGCGCGTGTTCGAGAAAGGCCTGTCGGCGGCGTATTACCACGACAGTTACGGCAAGGGTCTGATGCCGGACACCTTCATCGACTTCAAGAAGCAGCGTTTCCGCTGGGCCTACGGCGCGATCCAGATCATCAAGCGCCACACCCGCAGCCTGCTGCGCGGCAAGGACACCGAGCTGACCCGTGGCCAGCGTTACCACTTCCTCGCGGGCTGGTTGCCATGGGTCGCGGACGGCATGAACATCTTCTTCACCGTCGGCGCACTGTTGTGGTCGGCGGCGATGATCATCGTGCCGCAACGGGTCGATCCGCCGCTGCTGATCTTCGCAATCCCGCCACTGGCGCTGTTCGTGTTCAAGGTCGGCAAGATCATCTTCCTCTACCGTCGCGCCGTGGGCGTGAACCTCAAGGATGCGTTCTGCGCCGCACTGGCTGGCCTGGCGTTGTCGCACACCATCGCCAAAGCGGTGCTGTACGGCTTCTTCACCAGCAGCATTCCGTTCTTCCGCACGCCGAAAAACGCCGACAACCATGGCTTCTGGGTGGCGATTTCCGAAGCGCGCGAAGAGCTGTTCATCATGCTGCTGTTGTGGGGCGCGGCGCTGGGGATCTACCTGGTGCAGGGCATTCCGAGCAACGACATGCGCTTCTGGGTGGCGATGCTGCTGGTGCAGTCGCTGCCGTACCTGGCCGCGCTGATCATGGCGTTCCTCTCGTCGCTGCCAAAACCTGCGACAGCGCCTGAACCGGCGCCTGTCGTCTAATTCCTCGACGAAGCACTAAACGGCGGCCAATGGTCGCCGTTTTGCTTTAAGATAACCGCCATTTTGCAGGGCTTGGCGGGATACACGGTCTGACTGACCGGACACCATCCCCTGTAGGAGTGAGCCTGCTCGCGATTGCGTTGTAACAATCAATGTTTAAGTTGACTGACACACTGCAATCGCGAGCAGGCTCACTCCTACAGTCAGTCCGCGCCCACATTCATGACTCCGGAGTTTTCCATGACGGCCCACGCCGACCTTTCGCCGACCCTCCAACTCGCCATCGACCTGATCCGCCGTCCATCCGTGACGCCGGTCGACGCCGATTGCCAGAAGCAGATGATGCAGCGCCTGGGCGATGCCGGTTTCACCCTGGAGCCGATGCGCATCGAGGACGTGGACAACTTCTGGGCCACCCACGGCAACGACGACGGTCCGGTGCTGTGCTTCGCCGGCCACACCGACGTGGTGCCGACCGGTCCGGTGACTGCCTGGCAGATCGAACCGTTCAACGCCGTGATCGATGAACACGGCATGCTCTGCGGTCGCGGCGCGGCCGACATGAAAGGCAGCCTGGCGTCGATGACCGTCGCCGCCGAGCGCTTTGTCGCCGACTACCCGAACCACAAGGGTAAGGTCGCGTTCCTGATCACCAGCGACGAAGAAGGCCCGGCGCACCACGGCACCAAAGCGGTGGTGGAACGTCTGGTGGCGCGCAAAGAGCGTCTGGACTGGTGCATCGTCGGCGAACCGTCGAGCACCACACTGGTCGGTGACGTGGTGAAAAACGGTCGTCGCGGCTCGCTCGGCGCCAAGCTCACCGTGCGCGGGGTGCAGGGCCACGTGGCCTACCCGCATCTGGCGAAGAACCCGATCCACCTCGCAGCCCCCGCGCTGGCCGAACTGGCCGCCGAGCACTGGGATCACGGCAACGATTTCTTCCCGCCAACCAGTTTCCAGATTTCCAACCTCAACTCCGGCACCGGCGCGACCAACGTGATCCCGGGTGATCTGGTGGCGGTGTTCAACTTCCGCTTCTCCACCGAATCCACCGTCGAAGGCCTGCAGAAACGCGTGGCCGACATCCTCGACAAACACGATCTGGACTGGCACATCGACTGGGCGCTGTCCGGTCTACCGTTCCTCACCGAGCCGGGCGCGCTGCTCGACGCGGTGTCGTCGAGCATCAAGGACATCACCGGCCGCGAGACCAAGGCGTCGACCAGCGGCGGTACCTCTGATGGCCGTTTCATCGCGACCATGGGCACGCAAGTGGTTGAGCTGGGCCCGGTCAACGCGACCATTCACCAGGTCAACGAGCGTGTGCTGGCGGCCGATCTCGACGTGCTGACCGAGATCTACTACCAGACTCTGATCAAGTTGCTCGCCTGATGCTCGCGTGCCCGATCTGCAGTGAACCGCTGAACAGCGTCGACAACGGCGTGGTCTGCCCCGCCGGCCACCGCTTCGACCGTGCGCGTCAGGGCTACCTGAACCTGTTGCCGGTGCAGCACAAGAACAGTCGCGACCCTGGCGACAATCAGGCGATGGTCGAGGCGCGCCGCGACTTCCTGAACGCTGGGCATTACGCTCCGGTGGCCAAGCGTCTGGCCGAACTGGCGGCAAGTTATGCGCCGGCACGCTGGGTCGATATCGGTTGCGGCGAGGGTTACTACACCGCACAAATCGCCGAAGCTTTGCCGGACGCCGATGGCTACGCGCTGGACATCTCCCGCGAGGCGGTGAAACGCGCCTGCAAGCGTAATCCGGCGCTTACCTGGTTGATCGCCAGCATGGCCCGCGTGCCGTTGGCGTCGGGCAGTTGCCAGTTTCTCGCCAGCGTTTTCAGTCCGCTGGACTGGGCAGAAGCCAAGCGCCTGCTCAGCGTCGGCGGCGGCCTGATGAAGGTCGGCCCGACCAGCGGCCACCTGATGGAACTGCGCGAACGCCTGTACGACGAAGTGCGCGAATACACCGACGACAAGCATCTGGCCCTGGTGCCGGAAGGCATGGCGCTGGCGCACAGCGAAACCCTGGAATTCAAACTGACGCTGGACAAGCCCGAGGATCGCGCCAACCTGTTGGCGATGACACCCCACGGCTGGCGCGCCAGTGCCGAACGCCGCGCCGCAGTGATCGAACAGGCCGAGCCGTTCGTGACCACCGTGTCGATGCGCTACGATTATTTCGTTCTTCAATAACTTTTGGTCTCGGGCAAGTGCCCGGGGCCGGCTAAATCCGCGAATGGATTTTTCAGACCCGCAGTGAGGACATCCATGCGCCAACCGGATATCGAGATTTACCTGAAAGACGCCGACGTCGACCACAAGGCGATTTCCGCCTGGCTCGGCGAAGCCCTGGGCCCGTGCAGCGACTGGGTACAGAAAGGCCAGACCTACAAATGCAAGGCCGGCAATGTGCCGGTGACCTGGTTGCCGAAAGCCGTGGGCAAGTGGAACAGCCTGTACCTGGAAAGCGATGCGACCCCATGGGACGACGACATCGCCTGCGCCCGCGCCGCCTTTGCCGCGCTGAACGTCGAAGTGCGTTGCGCACCGGGCACGTGGGTCGAGGAAGAAGGCGAAGAAACGGCGGATCGCTGGATTCGCATCAGCGAGGACGGTGAAGAAGAGATCACCTGGAAAACCGCGTAATCGCAGTCAACACAGATCCCATGTGGGAGCGGGCTTGCTCGCGAATGCGGTGTATCAGTCGATATCAATAGTGACTGATACACCGCATTCGCGAGCAAGCCCGCTCCCACAGTGGTTTTGGGGTGTTTTGGAGCGTTGTATTACAGACCTACCACGTCCTCAGCCTGCAACCCCTTCTCCCCCGTCACCAGCGCATATTCAACCTGCTGACCTTCAGTCAGCGAGCGATGCCCTTCACCGCGAATCGCGCGGTAGTGCACGAACACGTCCACGCCGTCGTCGCGCTGAATGAAGCCGTAGCCCTTGGCGTCGTTGAACCACTTCACATTACCGGTTTCACGTGTTGCCATCTGTTCATACTCCTTTTTTATTATTGAACAGGCTTTTCGCAGGAAAGCCTTTGCGGAACGTCAGACTGCGCCCGACGTCCATAAAGGGCCCCGGCGACAGATTGCCGAGTATATGACAGGCACGAAAACTCTCAACAGGAGTTTACTTCGCCGCTTTTTTGCCGATTTTCGATGAATCCGGCACACTGTCCGCCCCCGAGCATCTGCTCGGTTTTATCAACTCACGCAGAAGCCGTATGACCCGTTCCCCGTTCCGCCGTCTTGTGTTTGGCACCTTGCGCCGACTGTTGTACCTCTGGGTTCGCTCGGAGACGATCAACCAGTCGTCGTTCACCCTCAACCTCGACCGCAGTCGTCCGGTGTTCTACGTCCTGCAAAATCCCTCGCTCACCGATCTGGCAGTAGTCGACACCGAGTGCACCAAGGCCGGCCTGCCGCGTCCGGTGCTGCCGGTGTCCGTCGGGCCGTTGATCGAACCGGCAGCGTTTTTCTACCTGACGCCGGACCCGGACTGGCTCGGCCGTCAAGACAAGCGCGGCGCGCCGCCAACCCTGACCCGCCTGGTCAGCGCCCTGACCCAGAACGCCGCCGAAGACGCGCAGATCATTCCGGTCAGCGTGTTCTGGGGCCAGTCGCCGGACAGCGAAAACAGTCCGTGGAAGCTGCTGTTCGCCGACAGCTGGGCGGTCACCGGGCGTTTGCGCCGGCTGCTGAGCATCATCGTTCTGGGGCGCAAGACTCGCGTGCAGTTCTCCGCGCCAATCCACCTGCGCGAACTGATCGACCACAACAAGGGCCACGAGCGCACCGTGCGCATGGCCCAGCGCATCCTGCGCGTGCATTTCCGCAACCTCAAAGCCGCGGTGATCGGCCCGGACATTTCCCACCGGCGCAATCTGGTCAAGGGCCTGCTCAACCAGCCACTGGTCAAGCAAGCGATCGTTGAAGAGGCCGAGCGCGAGAACATCTCTCTGGAAAAAGCCAAGGCCCAGGCGTTGCGCTACGGCAACGAAATCGCCTCGGACTACACCTACACCGCGATCCGCTTCCTCGAAGTGGTGCTGAGCTGGTTCTGGAACAAGATCTACGACGGGATCAAGGTCAACCACATCGAAGGCGTGCAGAAGGTCGCTCAGGGTCACGAAGTGATCTACGTGCCGTGCCACCGCAGCCACATCGACTACCTGCTGCTCTCGTACCTGCTGTTCCGCAACGGCCTGACCCCGCCGCACATCGCCGCCGGGATCAACCTCAACATGCCAGTGATCGGCAGCCTGCTGCGGCGTGGTGGCGCGTTCTTCATGCGCCGGACGTTCAAGGGCAATCCGCTGTACACCTCGGTGTTCAACGAATACCTGCACACCCTGTTCACCAAAGGCTTTCCGGTCGAATACTTCGTCGAGGGCGGCCGCTCGCGCACCGGGCGCATGCTGCAACCGAAAACCGGGATGCTCGCGATCACCATGCGCAGCTTCCTGCGCTCGTCGCGCATGCCGATTGTCTTCGTGCCGGTGTACATCGGTTACGAGCGCGTGCTTGAAGGTCGTACTTACCTCGGCGAACTGCGCGGCGCGAGCAAGAAGAAAGAGTCGATCTTCGATATCTTCAAAGTCATCGGCGCGCTCAAGCAGCGCTTCGGTCAGGTCGCGGTGAACTTCGGCGAGCCGATCAAACTCGCGGAGTTCCTCGACAGCGAACAGCCGGATTGGCGCCAACAGGAACTCGGCCCGCAGTACAAACCGGCGTGGCTCAACGAAGCCACCAATCGCCTCGGCGAGAAAGTCGCACAGCACCTGAACGAAGCGGCGGCGATCAACCCGGTCAATCTGGTGGCGCTGGCACTGCTCTCGACCACTCGCCTGGCGCTGGACGATCGGGCGATGGCGCGGGTGCTGGATCTGTATCTGGCGCTGCTGCGCAAAGTCCCCTACTCGCCACACACGACCCTGCCGGAAGGCGATGGCCGTGCGCTGATCGAACACGTGAAGGACATGGATCTGCTGTCCGAGCAGAACGATGCGCTGGGCAAGATTCTCTATCTGGACGAGCAGAACGCCGTCCTGATGACCTACTACCGCAACAACGTGCTGCACATCTTCGCCCTGCCGGCGCTGCTGGCGAGTTTCTTCCAGAGCACCTCGCGCATGAGCCGCGAACAGATCCTGCGCTACACCCGCGCGCTGTATCCGTACTTGCAGGCGGAGCTGTTCATTCGCTGGAGCCTGGACGAACTCGACGCCGTGGTCGATCAATGGCTGGAAGCCTTCGTCGAGCAAGGCCTGCTGCGCTTCGAGAAGGATGTGTATATGCGTCCGGCGCCAAGTTCGCGGCACTTTGTGCTGCTGACCCTGCTGTCGAAAAGCATCGCCCAGACCCTGCAGCGCTTCTACATGACCGTGTCCTTGCTGCTCAACAGCGGCCAGCACAGCATCAGCGCCGAAGAGCTGGAAGACCTGTGCACGGTCATGGCCCAGCGCCTGTCGATCCTCCACGGTTTGAACGCCCCGGAGTTCTTCGACAAGAGCCTGTTCCGTCACTTCATCCAGACCCTGCTCGACCTCGACGTACTGCGTCGCGACGAAGCCGGCAAGCTGAGCTACCACGAACTGCTCGGCGAACTGGCCGAAGGCGCGGCCAAACGCGTATTGCCGGCGGAGATTCGTTTGTCGATTCGTCAGGTAGCCCTGCATCGCAGTGAAGATGCCGCCGAAACAGCGGATGCACCGCAAGTCTGAAACTTGCCGACAACTAACGGGGACGCCCTGCAATGGCCCCGTTAGTTGATTCATGAATTAATAGGCGCCATCAACCAATCACGATACGGATATCGAGATGAGCCTGTTAAATCAGCAACCCCCCAGCGTCACTTTGAACTTCAGTCTGCCAGCGGACTTTGTTGCCCCACAGGGTGGCATCAGCGAAACGCGGGTCAGCGTCAAACGCCTCAACTCTGCAGCGCCCGTCACGATCAAGGACTGGCGCCATGCTTCGCTCTATGACGCCGGATGGAAGTTTGACTTTCCCCACCCTTACAGCGATGTGGGCGTGAAGTATCAGGTCAATGTCCAGATGCTCCACAACCGCCAACCGTTGCTGATCGAGCTGGACTACTTCGTCACCGTCAACAAGGCGCCGCATCGTCAGACCTTGCACTTGAGCCCGATCGGGCAACTTTATGTCGAAGTACAGGAACCCACGACGGTCCCGGCTGAAGAAGCCGTGACCATCAGATTGCATGAACTCGAGCAGCCGCAAGTTGAACTGGTACGCGTCAACCATGACGAACAGACCGCCACTTCGTTTTATCTGAAATACGATCCCGACAGTGTCATCCCTGGCAAACGTTATGTGCTGAGCGCCGTTGAAAACCGCTACCACCAAGCGGTTCCGGTTTCGCCGGGATCGATCGAACTGTCCCCTGTCACACGCGAACAACAGGCGTGGTCATTTCAGGCCCTGATGCATTGGCTGGAAAAACCCTTACGTTTGTTCACTGACGCTGACGCCAAAATCCGCTAGATTTCCTTCGGTGCCGGGATTCTTCCGGCGCAAACGTCTCAGAGGTCCCCAATGAAAAAACTCACCCTCCTCGCCGCAGCCACCCTGTTGAGCGCCTGCCAGTCGACCACCCCCGCCGGCAAGGTCGGCCTCGATGGCGAAGTGTTCTACCTGCAACGCATCGCCCTTCCACCGAGCGCGACCCTGAGCGTGAGCCTGCAGGACGTATCGCTGGCCGACGCCCCGGCGGTGGTCCTCGACGAACAGAAAGGCCCGGTCAAAGGCCAGGTGCCACTGCCGTTCCACTTGAGTTACGATCCGGCCCAGGTCAAACCCGGCCACCGCTACTCGGTCAGCGCGCGCATCGAAGTCAACGGCGAGCTGATGTTCATCACCACCGAGAACCACGCCGTGCAACTGGACGGCAACGATCCGCAGCCGCTGAAAATCCGCGTCGACGCCATTCGCTAATTGTCTTTCAAGGAAGCTGCCATGCTCCGCCCTACCCTTCGCTTCGCCGGCCTGTGCGCGGGCTTGATGATCTCTGCCAGCGCCCTGGCACTGTCGCTCAGCGACCTCTCGCAACAAGACGCCACCGGCGGCCTCAAGGACGCCCTGACCCAAGGCGCGCAAATCGCCGTCAAACAACTCGGCACCCCGGGCGGCTTCAGCAACAACCCGGAAGTGAAAATCGAACTGCCGGGCAAACTCGGTAAAGTCGCCGGCAAGATGAAAGCCTTCGGCATGGGCGCCCAGGTCGACGAACTCGAAACCGCGATGAACAAAGCCGCAGAAAGCGCCGTGACCCAGGCCCAGCCGATCCTCGTCGACGCCGTGAAGAAAATGACCGTGGCCGACGCCAAGGGCATCCTCAGCGGCGGCACCGACTCGGCCACCCAATACCTGGACAAAACCAGCCGCGAACAAATCCGCGCCAAGTTCCTGCCCATCGTCAAACAAGCCACCGACAAAGTCGGCGTAGCACAAAAGTACAACGCCTTCGCCGGCCAGGCCGCGACCCTGGGCGTGGTGGACGCAAAAAGCACCAACGTCGAAAACTACGTCACCGAACAAGCGCTGAACGGCCTGTTCGAAATGATCGGCAAACAGGAAGAAACCATCCGCAAGAATCCCGCCGCTGCAGCGACGGGTCTGGCGAAGAAAGTGTTCGGCACCTTGTAATTTTTGCCGCGGCACGCAAAAGCCCGCTGAACCTGTGAAGGTCAGCGGGCTTTTTATTGTGGGTCAGCCTTGCGGATCGACTTGATCGGGGACGCGGTTAACCGACAGCTCAGCGAGCGATTTTTAAACAGACCAAAGAGGTTGGGTGGCTGGGCGGGCCTCTTCGCGAGCAAGCCCGCTCCCACAGTTGGATTGAGTGCAGGCAGTTGGAGATTGGTCGGCTCGTAGGCCGCCATCGCGAGCAGGCTCACTCCTACAGTGGGATTGGGTGCAGGCAGTTGGAGATTGGTCGGCTCGTAGGCCGCTATCGCGAGCAGGCTCACTACTACAGTGGGATTGGGTGCAGGCAGTTGGAGATTGGTCGGCTCGTAGGCCGCTATCGCGAGCAGGCTCACTACTACAGTGGGATTGGGTGCAGGCAGTTGGAGATTGGTCGGCTCATAGGCCGCCATCGCTGGCAAGCCAGCTCCCACATTTTGGATTGGGTGCAGGCAGTTGGAGATTGGTCGGCTCATAGGCCGCTATCGCGAGCAGGCTCACTCCTACAGTGGGATTGGGTGCAGGCAGTTGGAGATTGGTCGGCTCATAGGCCGCTATCGCGAGCAGGCTCACTCCTACAGTGGGATTGGGTGCAGGCAGTTGGAGATTGGTCGGCTGTCAGGCCGCCATCGCGAGCAGGCTCACTCCTACAGAAAAGCAAAAGCCGACCGCACGCTTTTCACCACTCAACAGGATGAGCGCAAGCTCGGCTGCAGCTCTTGATCTTGCCGTGCCGGCCCCATCGGCAGGCTGAGTGGAGGGGTTCATCCGGGGGTGGGAGCGCAGCGACCGTTTGGCGCAGCCAAACACATCGAGAGGAGGTGCAGCGAAGCAAACCGGAGGCGATGCCCCCGGATGAACCCCGCAACGAAGGAACCCGAGCCCAAGCGAGGGCCGTACGCCGGGGCCAAGCCTTTTGGTTACTTTTCGGCGTCTGGAAAAGTGACTCGCCGTAAGGGCGAAACCGCCAGCCGCCACACCCAAAAAAACGGATAAACCCCCAAAACCCAGGAACATGGTCGGCCCAAAGGCCGCCACGTCCAAAACCATCAAGCGTCGCGACGCACTCGGAACCAGGCCGCATACAAAGCAGGCAAAAACAAAAGCGTCAAAGCCGTAGCCACAATCAACCCCCCCATGATCGCCACCGCCATCGGCCCGAAAAACACACTGCGCGACAACGGAATCATCGCCAGCACAGCCGCCAAAGCCGTCAAAACGATCGGCCGAAACCGCCGCACCGTCGCCTCGATAATCGCCTGCCAAGGCTTAAGACCAGAGGCAATATCCTGCTCGATCTGATCCACCAGAATCACCGAGTTACGCATGATCATCCCCGACAGCGCGATCGTCCCCAGCATCGCCACAAACCCGAACGGCTGGCGGAACACCATCAGAAACAACACCACCCCGATCAACCCCAGCGGCGCCGTCAGAAACACCATCGCCGTGCGCGAAAAACTGCGCAGTTGCACCATCAGCAACGTCAGCACCACCACAATGAACATCGGCACCCCGGCATTCACCGACTTCTGCCCACGCTCCGAGTCCTCAACCGTACCGCCAACATCCAGCAGATACCCGTCAGGCAATTCGGCGCGAATCGGATCCAGCGTCGGCTGAATCTGCTGCACCAGCGTCGCCGGCTGCTCCTTGCCGTAAATGTCCGCGCGCACCGTCACCGTTGGCAACCGATTGCGATGCCAGATGACGCCTTCCTCAAACCCATATTCCAGCGTGGCAATCTGCGACAACGCCACACTGCGCCCGTTATCCGTCGGCACCGCCAGGCTCGGCAGCAACGACAACTCGGTGCGCTCATGCACGGTGCCGCGCAGCAGAATCTCGATCAGTTCGTTGTCCTCGCGGTACTGGCTGACACTCGAACCCGTCAGCGAACTCTGGAGGAATTTCGCCAGATTGGCCGTGCTCACACCGAGCGCCCGGGCACGGTCCTGATCGATGTTCAGGTACACCACCTTGCTCGGTTCTTCCCAATCCAGGTGCACGTTGACCACGTGCGGGTTCTCGCGCACCTTGGCCGCCACTTTGCGCGCCAAGGCGCGGACCTCTTCGATGTGTTCACCGGTGACGCGGAACTGCACCGGATAGCCAACCGGCGGGCCGTTTTCCAGACGCGTGACCCGCGAACGCAAGGCCGGGAATTGCTCGTTCAACGTGTCGATCAACCAGGTACGCAGGGTCTCGCGCTCCTCGATGTTTTTCGCCAACACCACAAACTGGGCGAAGCTCGCCGCCGGCAGTTGTTGATCCAGCGGCAGGTAGAAACGCGGCGAACCGGTGCCGACATACGCCACATAGTTGTCGATGCCGGCGTGATCCTTGAGCATCGCCTCCAACCGTTTGACCTCGGCCGTGGTGTTGGCCAGCGACGCCCCTTCAGCCAGTTTCAGATCGACCATCAACTCGAGCCGGTTGGAGGCCGGGAAGAACTGCTGCGGCACGAAACGGAACAGCATCACCGACGCAATAAACAGCCCCACCGTCAGCACAATCACGGTTTTACGGTGCGCGACGCACCACTCCACCAGACGCCGGACCCGTTGATAGAACGGCGTGCCATAGGGGTCGGCCTGCCCGTCGGTCGTACCGTGTTTGGCCGCATGAATCTTCGCCAGATCCGGCAAGAGTTTTTCCCCCAGATACGGCACGAACATCACCGCCGCCACCCATGACGCGAGCAACGCGATGGTCACCACCTGGAAGATCGAACGGGTGTATTCGCCGGTGCCGGACTGCGCGGTGGCAATCGGCAGGAAGCCTGCGGCGGTGATCAGCGTGCCGGTGAGCATCGGGAACGCGGTACTGGTCCAGGCGTAGCTCGCAGCCTTGATCCGGTCGAAGCCCTGCTCCATTTTGATCGCCATCATTTCCACAGCGATGATCGCGTCGTCCACCAGCAAGCCCAACGCCAGCACCAGCGCGCCGAGAGAGATTTTGTGCAGGCCGATGCCGAGGTAATACATGCAGGCGAACGTCATCGCCAGCACCAGCGGAATGGTCAGCGCGACCACCATGCCGGTGCGCACACCGAGGGAGAAGAAGCTCACCAGCAACACGATCGCCAGCGCCTCGACCAACACCTGGACGAATTCGCCGACACCGGTTTTCACCGCTGCCGGTTGGTCGGACACCTTGCGCAGCTGCATGCCGGCCGGGAGGTTCTTTTGCAGGCGCGAGAATTCGCCCTCCAGCGCTTTACCCAGCACCAGAATGTCGCCGCCGCCCTTCATCGCCACGGCGAGACCGATGGCGTCCTCGCCCATGAAACGCATGCGTGGCGCCGGTGGATCATTGAAACCACGACGCACATCGGCCACATCGGAGATGCGGAACGTCCGATCACCGACCCGGATCGGGAAGTTCTTGATCTCGTCGACTGTCTGAAAATTCCCCGAGACCCGTAGCTGCACACGCTCGCTGCCGGTCTCGAAGAAGCCGGCGGTGGACACCGCGTTCTGCTCTTCCAGTGCCTGCTGTACCGCCGCCAGTGGCAAGCCAAGGGTGGCGAGTTTGACGTTGGACAGCTCGACCCAGATTTTCTCGTCCTGCAAGCCAAGCAGATCGACCTTGCCGACATCCTTGACCCGTTGCAGCTGGATCTGGATACGGTCGGCGTAATCCTTGAGCACCGCGTAGTCAAAACCGTCACCGGTCAGCGCGTAGATGTTGCCGAAGGTGGTGCCGAATTCATCGTTGAAAAACGGCCCTTGAATCCCCGGCGGCAAGGTCTGGCGAATGTCACTGACCTTCTTGCGCACCTGATACCAGAGGTCGGGAATGTCCACCGAATGCATGGAGTCGCGGGCAATAAAGGTGACCTGGGATTCACCCGGGCGGGAGAACGACACGATGCGTTCGTACTCGCCGGTTTCCATCAGTTTCTTTTCGATGCGTTCAGTGACCTGACGCGAGACTTCCTGCGCGGTCGCCCCCGGCCAACGGGTCTGGATGACCATGGCCTTGAAGGTGAACGGCGGGTCTTCGCTCTGGCCGAGTTTGGTGTAGGACAACGCGCCGACGATGGCCAGCAAAAGCATCAGGAACAGTACGATCTGGCGATTACGCAACGCCCATTCGGAAAGGTTGAAGCGCATCGGGACTTACTCCTTGTCCGCCAGATTGACCACACGGTTGGAGCGATCCACAGGCCGCACCTGCTGACCTTCGAGCAATACGTGAACGCCGGCGGCGACTACCCAGTCGCTGGCGTTGAGGCCTTCGAGCACCGGCACGCTTTTCTCGCCGAACGGGCCAATGCGCACCGGGGTCTTTTTCAGGGTGTTGTTGGCGCTGACGACCCAGACGTAGGTCGCGCCGTTTTCCGCGGTGAGCGCCGAGAGCGGCACCGACAGCGGCACGGCATCCGCCGATTGCACAAACACCCGGGCGCTCTGGCCGAGTTCCGCCGGGACTTTGCCACTGGTGAACGAGATGCGTGCAGCGAAGGTACGGGATTTCGGATCGGCTGCCGGCGACAGTTCACGAATCTGCCCGGCGAAGCGCTGGTTCTGCTGGGTCCACAGTTCAACGGTCACTGGCTGACCGACTTTGAACCGTCCGAAGCTCTGCTCCGGCAGGCTGATCGACACTTCACGCTCGCCATCAGTGGCGAGGGTGAACACGGTTTGCCCGGCGGCAACCACTTGCCCGACTTCCACCGAACGTTTGGCCACCACGCCGTCCTGCGGCGCACGCAACACGGCGTAACTGGCCTGGTTGGTCGAGACGTTGAATTCGGCTTTGATCTGCTTGAGACGGGCTTCGCCGGAGCGGTAGAGGTTTTCCGCATTGTCGTAGGCGGAACGGCTGACCATCTGCCGCTCCATCAGGGTCTTGTAGCGGTCACGCTCGGCGCGCACCAGACTCAGATTGGCTTCAGCGGCGGCAACCTGAGCGCGGGTGGCTTCGAGTTGCAGGCGCACATCCTGCGGATCGAGCTCAGCCAGTGGCTGATCGGCCTTGACGCGCTGGCCTTCCTCGACCAGTCGTCGGCTGACTTTGCCGCCAATGCGGAACGCCAGATCGGGTTCGTAGCGAGCGCGCACTTCGCCCGGATAACTTTCCATCGCCTGCGCCGAAGGCTCTGGCTGCACCACCATGGCCGGTCGAACGCTGACTTGCGTCGCCTCTTCCTGACCGCACGCGGACAATAAAAAAGCCAGGCTGACTGGCACGGCAAAGCACAACGCATGGCGGAACATGGTGACGGACCTTTCGCTAATGGTGCTTGGAATATTTATACTGGCCGGTATGGTATTAATAGCAAACTCACCAGTCCAGTATTAAAAGCGAAGAATGTCGAACAATCTTTCAGCTCCAAACGGTCCGGGCCGTCCGAAGGATCCGGCCAAGCGCCGGGCGATCCTCGATGCGGCGAAAACCCTGTTTCTGAGTCACGGCTACGCCAACACCAGCATGGACGCGGTGGCCGCCGAGGCTGGCGTGTCGAAACTGACGGTTTACAGCCACTTCAACGACAAGGAGACGCTGTTCTCCTCCGCGGTGATGGCCAAATGCGAGGAGCAGTTACCGCCGCTGTTCTTCGAATTGCCCGCCGGCATCCCCGTGGAAAATGTGTTGCTGAACATTGCCCGGGGCTTTCATCAGCTGATCAACAGCGACGAGTCGGTGAATCTGCACCGTTTGATGATGGCGCTGGGTACGCAAGATCCGAAGTTGTCGCAGATTTTCTTCGAAGCCGGTCCCGAGCGCATGGTGCAAGGGATGGAGCGGCTGCTGAAGCGCATCGACGAGACCGGCGCGCTGCGCATCGATCAGCCGCGCAATGCGGCCGAGCATTTCTTCTGCCTGATCAAGGGCGCGGGGAATTTTCGCTTGCTGTATTGCTGCGGTGAGCCGCTGAGCGAAGAGGCTTCAGAGAGTCACGTGCAGGAAGTGGTGGGGTTGTTCATGCGGGCGTATCGGCCCTGATTTTGCGGTGTGGCGGCTGCCCTCTTCGCGAGCAAGCCCGCTCCCACATTTGAAATGCATTCCAATGTGGGAGCGGGCTTGCTCGCGAAAGGGACAACTCGGTCTCAAGCCTTGAGCGCTTTCTTCGGGTAAATGTCATACCGACTGGATTTACCATCCAGCGCATGGCTCGGTTTCGGCCCCTCGATGCACGGCGCCTTGCGCGGACGCTTGACCACCACCCGATGCGTCGCCAGTGCCAATGCCGCTTCGAGCAGCGCCGGTGCATCCGGATCATCCCCGACCAGTGGCCGGAACAGGCGCATTTCCTTCTTCACCAGCGCGGTTTTCTCACGGTGCGGGAACATCGGGTCGAGGTAGATCACCTGCGGCGGCTCGCCCTCCCAGTTGCGCATGACTTCGATGGAGTTGCCCTTGAGCAGCTTCATCCGCGCGACAATCGGCGCCACGTCGAAATCTTCCGCCGCCCGCGCCAGACCATCCTCCAGCAGCGCACCGATCAATGGCTGACGCTCGATCAGGCTCATCTCGCAGCCCAGACTGGCCAGCACGAACGCGTCCTTGCCCAGCCCCGCCGTGGCATCCAGCACCCGTGGGCGCACGCCCTGGGCGATGCCGACCGCCTTGGCGATCATCTGCCCGCTGCCGCCACCGTACAGACGCCGATGCGCCGCGCCACCCTCGACGAAGTCCACGCGCACCGGCCCCGGTGCATCCGGGCCGAGCTGTTGCAGCTGCAAACCCTGCTCGCCGACCTGCAAGGCGAACTCGCCGTCGTCCACCTGCAGCGGCAGGCCCAGACGCTCGGCCCATTGCTCGGCCTGCGCTTCAAACGTCGGGGCAAGGGCCTGGACATGGATGCGGCAGGCCGCGGGTTGCTCAATCATGAAAACACGCTCAAAAAAGTTAAGGATCGGCAAAAAGTGGCCGATAAACCAATCAACGCGCATTTTGCCAGAGCTGAGCGTCAACCGAAAAAAATGTCAGGCATTCTTCCCACATCGATTGGCTACATTTCGCCCAAGGGCGACTTCAGCCGTCATAACACTCAAGCATTGGGCGGCGTCAGTCACCTGTGGCAGGATTTCTTTGCCCAGGCCCTGGCCGAACAGACGAGTGATGTGGTGCCGGCCTGTGGCACCTTTCCACCGGTTGACCTGAACAGCCCGGAAGAACCGACCCTGGGCAGCGAGCTGCACGCGCACATCGTCGAGCAGCGTCAGTGCGACGTGGTCGACACCGAAGTGCGTCCGCCGGAGCCGCTGTTCCTGCCGATCGCCGAGTTCGAAACCGACCTGCTGGACAAGCCGTTCCCACCGTTCCCGCCAGAAGAACTCAAGGCTCAGCAAGAGCAGCAGGATTTCGACAGCAGTTGGGTCCGGCCAATCGTGATCAACAACGGTCAGCCTGTGCCAGAGCCTGGCCCGGCGCCGCAGAAAAAGCCGCTGTACCTGCCGATTGCCGAATTCGATCTCGATCTGCTGCAAAAACCTTATCCGCCGTTCCCGCCGGAAGAAATTGCCGAGCAACAGAAGGCACTGGACTTCGATAACGGCTGGGCGCGCCCGATCGTGTTGCAGAACCTGCGCCTCGCCGCCTGACACCTCAGCGACATACGCTCCAGCGCCCGACATCGACATGGAAGTGATTGCGATGGGCAGCGTTGTAATCCGGACTCAACACCACACTGAACGCCTCGCAAGCGCCGTCGCGCACCTGCCGCAGAAACCGTGCGTCCTGATTCTGCTTCGGCCAGTCCTTGAGCACGCTGATAGTGCGCCCGTCCGCCAGACGAAAACCGGCAATGTCCAGCGCATCGGCACTGGCATGCCGGCTGAGCGCCCCGCTCTCGCGGTTATAGACATTGCGACAGGCAAAGCTGCCGAGGTGATCAAGCCGCGTCACCCTCTGCCCGTAAACAGATTGCGCGGCGGGTTGCAGGGTATGCCGCTCAAACATCGCGTAAGCCACCGCCAGCGGGCAACTGGCGAGGAAGCTGCTGCTCAGCGCCACCTCTGCGCCCTGCACGCGCACGGCGTCAATCAAAGGACACTTGGCGTCGGGGCTGTCGGCTTGCGCTGTGACGCGCAGACCCGAGTTGCTCAGGACTTGTGCGCATAACTCGGGATTGCCGCGCAGGCGCATCAGTTTGAAACCGGTCAGCCAGTTCGGCGCGGCCGTCACGTCCAGCGGCGCCCACGGATTCCACTCGGCCGGTACGTCGAGCCAGCCGCGCCAGGCGCTGACCACGGCGCCAGCAATCATCAACAATACCGACAGCGCGATCCAGCGACCCATGCTCAGCCCTTGAAAAACTGATTGGCCTTGGCGTACGGCATCGATTGCGACGTGAAGCCGAAGGTGCCGTGCTGCTGGATTTCTTCTGCCGCGCGGAAGAACTCACCGAACGCCGCCAAGGCCAATGCCGAACCGGTACTGATGCGCCGCACGCCCATTTCTTCGAGCTCCTTCACGGTCAGTTTCAAACCGCCGGACATCAACACATTGACCGGCTTCGGCGCCACTGCGCGCACCACCGCCAGCACTTCTTCGGCGTTACGCAAACCCGGCGCGTACAGCACGTCGGCGCCGGCCTCGGCGAAAGCTTGCAGGCGGCGAATAGTGTCGTGGATATCGGGATTGCCGTGCAGGTAGTTTTCCGCGCGAGCGGTCAGGGTGAAGGGAAATGGCAGTGTGCGCACAGCGGCAACGGCAGCTTCGATGCGTGCCACGGCATGTTCAAAGCAGTAAATCGGTGCGTCGGCACGGCCTGTGGCGTCCTCGATCGAACCGCCCACCGCGCCGGCCTCGGCGGCACGCAGCAAGCTTTTGGCGCACTCGGCCGGGTCATCGGCGAAACCGTTTTCCAGGTCCACCGCCACCGGCAGATCGGTGGCCGCGACAATTGCCCGGACATTGGCCAGGGTGTCATCGAGACTCAAGGCGCCGTCGGCCTTGCCTTGGGAAAATGCGTAACCGGCACTGGTGGTCGCCAACGCCTGATAGCCCAGACTGGCGAGCATCTTCGCCGAGCCGGCATCCCACGGGTTGGGAATCACGAAAATCCCCGCACCTTCATGCAGGGCTTTGAAGGCTTGGGCTTTGCGGGCTTGTTCGTTACGGGCGTGGGCGTCCATCGGCAGGCTCCTGAGCAGGGAAAATCCGCCTCAGAGCAAGCCGAGTTGCTCGGCGGCGGGTTCTCTGTATAGCTCAGGCAGGGATGGCAGGCCAGGCAAACGTTGCATCAATTGTGCGTGAAAACGTTGCGCCAGCTTCGCCGCCATGACGTTGTCGGCGGTGTGCAGGAAGATGTAGGGCGTGCGGCCCTCTTCGATCCACTCGGCAATTTTCGCCACCCACGGCACCAGGAACGGATCGTTGGCTTCCAGCTCCGGGTGGCCGATGAAGCGCACCTGCGGAAACTGGGTGAACGCCGCCGGACGGGTCGGTACCCGGGGCTTTTTCGATTGCGCGTGGATCACCGAAGACTCGGTCGACAGGCAACTGAACAGCGCCCGTGGATCGAGGCAGATGCGTTCTACGCCACGGTCGAGCAGCAAGCGATTGAGCAGGCGTTCGCTCTCACCCTTGGCGAAGAACTGTTCGTGACGCACTTCCACCGCCAGCGGTCGGTCCAGCGCGTCGATGAACGCGGTCAACTCCGGCAGCCGATGCGGGGTGAAGCTTTTCGACAGTTGCAGCCACAGCGGCGAAACACGTTCGCCGAGCGGGCTGAGGAGGTTTACGAAAGTTTCGGCGGCAGTCAGTTGATCGCGCAGGTCACCGCTGTGGCTGATGTCGCCGGGGAACTTGGCGGTGAAGCGAAAGTGTTCGGGCATGGTCTCGGCCCAGCGCTGCACAGTGGCCGGCGAAGGGCTGGCGTAGAAGGTCGTGTTGCCTTCGACGGCGTTGAACACTTGGGAATAGAGACTGAGGAAGTCCGCGGTCTTGGCGTCTTCGGGGTACAGATACTCGCGCCAGGCGTTTTCACTCCAGGACGGGCAACCGAGGTAGTAAGGCAGATCCATCAGATGTACAGGTCGAGGCCCAGCACATCCGCATCCCAATCGACAAAACCGGCGGTGCTCAGGTAGCTGGCGAGGGCCATCGCTACGCTCTTGCTCATGGCGCGGTGATAAATCATGTCTTGCTGACGGGCAGGCAGATTGGCAAGGCGTTGTGCGGAGGCTTTGGCAGCGCGGGCGGCCAGTTGCTCTTCAGTCGGGAATTCCAGCTCGCCGTCGATATCGTCGACGGATTCATCCAGCGCCACATTGCCTTTGCGAGGCTTGCGCTTGATGGGGTAGGACTGAGAGGAGAGGCCGTCTATACGCATAAATTCATGCTCGGTATCGATGATGGCAATTTAGCGGCACTTGGCCGACTTAGCAAACTGCCGAGTGATAACTAGAACACATAAAGCGTAAAAGGTTTAAAGCGCGGGGTTGGAAACTGACGATTGGCAGTGACTTTAATTGAACACCGGATCTGTGGGAGCGGGCTTGCTCGCGAAAGCGGTGTGTCAGGCACCTGGATAGAGACTGACATGGCCTCTTCGCGAGCAAGCCCGCTCCCACAGGTTTTGTGGTGAATCAGCGAGCCTTCGGGGTGGCGACTTTGTCGCGCAGATAAACCGGTTGCGCATCATCGGCAGGGATCGACTCACCGCGTTCCCAGGCAAACCGCGCCAAGGTCAGCAGGTCTTCAGCGTGAGGCAGCATGCCGGCGTCCTGACCGGACAGACTGACCGCGATCCGCTCACCATAGCCCCAACCGGTACCGGCACCGAACCACTCGCCGCTGGCATCGGCCGGCAATGCCGCCACTTCCGGCGGCAGTACCGCTTCGACACCGACCAGACGCATCTCGCCCGCGGTTTCGCGGTAGCAGCCCCAATACACTTCATCCATCCGCGCATCGATGGCCGCTGCGACCTGGCTCACGCCGTGTTCGCGATACGCACGTTGCGCCAGTACGGCCAGGTTCGACACCGGCAGCACCGGACGATCCAGCGCGAACGCCAGCCCCTGCACCACACCGATGGCAATCCGCACGCCGGTAAACGCACCCGGCCCACGACCGAACGCGATGGCGTTCACCGCTTGCAGCGTGGTGCCGGCATCGGCCAGCAGTTGCTGGATCATCGGCAGCAGTTTCTGCGCGTGCAAACGCGGGATCACCTCGTAATGGCTCGTGACCTTGCCGTCATGCAGCAAGGCAACGGAGCAAGCTTCGGTCGCGGTGTCCAGGGCCAGCAAGGTGCTCATCGATGTATCCAAAACAGGTGGTGGAAAAAGTGCGTCAGTATAAACAACTACGGCCCGCAAGCGGGCCGAGGATGATGCAGCCAATCAGCTTTTTCAGCTCAGCGCTTCGAGCACCTTGGCGGTGATCGCTTCCACCGAACCAACGCCCGGGATGTGGCTGTACTTCGGCTTGCCGTTGGCAGCGGAGAGCTTCTGGTAGAAGTCCACCAGCGGCTTGGTCTGCGAGTGGTAGACCGACAGGCGATGACGCACGGTTTCTTCGGTGTCGTCCTTGCGCTGCACCAGGTCGTCGCCGGTAACGTCGTCTTTGCCAGCCACTTTCGGCGGGTTGTAGACGATGTGGTAAACGCGGCCGCTGGCCTCGTGAACGCGACGACCGGCGATACGCTGAACGATTTCTTCGTCCTCAACAGCGATTTCAACCACGGCGTCCAGCTCGACACCGGCGGTTACCAGTGCTTCGGCCTGTGGAATGGTGCGCGGGAAACCGTCGAACAGAAAGCCGTTGGCGCAGTCTGGTTGAGCGATGCGATCCTGCACCAGCGCGATGATCAGGTCATCCGACACCAGACCGCCGGCATCCATGATGCTCTTGGCTTGAACGCCCAGCGGAGTGCCGGCCTTGACCGCAGCACGCAGCATGTCGCCGGTGGAGATTTGCGGAATGCCGAATTTCTCGGTGATGAACTTAGCCTGAGTACCTTTACCGGCCCCGGGAGCTCCCAGCAGAATGACGCGCATCGATGTGCTCCTCAATTTTTTATATAGAAAACAACAGGATTCGCCTCTTGGGGCGGATCTTAAAAATATGGGTCGTGGCCGCACAAACGGCCAAAGGCTGATCAAGATACACAGCAGGCTGCGCCCACACAAGACGCCAAAAGTCGGAGAAACCGCCGCCTGCCGCGACCTTGCGACCCGGTGAGCCAAGTCGCAACCCCATCACTAACTGTCGCCTGCCCGCACTTGCTCGCCGTATACAAAGCGACACCCGGCCTGTGCACCGGGCGCCTGACACGACAGCAAAAACCTTAGCCGGTATTACGCAAACCGGCGGCGATCCCCGCCACAGACACCAGCAGCGCCTGTTCCACCGGGCTGCCCTGCTCGACATTCTGTTGCCGCGAACGGGCCAACAGTTCGGCCTGCAATAGATGTAGCGGATCGAGATAGGTGTTGCGCAGACGGATGAATTCCAGGGTGTCCGGGCTATGTGCCAGCAGCTGCGACTGGCCGGTCAGGCCGAGTACCACCGCGCACGCCTGCGACAATAGGTCGCGTAACTGCGCGCCCAACGGCAGCAAGTCCGGCTCGACCAGACGCTGATCGTACGACAGCGCGATGTCGGCGTCGGCCTTGGCCAGAACCATTTCCAGCATGTCGATACGGGTGCGGAAGAACGGCCACTGTTCGCGCATCTGCCCGAGCAGTTCGCCCTCGCCACGCGCCAGCGCCTTGCTCAACGCGGTTTCCCAGCCGAGCCAGGCCGGCAGCATCAGACGGGTCTGGGTCCAGCCGAAAATCCACGGAATCGCCCGCAGACTTTCGATGCCGCCGGCACGGCGCTTGGCCGGGCGGCTGCCGAGGGGCAGACGTCCCAACTCCTGCTCCGGCGTCGATTGGCGGAAATACTCGACGAACTGCGGATTTTCCCGCACCACGGCGCGATACGCGGCGACGCCGTCGGCGGCCAGTTCATCCATCAGGTGGCGCCATTCGGGCGTCGGTGGCGGTGGCGGCAACAACGTCGCTTCCAGCACGGCAGCCAGATACAGATTGAGGTTCTGCTCGGCGATGTCCGGCAGGCCGAATTTGAATCGAATCATTTCGCCCTGCTCGGTGGTGCGGAACCGCCCCGCCACCGACCCCGGCGGCTGCGACAGAATCGCCGCGTGCGCCGGACCGCCGCCACGGCCCACGGTGCCACCGCGACCATGGAACAACAACAGTTCGACTTGCTGCTCGCGGCAGATCTCCACCAGCCGCTCCTGGGCGCGATATTGCGCCCACGCCGCAGCGGTGGTGCCGGCGTCCTTGGCCGAGTCGGAATAACCGATCATCACTTCCTGCGGGCCTTGCAGCCTGGCGCGGTAACCCGGCAGCAGCAACAGACGCTCCATCACCGGCCCGGCGTTGTCGAGGTCGGCGAGGGTTTCAAACAGCGGCACCACGCGCATCGGCCGCAGCACACCGGACTCTTTGAGCAGCAGTTGCACCGCCAGCACGTCGGAGGCGGCGCCTGCCATCGAGATCACGTAGGAACCCAGCGATGCACTCGGTGCGGCAGCGATTTCCTTGCAGGTGGCGAGCACTTCAGCGGTGTCGGCGGACGGTTTGAAATGCGCCGGGAGCAGTGGCCGACGATTGCTCAATTCGCGAGTGAGGAAGCTGATGCGCTGCTCTTCGTCCCAGTCTTCGTAGCGACCGAGGCCGAGGTAGTCGGTGATTTCAGTCATCGCCGAGCTGTGTCGCGTCGAATCCTGACGCACATCGAGGCGCACCAGGAACAGGCCGAAGGTCACCGCCCGGCGCAGGCAATCGAGCAACGGCCCGTCGGCGATCACGCCCATGCCGCATTCGTGCAACGAGTTGAAACACAGTTCCAGCGGATCGAGCAGATCGCGGTTGTTGTGCAACACGTCGGCCGGTGCCGGCGTGGGCGCAGTCAGCGACGCATGGGCCCAGTTGCGCGTGGCGCGCAGGCGTTCGCGCAATTGCTTGAGCACCGCCCGATAGGGTTCGGCGCTGTCGCCGGCCTTGGCCTTGAGCGCGTCGCTGGCCTGCTGCATCGACAGTTCAGCAGCGAGGTGATCGACATCGCGCAGGTACAGATCGGCAGCCATCCAGCGCGCCAGCAACAGCACCTCGCGGGTCACCGCTGCCGTGACATTCGGGTTGCCGTCACGGTCGCCGCCCATCCACGAAGCAAAGCGGATCGGCGCCGCTTCCAGTGGCAAACGCAGGCCGGTGGCAGCAAATAACGCCTGATCGGCCTTGCGCATGTGGTTGGGAATCGCCTGCCACAGCGAGTGTTCGATCACCGCAAACCCCCACTTGGCCTCGTCGACCGGGGTCGGCCGGGTGCGGCGGATTTCTTCGGTGTGCCAGGCTTCGGCGATCAGCCGTTGCAGGGTGTTGCGGATCTGTTCGCGCTCGGCGCTGGTCAGGTCGCGATGATCCTGAGCGGCCAGTTGTCCGGCAATCGCGTCGTATTTCTGGATCAACGTGCGCCGCGCCACTTCAGTGGGGTGCGCGGTCAGCACCAGTTCGATTTCCAGGCGCGCCAGTTGCCGGGCCAGGGATTCGGCGCTGTGGCCTTCATTGCGCAGGCGGGCGAGCAGTTCCGGGAGCACGCGGGATTCGAACGGCGCCGGCTGCGACTCTTCGCGACGATGAATCAATTGATACTGCTCGGCGATGTTCGCCAGGTTGAGAAACTGGTTGAACGCCCGCGCCACCGGCAGCAATTCGTCTTCGCTCAACTGATTGAGGCTGGCGCTGAGTTCAGCGTCCATCGAGCCACGCCGGTCGGCCTTGGCGCCCTTGCGGATCTGCTCGATCTTGTCGAGAAATCCCTCGCCGTACTGGTCGCGGATGGTATTGCCCAACAGCTCACCCAACAGGTGAACGTCCTCGCGCAAGCGTGCATCAATATCGGTCATCAGCAGTTCTCCAGCGGTAATCGGGACGGCTCAGAAACGAATGCTTTGCCCAGAGAGTGCCGCTCTACGGCGCTTCTTACAAGCAGACGACGAAGGGACTTTAAACCTTGGGGCTTGGAGCTAGTCTCAATAGCAAGCCGTACAACGGCTTGCCGCCGGCCCCGCCGGACACTCACCCAGGCCTGCCACGAGCAGGCACGAAATGAGGTCATCATGAAAATTCGTGAACTCGCCCAGCATTGGGAAGAAAACGCCAAGGGTCGCCTGACCGACACCGGCTACACGATTCATCTGGACGTCGAGGCCGCTGCGCGGCTGGCGGCGATTGCCGAGATGTACCCCAAACGCCACCCGGAAGAACTGCTCGGCGAACTGATCGGCGCCGCGCTTGAAGAGTTCGAGGCGAGCCTGCCGTATGTGAAAGGTTCGACCGTGGTCGCCACCGATGAGGAAGGTGATCCGCTGTATGAAGACGTCGGGCCGACACCGCGGTTTCTGGCGCTGTCGCGGCGGCATCTGCAGGACTTGTCCGCCGCTGCCGGCAAGCAAAAACACTGACACAACACACATCAAACTGTAGGAGTGAGCCTGCTCGCGATAGCGGTGTACCTGTGGCTTTTGATGCCGACTGACACACTGCTATCGCGAGCAGGCGAAGGCCTACAGGGTCGTGTTTCCTTTTGAAAAGTTGCCTGATTTTCCCCGCGCGTACCTCTCCCCGCCTCCAAAGTTCCCGGTTTAGAGCCTTGTCCGTTTGGTCAAAAAAAAATTTGGCGATAGGCCATCTTTTCTGAACTTTTGAAAAACGCCTCCGGTCGGAAGCTGTAACCACGCCTGGAACGAGCGTTTCAAAAACTCGCTTTACACGACGCTCGCGGCTCCTCGACCAGGATGGATTTTCAGTTTTATCAGGAGTTAAACAATGGAGTTGAAGACCATGAAGACCCAAACCTCGTTCTCCCACCTGCGCGGTCTGAAACTGGCTGCTCTGGCTATCGGTACCAGCTTCGTTCTGGCCGGTTGCGCCGGTAACCCACCGACCGAGCAGTACGCCGTGACCCAATCGGCGGTCAACAGCGCCGTCAGCGCCGGTGGTACCGAGTTTGCTGCGGTGGAAATGAAGCAGGCGCAGGACAAGCTGAAACAAGCCGAAATCGCCATGCACGACAAGAAGTATGAACAGGCTCGCACCCTCGCCGAACAGGCCGAATGGGATGCGCGTGTAGCAGAACGCAAGGCTCAGGCCGCCAAGGCCGAACAGGCTCTGAAGGATTCCCAGAAAGGTGTTCAGGAACTGCGTCAGGAAAGTCAGCGCACCGTGCAGTAAGCGCGCATCCGGAATCGCAAAGCTGAAACTTTTATCGATAGAAAGGACGACAAATTATGCGTAAGCAACTGATGATCCCCGCTCTTCTGGCCGCAAGCGTTGCCCTGGCTGCCTGCTCCACTCCGCCTAACCCGAACCTGGAACAGGCGCGCACCAACTACGCCGGCCTGCAGGCCAACCCACAGGCCAGCAAAGTCGCTGCCCTGGAAACCAAGGACGCCAGCGATTATCTGGACAAGGCTGACAAGGCTTATCTGGACAAGCAAGACGCAGCCAAGGTTGACCAGTTGGCCTACCTGACCAACCAGCGCGTGGAAGTGGCCAAGCAGACCATCGCCCTGCGCACCGCTGAAAACAACCTGAAGAACGCTGCCGCGCAACGTGCCCAGGCCCGTCTGGACGCTCGCGATCAGCAGATCAAACAGCTGCAGAATAGCCTGAACGCCAAGCAGACCGACCGCGGTACCCTGGTGACCTTCGGCGACGTGCTGTTCGCCACCAACAAGGCTGACCTGAAATCCAGCGGTCTGGTGAACATCAACAAACTGGCGCAATTCCTCCAGGAAAACCCTGATCGCAAAGTGATCGTCGAAGGCTACACCGACAGCACCGGCGCGGCGTCTTACAACCAGTCGCTGTCCGAGCGTCGTGCGACCTCGGTTCAAGTCGCACTGATCAAGATGGGCGTAGATCCTTCGCGCATCGTGGTTCAGGGTTATGGCAAGGAATACCCGGTTGCCGACAACGGCAGCGTCTCGGGCCGTGCGATGAACCGTCGTGTGGAAGTGACCATTTCCAACGACAACCAGCCAGTGCTGCCACGTTCGGCCGTCAGCTCGAACTAAGCGTCACGCAGTAACGCAAAAGCCCCGCCTGACTGAGTCAGGCGGGGCTTTTTTTGGCCATACATATTCCCCTGTGGGAGCGGGCTTGCTCGCGAAAGCGGTGGATCAGTCGGAATATAGAGTGACTGACACACCGCTTTCGCGAGCAAGCCCGCTCCCACAGTTTTGATCGGGTTATTGCTCGAGTTTCTGCGGGGTTTCCTGCCCCATGCAGCGCACGGCTTTTTTCTGCGCATTGATCAGCACACCGGTCAGGCCTTTCTGCTCGGTATCAAACAGCACCAGCACGCCATCGATGCACTGCGCCACTTGCGGCGCCGGGTCCAGCGAGATTTTGTAGTCTTCACCCGGCACGGTCTTGAGCATGGTGAATTCGTTGAGCAGCAGCGCATCCTCGGGTTTGGCGAAGTGCAGGTAACCGTAGTACCAAAGGGCACCGACCGTGCCGAGGATGCTGCAGATACCGGTGATGATCAGCGGGATGGCGTTACGTTCTTCAGTCATTGCGGACTCTCATTTTCAGAATTCGGGGGTTGCGGGTAGTTCGGGATCTCGCCGAGGCGGCGCAGGCCGTTGAAATGCTCGGGGTCTTCCAGATAACGCAGCATCACCTGGCGCCAGACCGGGTCGCCGAAGGTCTGCACGTGGCCACCGCGGGTCAGTTGCAGCACACGCGGTGGCGGCGCTGCCTGATACAGGCGGATGGCGTTGGACATTGGCACCAGTGGGTCGTCGATGCTGTGAAAGATCAGTTTCGGCACGCCCTTGAGCTGCGGCATCGAGTGGATGGCGCTGTCGCCGTCCGGCACCAGCCACGACAGCGGCACCTGGAACGGCCATGTCAGCCATGAGGTGCTGAGGGCGTACTGGCCGACGCTGCGGTAACTGGCGGGCACACCATCGAGCACGAAAGCCTTGAGCTGTTTTTGCCGCTCGGGGTGCTGCGCCAGCCAATGCACAGCCATCGAGCCGCCGAGGCTCTGACCGAGCAGGATCAGCGGCTTGCCTTTGACCTCGGGCGCCTGATCCAGCCAGGCGAACGCGGCGTCGATGTCCTGATAGATCGCCGGCAGGCTCGGTTCACCCTCCGACAAGCCATACCCGCGATAGTCCACCAGCAGCACCTGATAGCCGTTTTTCGGCAACCACCAACTGCCGCCGAGGTGCATCGGCAGATTGCCGCCATTGCCGTGCAGGTGCAGAACCGTGCCCTTGACCTCGACCCCGGGTTTGGCCGGCAGCCACCAGGCGTTGAGCTTGAGGCCGTCAGCCGTAGTCAGCGTGACGGTACGGTATTCGAGCTTGGCTTTTTCCGGGGTGAAGATCTGGCCCGGCTCAGGGTAGAACAACAACGAACTGCAACCGCCGAGGGTCAGGAGCAGGCAAAGGATGCCGAGGATTCTCATCCGGTGAAACCTCGCAAAAGATTCGGGTTGGAATACAGTCAAAAACTGTAGGAGTGAGCCTGCTCGCGATAGCAGTGTGTCAGGCGATATTTATGCTGATTGACTCACCGCTATCGCGAGCAGGCTCACTCCTACAGGGGGTCTGTGTGTGGTCTACAGGATATTGGAATAATCCGCCTCGATCCGGTCCAGGCTCAGGTGATTGAGGAAGTTGGAGAAGCACATCCACGCCGACAGCGCGTTCATGTCGCGAAACTGTTCCGGCAAATACTTGGGCGGCACCACCAGACCTTCATCGACCAACTGTCGCAGGGTACGCATGTCCTCCAGGGTGGTCTTGCCGCAGAACAGCAGCGGCACCTGTTCGAGCTTGCCTTTACGCACGGCCAACTGAATGTAGTTGTAAACCATGATAAAGCCCTTGAGATAGGACAAGTCTTTGGTGAATGGCAGGCCGGTCGGCGTCGAACCACGGAACACCCGGCTGGCGTTGCCGTAGCTTTCGGCCATTTCGAAGCCCTGCTCGCGGAAGAACTCGAACACCTGCAAGAAGTCCGCGCCCTCCTCGACCATGTGAATCGCGCGGGTACGGTTGGTCAGCTTGCGCAGGCGACTCGGGTAGGAGGCGAAGGTGATGATTTCCATCAGGATCGCCAGGCCTTCCTGGGTTACCGTCGACGAGGGCGGCCCCTTGGACAGGAAGGTGCAGATCGGCTGGTTCAGACCGTTGAGGGTGGTGCCGACATGCACCAGGCCTTCGTGGACTTCCAGTGCGCGCACGTCGCGGTCGTTGAACAGCGCGTCGGTGCGGATCTTGATGTAGTCGGCGCCCGCCGCCGCGTCGGCGACAATCCCGTCGGATTCGAACACGCGGATGGTTTCCTCGGCCTCGCCGAACACCTTGTTCAAACGCGTTTGCAGCAGGTGCACGGCGTCCTTGGCGGTGAGGATCTTCGGCTCGTCCTTCAGGTCGCCCCGGCCATCAATGTTGTTCAGGTAGTCGGACATCATCAGGCCGAGGTCGGCCAGGGTCGGGTCGCCGGCGTGAAACGCATCGGAGGCGGCGCCGTACAGCTCTTGCGAGATCAGGCCGAAATCCTCGGTACCGCGCGCTTCGAGCATGCGCACCACCATGCGGTATTCCTTGCACATGCGCCGCATGATCTGCCCGACCGGGTTGAACTGGCCGAGCTGGCGGGTGATGTCGCGCTCGATGTTCTGGAATTCCAGTTTGACCTTGCTCGAATCGAAGGACAGCGGCCGATTGAGGTAGTAGTCGCGATCCACCGCCGGCATTTCCTTGCCCTTGGCCTTGAGAAAACCCTTGCGGATATTCTCGTCCCACTTCACCGCATCGAGCACGCGGATCGGCGTCTGCGCCAGCACAATGCGATCGGACAGCGTGCGTATCGTCTGCTGGTAATCGTCCACCCGAAACTCCTGTAGAAAACTGAATTATTTGGCGCGGGCCTGGCGCTGATAGCGCGCGGCTTCGACGAATGCATCGGAATTGGCCGGATCGTCGAGGTAAGCAAAGACCTTGTCGAGACTGCTGTCGACCTGCACGCCGTCACCATCGTCGGTCGGGAATGGCTGACCGTCGAGGGTTTTCTGTTTGATCGCCTGATTGATCTGTTCGAGGTCGAGGCTGTACACCACCAACTCGTGTTTGTCGGTGAGTTCGAAACCGGCGATGGTGTATTGGCCACCGTAACGCGCCGGCACTTTCGCCGACAGATACCAGCGACTGCCATGGTGCGACACGGTGAACGGGTAAGCCTCGCGCTCGTGGGGTCTGGCCTTGAACCAGGTGATGGCCTGATAGCGATCAGTGCCGACGCGGGTCAGCTCAAGGTTCATCGGCTCGCCCCAGGCATTGGTGCTCGACCATGTGCCCAGCAACCCCTTGGGCGCCGGGGCACTGGCAGGCAGCGGATCCTTGAAGGTCACCAGACAGCCACTGAGCAGCAGGAACGACAAGGCGATCAGCACGCCACGCCAGGCTTTCATTCAACACTCCCTATGAACACGCGTCGCCCTGATGATCCGGCTCAGTCCCCTTGTGGGAGCGGGCTTGCTCGCGAAGGCGGTGGGTCAGTCAACTGAATCGTTGAATGTGATACCGCATTCGCGAGCAAGCCCGCTCCCACAGGGGATTTCCATCAGCTGTCAGACCGAGGCGAGGACCAGATGCATATACCGCGTCAGAATCCCGAGCATGTCCTGTTCGGCCAAAGGCTCGGCGTCGTTGAGCAGGCCCTGATATTCCATCCGTCCGATAATCGCCGTCAACACCTTGGCATCTTGCTGCGGTTCACGCGAGCCCAATACCTGAAACAACTGGCAGGTGCCCTGCAGCAGAATCTGCTGATGGGAGCGCACCAGATCCGCCAGCCGCGGGTTGAGCAGCGCTTCCTGGCGGAACGCCTGCTCGGCCATCAGATGCTCGCGGCGATTGACCAGTTGCCGGTGCACGTAGTCAGCCATCAGCCGCGCGATGTCATCCGCCAGTTTCGAGCGCGACTCGGGGCTGCCGTCGCCACTGACGACCATCTCGCGCAGCAGGCCTTCGTTGTTGATCCACAGCTTGGCCATGTAGGCCGCGCTGCGCTCGACGTATTGAGCGAAGGTATCGGTGAGCAGGTCATCGATATCCTTGAAGTAATAGGTGGTGGCCGACAGCGGCACACCGGCCTCGGCCGCCACGGCGCGGTGGCGTACGGCACGCACGCCGTCACGCACGACGATGCGCATCGCCGCGTCGAGAATGTCCTGACGACGCTGCTCGCTGCCCTGTCGGCTGGCCTTGCGGCCCTGGTACTGAACACTTTCAGCGACCGCAGTGGCGATACCCGCTGCACCTTCTTGAGCGATTGCAACCATCACGACTGGACTTCCTCTGCTATTTCAAAAGTAACCAATTGATACATTTGTACCAGACAGGCAATAAAAAGCCGCCTGTTTTAGGCGGCTTTTTAACTGAAACGTTTACGCTTGCGGTCGCATGTGCGGGAACAGGATCACATCGCGGATCGACGGCGAGTTGGTCAGCAACATCACCAGACGGTCGATGCCGATACCTTCACCGGCCGTTGGCGGCATGCCGTACTCCAACGCACGCACGAAGTCGGCGTCGTAGTGCATGGCTTCGTCGTCGCCGGCGTCCTTGTCGGCCACCTGCGCCATGAAGCGCTCGGCCTGGTCTTCCGCGTCGTTCAACTCGGAGTAGGCGTTGGCGATTTCACGGCCGCCGATGAACAGCTCGAAACGGTCGGTGACGTTCGGGTTCTCGTCGTTACGACGGGCCAGCGGCGACACTTCGAACGGGTACTGGGTGATGAAGTGCGGCTGCTCCAGCTTGTGCTCGACCAGCTCTTCGAAAATCATCACCTGCAGCTTGCCCAGACCCTCGAAGCCCAGCACCTTGGCGCCGGCCTTCTTGGCGATGGCGCGGGCCTTGTCGATGTCGTTCAGGTCATCGGCGGTCAGCTCAGGGTTGTACTTGAGGATCGAGTCGAACACCGACAGACGGGCAAACGGCTCGCCGAAGTGGAACACCTTGTCGCCGTACGGCACGTCGGTGCTGCCCAGAACCAGCTGCGCCAGTTCGCGGAACAGTTCTTCGGTCAGGTCCATGTTGTCTTCGTAGTCGGCGTAAGCCTGATAGAACTCCAACATGGTGAATTCAGGGTTGTGACGAGTCGAAACGCCTTCGTTACGGAAGTTGCGGTTGATCTCGAACACTTTTTCGAAACCGCCAACCACCAGACGCTTGAGGTACAGCTCAGGCGCGATACGCAGGAACATTTCCATGTCGAGCGCGTTGTGGTGGGTTTCGAACGGCTTGGCTGCGGCGCCGCCAGGAATGGTCTGCAGCATCGGCGTTTCGACTTCGAGGAAGTCGCGCTTCATCAAGAAGCTGCGGATGTGCGCGATCACTTGCGAGCGTACGCGGAAGGTCTGGCGCACGTCTTCGTTGACGATCAGGTCAACGTAACGCTGACGGTAGCGTTGTTCGGTGTCGGTCAGGCCGTGGTGCTTGTCCGGCAGCGGGCGCAGCGACTTGGTCAGCAGGCGCACATTGGTCATTTCGACGTACAGGTCGCCCTTGCCGGAACGCGCAAGGGTGCCTTCGGCGGCAATGATGTCGCCCATGTCCCAGGTCTTGACCGCGGCCAGGGTGTCTTCGGACAGGGTTTTACGGTTGACGTAGACCTGGATGCGACCGGTCATGTCCTGGATCACCATGAACGAGCCACGGTTGAGCATGATGCGACCGGCAACCTTGACCGGGATAGCAGCCTCGGCCAGCTCTTCCTTGGTCTTGTCCGCGTACTTCTTCTGCAGATCTTCGCAGTAGTTTTCGCGGCGGAAGTCGTTCGGGAAGGCGTTGCCCTTGGCGCGCTCGGCAGCCAGCTTTTCCTTGCGCAGGGCGATCAGCGAGTTTTCTTCCTGTTGCAGGGCTTGCGGGTCGAGTTGTTGGTCGCTCATGTCTTTAGATATTCCATCAGGTTCGTTGCCCCCGGGCCTGGCGGCCCGGGAATCGCCAGCAGGGCTGGCTCCTACAGGGATCGCGTTGCATCAGCGCCCCTGTGTGCGTCTTTTACAGCCCCGACTTCAGGCTGGCTTCCAGGTATTCGTCGATGTCGCCGTCGAGCACCTTGTCGCAGTCGCTGCGTTCGATGTTGGTGCGCAGATCCTTGATCCGCGACGCGTCGAGCACGTACGAACGGATCTGGTGACCCCAGCCGATGTCCGACTTGGTGTCTTCCAGCGCCTGGGAAGCGGCGTTGCGCTTCTGCATTTCCTGCTCGTACAACTTGGCACGCAGCATTTTCATGGCGGTGTCCTTGTTGGCGTGCTGGGAACGCTCGTTCTGGCAGCTGACCACGGTGTTGGTCGGTACGTGGGTGATACGTACGGCCGAGTCGGTGGTGTTTACGTGCTGACCACCGGCACCGGAGGAACGATAGGTGTCGATCCGCAGGTCTGCCGGGTTGATTTCGATTTCGACCTTATCGTCGATCTCTGGCGAGACGAAAACGGCAGAGAACGAGGTGTGGCGACGGTTGCCGGAGTCGAACGGGCTCTTGCGCACCAGACGGTGCACGCCGATCTCGGTGCGCAGCCAGCCAAAGGCGTATTCGCCCTTGATGTGCACGGTCGCACCTTTGATACCGGCGACTTCACCGGCCGACAGCTCCATGATGGTCGCATCGAAACCGCGTTTGTCCGCCCAGCGCAGGTACATGCGCAGCAGGATGTTGGCCCAGTCCTGGGCCTCGGTACCGCCGGAGCCGGCCTGGATGTCCAGGTAGGCGTTGTTCGGGTCCATCTCGTGGCTGAACATGCGGCGGAATTCAAGCTTGGCGAGGTTTTCCTCGAGACGGGCCAGTTCGGCGACGACATCGCCCACTGCACCTTCGTCGTTTTCTTCGACAGCCATGTCCAGCAGGTCGCGGCAATCGGCCAGACCGCCGTTCAGTTCGTCGAGGGTGTCGACGATCTGCGCCAGCGCCGAGCGCTCGCGGCCCAGCTCCTGGGCGTATTCAGGTTTGTTCCAGACACTCGGATCTTCAAGCTCGCGATTGACCTCGGTCAGACGCTCATGCTTTTGATCGTAGTCAAAGATACCCCCGAATAGTTTCGGAGCGCTCGGACAGGTCCTTGATGGTGTTCAGGATCGGGTTGATTTCCATGACAGGCAGCACTCGTTGGCGAACTTTTGAAAGCCGGCGAGTATAACGTAATCAGGCTGTCACGGCAGCCCGTCTGGCGGCTGTTAAGGCGATTCACTTGACATGGCCTGACGCGCATCCTCTGTGGGAGCGGGCTTGCTCGCGAAGGCGGTGTGTCATTAAGCATCGATGTCGACTGATACTCCGCATTCGCGAGCAAGCCCGCTCCCACAGGGGGATTGCGAACCTATTCGATACCCACCTGATTACGCCCGTTGTTCTTCGCCAGGTACAACCCGCGATCCGCCGCCGAAATCAGCAGCCGGCAATCGCTGCCCGACTGCGGCACCATGGTCGCCAGGCCGATGCTGATGGTCAGGCTCGCCCCTTCGCTCGGGGTGTTGTGCGGAATCTTCAAGGCCGCCACGGTCTGGCGCAGTTTCTCCGCCACCAGGCGTGCGCCGCCCGGCGAGGTGTTCGGCAGCACCAGGGCGAACTCTTCACCGCCGTAGCGCGCCGGCAGATCCGACGGTCGGGCGCTGGCGTCGCGGATCGCCGTGGCGACCTTGCGCAGCGCCTCGTCGCCTTCGACGTGGCCAAAGCTGTCGTTGTAGGACTTGAAGTAATCGACGTCGATCATCAGCAGCGACAACTGGCTCTGATCACGCAACGACCGGCGCCATTCCAGCTCCAGGTACTCGTCGAAGTGCCGGCGGTTGGACAGCCCGGTCAGGCCGTCGGAGTTCATCAGCCGTTGCAGCACCAGGTTGGTGTCGAGCAACTGCTGCTGGCTGACGCGCAACGCACGGTACGCCGCATCCCGCTGCAGCAGGGTCATGTAGGAGCGCGAGTGGTAACGGATGCGCGCCACCAGCTCGATGGTGTCCGGCAGCTTCACCAGATAATCGTTGGCCCCGGCGGAGAACGCCGCACTCTTGATCAGCGGGTCTTCCTTGGTCGACAGGACGATGATCGGGATGTCCTTGGTCGCCGGGTGATTGCGGTACTCGCGCACCAGGCTCAGGCCGTCGAGGCCGGGCATCACCAGATCCTGCAGGATTACCGTCGGTTTGATCCGTACCGCCTGGGCGATGGCCTGGTGCGGGTCGGAGCAGAAGTGGAAGTCGATGTTCTCTTCATTCGACAGCCCACGGCGCACGGCCTCGCCGATCATCGCCTGATCGTCCACCAACAACACCATGGCGGCGTTTTCGTCGGTTTTAATGTCGTCGATCTGTAAATCATTCATGGGCGGTCACCTGAGTACTGCGGGGGCCAGGATTGCGGAATAGCCTGTTCATTTGGGGAAAACCTCCAGCAACCGTGGCGCGATCTTTTCCAGTGGACGGATTTCGACGGCAGCATCGATGGCCGCTGCTGCCTTCGGCATGCCGTACACCGCACTGCTTTGCTGGTCCTGCGCGATGGTCAGATAACCCTGCTGGCGCATGAGCTTAAGCCCTTGCGCCCCGTCGCGTCCCATTCCGGTCAATAAAACCCCGATCGCATCGCCGTTCCAATAACTGGCGACACTTTCGAAAAACACGTCGATCGAAGGTCGGTAGATCTCATTGACCGGCTCGGCGGTGTAGGCCAGCGTGCCGTTTTTCAATAAACGAATATGGTGGTTGGTGCCGGCCAGCAGCACCGCGCCAGCCTGCGGCGGCTCGCCTTCGCGGGCCAGGCGTACATCGAGGCCGCTGGCGCTGGCCAGCCATTCGGCCATGCCGGCAGCAAACACCTGATCCACGTGCTGCACCAGCACGATGGCCGCCGAGAAATTGCGCGGCAGGCCCTTGAGCAACACTTCCAGCGCTGCCGGTCCGCCGGCGGACGAGCCGATCGCCACCAGCCGCTTGCACGACGCCGAACTGCGGTGGGGCGTCGGCACCGGGCGCGAGCGCGGGGTTTTCTCGCCGATCAGCCAGCCAATGTTGAGGATCTTGCGCAGCAACGGCGCCGCCGCTTCCTGCGCGTTCCCCGCACCAATGGCTGGGGTATCGACCACGTCCAGCGCGCCATGGCCCATGGCTTCGAAGACCCTGTGCACGTTCTGCTGGCGGTCGACCGTGACGATGACGATGGCGCACGGGGTTTCGGCCATGATCCGCCGGGTAGCCTCGACGCCATCCATCACCGGCATGATCAGGTCCATCAGGATCAGATCCGGAGTGTTTTCGGCGCACAGTTGCACCGCCTCGGCGCCATCTCTGGCGACCCAGATCACCTGATGCGCCGGCTCGAAGGCCAGCGCACGGCGCAGCGCCTCTACCGCCAGGGGCATGTCGTTGACAATTGCGATTTTCATGCCCGCGCTCCTCCAATGAGCTCAACCACTGCATCAAGCAGGGCGTCGTCATGAAAACTGGCCTTGGCTAAATAATAGTCGGCGCCGGCATCCAGTCCACGACGCCGGTCCTCCTCACGATCCTTGTACGAGACCACCATCACCGGCAGCGATTGCAGACGGTTGTCACGGCGTAACAGGGTGACCAGCTCGATGCCGTCCATGCGCGGCATGTCGATGTCGGTGATCAGCAAATCGAAGTCCTCCGAACGCAAGGCGTTCCAGCCGTCCATGCCGTCTACCGCCACCGCCACGTCGTAGCCGCGATTGAGCAGCAGCTTGCGTTGCAGCTCGCGCACGGTCAGCGAGTCGTCGACCACCAGAATCCGCTTGCGCGCCACTTCGGCGGCCTGATTGCCATAGCGGGCGATACGTTCCAGACGCCCGGTATTGAGCAGTTTGTCCACCGACCGCAGCATGTCCTCGACATCGACGATCAGCACCACCGAACCGTCGTCGAGCAACGCCCCGGCGGAAATGTCCTGAACCTTGCCCAGCCGCTCATCCAGCGGCAGCACCACCAACGTGCGCTCGCCGACAAAACGCTCGACCGCCACGCCGTAGACCGCATCGCGCTCGCGGATCACCACGACCTTGAGGGTTTCGCTGCTGGTCTGACTGGCCGGACGATTCAACAACTGGCTGGCGGCGACCAGTCCGACGTGCCGGCCTTCGTGCCAGAAATGCTGGCGCCCCTCGATCTGCACGATGTCCTGTGGCTGCAGATCGCACATGCGCTCGATGTGCGCCAGCGGAAAGGCGTAGGCCTCTTCGCCGACTTCCACCACCAGACTGCGCACCACCGACAGGGTCAGCGGCACTTCCAGATGAAAGCGGCTGCCCTCGCCTGCCGTCTGCTCCAGCACCACCGCACCGCGCAACTGCCGCACCATGTGCTGCACCGCATCAAGACCGACGCCACGTCCAGACACTTCGGTGACCGTGTCGCGCAGGCTGAAGCCCGGCAGAAACAGGAATGTCAGCAGCTCGTCTTCGCTCAACTGCGCCGCCGTTTCGGCGGGCGAAAGCTGACGTTCGACGATGCTGCGGCGGACCTTTTCCAGATCAACGCCATTGCCGTCATCGCTCAATTCCAGCACCAGCAAACCAGCCTGATGCGAGGCACGCAGGCGGATCAGGCCTTCTTCGGACTTGCCTTTGAGCAGGCGTTGTTCCGGGGTTTCGATGCCGTGGTCGACCGCGTTGCGCAACAAATGAGTCAGCGGCGCTTCGAGTTTTTCCAATACGTCGCGATCGACCTGGGTCTTCTCGCCCTCGATCTCCAGCCGCACCTGTTTGCCAAGGCTGCGCCCCAGATCCCGGACCATGCGCACCTGCCCGGTGAGCACGTCGGCAAACGGGCGCATGCGGCAGGCCAGCGCGGTGTCGTAGAGCACCTGGGCGCGCTGGCTGGCTTGCCAGGCGAATTCGTCGAGTTCGGCGTTCTTTTCCGCGAGCAATTGCTGAGACTCGGCCAGCAAGCGGCGGGCATCTTCAAGGGCTTCCTGGGCTTCGAGGCTCAGCGCGTGTTCCTTGAGATGCACGTTGAGGCTTTCCAGTGCCCGCAGGCCGTTATTCTGCATGCGTTTGAGGCGCTGCATGGTCGCCAGATGCGGTTTGAGGCGCTGGGTTTCGACCAGCGATTTACTCGACAGGTCGAGCAGGCTGTTCAGGCGTTCGGCGGTAACCCGCAGCACCCGCTCGCCACCTTCGGTGGTGCGTTTGCTCTTGCGCGGAGCCGAATCGGACGCTTCCAGCGGTGTATCGATCACTGTCGCTGGAGGCTCAATCGGAGTCGGCGTTGGCGCCTGCATCTGCAACTCGGCCATCGGCGGCGGCGCCACTGCGGGCGGTGCCGAAGGGTCAAGCAGGCGCCCCATCAACGCCACATACGCTTCGATGTCCGGCGCTAGCGGGGCATTGGCCGGCGTGGCGATACGCATCAACAGATCGGTGCCCTGCAACAACGCATCGATGTGTTCGGGGCGCAGCAACAGCCGCCCTTCCTGAGCGCTGACCAGGCAATCTTCCATCACGTGGGCGACGCTGACACCGCTGTCGATTCCGACGATGCGCGCCGCGCCCTTGAGCGAGTGCGCCGCGCGCATGCACGATTCCAGATAATCGGCCTGGGTCGGATTGCGCTCCAGCGCCAGCAGCCCGCTGCTGAGCACCTGGGTCTGGGCCTCCGCTTCGAGACCGAACAGCTCCAGCAGCGAGGCGTCGCGCATTTGCTCGGGGGTCATGTGAGGCTCCGGGTCACGGCGGACAGCAGCTGTTCTTCATCCAGCCAACGCAGGCTGCGCCCCCGAAATTGCAGGACACCACGGGTGTATTTGGCGCTGGCGGTGCTGTGGTGTTCACCGCCGGCACGCGACGCGGCGTCGAGAATTTTTTCCTCGATGGCGTGGATACCGTCGACTTCGTCCACCGGCACCACCACCGGCCCGCCGTGGGCGGCGATGATCAGCATGCGCGGCATGATCCGCGCGCCGCTGGCCGGTGCGGCGTTGCCGTCCAGATCGAGCAGTTCGACCAGCGACAGGCAGGCGACCAACGCCCCGCGCACGTTCGCCACGCCAAGCAAGGCCCGCGAACGCTGATGCGGCAACGAGTGAATCGCCTGCAGCGGCGCCACCTCCACCAGAGTGCGGGTGGCCAGTCCCAGCCATTCCTCGCCGAGGCGGAACATCAGCAGCGAACGGGTTTTCACATCGGTTTCAACCGCCACGGCGACCGGATCGCGCTCGTCCTGCTGCAACGCATAGCGGTCGAGCAGACGGGTGGCGGCGGCGGAATACACCGCGCAGTTGCGGCAATGAATATGCTCGGCCAGCAACGGACAGGACTTGTCGCCATGAATGCCGATACGGTTCCAGCAATCATCGATGGCCCGGGCGTCTTCGTGGGTGACGTTCAAGGTGTCGGACGGGATCATCGTTTACGCTCACTGTCGGCGGTGCGGCCGCTGCGGGCGGCGCGTTCCTGCAATCGTCTGGCACCGGCGCTGTCACCCTGGGCCTGCAGCAAGGCAGCCAGGTGCATCAACGCTTCGGGGTGTTGCGGTTCAAGATACAAGGCCTTGCGGTAATAACTCTGGGCTTCGAGGGCGGCGCCGGCAACGTCGCTGAGCAGGCCGAGCCAGTAGAACACCTGGGCTACCGGTTCGTGACTGCGCAGGTACTGCTCACATGCCGCGCGGGCTTCGGCACTCTTGCCTTCGTTGGCCAGCGCAGCGATGTTGGCGAGCAAGGTCGCCGCGTCCGAGGTGGCGCTTTTGCTGTTGACGGGCAGCGGTGCAACGCTGGCAAACGGACGCGGGCGCACCGGCGGTGGCGGCGGCGGACTGCGCAACGGTTGGCGCACGGGCAATGGCGTGGGGGTCGGCAATGACACCGGCTCCGGCAGCGGATCATTGTGCCGACTGAAGGCAAACGACTGCGGGATGCCGATGGAGCGCATGCCCAGACGCCCGAGCAGACTGCCCTCGGCCGGGCCGATGAACAACACGCCATCAACGTGCGTCAGACGCTTGAGCACTTCGAACACCTGCTTCTGGGTCGGCTGGTCGAAATAGATCAAAAGGTTGCGGCAGAACACGAAATCGAACGGCGGCTCACCCGCCAGCAGCGTCGGATCCAGCACATTGCCGGCCTGCAGGCGCACCTGCTCGCGCACCGCTTCGTTGACCCGATGCCCCTCCGGCTCGGCGGTGAAATGACGCTCGCGATAGTCCAGATCCTGACCACGAAACGAGTTCTTGCCGTAAAGAGCCCGCCGCGCCTTGTCCACCGACAGCGGGCTGACGTCCATGCCGTCGACCTTGAACTGATGCGGTTTGAGACCGGCATCGAGCAAAGCCATGGCAATCGAATAGGGTTCCTCGCCGGTCGAGCACGGCAAGCTGAGGATGCGCAGCGCGCGCATGTTGTTCAATTGGTCCAGACGCTTGCGCGCCAGCTTGCCAAGCGTGGCGAAGGATTCCGGGTAACGGAAAAACCAGGTTTCGGGGACGATCACCGCTTCGATCAACGCTTGCTGCTCGTCACGCGAGCCTTGCAGCAGTTGCCAGTACTCATCGCTGTGCGCCGCTTGCGAAAGCGTGGTGCGCTGACGCACCGCCCGCTCGATGATCGCCGGGCCCACCGAGGTGACATCCAGACCGATGCGTTCCTTGAGGAAATCGAAAAAACGCTGGTCGCTGCTCATGACTGCGCCTCAGGCGGCGCCGGAAACAGCAGGCTGCGCACCGCGTCATCCAGCAAGTCGTTGACCCGCACCCACTGCACCAGTCCCTGGGCATCTTCGCGCACCGGGCCGAGGTATGGCGCCTGACGATTGTCCAGGCCATAAGGCTGGAAATCTTTAGGGTTGCAGCGCAGGGTGTCGGTCGCCTGCTCAAGGATCAGCCCGAGCCAGCGCGACGGCTGCCGTTCATCCGGGCGGTAATGCACCAGCACCAGCCGCGTACTGGTGCGCGCCTCGGCAGGCTGGCCGAAGGTCAGCGCACTGAGGTCGAGCGCCGGTACCACCGTACCGCGATAGGCGAACACCCCGGCGACCCAGTGCGGTGCCTGGGCAATCGGCTTCAACGGCAGGCGCGGCAGCACTTCCGCCACCTCGGTGGCGCGCAGGGCGTAACGTTCGTTGCCGATGCGAAACAGCAGGAACAACGCCTGCTTCGCCACTGGCGCAGCGCTGCGTTTGGCGGTGATTTCGCTCATCAGACTTTGAATCGCGAAACGCCGCTGCGCAGCCCGACGGCCACCTGGCTCAGTTCGTCAATGGCGAAACTGGCCTGACGCAACGACTCGACAGTCTGGCTGCTCGCATCGCCCAACTGCACCAGCGCGTGGTTGATCTGCTCGGCACCGGTGGCCTGGGCCTGCATGCCTTCGTTGACCATCAACACCCGCGGCGCCAGCGCCTGCACCTGATGGATGATCTGCGACAGCTGCTCGCCGACCTGCTGCACTTCGGACATGCCACGGCGCACTTCTTCAGAGAACTTGTCCATGCCCATCACGCCGGCGGACACCGCCGACTGGATCTCGCGAACCATTTGTTCGATGTCGTAAGTGGCGACGGCGGTCTGATCCGCCAGACGCCGCACTTCGGTGGCGACCACGGCAAAACCGCGACCGTATTCACCGGCCTTCTCGGCCTCGATGGCGGCGTTGAGCGACAGCAGGTTGGTCTGGTCGGCGACTTTTACGATGGTCACCACCACCTGATTGATGTTGCCGGCCTTCTCGTTGAGGATCGCCAGTTTGGCGTTGACCAGATCGGCCGCGCCCATCACCGAGTGCATGGTGTCTTCCATCCGCGCCAGACCTTGCTGGCCGGAACCGGCTAGCACCGAGGCCTGATCGGCGGCGGTGGACACTTCGGTCATGGTGCGCACCAGATCCCGCGAGGTGGCGGCGATCTCCCGCGAGGTCGCGCCGATCTCGGTGGTGGTGGCCGCAGTTTCGGTAGCGGTGGCCTGTTGCTGCTTGGAAGTGGCGGCGATTTCGGTCACCGAGGTGGTCACCTGCACCGAGGAGCGCTGGGCCTGGGACACCAGCGAAGTCAGCTCGGTCATCATGTCGTTGAAGCCGGTTTCCACCGCGCCGAACTCGTCCTTGCGGTCGAGGTTCAGACGGCTGCTCAGGTCGCCGGTACGCATGATTTCGAGGATTTTCACGATGCGGTTCATCGGCGCCATGATCGCGCGCATCAGCAGCAGACCGCAGGCACCGGCCGCCAGCACCGCCACCAGCAGCGAGACGAACATGCTGACCTTGGCTGCCGCCACAGCTTCGTCGATGTTGGCCATGGCCTGATCGGCAACCTTCTTGTTCTCGCCGATGATGTCATTGAGTTTCATGCGGCCGGTGTACCACGCCGGGGTCAGCTTCTCGGTGAACAGCTTGACCGCCTCGGCTTCCAGGTTGCGCTTGTGCAAGTCGAGCACCTGATCCTGGATCTGCATGTAGACGTCGTGGTCTTTCTCGAACGCGGCGAACTCGACCCGGTCTTCATCGGTGGTGACGGTGTTGCGGTAGTTGGCCATCTGCTCTTGCAGGCGCGTCTCGAACGCCTTGTAGTCCGCTGCGTCTTCGCTGCTGATGCCCTGCCCTTCCTTGAGGCCGAGCAGTTCCTGGGTCTGCAGATAGCTGTCGACCCAGGCGCCACGAATCATCGAGCTGTAATAGACGCCGGGCACCGCGTCGTCACGCACACTGCTTTCACTGGCTTCGATCTTCAGCAAGCGTGAATACGAAACAACGACCATCAGCAACATGATGGCGATAATCACCGCAAAGCTCGCCAAAATGCGTTGGCGCAACGTCCAGTTCTTCACAGTGAGTCCTCGTGCCTAAGTCGAAATGCGGGGAGTATAGCCGAGGGCGGTGTTTCATTTATAAGACGCTTTTTAACCCTCGGGCCCGCCCGACGTGCTTGGCGGGAAGGCTCTGGGGTGGGACTGTCCGACAATCCCGGGCTGGCGTGCCAGCGATGGAATGGCAAAAAGGGGCGATGGATCGGCCATTGCTGTTGTTGTGAGGCTGGAAAGCAATCGCGAGCAGGCTCACTCCTACAAGGGAACGCATTCCAAAGGAAGGAGCGAGCCTGCTCGCGAAGGGCCCGCCGGCATTACGCAGCGGTCAAGCGCACCTGTTTCTCCAGTTCTACCTTCAATCCCGGCTCCAGCTTGAGTTGCTTCGCCAACTCTTCCAGATAGGCCTTTTCCATAAAGCTTTCCTCATCCACCAACATCACACTGGCGATGTACATCTCCGCGGCCATTTCCGGGGTGCCGGCGGCGCGGGCGACATCGGCTGGGTCGAGGGGTTTGTTGAGTTCGGCGTGCAGCCAGTGTTGCAGTTCCTGATCGTTGTCGAGTTTGGTGAACTCGCCTTCGATCAACTGGCGCTCACGGTCATCAATGTGGCCGTCAGCCTTGGCGGCGGCGACCAGTGCTTTGAGAATCGCCTGGCTGTGTTGCTCGGCTTGCGCGGGTGGCAGTCGATCCAGCGTCTGCGGTTCGTTTTGTGGGGCGGTGCCTTTTTGCGCGTTCCAGTTGCCGTAAGCCTTATAGGCCAGCACACCAAGGGCAGCGAGGCCACCGTAGACCGCAACTTTACCGCCGACCTTGCGCGCTTTTTTGCTGCCGAGCAGCAGGCCCATCGCCCCGGCAGCCAACGCGCCACCGCCCGCCCCCGAGAGCAGGCCACCCAGCGCACCAGCGCCTGAAGTGCCACCGAGCAAACCGCCCAGGCCACCAGCCGCCGGTTTGTTCTGCGCGCCACCGGCCTTGTTCTGCAACAGATCCTGGCCGGACTTGAGTAGTTGATCGAGCAATCCACGGGTGTTCATGTTCAGCCTCCAAAACAGGGGTTATCCGGATCTATCAGGCCCTCAGCCTAGTTCGAAAGTGCCCCGGCCCGGCCTGCGAGTGTGCTTCCAGATGTTGCTCCGCCTGCACCAGCCCTTCGTGAAAATAGATATACACTCCAGCCAATCTATAAAAACCGCCCACCGGGTACCCTGCTCATGATGACCCTGCGTCAGATCCGTCACTTCATCGCGGTGGCCGAGACCGGCTCGATTTCCGCGGCGGCGCAAACCGCGTTCATTTCCCAATCGACGTTGACCCTGGCGATCCAGCAACTGGAGGAGGAAATCGGCGTCAGCCTGTTCAGCCGTCACGCCAAGGGCATGACCCTGACTCATCAGGGCCATCAGTTCCTGCGTCAGGCGCACCTGATTCTGGCCACGGTGGATAACGCCAAGCGCAGCCTGCAACAAAGCACCGATCAGGTTGCCGGGCAGTTGATCGTCGGGGTGACCAGTCTGGTCGCCGGTTACTACCTCGCCGATCTGCTCACCCGCTTTCAGCGCGCCTACCCCAATGTCGAAATCCGCGTGATGGAGGACGAGCGCCCCTACATCGAGCACCTGTTGGTCAGCGGCGAGATCGATATTGGCGTACTGATCCTCTCCAACCTCGAAGACCGTCACGCCTTGCAGACCGAAGTGCTGACCCACTCGCCGCACCGTCTGTGGCTGCCGGCCCAGCATCCATTGCTGGAACACGACAGCATCAACCTCGCCGACGTCGCTCGCGAGCCGCTGATTCAACTGAACGTCGACGAGATGGATCGCAATGCCCAGCGCTTGTGGCGCGGCGCCGGGCTGCAACCGAAGATCACCCTGCGCACGGCCTCCACCGAAGCGGTGCGAAGCCTCGTAGCGGCGGGTCTGGGCGTATCGATTCAACCGGACATGACTTACCGCCCGTGGTCACTGGAAGGCGACATCATCGAAGCGCGGCCGATTGCCGACCTCAACCAGACCCTCGATGTCGGTTTGGCCTGGCGCCGAGGGACAGCGCGCCCCGCGCTGGTTGATCCATTCCTGACCGTGGCCCGCGAACAACCGCACGGCGGACGCAAGCCATCTATTTAATCGAATGCCACCTTCAGTATTTAGAATTTGTCGACCTCGGAGCCGCGCACTAGTCTTGCAGCATCTATAAGACGGTCGGCTCCCGGGCACGGGAGCAACAATGACCACACAAGAAAAGAGATCGCGGAAAATGGCTGGCGTGCAGACCCCGATGTGTACCGCGTTGTTGATCGACGGCGAACTGGTCGCCGGGCAAGGTTTTGTCGAACCGATCCTCAACCCGGCCACCGGTGAAATCCTCACCCACATCGCCGAGGCTAGCACTGAGCAAGTCGAAACTGCGATCCTCGCCGCCCACCGCGCCCTTGCCGAATGGTCACGGACCACGCCACAGCAACGCTCGAACCTGCTGCTGGAAATCGCCAACGCGGTGGAAAAACACGCCGACTACCTCGCCCGCCTCGAATCCTTGAACTGCGGCAAGCCGCTGCACCTGGCGCGGCAGGACGATCTGACCGCCACCGTCGACGTGTTCCGCTTCTTTGCCGGCGCCGTGCGCTGCCAGACCGGTCAGCTCAGCGGTGAATACCTGCCGGGCTACACCAGCATGGTGCGCCGCGATCCGATTGGCGTCGTGGCCTCGATTGCGCCGTGGAACTACCCGATCATGATGGCCGCGTGGAAAATCGCCCCGGCCCTCGCCGCCGGCAACACCCTGGTGTTCAAGCCATCCGAACACACGCCGCTGTCGATCCTCGCGCTGGCGCCCGCACTGGCCGAGATCCTGCCGCGCGGGGTGATCAACATCATCTGCGGCGGTGGCGAAGGCGTCGGCAGTCATCTGGTCGGTCACGCCAAGGTGCGCATGGTCTCGCTGACCGGCGATATCGTCACCGGGCAGAAGATCCTTCAGGCGGCGGCAAAAACCCTCAAGCGCACGCATCTGGAACTCGGCGGCAAAGCCCCGGTGATCGTCTGCAACGACGCCGACATTCAAGCGGTGGTCGACGGCGTGCGCACTTACGGTTACTACAACGCCGGGCAGGACTGCACCGCCGCGTGCCGGATCTACGCGCAGGCCGGGATTCACGACAAACTGGTCGCCGAACTCGGCGCAGCGGTCAGCAGCCTGCGCTTCGCCGGCAAGCGCGATGCCGACAACGAGATCGGTCCGCTGATCAGCACCCGCCAGCGCGACCGCGTCGCCAGTTTCGTCGAGCGCGCCCTCGGTCAACCGCACATCGAGCGGGTGACTGGCGCGGCGGTGCATTCCGGCGCTGGTTTCTTTTACCAACCGACGCTGCTCGCTGGCTGCAAACAGAGCGATGAAATCGTCCAGCGCGAAGTGTTCGGCCCGGTGGTCACCGTGACCCGCTTCGACGAACTCGCGCAAGCGGTGGACTGGGCCAACGACTCCGAATACGGCCTCGCGTCGTCGGTATGGACGCAGAATCTGGACAAGGCGATGCAGGTCGCCGCCCGTTTGCAGTACGGCTGCACCTGGATCAACAGCCACTTCATGCTGGTCAGCGAAATGCCCCACGGCGGGCTGAAACGTTCGGGTTACGGCAAAGACTTATCCAGTGATTCGTTGCAGGACTACAGCGTGGTGCGGCACATCATGGCCCGCCACGGCCAGCATCTCTGACTACGCTAATAACAAGCCGCAAAACGGCATGGCTTCACCGCGTTCACAACTGCCCCGACCATAATTTAAAGAAGAGGGTTCAACCATGTTCGTGCACAAGACCGCACTGCTCAGTGCAATCACCACAGCCCTGCTGGCCAGCGCCAGCCTGCAAGCTGCCGAGCCGCTGAAGGCGGTCGGCGCCGGCGAAGGTCAGTTGGATATCGTGGCCTGGCCGGGCTACATCGAACGTGGCGAAAGCGACAAGGCCTACGACTGGGTGAGCGGTTTCGAGAAGGAAACCGGCTGCAAGGTCAACGTCAAGACCGCTGCCACCTCCGACGAGATGGTCAGCCTGATGGCCAAGGGCGGTTACGACCTGGTCACCGCCTCGGGCGATGCCTCGTTGCGCCTGATCGTCGGCAAGCGCGTGCAACCGATCAACACCGCGTTGATCCCGAACTGGAAAACCCTCGACCCACGTCTGAAAGATGCGCCGTGGTACGTGGTCAACAACCAGACCTACGGCACCCCGTATCAGTGGGGCCCGAACGTGCTGATGTACAACACTAACGTGTTCAAGACCGCGCCAACCAGCTGGAGCGTAGTGTTCGCGGCTCAGGAGCTGCCCGATGGCAAGCCGAACAAGGGCCGCGTGCAAGCGTATGACGGGCCGATCTACATCGCCGATGCGGCGTTGTACCTGAAGACTGCCAAGCCTGAGCTGGGGATCAAGGATCCGTATCAACTGACCGAAGCGCAGTACAAAGCCGTGCTCGATCTGCTGCGCGCGCAGCAGCCGTTGATTCACCGCTACTGGCACGACACCACGGTGCAGATGAGTGACTTCAAGAACGAAGGTGTGGTGGCGTCGAGCGCGTGGCCGTATCAGGTCAACGGCCTGATCAACGAGAAACAACCGATCGCTTCGACCATCCCGAAAGAAGGCGCTACCGGTTGGGCCGACACCACCATGCTGCACGCCGAGGCCAAGCACCCGAACTGCGCGTACAAGTGGATGGACTGGTCGTTGCAGCCGAAAGTCCAGGGTGATGTGGCGGCGTGGTTTGGTTCCCTGCCAGCAGTGCCGGCGGCGTGCAAGGAGAGCGAACTGCTCGGCGCCGAGGGCTGCAAGACCAATGGCTTCGACCAGTTCGACAAGATCGCCTTCTGGAAAACCCCGCAGGCCGAGGGCGGCAAGTTCGTGCCTTATAGCCGCTGGACTCAGGACTACATTGCGATCATGGGCGGTCGCTGACACGCCGCTCACCGGTGGCGAGGGAGCTTGCTCCCGCTGGGTGGCGAAGCCGCCCCAAGACCTGTCAATGCGGTCTGCCAGTCAAATCGCATGTGGCCAATCCGGGAGTGCTGCGCACTCCAGCGGGAGCAAGCTCCCTCGCCACAAAAGCAACAAGATTCAGCTTTTTCAGAAGTCCAGGCAGGGCCGCTGCGACGGCCCGCGCCTTTTTGGAGCACCGCACCATGACGCTTGCAGTCCAGTTCACCAACGTTTCCCGGCAGTTCGGCGAAGTGAAAGCCGTTGACCGGGTTTCCATCGATATCCAGGACGGCGAGTTCTTTTCCATGCTCGGCCCTTCCGGCTCGGGCAAGACCACCTGCCTGCGCCTGATCGCCGGGTTCGAACAACCGAGTGCCGGCTCGATCCGCATTCACGGCGCCGAAGCCGCCGGTCTGCCGCCGTATCAACGTGATGTGAACACCGTCTTCCAGGATTACGCGCTGTTCCCGCACATGAACGTGCTGGACAACGTCGCCTACGGCTTGAAAGTCAAAGGCGTGAGCAAAACCGAGCGCCACAAGCGCGCCGAAGAGGCGTTGGACATGGTCGCCCTCGGTGGCTACGGCGCACGCAAACCGGTGCAGTTGTCCGGCGGTCAGCGCCAGCGTGTCGCCCTCGCCCGCGCCCTGGTCAATCGCCCACGGGTGCTGTTGCTCGATGAACCGTTGGGCGCTCTCGATCTGAAGTTGCGCGAACAGATGCAAAGTGAATTGAAGAAACTGCAGCGCCAGCTCGGCATCACCTTCATCTTCGTCACCCACGACCAGACCGAAGCGCTGTCGATGTCCGACCGCGTGGCGGTGTTCAACAAGGGCCGTATCGAGCAGGTCGACACCCCGCGCAATCTGTACATGAAACCCACTACAACCTTCGTCGCCGAATTCGTCGGTACTTCGAACGTGATTCGTGGCGATCTGGCGCGTCAGCTCAGCGGCCATCCGCAGCCGTTTTCGATTCGCCCCGAGCACGTGCGTTTCGCCGAAGGGCCGCTCGCCAGCCATGAAATCGAAGTCAGCGGTCTGCTCCACGACATCCAGTATCAGGGCAGCGCCACGCGCTATGAACTGACGCTGGAAAACGGCCAGACCCTGAGCATCAGCCACGCCAACAATCAGTGGATCGACAGCAGCGCGCAGCACCAGACCGGCCAGCGCCTGAGCGCTCGCTGGGCGCGGGAAGCGATGATTCCGCTGCACGATACCGTTGCGAGCGGGGTCTGACATGAGCACGCTCGCAATGACCCAGGCACCGCCCTTGCGCCGGTTTTCCAACCTGCTCTATCGCAAGCCGAATCTTTATCTGTCGCTGCTGCTGGTGCCGCCGTTGCTGTGGTTCGGCGCGATCTACCTCGGCTCGTTGCTGGTGCTGTTGTGGCAGGGTTTCTACACCTTCGACGACTTCACCATGGCGGTCACCCCTGACCTGACGCTGGCGAATTTTGCCGCGCTGTTCCAGCCGTCGAACTTCGACATCATCCTGCGTACGCTGAGCATGGCCATCATCGTGTCGATCGCCAGCGCCATCGTCGCGTTCCCGATTGCCTACTACATGGCGCGCTACACCACAGGCAAGACCAAGGCGTTTTTCTACATCGCGGTGATGATGCCGATGTGGGCCAGTTACATCGTCAAGGCCTACGCCTGGACGCTGCTGCTGGCCAAGGGCGGCGTCGCGCAATGGTTCGTGCAGCATCTGGGACTGGAGCCGGTGTTGCAGTTCATCCTCGGCATTCCCGGCGTCGGCGGCAGTACCTTGTCGACCTCGCATCTGGGGCGCTTCATGGTGTTCGTCTACATCTGGCTGCCGTTCATGATCCTGCCGATTCAGGCGTCGCTGGAGCGTCTGCCGCCGTCACTGCTGCAAGCCTCTGCCGACCTCGGCGCCAAGCCGCGCCAGACCTTCATGCAGGTGATTTTGCCGTTGTCGATCCCGGGGATTGCTGCCGGTTCGATCTTCACGTTTTCGCTGACCCTGGGCGATTTCATCGTGCCGCAACTGGTGGGCCCGCCGGGCTACTTCGTCGGCAGCATGGTCTACGCGCAGCAAGGTGCGATCGGCAACATGCCGATGGCCGCGGCGTTCACGTTGGTGCCGATTGTGTTGATCGCGGTTTACCTGTCCATCGTCAAACGTCTGGGGGCCTTCGATGCACTCTGAGCGCGCTTCACTGGGTCTGCGCATCGCCGCCTGGGGCGGGTTGGTGTTCCTGCACTTCCCGATCCTGATCATCTTCCTTTACGCCTTCAACACCGAGGAAGCCGCATTCAGCTTTCCGCCGAAGGGCTTCACCCTGCACTGGTTCAGCGTGGCGTTTTCACGGCCGGATGTGCTGGAGGCGATCAAGCTCTCGCTGCAGATTGCCGCCATCGCCACGTTGATCGCGATGGTGCTCGGCACGCTGGCTTCGGCAGCGTTGTACCGTCGCGATTTCTTTGGCAAACAGGGCATTTCGCTGATGCTGATTTTGCCGATCGCCCTGCCGGGGATCATCACCGGGATCGCGCTGCTGGCAACGTTCAAGACGCTGGGGATCGAGCCGGGGATGTTCACCATCATCGTCGGCCACGCGACCTTCTGTGTGGTGATCGTCTACAACAACGTCATCGCCCGCCTGCGCCGCACGTCGCACAGCCTGATCGAAGCCTCGATGGACCTCGGCGCCGACGGCTGGCAGACCTTTCGCTACATCATCCTGCCGAACCTCGGCTCGGCGTTGCTGGCCGGCGGCATGCTGGCGTTTGCGCTGTCGTTCGACGAGATCATCGTCACCACCTTCACCGCCGGGCATGAGCGCACGTTGCCGTTGTGGCTGCTCAACCAGCTCAGCCGCCCACGGGATGTGCCGGTGACCAACGTGGTCGCCATGCTGGTGATGATGGTGACCATGCTGCCGATTCTCGGCGCGTATTACCTGACCCGGGGTGGCGAGAGCGTCGCCGGTAGCGGCGGGAAATGAATATCTGACAGACACCAAAATCCCCCTGTGGGAGCGGGCTTGCTCGCGAAGAGGCCGTCACATCCAACATCGATGTTGACTGACACAGCGCTTTCGCGAGCAAGCCCGCTCCCACCGTTTCAATCCGGTTTCGACAGAACAATAAAAGTGTTAGCGAGGACAACAGACATGCAAACCAGACTCTTGATCAACGGCCACCTGGTCAACGGCGAAGGCCCGGCCCAACCAGTGCTCAACCCGGCGCTCGGCAGCGTACTCGTGGAAATCAACGAAGCCTCCGAGGCCCAGGTCGACGCCGCCGTGCGCGCCGCCGACAACGCGTTCGCCGAGTGGTCGCAAACTTCGCCGAAAGACCGTTCGCTGCTGCTGCTCAAACTCGCCGACGCCATCGAAGCCCACGGCGAGGAACTGGCCAAACTCGAATCCGACAACTGCGGCAAACCCTACAGCGCCGCACTGAACGACGAGATCCCGGCGATTGCCGATGTGTTCCGTTTCTTCGCCGGCGCCAGCCGTTGCATGAGCGGTTCGGCCGGTGGCGAATACCTGCCCGGCCACACCTCGATGATCCGCCGCGACCCGGTGGGTGTGATCGCCTCCATCGCGCCGTGGAACTACCCGCTGATGATGGTCGCCTGGAAAATCGCTCCGGCCCTCGCCGCCGGTAATACCGTGGTGCTCAAGCCGTCGGAACAGACCCCGCTGACCGCGTTGCGTCTGGCCGAACTGGCGTCGGAAATCTTCCCGGCCGGTGTATTCAATCTGGTGTTTGGTCGCGGTCCTAGCGTCGGCAGCCCGCTGGTGACTCACCCGAAAGTGCGCATGGTCTCGCTGACCGGCTCCATCGCCACTGGCTCGAACATCATTTCCAGCACCGCCGACAGCGTGAAACGCATGCACATGGAACTGGGCGGCAAGGCGCCGGTGATCATCTTTGACGACGCCGACATCGATGCGGCGGTTGAAGGCATTCGTACGTTCGGTTTCTACAACGCCGGGCAGGACTGCACCGCCGCGTGCCGGATCTACGCGCAGCAAGGCATCTACGACCAGTTCGTCGAGAAGCTCGGCGCAGCGGTCAGCAGCATCAAGTACGGCTTGCAGGATGATCCGTCGACCGAACTGGGGCCGCTGATCACCGCGCAACATCGCGACCGCGTCGCCGCATTCGTCGAACGTGCCGTAGCGCAGTCGCACATTCGCTTGATCACCGGCGGCAAGGCTGTTGAGGGCAACGGATTCTTCTTCGAACCGACGGTGCTGGCCGACGCGCAACAGGATGACGAGATCGTTCGCCGCGAAGTGTTCGGCCCAGTGGTCTCGGTGACCAAATTCACCGATGAAGCGCAGGCGCTGGAGTGGGCCAACGATTCCGACTACGGCCTCGCCTCCTCGGTATGGACGGCGGATGTCGGACGCGCCCATCGCTTGTCCGCGCGGTTGCAGTACGGCTGCACCTGGGTCAACACGCACTTCATGCTGGTCAGCGAAATGCCGCATGGCGGTCAGAAGTTGTCCGGCTATGGCAAGGACATGTCCATGTACGGGCTGGAGGACTACACCACGGTTCGGCATGTGATGTTCAAGCACTAAAGCATCGCCAGCAGGCTGGCTCCTACAAGGAATCGCATTTCAACCTGTAGGAGTGAGCCTGCTCGCGATGGCGTCAACTCCGGCTTCAAGGCAGAAACCGGCCACACGCACCACCAGGATTCAACACCTAACAATAACTACCGACCCGGGCGGCGCCCGCAAAGCCCCGCCACGGCCTCGGCCATCCGAAATCTGCCGATTTCCCGGAGCAAAACACATGAGTGCCTCACCCGAACTCTCGGCCGCCGTTGCCGACAGCGATGCCGAACAACTGCGCAAACTCGGCTACACCTCGAACTTCAACCGCAGCATGAGCCTGTGGGAAAACTTCGCCCTGGGCTTCACTTATCTGTCACCGGTCGTAGGGGTTTATACCCTGTTCGGCCTGTGCCTCGCGGCCGGCGGGCCACCGATGTTCTGGGCTTACTTGCTGGTCGGTTGCGGGCAGTTGCTGGTGTGCCTGATCTTCGGCGAAGTGGTCTCGCAGTTCCCGATTTCCGGCGGCGTCTATCCATGGGCGCGACGTCTGGTCGGCAAGAAGTGGGCGTGGATGGTCGGCTGGATCTACTCCATCGCCCTGTGCGTGACCATCGCGGCGGTGGCCGTCGGTGCCGGCCCGTATCTGGCGGCCATGCTCGGGTTTGAACCGAGCAACAACACCAACATCGTCATCGCGCTGGTGCTGACCTTGTTCGCCACGCTGGTCAATCTGAGCGGCACGAAAGTGCTGGCGCGCATTGCCATGTTCGGTTTCCTCTGCGAACTGGTCGGCGCGGTGATCGTCGGCGTGTACCTGCTGATCTTCGAGCGTCACCAGCCGCTGAGCGTGCTGTTCAACACCTTCGACATACGCGTCGACGGCTCGTACCTGCCGGCGTTTCTCACCGCTTCGCTGGCGGGGATGTTCCTCTACTACGGCTTCGAGGCCTGCGGCGATGTTGCCGAAGAAACCCCGAACCCGAGCGCGAAAATCCCGGTGGCCATGCGCATGACCATCTACATCGGCGGCATCGCGGCGATGTTCGCCTGCCTGGCGCTGATCCTCGCCGTGCCGGACATGCAAGCGGTGATCAACGGCACCGACAAGGACCCGGTCACCACCATCCTCAACAACGCCTTCGGCCCGGTCGGTTCGAAAGTGGTGATGGGCGTGGTAATGATTTCCTTCATCTCCTGCGTCATCAGCCTGCAGGCTGCGGCGAGCCGTCTGCTGTACTCCTACGCTCGCGATGAAATGGTCATCGGCAGCCGACTGCTGAAAAAGATTTCTCCTACCACTCAGGTGCCCGTTGCCGCGCTGTTCGTGTCCGGCGTCCTGCCCGCCCTGATCATCGCCCTCGGCTTCTTCCTGCAAGACGCCGTGGCCACCATCGTCAGCTTCGCCGCCATCGGCATCTACCTCGCGTTCCAGATGATCGTGCTGGCCGCTTTGTACGCGCGAATGAAAGGCTGGAAACCCAGCGGCAAATTCACCCTCGGCGCGTGGGGCTGGCCAGTGAACATCGGCGCGCTGGTGTATGGCGTCGGCGCAATCATCAACATGGCCTGGCCACGTACGCCGGATGCGGCGTGGTACGTGAACTATGCGATGGTGTTGAGTACGGTGATCGTGATTGGGCTGGGCTTGGTTTATATGTGGATCGGCAAGCCGTATGACCATGGGAAGGCGCCGGCTGGGGATGCGTGGAAGGTGAGTCGCTAAATATCAGCAACCGGCCCGCAAGGATGCGGGCCGGTGCAGGGTGCTAGATGAGTTGAGGCTTGGATAATGTCTCGAACTCATCCATCAGCAAATGGATTTCCGTACTGGGATTGGGCTCACCACTGACCGCGACATCCTCAAGCACTTTCGGCGCAAGCGTTCTCGCCCGCTGGAACGGCTCACCCAGCAACCGGGTGAAATAACTGATGTCTCTGCCCTTCTCATAACCCGCCATATCCGGCTTAGTCCTCAAGCACTTGTTCACCAGATCACCTGGGGAGTTTTTCCCGGCGGCCCGATATGGCTTCCGACTGAAGCCAAAGTGCAAAAGGAGCCAGAACTCGAAGCACGGATACGATGCGATGACGTTGATTTTTGGATGCAATTTGGCCGTCCTCAACGCACGCTCGAAGCACAGATGCGTATCGCGATCCAATACACAAAATACCTTATCGAAGCGTTTCTGCCGCATCACTGCCCGCTCAACGATACCGCTCGGGTGTGTCACACCGCAGTGGACGATCTCAACCTGAGCCCTGGCCCGAAAGTGAAATGCGGCTTCCTCCAGATAACGCTTTCCCGACTTGCTGTCCTCACAGAGCACAAGCACTTTGGGTTGCGGTTTGAAGCGTGACGCTTTTCGATCAAACGACTTGTTCAAACTCACCATTGTCAGCCCTGCCTGATCAGCGGCAGCCCGCGATAGCGCCCCTCGAAATAACGTTTCTCAACGTCCTCGCTTTCTCGGCCTTCAAAGTCGTGAACGGAAAACAGACTCGTCGCACCGTAAGCATCACGTTCCGTAATCCAGAACTGATCACGCCGCAGAATCTTTTCATTCATCAGGTGCGTGTCGTGAGTGGTGAAAATCAACTGGGTATTCAGCCCGCTGTCCAAATGTTTGCCAATCAAGTCCACGACAATTTCAGGATGCAGACTGCTGTTCAACTCATCGACACAGAGAACGCCGCTGCCACCAGCCTGATTCATCATGAACCAAGGCAACCAGAAGCCGATCAGGTTCCTGGTACCGCATGACTCTTCGGCAAAATCGAATTCGGCTTCGCCTGAGATACTGGAGTGCGTAAGGGTCAATCTGTCTCCTTGTGCAGCCGCAACGAACTCCTTCAATGTCATTTTTCTGTTGGTTGGAGGCGCCACAGAATGTTCCGAACTGAGCTGGATGGCTGATACAGGAATATCCAGAGCACAGAGAAATTCGCGTAGATCGCTGGTATGACTTTCAGCCATCTGAAGAAAGCGAATCGATGCTGAAGACAGGCTGCGCATGTTGCTCTGTTCGACCACCAGCAGGCCTCTTTGAAACCAGCAAAACGGTGCGCGCAACTGGGTCAGCTCTTCGCTGCTATGGATAACGGCTTGCGCGATGAACAGCATCTTAGGACTGGTCAAACGCCCCCAGGCACAATGTACGTCTTTACCGCCTTCAAGAGTTTTACCAAAGGTGTAATGCTCGCCCTGAGTATCAACTTGACGGTTGTACAGCAAAGTCTCTTTTCCTTTTGGATAGCAGAGCAATTGTTCATGAACAATTCGCTGTGCCGTCAACGCGAGCACAAATCGGTAGCGCAGCCCACATTGCACGAAATCGTATTCAAAAATGCTGGGAGACTCTTTGAGCGCTGCGTCAAAGCGAAAGGATGCAACGGGTAACACGTCATCCTGGATGCCTGCTGGCGTCGCCAGCAACCTGCTCACTATCCCCATCGCACGAACTAGTGAGGACTTGCCTGAAGCGTTCGGGCCATAAATGGCAGCGACCTTGAGCAGGTCCGGAAGTTTTTCAGTGGTCGTGGTGACGTTGAAAGTGTTTCGGGTTTTGCTCAAGCGCGGGCTTGCTGCCATGGACAGGGTTTGCCTGTCACGGAACGAGCGATAATTGGAAACCGAAAATTCGATCAGCATGGAGAAAACCTGCAGTTCGTTGCATGGATCTCCATAAATAAATGAAAAAACGCGCCCCAGATGCAGGCCGGCTGCAGACAGCGCAAAAACAGGCGTTTCCTACAGATACAGCCTTCGCGAAAAAGTACTGTTTCCTACGCTGTACTTGCACCTGGACTTGGCGCCGCTAGCGCCTGAACAATGGCGTTTATCCCGCTACTGCAGATTCAGCAGTCCGGGGTCAGAGGCTTGAAGTGCTGGAGTTGACGCACGGCCAGAAGCCGTATCCGGTGTTGGCTACTTGTCGCTGATGCTCACCCGAACAACGAACTTGTGGTTAAGGAGCTTGCTCCCTAGCCACAAGTGGCTATCCAAACACTAAAACCGCGAAACACTCCGCATCGCATCCACCAGATACCGCATCGCTATCCGGTCACTCTCCGACAACTCGCGATAACGCTCCACCAGCTTCAGCTCTTCAGAACTCAAACGACGCCTTCTTCGGCCGCTGCCGAGGCAGGGGAAGATGCCGAGCATTTCGGCGATGCCTTGTATTTTTGCCATGGACGATGTCCTTCTCTGATACTTCGAAGAATTGCTTGATCACCACATCGCCCTGCCCCTTACAGCAGCGCCTGTGCCCCGCCGGTCGTGCCGGCCATGTTCATAGAATAGAAATTTAATCGGCGCTGAAAAGCGGTTTTTAGAGTAATTAGTCGAAAAAAGCAGAAATGCCCTGTAAATCAGAAAGTGCCGTCGGACATTTAACCGACATGTCTTGTTTCATTGACACTCTGTCGGTGTGTATCAACGAATTTTGCAACGCGAGCGAACCGTTTAAGCTAGCCGGCATCTGTTTATAGTCCGTTGCGTTTGGCCGAAGGCTTGTCCGAACCGTAATTTCTGATCCAGCACGTGCCAGGAAAGGCGCGGGATTGCTCACGACAGGTTGTATTTATGCACCGCAGGAATTTGCTCAAAGCGTCGATGGCCATTGCGGCTTACACCGGTCTCTCGGCTTCCGGCCTGCTGGCCGCCCGTGCCTGGGCAGCCAATGGTGGCGCCGCCGATGGCGAGGCCCAGGCTTTCGACTTCGAAGCGCTGAAGCGCCAAGCCAAGCAATTGGCCGGAACGGCCTATCAGGACACCAAACAGGTGCTGCCGCCGACTTTGGCGACCATGACCCCGCAGAACTTCAACGCGATCCGCTACGACGGCGATCATTCGTTGTGGAAAGAAAACAAGGGTCAGCTGGACGTGCAGTTTTTCCACGTCGGCATGGGTTTCCGTCAGCCAGTGCGCATGTACAGCGTCGATCCGAAGACCCGCACGGCCCGCGAAGTGCATTTCCGCCCGACGCTGTTCAACTACGAGAACACCTCGGTCGATACCCAGCAGCTCAAGGGTGACCTGGGCTTTGCCGGTTTCAAGCTGTTCAAGGCGCCGGAGCTGGATCGCCATGACGTGGTGTCGTTCCTCGGCGCCAGCTATTTCCGCGCGGTGGATGCGACTGGCCAATATGGCCTCTCGGCCCGTGGCCTGGCCGTCGACACTTACGCGAAAAAGCGCGAAGAATTCCCGGACTTCACCAAATTCTGGTTCGAGACCCCGGATCAGAACGCCACGCGCTTTGTGGTCTACGCCCTGCTCGACTCGCCGAGCGCCACCGGTGCGTACCGCTTCGACATCGATTGTCAGGCCGAGCGCGTGGTGATGGAAATCGACGCCCACATCAACGCGCGTACCGCCATCGAACAACTGGGCATCGCACCGATGACCAGCATGTTCAGCTGCGGCACCCACGAACGCCGCATGTGCGACACCATCCACCCGCAGATTCACGACTCCGATCGCCTGGCGATGTGGCGCGGCAACGGCGAGTGGATCTGCCGTCCGCTGAACAACCCGGCGACCCTGCAGTTCAACGCATTCGCCGACACCGATCCGAAGGGCTTCGGTCTGGTGCAGACCGACCACGAGTTCGCCAACTATCAGGACACCGTCGACTGGTACAGCAAGCGCCCGAGCCTGTGGGTCGAGCCTACAACCGCGTGGGGCGAAGGCTCCATCGATCTGCTGGAAATTCCTACCACCGGCGAAACGCTCGATAACATCGTCGCGTTCTGGACGCCGAAAAAACCGGTGGCCGCAGGCGACTCGCTGAACTATGGCTACAAGCTCTACTGGAGCGCCCTGCCACCGGTCGGTACGCCGCTGGCGCGGGTGCATGCGACCCGTTCGGGCATGGGTGGATTCGTCGAAGGCTGGGCACCGGGCGAGCATTACCCGCCGATCTGGGCGCGGCGTTTTGCCGTGGACTTCACCGGCGGCGGCCTCGATCGCCTGCCGCAGGGCACCGGGATCGAACCGGTGGTCACCTGCTCCAACGGCAAGGTGCAGGACTTCAGCGTGCTGGTATTGGATGACATCAAGGGTTACCGGATCCTGTTTGACTGGTACCCGACCAGCGACAGTGTCGATCCGGTGGAACTGCGCTTGTTCATCCGCACCAATGACCGCACATTGAGCGAGACCTGGTTGTACCAGTACTTCCCGCCGGCGCCGGACAAGCGCAAGTATCCTTGATGATTTGAGGCGCTTGCGCGGGCCTCTTCGCGAGCAAGCCCGCTCCCACTCTGGCTCTCGGTCGATCACACAATTTGTGACTGACACGGAACCAGGGTGGGAGCGGGCTTGCTCGCGAAAGCGGCAGAACATTCAACATCGGATATTGAAGAAACTGCGTCAGGTCAGTGGGCAATACAGATGAATGTCTTTGGGTTCTTGATCAAACAGCTCAGGATCCGGTTGATCAACCAGCCGGCAGCCCTGACGCTGATAGAACTCCACGGTGTTACGCGATTCAGTGGCTGAGACATACAACGCCTCGGCACCGAATCGCCGGCCCTGCTCGCAGGCCAGCGCAAACAACTTCGCCCCCAGTCCCTGCCCCCGGTAGTCGCGGCTGATGTGCAGAAACTTCAACTGGCGCATGCTCAGTCCCTGATTGTGAATAACCCGGTTATCCACAACCACCGCCGCGACCAGCGCCTGCCCGTCGAAAAACCCATACAGCCAACCACCGCGCCGCAAGCACTTCGCCAGCGTCAGCGCATTCTCTTCGGCTTCGCCTTCCGGCCATCCGCGCATGTCGAAACGTGCCGGATAAAGCACCAGCACGCCGTTCTCCAGGCGATAGCACTCTTCCACCAGCTCACTGCGGTCGATCTGCGCCAGCAGCGGCAAGTCGTGTTCGGTGAGTTCTCGTTCGATCAACATGCTCGACTTCCTTGGCAAATGGCAGGCAAGAAAAAACCCGCCGGTTCAATGGCGGGTTTTATAGACGTTACGCAGGCCTGGAATCAATCGCGCAAGTCAGACTCGTGGATCGGCTGATCACGATGGGTCGCGCGTTGATACTGCGCCGGCCACACCGCCTGACGCCCGCCGAGATCATCGTCGGCGTGCAGCGGCCAGTAAGGATCGCGCAGCAACTCGCGGGCGAGGAAGATGATGTCGGCCTGGCAGGTGCGCAGAATGTGCTCGGCCTGCGCCGGCTCGGTAATCATGCCCACGGTGCCGGTGGCGATGCCTGACTCCTTGCGCACCCGTTCGGCGAAGCGCGTCTGATAACCCGGCCCCACAGGAATCTCGGCGTTGGCGGCGGTACCACCGGAGGAGACGTCGATCAGATCCGCTCCCAGTGCCTTGAGGCGACGCGCCAGTTCCACGGTTTCATCCGGGTTCCAGCCGTCTTCAACCCAGTCGGTGGCCGAGACCCGGACGAACAGCGGCAGCTCTTGCGGCCACACCTCGCGAACGGCCTCGGTGACTTGCAGCACCAGCCGAATGCGGTTTTCGAACGAACCACCGTATTGATCGCGGCGTTGATTGCTCAGCGGTGACAGAAACTGATGCAGCAGATAACCGTGGGCGGCATGTACCTCGACCACGCTGAAACCCGCGGTCAACGCGCGTTTGGCGGCGGCAACGAAGGCCTGAATGACCTCGGCGATCTGCCCTTCATCAAGCTGTTTCGGTTGTGTGTGTTGCGGATCGAAAGCAATCGGCGATGGCCCGACCGGGGTCCAGCCGCCATCCTCCGGTTTGACGCTACCGTGTTTGCCGATCCATGGCCGATGAGTGCTGGCCTTGCGCCCGGCGTGGGCCAGTTGAATGCCGGCAACAGCGCCCTGAGCGGTGATGAAGCGGGTGATGCGTTGCAGCGGTTCGATCTGTTCGTCGTTCCACAAACCGAGGTCTTCGGCGGTGATCCGCCCGTCGGCGGTGACCGCCGTGGCTTCAGTGAATATCAGGCCGGCGCCGCCCACCGCGCGGCTGCCCAGGTGCACCAGATGCCAGTCGTTGGCCAGACCGTTGACGCTGGAGTACTGGCACATCGGCGACACGGCGATGCGGTTGGGCAGGATCAGTTGGCGGAGGGTAAAGGGTTCGAGCAGCAGACTCATGGGGCACCTCTCAAATCAGTGGGCAGGCTCCAGGGTTCTGTTTGAAAAGTCGACGAGTGACAGGAAAAGGTGCAGCACCCGCCCCCGCGGGCAAAAAATTCGACAAGACGTCACAAGGCCAATCAAGCAGTGCTTAGAGCCTAGTCGACAACCGGGGATGAGGGAGGGTTCAAGACATTTTCCATGAGTGCCACCGAACCTGTGGCGAGGGAGCTTGCTCCCGCTCGGCTGCGCAGCAGTCGTAAAACCCTGCACTGTGATTTTCCTGCAGCAACCCGTTTGCAGGGTCTGGGGCCGCTTCGCAGCCCAGCGGGAGCAAGCTCCCTCGCCACAAAAGCACTCAGGGGATCAGCGCGGTTCGATGTGGGCAATCATCAGTTGCACCGTCTCGTTGCCACGAAACTCGTTGACGTCGAGCTTGTAGGCCAGCTCGACCCACTGAATGGTCGGATTCGGCCAGACGTCACGGTCAATACCAAAGGCAATGCCATCCAGCTTCACCGAACCGCACTCGCTTTTCAGCACCACTTTCAGGTGCCGCTCGCCGACCACTCGCTGCTCGACCAACTGGAACACGCCATGGAACAGCGGCTCCGGGAAGTGCTGGCCCCAAGGCCCGGCATGACGCAGTGCGCGGGCCAGTTCGAGGTGGAATTCCTCGACGGCCAACGTGCCATCCGACAGCATGCGCCCGGTCAGGTCTTCTTCGCGAAGTTGCCGCCGCACTTCAGCGTCAAACGCCTCGGCGAACAGCGGAAAATTCTCTTGCGGCAAGGTCAGGCCGGCTGCCATCGCGTGACCGCCGTACTTGGTGATCAGGTTCGGATGCTGCGCCGCCACCACGCTCAAAGCATCGCGGATGTGGAAACCCTGCACCGAACGGCCCGAGCCCTTGAGCAAACCATCGCCGGCATCGGCGAAGGCAATGGTCGGGCGGAAATAACGCTCTTTCATGCGCGAGGCGAGAATGCCGATCACGCCCTGATGCCACTCGGGATCGAACAGGCACAGGCCGAACGGCATCGACTCCACCGGCAAGTCCTTGAGCTGGGCCAACGCCTCGCGCTGCATGCCCTGCTCGATGGATTTGCGATCCTGGTTCATGCCGTCCAGTTGCGCGGCCATTTCCCGGGCCAGATTGCCGTCGGCGGTGAGCAGGCATTCGATCCCGAGACTCATGTCGTCCAGACGCCCCGCCGCGTTCAAACGCGGGCCGACGATGAATCCCAGGTCTGTGGAGGTAATCCGCGCCGCGTCACGCTTGGCGACTTCAAGAATCGCCTTGATCCCCGGACGGGCACGCCCGGCGCGAATCCGCTCGAGGCCCTGATGCACCAGAATCCGATTGTTGGCGTCCAGCGGCACCACGTCGGCAACGCTGCCCAGCGCCACCAGATCCAGCAGTTCACCGATGTTCGGCTGCGGTTTGCTCTCGTACCAGCCGAGGCTGCGCAGGCGCGCGCGCAAGGCCATCAACACGTAGAAAATCACCCCGACCCCGGCCAGCGCCTTGCTCGGAAACTCACAGCCTGGCTGGTTCGGGTTGACCAGCGCATCGGCTTGCGGCAGTTCATCGCCGGGCAAGTGGTGGTCAGTGATCAAGACCATGAGTCCGGCCTTTTTCGCCGCGGCCACGCCTTCGACGCTGGAGATGCCGTTGTCGACGGTGATCAACAACTGCGGCTCGCGGGTCAGGGCGACTTCGACGATTTCCGGGGTCAGGCCATAGCCGTATTCAAAGCGGTTCGGCACCAGATAATCGACATGCGCCGCGCCCAGCAGACGCAAGCCGAGCACGCCGACCGTACTGGCGGTCGCGCCATCGGCGTCGAAGTCACCGACGATCAGAATCCGCTGACGCTGCTCCAGCGCCGTCACCAGCAGATCCACCGCCGCCTCGATGCCCTTGAGCTGCTGGAACGGAATCAGCCGCGCCAGACTTTTATCCAGCTCCGCCTCGGACTGCACGCCCCGCGCGGCGTACAAACGCGTCAGCAAAGGTGGCAGGTCACCGAGAAACGGCAGCGTGGCAGGCAACGGTCGAGGATCAATACGCATGGGGTAACGGAAACTTCTCTTGAATACGTGGGATTAATCAGTGAGCGGCGCAGGATCAGCCGCGTTCACCGGCCAGCCATTCCAGCTGGACTTCGTGCTGACCGCGGTCGTCAGTGACGAAGATCGTGCCTTCGCTGATCATCACGTCCCACTTGATGACGCGCGGCATGTCCTTGGCCAGGGTTTCCAGCACCTCTTGCGGCACGGCGGCGATGTTGACGTTTTTCAGGTTCTTGGCCACCGGTACCACTTTGCCTTCCCACACGCGCAGGCTGCCGTACGCCAGCAGGCTGGTGCGTTCGGTACGACGCGAACACCAGGTCAGACGATCGGCGTCCGGCTGGCCAACTTCGATCCAGTGCAGAACGCGGTCATCCAGGCTTTTTTCCCACAGCGCAGGTTCATCCACATCCGACAGACCACGGCCAAACGACAGCAGCTCGTTGTACCAGAGGGCGTAGGCCAGCAGCCGCACGGTCATGCGCTCTTCGGTTTCCGAAGGGTGACGGGCGATGGTCTGCTTGACGCTCTCGTAGACGCTACGGTCGAGGTCGGTGAGGTTCAGTTCGAATTTGTACGTGGTAGACGGCTGGGCCATGAACGGGCTTCTTGATACGAGGAAAGTCGGCAAGTCTAACCGATGCCGTAGGCAATCATCGAATTGATGGCGATCAACCTGCGGCGTCTGACAGCCGGCTATGTTAAAACGCTGTATCCGCTCAGCCTTGTCCTACAGGATTCAGTATGCCGTTCGCCAACAAACCGCTCAGCGGTGTGAAAGTCATTGAATTGGGTACGTTGATTGCCGGGCCGTTCGCCTCGCGCATTTGCGGCGAGTTCGGTGCCGAAGTGATCAAGATCGAATCGCCCGACGGCGGCGATCCGCTGCGCAAGTGGCGCAAATTGTATGAAGGCACCTCGCTGTGGTGGTTCGTCCAGGCGCGCAATAAAAAGTCGCTGACGCTGAACCTCAAGCACCCCGAGGGTCTGGCGATCCTGAAAAAACTCCTCGGCGAAGCCGACATCCTGATCGAAAACTTTCGCCCCGGCGTGCTGGAAAAACTCGGGCTGAGCTGGGAAACCCTGCACGCGCTGAATCCGAAACTGGTGATGGTGCGCCTCTCCGGTTTCGGCCAGACCGGGCCGATGAAAGATCAACCGGGCTTCGGCGCGGTCGGCGAGTCCATGGGTGGCTTGCGCTACATCACCGGCTTCGACGACCGGCCACCGGTGCGCACCGGGATTTCCATCGGCGATTCGATTGCCGCGCTGTGGGGCGTGATCGGCGCGCTGATGGCGCTGCGTCATCGCGAGGTCAACGGCGGTCTCGGCCAAGTGGTCGATGTCGCGCTGTACGAGGCGATTTTCGCCATGATGGAAAGCATGGTGCCGGAGTTCGACGTGTTCGGTTTCATCCGCGAGCGCACCGGCAATATCATGCCGGGCATCACGCCGTCATCGATCCACACCAGCGCCGACGGCAAGCACGTGCAGATCGGTGCCAATGGCGACGCGATCTTCAAACGCTTCATGCTGATCATCGGTCGTGAGGATCTGGCCAACGACCCGACGCTGGCGAGCAACGATGGGCGTGATAATCGTCGCGACGAGTTGTATGGCGTGATCGACCGCTGGGTCAATTCGCTGCCGCTGCAAAATGTGCTCGACCTGCTCAATCAGGCGGATGTACCGGCCAGCCGGATCTTCAGTGCCGAAGACATGTTCAGCGATCCGCAGTACCTCGCCCGGGAAATGTTCCTGCAGGCGAAACTGCCGGACGGCAAGCCTTTCAAGATGCCGGGCATCGTGCCGAAACTCTCTGAGACACCGGGCACTTCCGAATGGGTCGGGCCGCAGCTCGGTGAACACAATGCGCAGGTACTCCAGGATCTTGGCTACGACGAACAGCAGATCGCCCGACTGCGCGCAGACGGAGCCATTTAACCTGAAACATCACCGGACATCGGACGCCAACCGCGCCCACCACTGGTGGACGTGGCGGCTGTTCGGCCTGTTGTTTCTGCTGGTTCTGCCCGCCTGGGCGCAGGCAAAACCGACACTGATCTGGTTACTGCGCGATCTGCCGCCCCTGACCATCTTCGAAGGCCCGAAAAAGGGCCAGGGCGTCATCGACCAACTGCTGCCGATGTTGATCGCCGGCATGCCGCAATACGAACACACGCTGATGCGGGTCAATCGCGCCCGCGGCATGCAGATGCTGCACGAGCCGTCCTTCACCTGCGACCCCTCGCTGATCTGGAGCAAGGAGCGCACGCAATGGATCGCTTTCTCTATCCCGGCGTTTCGCGCTGTCAGTAATGGTCTGGTGGTGCGGCAGAAAGATCGCGACGTACTGGCACCTTACCTGGTCGATGGCGAAGTCGATCTGACGGCATTTCTGGCCAATGGCGAAATCAAGGTCGGGGTCGTCGCAGAGCGTAGTTACGGCGAATTTCTCGACAATCTGCTCAAGCAGGCACCCGGCGGCGCACTGACGCCGCACTACGGCAATGATGCCCTGAGCAGCCTGCTGTCGATGCAGCGTCTGGGGCGTCTGCAAGTGGTCTTGGGTTACTGGCCGGAGATCCGCTATCAGGCGCAGCAGGCGCAAATTGCCGAAGATGAATTGGTGTTCTATCCGATTCGCGGCACCGGCAAGTATCTGTCTGGCTATGTCGGATGTTCCGATACGCCTCAGGGCCGTCAGGCGATCAGCGAGATCAACCAACTGCTGCGTACCCTGCCCCATGCGCAACTTGACCAGTCGTACGCCGACTGGCTGGATCCCGAGATGCGCACGGATTACCTGCAACAGGCGCGGATGTTTTTCGAGCAGCAGACCGCGCAATAAAACCTGCGGGCAAAAGAAACCCCGAGAAGTGGGGAGACGACTCGGGGTTAAACGTGGTCTACATAAAGACCCGTAGCAGCAAGCGACAAGCACCGGAGCACAATGCTTGATCCTGCTGTTATGGGGTCTGACTGACGAGAGTGCAGGAAGGTTCCCACAAAAAATATTTCATCTTTACAGTGCAGCGCGCTTATCCAGCGCTGCATTGCGCAAAGCCGCGATCACACAGGGCTCCAGTCGACCTTCGGCGATCAGCACATCGCGGTGCAGACCGTCGACCACATCGGTCAGCAGGCGCTTGTCGGTCAATTGCGCCTGATTGAATTCGCGCTCCACCACGATGGCCCCGTTGCTGTTCTTCAGCGTCACCAGGCATTCGCCATGGGCGCCACACGGAGTCAACGTGACCTGGTACGGGCTCAGAGCCTCACCGAGCAATAGACTGATACTTTCCATCTCGATCTCCACTCAATAGTCCGAAAACATTGTGCCTGGGGCGTGTTCACAATAAATGACCACCCGCCCGAGAAGAAAGTTCTGAATACCGCGCTGCTCCCGGAGCAGTTAGCGGTCTGTCAAAGAATGCACGGTGAAGATGACAGAAACAAAACCGTCGGTTCAGGCACCCGACGGATGGGCTGCCGTTTGCAGGTAGCTGTCCAGCAACCCGCGCATCAGTACCGCCGAGACCGGCGTCTGCAAGCGCCCGAGCAGCTTCAGGTCCTGAGCGTGCAGCATGCTTTCGAGATCGCTCAGCAGACCCGCTGCCATCCGCCCCAGCAGGATGACGGCGCTGGCCTCCCGTCGGGCCGCCAGATGCCGGATCAGTGCCAGGCCTTCCCCGCCTTCCAGTTGCGGATCGCAGATCGCGATGTCGACCCGGGTACGACGCTCCAGCGAACAGCGCGCCGAAGCCAGCGACGGCGCCGTCAGTACGTCATAGATGCCGACCGCGTTGAGCATCTGGTGCAACGCCATCATTCGATAAGGATCAGGTTCTAGGATCAGGACTTTGAGCGAGCGCATGGGCGACCTCGGAAACGGCAATCGCGGACTTGTCCGCAGTTGCCGCCCACTTTAGGGCAGCCTCCTTCAGTCCCCCATCGGAAAAGGAGGCGCGTGACATAGGAAATTTCCCTGTATCACTGCGATGTCATACCGTTGTTGCGTCGCGCTGGGTGATATCCGTCCAGCCGCCGAGCAGGCCTCGCAATTCGCCTTTCGCGCTGTAGAACGGCACGGTCCACTGGTAGATTTCCCGATTGCCATTATTGAATTGCAGGCGGCGTCGGCTAAAGCGGGTTCTGCGTGTCCTCAACTGAATCATGAACTCATCATGCAGCATCCCGGCGGTAGCTCGCGGCAGCGCATCGACGTCGATCAAGCGGCATCCTTTCACCTGTTCAAAGCGGATCGACAACGCCTCTTCATAACTTTTGTTGCACAGAATCAGGCGCCCCTCCAGGTCACGAACGAACACCGGATCAGGCATGGCATCAATCAACGCACGCTGGAACACCAACTGATCGCCGAGTTCGCTTTGCACGTCTCGATGCTGTTTGATCACAGCCGCCATTCGCCGATTCCATAGCAGCGACATCACACAAAAGCCCCCGACCAGAACCACGCCCCAGCAGCTCGAGCGGAGCCAGTGCTGCCAACCGGCGGCGGCCGGCTTCTGGCCGATGCCGCCCAGCCATTTCAGGCGAATGGCTCGTAGCTCTGAGGCCGGGAACGCTTCCAGAGCCTTGTTCAGAATGCTCAGCAATTGCGGCTGGCCTCTGCGCACCGCCAGAAGATCGGCCTCCCACTTGCCCTCCAGCAGTTCGCCGACCTTCAGCAGGCCCGAAGGGTAGAGTTGCGCGCCGATTTCGTTTTCGATGGTGGCATAGGCTTCGCCGCTTTCGACCAACGCCCGCGCCTCGGCATAGGTTTTGACCGACCGTAATTCGATGGACGGATAATCGCGCCGGATCATCCCCTCCAGCGCGTGCCGGCCAGGTAATACCAGCACCCGTTTGGCCAACTGCTCCAACGAATGCAGCCCGGGTTCGCCGGTACGGCCGACAAACACCCAGCCGGCACCGCCAAAGGCATGGCTGAAATCCAGACTCGATCTGCGCTCGTCATTCATCGCCAGGGTCGTGCTCATGTCCGCTGCACCGGTTTCCAGGCGCTCGAGCATCTGCGCGGTCGAGAAGGATTCCCGGTAGATGAACTGTAATCCGGTCATGGCACTGATGCGTTTGAGCACATCACTGTTAAGGCCACTCCAGTGACCGTGCTCATCCAGGAACAGGTACAACGGGTATTGCTCCGCTGCCACGATCACCGTCGGGTTATCCCGGATCCATTGCAGCTCTTCCTCATCCAGCACCACGGTGCCGATGTTCAACTGCTCTTCATCATGCGCCAGGTGCGCCGCCGCACCCACGCGCCAACCCCACAACAGGCACAACAGAAGTACCCGCTTCAGGGTGTGTTTCCATCCTCTTTCAAACAGCATTGCCACTTCCTTCGTGATCGACTCACCCGTCCTTCATGGGCGAAAACCCGAGCAGTGTGGCAGCAGAAACAAAAAAGCCCGTCAGGAGACGGGCTTCAAAATGTGACAGCTTTTTCGACTTACAGCGGCTTGCCGCGGTTGCCATGCTGGCTGACAAAGGCCTGTACGGCTTTCAGTTCGTTTGGCAAAACGGTGCAGCGCTCGTTTCGCTCAAACAAATCAGAAAGATGTGCAGGCAGTTCGAGAGCTTTTCCTACACCTGCTTTCTCTACGGCATCCGGGAACTTCACCGGATGCGCCGTGCCCAGGATCACCATCGGGATGTCCAGACTGCGACGGCATTCGCGTGCGGCCTTGACGCCGATGGCGGTGTGCGGATCCAGCACTTCGCCGCACTGCGCGTAGACTTCGGCAATGGTTTCGCAGGTTTGCGCATCGTCCACGGCCAGCGAGTCGAACAGCTTGCGGGCTTCAGTCCAGCGCTCTTGCTCGACACTGAAACCGCCGCCCTGCTTGAACGAATCCATCAAACCGGCAATCGCCGCACCGTTGCGACCGTGCAGGTCGAACAGCAGGCGTTCGAAGTTCGACGAGACCATGATGTCCATCGACGGCGACAGCGTGGCGTGCAGGGTTTCCTTGACGTACTGGTTGCCGCTCATGAAGCGGTGCAGGATGTCGTTGCGGTTGGTGGCGACGATCAACTGGTTGATCGGCAGGCCCATGTTGCGTGCCAGGTAACCGGCGAAGATGTCGCCGAAGTTGCCGGTCGGCACCGAGAACGCCACCGAACGTGCCGGGCCGCCCAACTGCAGGGCTGCGTGGAAGTAGTAAACGATCTGGGCCATGATCCGCGCCCAGTTGATCGAGTTCACCGCGACCAGGCGCGTGCCCTTGAGGAAGCTCTGGTCGGCGAAGCTGTTCTTGACCATTTCCTGGCAGTCATCGAAGTTGCCTTCGATGGCGATGTTGTGGATGTTCTCACCGAGGATGGTGGTCATCTGCCGACGCTGCACTTCGGACACACGGTTGTGCGGGTGCAGGATGAAGATGTCGACGTTTTCGCAATGCTTGCAGCCTTCAATGGCGGCCGAACCGGTGTCACCCGAGGTGGCGCCGACGATCACCACGCGCTCGCCGCGCTTTTCCAGCACGTAATCGAGCAGCCGACCGAGCAGTTGCAGGGCGAAGTCCTTGAACGCCAAGGTCGGGCCGTGGAACAGCTCGAGCACCCATTCGTTGCCGTTCAACTGACGCAGCGGCGCAACGGCGCTGTGCGAGAACACACCGTAGGTTTCTTCGAGGATCTTTTTGAAATCGGCGTCAGGAATGCTGCCGGTGACGAACGGGCGCATTACGCGGAAAGCCAGCTCGTGATACGGCAGGCCGGCCCAGGAGGCAATTTCTTCCTGGGTGAAACGTGGCAGGTTTTCCGGGACGTACAGACCGCCGTCAGTGGCCAGACCGGCCAGCAGGACGTCTTCGAAATTCAGGGCCGGTGCCTGGCCGCGGGTACTGATATAACGCATGTTTTCAAACCTTCGGTTTGAGCTGCGAGCTTCAAGCTTCAAGCTGCAAGCTGAGTGTCACTGGCCTCTAGCTTGCCGCTTGCCGCTCGTAGCTTGCCGCTGCTTAGTTAAGGTGCTCGACGCGGATCCGCACAACCGGACCGTTGACGCCGGCCAAGGCTTCCAGAGCGGCAATCGCATCGTTCATGTGCTGCTCCAGCACGCGGTGGGTCAGCAGGATCATCGGCACCAGACCGTCGTGTTCCTCGACTTCCTTCTGCATGATCGACTCGATGTTGATGCCGCGCTCCGAGAGGATGCTCGCCACCTGAGCCAGTACGCCCGGATGGTCCTTGGCCTGGATGCGCAGGTAGTAGGCGCTTTCGCAGGCTTCGATCGGCAGGATCGGATGCGCCGACAGCGAGTCCGGCTGGAAGGCCAGGTGCGGTACGCGGTTTTCCGGATCGGACGTCATGGCACGAACCACGTCCACCAGGTCGGCGATCACCGACGAAGCGGTCGGCTCCATGCCCGCACCGGCACCGTAGAACAGCGTTGAACCGGCGGCGTCACCGTTGACCATCACGGCGTTCATCACGCCGTTGACGTTGGCGATCAGACGATCCGCCGGGATCAGCGTCGGGTGTACACGCAGCTCGATACCGGCCGCGGTGCTGCGCGCCACGCCGAGGTGTTTGATGCGATAACCCAGCGCTTCGGCGTAGTTCACGTCGGCGGTGGTCAGTTTGGTGATGCCTTCGGTGTAAGCCTTGTCGAATTGCAGCGGAATGCCGAACGCGATCGACGCCAGAATCGTCAGCTTGTGCGCTGCGTCGATGCCTTCGACGTCGAAGGTCGGATCGGCTTCGGCGTAGCCCAGCGCTTGCGCTTCGGCCAGCACGTCTTCGAAGGTGCGACCCTTCTCGCGCATTTCGGTGAGGATGAAGTTGCCGGTGCCGTTGATGATCCCGGCGACCCAGTTGATGCGGTTGGCGGACAGGCCTTCACGGATCGCCTTGATCACCGGAATGCCACCGGCCACGGCCGCTTCAAACGCCACGATCACGCCTTTCTCGCGTGCTTTGGCGAAAATTTCATTACCGTGAACGGCAATCAGTGCCTTGTTCGCGGTGACCACATGCTTGCCATTCTCGATGGCCTTGAGTACCAGCTCGCGGGCAACGGTGTAGCCGCCCATCAGCTCTATGACGATGTCGATCTCAGGGTTCGTGGCCACTTCGAAGACATCGTTGGTAATCGCAATACCGGTCGTCTGGAACTGAGGCTTTGGCGTGCGCGTGGCAATTTGTGCCACTTCGATCCCACGCCCGGCACGACGAGCAATTTCCTCGGCGTTGCGCTGAAGTACGTTGAAGGTACCGCCACCGACGGTCCCTAACCCACAGATGCCTACTTTGACCGGATTCACTGTGAACTCCCCATGAAACGGCCGACGCAAGGTCGGCCGGAAAACAACCGCGTGTTCGCGGCTCTCTATTAATGGCCCGGCGGAGTTACCGCCGGACCATGATCGTCAAAGGCTGACCGTGACGATGCGAATTACTTGGCGCCCAGCGCCAGTTTGGCGACTTGTGGCGCCGGCTGGTAGCCCGGAATGACCTGTCCGTCGGCCAAAACGATGGCCGGTGTACCGTTCACGCCGATCGACTGACCCAAAGCGAATTGCTTGGAAACCGGGTTATCGCACTTGGCGGCCTTGATTTCCTTGCCATCGACCATTTTGTCCATGGCCGCTTTCTTGTCTGCCGAGCACCAGACCGCTTGCAGCTGCTCGTCACCCGGCGAGCCGAGGCCCTGACGCGGGAACGCTACGTAACGCACTTCGATGCCGCGCTTGTTCAGCTCAGGCACTTCGGCGTGCAGCTTGTGGCAGTACGGGCAGGTGGTGTCGGTGAACACGGTGATGTGCGATTTGGTCTCGCCCACGGCCGGATACACCACGGTTTCGGCCACCGGAATGGCATTGATCAGTTTGGAAATGCCCGCGCGCTCGGCTTTCTCGGTCAGGTTGACCGGCTTGCCGTCCTTGAGCTGGAACAGGTAGCCCTGAACGATGTACTGGCCGTCGGCGCTGGCGTACAGCACGCGGCTGCCCTTGAGCTTGACTTCATACATGCCCGGCAACGGGCTGGCGCTGATGCTTTCTACCGGAACCTCGAGTTCGAGTTTTTCCAGGCTTTGACGAATGGCTTTGTCGGCCGCGTCATCGGCGACGGCAAAGGTGCTGACCAACGCAATGGCGGCGGCGGCGAAAATCTGGGTCAGACGCATGAGAACTCCTGAAGGCGGACAAATGAAACGGTCAGAACGCCCGAGCCGGAACACCGGGTCATAACCGTCCATCGTGCAAACCGGCAAAGCCTACCACATAAGGCTCGCATGGCCGAATGCGCCTGTCGCCAGAGATTGTGGGCGACGCAAACCCTGTGGGAGCGGGCTTGCTCGCGAAGGCGTCTTGGCAGGCGACAAATATCTCTTCTGTGACGGCCTCTTCGCGAGCAAGCCCGCTCCCACAGGTTTTTCATTAGCCTCTTGGGTGGTGTTTGGCGTGCAGGTCTTGCAACCGGGCCCGCGCCACATGGGTGTAAATCTGCGTGGTCGACAAATCACTGTGCCCCAGCAGCATCTGCACCACCCGCAGGTCGGCGCCGTGGTTGAGCAGGTGCGTGGCGAACGCATGACGCAAGGTGTGCGGCGACAGCGATTTGCCGATCCCGGCGACCTTGGCCCAATGCTTGATGCGGTGCCAGAAGGTCTGGCGGGTCATCTGCTCGCCGCGCTGACTGGGGAACAGCACATCGCTGGGGCGCCCGCCGAGCAGCTCGCTGCGGCCATCGCGCATATAGCGCTCGATCCAGACAATCGCCTCTTCGCCCATCGGCACCAGCCGCTCCTTGCTGCCCTTGCCCATCACCCGCAACACGCCCTGGCGCAGATTGACTTGCTCCAGCGTCAGGCTCACCAGTTCGGTCACGCGCAAGCCGCAGGCGTACAGCACTTCAAGCATGGCGCGGTCACGCTGGCCGATGGCTTCACTCAGATCAGGCGCTTTGAGCAGCGCCTCGACGTCAGCTTCCGACAACGATTTGGGCAACGGCCTGCCCAGTTGCGGCATGTCGACGCGCAAGGTCGGATCGACCGTAATCAGTTTTTCCCGCAGCAGATAGCGATAAAAGCCGCGCACACCGGAAAGAAATCTGGCGGTGGAACGGGGTTTGTAGTTCTGCTCCAGGCGCCAGGACAGGTGATCGAGGATCAACTCGCGACCGGCATTGATCAGCTCGAGGTTTTTCTCCTGCAGCCAGCCGTTGAACAGCGCCAGATCGCTGCGGTAGGCGCCGCGGGTGTTGTCGGACAGGCCTTTTTCCAGCCACAGGGCGTCGAGGAATTGGTCAATCAGTGGATGGTCGATGGCAGGCATGGGCGCTCAAGACACGCAACCTCCAGGGCTGCGCGCAAATGTAGAGTGAACTGTAGGATTGGCCGCTAGTCTTTCATAGCCCGCAATTTCAAGGAACAGGGAGCTTCAATGAACGAGCAGCAAATTCTCTTGGCATTTGGCGGGATCGGCGCCGCGGCGCTGGGTTGCCAGTGGCTGGCGTGGCGCCTGAAGCTGCCGGCGATTCTGTTTCTGTTGCTGACCGGGATTCTCGCAGGCCCGATACTGGGCTGGCTCGATCCGCAGGAAATGTTCGGCCCGCTGCTGATGCCGCTGGTGTCGCTGGCGGTGGCGTTGATCCTGTTTGAGGGCAGTCTGACCCTGCACCTGTCGGAATGGCGCGAGATCGGCAGCGTCGTGCATCGGCTGGTGACAATCGGCGCGCTCACGACCTGGGTGGTGATTGCCGTCGCGACCCACTTCTTGCTCGGCTTCGACTGGCTGCTGGCGATCCTGTTCGGCAGCCTGACGCTGGTGACCGGGCCGACGGTGATCGTGCCGATGCTGCGGGTGGTGCGGCCGAAAGCCTCGATCGCCAACATCCTGCGCTGGGAAGGCATCGTCATCGACCCGATCGGCGCCCTGCTCGCGGTGGTGGTCTACAGCTTCATCATCGCGCGCGCCGAAGGCAACGGCCTCGAACAGAGCCTGCTGACCTTCGGCGGCGTGATTGTCTGCGGCAGCGTATTCGGGGTGGTCGGCAGCTGGGTGCTGGGCACCATCATCCGGCGCCAATGGCTGCCGGAGTACCTGCACAACCTCGCCTCGCTGGCGGCGGTGCTGGGGATCTTCATTGCGTCCAATCAGGTGATGCACGAGTCCGGCCTGCTGGCGGTGACGCTGATGGGCATGTGGCTGGCGAACATGAAGGGCGTGGATGTGCGGCACATCCTGCACTTCAAGGAAAACCTCAGCGTACTGCTGATTTCCGGGTTGTTCATTCTGCTGGCGGCGCGGCTGGATCTGCATGCCCTGATCGGCCTCGGGCCGTTGGTGCTGATTCTGCTACTGGTGATTCAACTGATCGCGCGCCCGTTGAACGTGCTGTTGAGCACTGCCGGCTCCAGCCTGAGCTGGCGTGAACGCGCCCTGCTTTGCTGGATCGCCCCGCGCGGGATCGTGGCGGCGGCGGTCTCGGCGATTTTCGCGATTCGCCTGGATCAAGCCGGACATGAAGGCGCCCTGCTGCTGGTGCCGCTGACCTTCGCGGTGATCATCGGCACCGTGGTGCTGCAAAGCGCAACAGCACGCCCCTTGGCGCGCTTGCTGAACGTCGCCGAACCAGCGCCGAGCGGCTTCCTGATCGTTGGAGCAAACGGCCCGGCGCGTCTGTTGGGCAAGTCGTTGCAGCAATTGGGCAGCCGGGTGCTGTTGACCGATTCGAGCTGGGAGAACATTCGTGCGGCGCGCATGGAGGGGTTGCCGACGTACTTTGGTAACCCGGCTTCGCAGCATGCCGATGCGCATCTGGATCTGGTGGGGTTGGGGCACTTGTTGGCGCTGTCGCCTTCAGGCGAGCTGAATACCTTGGCGGCGATGCGCTTTCGCCATGACTTCGGTCATCAACGGCTGTTTGGCCTGGCCAGCGGTCAGGAAAGTCGTCGCAGCGACAAGCACCGGGCGAGTCTTGAGCATCGTGGCAATCAGCTGGGGAGCGAGGCGCTGACCTATGCCAAGCTGGCCAGCCTGATCAGCAATGGCGCCGAGTTGTACAGCACAACGCTGACGGACGGTTTTGGCTGGGAGGACTACCAGGCATTGCATGGCAGTCGGGCGACCCTGCTGTTCATGCGCGATGACAGCGGCTGGGTGCATGTGGTGACGCCGGAGACTGCTTTGAAACCGGGGTCCGGGTGGACGTTGTTGGCGTTGATCCAGCCTGAAAGCAGCGGCGCCTGATCTGACGAATTCGCGAGCAAGCCCGCTCCCACAGGTTCTGTGTTGGACACATTTTTTGCGTTCACCCGGATCACTGTGGGAGCGGGCTTGCTCGCGAAGGCCGCGACTCGGTTTCAGATCAGGCAGGAAATCCGGGCAGCACCGGCACCGGCCGCTTGTCATCGTCGATGGCCACAAAGCTGAACTGCCCATGGATCGCCTTCTCGCGCCCGTCACAGCTCATGCTCTCGACGAACACTTCCACCTCGACCTTGAGGCTGGTATTGCCAACCTTGATCACCCGGCCCACCAGCTCGACGATGGAGCCGGCCGGTATCGCGTGATTGAAGTCGATACGGTCGGTGGACACGGTCACCAGCGGCAAACGGCAGAAACGCGTGGCGGTGATGAACGACACTTCGTCCATCCACGCCAGCGCGGTGCCGCCGAACAGGGTGTTGTGGTGGTTGGTGGTCGGCGGGAAGACGGCTTTGGTCACGCGGGTCACCGAGAGTTCGGTGCGGCGTTCGATTTCCTGGTCACGGGTGGTCATGGTTCTGGCCTGAAACAAAAATGCTGTGGATAAATTGCAGGCAACAAAAAAGCAGCCCGTAGGCTGCTTTTTTCTGCATCGGAAGCTGGACTTAAGCCAGTTTTTCCTTGATGCGAGCTGCTTTACCCGACAGGTCGCGCAGGTAGTACAGCTTGGCTTTACGTACGTCACCGCGACGTTTAACAGCCATGCTGTCGATCTGCGGGGAGTAGGTCTGGAAAGTACGTTCTACGCCAACACCGTTGGAGATTTTACGAACGGTGAACGCACTGTTCACGCCGCGGTTACGCTTGGCGATTACAACGCCTTCGAACGCTTGCAGACGGGAACGATCGCCTTCCTTCACTTTCACCTGAACGACAATGGTGTCGCCTGGGGCAAAGGTAGGGATTTCTTTGGTCATCTGCTCTGCTTCGAGTGCAAGGATGATTTTGTTGGTCATGCTGTGCTCCTAAGGTAAATCAACTGATCTACCATCGATACGTTGTTAACTATCGTCCCGCTCGCGGATGTATTCCTCGAGCAGCTTCTTCTCTTCTCCAGAAAGCGAGCGGCTTTCCAGAAGATCGGCGCGTCGTTCATAGGTCCTACCAAGGGACTGCTGTAAACGCCAACGCCGGATATGCGCGTGATTGCCACTTAGCAACACGTCGGGAACACGCTGATCCGCATACACCTCAGGTCGGGTGTAGTGCGGGCAATCCAGCAGACCATCCGTAAAGGAATCTTCCTCAGCGGAATCCGCATGCCCTAAAGCTCCGGGCAGCAGTCGTGTAACCGCATCGATCATGACCATGGCCGGCAGCTCGCCGCCAGACAGTACATAGTCACCAATCGACCACTCTTCATCGACATGAGCCTCAATAAAGCGCTCGTCAATGCCTTCATAGCGGCCGGCAATCAGGATCAATGCATCCGATTTTGCCAACTCGCGTACCGCCGACTGAGTCAGTTGACGGCCTTGGGGGGACAGGTAAATCACCTTCGCCGCCTCCCCGGCTGCTGCCTTGGCCTGAACCAGAGCATCTTCCAGGGGCTTGATCTTCATCACCATGCCCGGACCACCGCCAAACGGGCGATCGTCCACAGTGTGATGCCGATCCGTCGTGTAATCCCGCGGATTCCAACAGGTCAGCTGCAACAGCCCCTGTTTGACCGCACGACTGGTAATGCCGTACTCACTGATGGCCGAGAACATCTCGGGGAACAGCGTAATGACGTCTACGCGCAGGCTGGCCATTGCTTAGAAGTCCGCGTCCCATTCCACCCGCATCACGCCTGCATCCAGGTCGATGGCCAGCACGCATTGCTCTGTATAGGGCAACAACCGCTCGCGATCATCCAGGCTGCCCGCGCAGGGCTTGACCACCAATACATCGTTCGCGCCGGTCTCCAACAGGTGATCAACCTTGCCGAACAATTGCTCGTCCTGGTTGATGACGCTCAGACCCTGCAACTGGTACCAGTAGTACTCGTCGCCTGTCAGGTTGGGCAAAAGGCTTCGCGAGATGCAGATCTCATAACCGCTCAGAAGACGGGCTTCATCGCGATCGTCGAGGCCTTTGAGCTTGGCAACCAGATCCTTTTGAGTGGATCGGCCGCTGACCAGCTCGACCTGTTTCACCACGCCTTCGCGCCGAAGCGTCCAGTTGCGGTAGTCCAACAGGTTTTCAATCGGATCGGTAAAGGAAAAGACCTTCACCTCGCCGCGAACGCCGTGAACCGAAAAAATCTTGCCGACAACGATCAGGTCATCAGCTTTTTCTGGCGTCGCGCTCATACTGCTCAGGCTGCAGCCTTGGCAGATTCCTTCAGCAACTGAGCAACACGCTCAGAAGGCTGTGCACCAACGCTCAGCCAGTAGGCTACGCGCTCTTGGTTCACGGACAGACGGATTTCCTGACCACGGGCAACAGGGTTGAAGAAGCCAACCTGTTCTTTGTGGGAGCCGTCACGCGGGTTACGCGAGTCGGTTACGGTCAGGTGGTAAAACGGGCGCTTTTTGGAGCCGCCAAGGGCAAGACGGATTGTTAGCATGTGAACATCGTTCCTGTAGTCGGTGCTGCAAATCTAAATGCACAGCGGGCATGGGTGCCCGAAAGGCCGCATATTCTAAGGAATATCCGGACTTTTGCAAATGACTTTTTCCGGCGCCTATGGCATGCCGTGCGGATTTGCATATAGAGCCGTCGATGAAAACGGCCAGTCAGCTCCCGCCGAGTGCGGGTTTGCTGTTGATCCTGCATCCTTGCAGGGTCTGCGCCGGTGCGACGACCGGCGAAGTCTTGGTGTCCTGAATCACATTTTCGGCATGCCGCCGCCGGGCAACATACCGCCCATGCCGCGCATCATTTTCGCCATTCCGCCTTTGGCGGTGAATTTCTTCATCATCTTCTGCATCTGCTTGTGCTGCTTGATCAAGCGGCCGATGTCCTGCACCTGAGTGCCGGAACCCATGGCGATCCGGCGTTTGCGCGAACCGCTGATCAGCTCAGGGTCGCGGCGCTCGGCCGGGGTCATGGAGTTGATGATGGCTTCCATCTGCTTGAACTGCTTCTCTGCCGCGTTCTGGGCATTGCCCATCTGCGACAGGTTGACGCCGCCGATGCTCGGCAGTTTGTCCATGAGCCCGCCGAGGCCGCCCATGTTCTTCATCTGTTGCAGCTGATCGCGGAAGTCTTCGAGGTCGAAGCCCTTGCCCTTTTTCAGCTTCTTGGCCAGTTTGTCGGCCTTGTCCTTGTCGAGGGTCGCTTCAGCCTGTTCGATCAGGCTGAGCACGTCGCCCATGCCGAGGATCCGCGAAGCGATACGCTCAGGGTGGAACGGATCGAGCGCTTCGCTCTTCTCGCCCATACCGATGAACTTGATCGGCTTGCCGGTGATCGCGCGTACCGACAGTGCGGCACCGCCACGGGCATCGCCGTCGACCTTGGTCAGGATCACACCGGTCAGCGGCAGCGCATCACCGAAGGCCTTGGCCGTGTTGGCGGCGTCCTGACCGGTCATGGCATCGACCACGAACAGGGTTTCAACCGGGTTGATCGCGGCGTGCAGCGCCTTGATCTCGCCCATCATCTCTTCGTCGATGTGCAGACGACCGGCGGTATCGACGATGACCACGTCGATGAATTTCAGTTTTGCTTCTTTAATAGCAGCGGTCGCGATGTCGACCGGCTTCTGGCTCAGGTCGGACGGGAAGAACGTCACGCCGATGTCGTTGGCCAGGGTTTCCAGCTGTTTGATAGCAGCAGGACGGTAGATGTCCGCCGACACGACCATCACCGACTTCTTCTTGCGCTCCTTGAGGAAGCGCGCGAGTTTGCCGGCGGTGGTGGTTTTACCGGCGCCCTGCAGACCGGCCATCAGAATGACGGCGGGCGGCACGGCGCTCAGGTTCAAGTCTTCGTTGGCCGCGCCCATCAGGCTTTCGAGTTCGGCCTGGACGATCTTCACGAACGCCTGGCCCGGCGTCAGGCTGCGCGACACCTCGGTGCCGACAGCGCGCTCCTTGACCGAATTGACGAAGTCCTTGACCACCGGCAGGGCGACGTCGGCTTCGAGCAACGCCATGCGCACTTCGCGCAGGGTGTCTTTGATATTGTCTTCAGTCAGCTTCGCCTTGCCGGTGACATGGCGCAGCGTCTGCGAGAGACGGTCGGTTAAGTTTTCAAACATTGCGCGATCCTTTCAGGCCCTGTGTAGACCGGGATAATGGCGGCCCAGACCGGATTCAACATGTGCTCGGCGAGCCTGCGGCGTGGGCAGGTCGCGGATTATAGCGAAGACTGCGTCGGGCGGACACCTCGCACTTTCGTGGTGTGGCGGTTCTATGCCAAACTCAGCGCCTTTCGGGCCTGCCTAACAGGATTTATGCTCCCCTTGTCACCCAGTTTGCTGACCACGCTCGCCGCCGCTCTCCTTTATGCCGCTGCGACCCTTTATCAGGGCACCCGCCTGGCCTCCGGCGCCAAGGCGAACAAGCGCCTGCTGGTTACGCTCGGCATCTTCGCCGTGCTCGCCCACAGCGCCAGCCTGCTCACTCACCTGCTGACGCCGATCGGCCTCGGCCTGGACTTCTTCAGCGCCGCCAGCCTGATTGCCGCGGCCGTCATCGCTCTGACGCTGCTGGCCTGCTCGCGGATCCCGGTGGAAAACCTTTTGGTGCTGCTGTTTCCGCTCGGCGCGGCCACGGTGCTGCTGGCCCAGTTCGCGCCGGCCGGCACGGTGCAGATCATCGACGAAGAACCGGGCATCCTCGCCCATATCCTGCTGTCGATCCTCGCTTACGGCATGTTCACCATCGCGGTGTTCCAGGCCTTGTTGCTGCTGGTGCAGGATCACCAGCTCAAGCACAAGCATCCGTCGGGCCTGATCAAGAACTTCCCGCCGCTGCAAACCATGGAAAGCCTGTTGTTCGGCTTCCTCTGGGCTGGCTGGACGCTGCTGTCGCTGTCGCTGATCTCCGGCTGGCTGTTCGTCGAGAACCTGTTCGCCCAGCATCTGGTGCACAAGACCTTGCTGGCGTGCCTGGCCTGGATCGTGTTCAGCGTGCTGCTGTGGGGCCGCAATCGCCTCGGCTGGCGTGGCCACAAGGCGATTCGCTGGACTCTCGCCGGTTTCTGCCTGCTGATGTTGGCGTATTTCGGCAGCAAACTGGTTCGTGAATACATCCTGCACATCTGACGGGCGGCATAAATGGACGGTTTGCCCATAGGGCCGATGCTCGCGGTATTTGTCCTGCTGATTTTATGGTCGGGGCTGTTTACTGCCGTCGAAGTCGCTCAGCAGCACCTGCTGGCGCAACGCACGGCCTCGCGTGCCAGCGACAAGCCGCTGGCGAAGCTGAGCTTTCCGCTCGACAGCCTGATCCTGTGCAACACCCTGTGCCGAGCGCTCGCGGTGATCATCGCCACACTGCTGGCGATCTTTCTTTGCGAAGAGAACGGCCCTTGGGCTGCCTGCCTGGGCGCCGGCGCCGTGTTGCTGGTGTTTGCCGATTACTTTCCGCGCAGCGTAGCCCAGCGTTATCCCGATGCAGTGCTGTCGTTCGGCAATACCCTGCTGACCGTCCCACTGAAAATCCTTTACCCGCTGGCCTGGCTGCTGAGCAGCCTCAGCGGTTGGCTGCTGCGCCCCTTCGCGCGCAAGCCCCAAGTGGTCCAGCAGAGCGAAGACGAAGATCCCGCTGAGCACAACGACGACCCGGAACACCCGTCTCGCACACACCCGGTTTCGGGGATCCACGCGCTGGACAACATCACGGTCAATGACATTCTGGTGCCGCGCAGCGATGTCGACGGCATCAACCTTGACGACTCGATCGAAGAGATCATCGAACTACTGCGCCAGAACAAGCGCACACGCCTGCCGGTGTTCCACAGCGACATCAACCAGGTCGAAGCGGTGCTCAACACCCGGCAGATCCGCCATCTGCTCAACGATGGCAACCTGACCCGCGAAGCGCTGCTGGCCGCCAGCTACGAACCGTATTTCGTCCCGGAAAGCACCCCGCTGCAACTGCAACTGCTGAACTTCCACAAGCAGCAGCGCCGGCTGGGCATGGTGGTGGACGAGTACGGCGAAGTGCTGGGCATCGTGACCCTGGAAGACATTCTCGAAGAAATCGTCGGCGAATTCGAAAGCGAGCACAGCCTCGACAACCCGCACATCCATCCGCAGCCCGACGGGCGCATGGTGATCGACGGCACCGCGTCGATCCGCGAGTTGAACAAATGCCTGGGCTGGCATTTGCCGAGCGACGGGCCGAAGACCCTTAACGGCCTGGTGACCGAAGCACTGGAGACCATTCCCGATAGCGCGGTGTGCCTGAAGATCGGCCGCTATCGGCTGGAAATTCTCGAGACCGAAGACAACCGGGTGAGCAAGGTGTTGATCTGGCATACGACCTCGGTGCCCGCCAAGATCTAAGCGCTGTTGTGGCGAGGGAGCTTGCTCCCGCTGGGTTGCGAAGCAGCCCTGGCTTTTGATTTACCCCACAGATTCATGCGGCCGCTGCGCGCCCGAGCGGGAGCAAGCTCCCTCGCCACAGAAAGCCCAACGGCTGCGATCCTTTGCTCTTGTTTGATTGTTAGCCCCCTTCCTATAATCGAGCCGCTTACCCAAGCGCCGCCGAGCCCTGTGCTTACCCCGCACGCCAACGGTTTCGGTAATTTTCCGCACCACCCCGACGACTGTTCCTACTCGAAACAGCGCTCGCGCCTGATCCCACATCCCTGGGTGTTCGACCATAATAATTCGCTCCAACGGAGCTCATGACTGTCAGGGATCACCGCATGACGACCAGTACCGCTTACAGCGACACCGCGCCTGCCCAACCGACCAACTCCGCCACCCGCGTGGCGACGGCGAGTTTCATCGGCACCGCCATCGAGTTCTACGACTTCTACGTCTACGCCACTGCCGCCGCACTGGTGATCGGGCCGGTGTTCTTTCCGCAGACGTCCGGCACCGCGCAGATGCTTTCGGCGTTTCTCACCTTCGGCATCGCCTTCCTCGCCCGCCCGCTGGGTTCGGCGCTGTTCGGCCATTTCGGTGACCGCATCGGGCGCAAATCGACACTGGTCGCCTCGCTACTTCTGATGGGCGTGTGCACCACGCTGATCGGCGTGCTGCCGGGTTACGCCAGCATTGGCGCCTGGGCACCGATTCTGCTATGCGTGCTGCGCTTCGGTCAGGGGTTGGGACTGGGTGGCGAATGGGGTGGCGCGGCGTTGCTGGCCACGGAGAATGCGCCCAAGGGTAAACGGGCGTGGTTCGGCATGTTTCCGCAGCTTGGCCCGTCGATTGGGTTTCTCGCGGCCAACGGGCTGTTCCTGACCCTGGCCATGACCCTCAACGACGAGCAGTTCCGCAGCTGGGGCTGGCGGATTCCGTTTCTGCTCAGTGCGGTACTGGTGATGGTCGGCCTGTACGTGCGCCTGAAACTCCACGAAACCCCGGTGTTCGCCAACGCCATTGCCCGTCAGGAACGAGTGAAAGTGCCGCTGGTCGAGCTGTTCAGCCAGTACTGGGCGCCAACCCTGCTCGGCGCGGCGGCGATGGTCGTGTGCTATGCGCTGTTTTACATCTCGACGGTGTTTTCCCTGAGCTACGGCGTATCCACACTGGGTTACAGCCGTGAGACGTTCCTTGGACTGCTGTGTTTTGCCGTGCTGTTCATGGCCGCGGCAACGCCATTGTCCGCCTGGGCCAGCGACCGTTACGGGCGCAAACCGGTGCTGATCGTCGGTGGTGTGCTGGCGATCCTGTCCGGATTCCTGATGGAGCCGCTGCTGACGCAAGGTTCGACCTGGGGCGTGGCGCTGTTCCTGTGCATCGAGCTGTTCTTGATGGGCGTGACGTTTGCCCCGATGGGCGCGCTGCTGCCGGAACTGTTTCCGACGCACGTGCGCTATACCGGCGCATCGGCGGCCTACAACCTGGGCGGCATCGTCGGCGCCTCGGCCGCCCCGTTCTTCGCGCAGAAACTGGTGGCGATGGGCGGTTTGAGTTATGTCGGCGGGTATGTGTCGGCGGCAGCGGTTCTCAGCTTGATTGCTGTGCTGTGCCTGAAGGAAACGCGCAATAACGATCTGAATCAGGTTGCCTGACAGAAGATCAAAAGCTTCGCGAGCAGGCTCGCTCCCACAATTGGTTTTGTGTACGCCACAGATCCAATGTGGGAGCGGGCTTGCTCGCGAATGCCGCGCCTCGGTTTACAGCTCTACAACAACAGCCTGAGCCGCCCGGGTCGCCTTGGCACGCGCAGCTTCGATCGACTCATCCCGCGCCAACGCCACGCCCATCCGGCGCTGACCATTGACTTCAGGCTTGCCGAACAGACGCAACGCCGTATCCGGCTCGCTCAACGCAGCGCCCAGGTTGGCGAACGCGGCCTGGGTCGACTGACCTTCCACCAGAATCACTGCCGAAGCCGAAGGGCCGAACTGACGGATCAGTGGCACCGGCAGACCGAGAATGGCGCGAGCGTGCAGGGCGAACTGCGACAGATCCTGAGAAATCAGGGTCACCAGACCGGTGTCATGCGGGCGCGGCGAGACTTCGCTGAACCACACCTGATCGCCCTTGATGAACAGCTCGACGCCGAACAGACCGCGACCGCCCAAAGCCTCGGTCACAGCTTTGGCCACGCGCTCGGACTCAGCCAGGGCAATCGGGCTCATGGCCTGCGGCTGCCAGGACTCCTGATAGTCGCCCTTCTCCTGACGGTGACCGACTGGTGCGCAGAACGTAGTGCCGCCGATGTGGCGCACGGTCAGCAGAGTGATTTCGTAGTCGAAATCGATGAAGCCTTCGATGATCACCCGACCTTTGCCGGCGCGACCGCCCTCTTGTGCGTAATCCCAGGCTTTCTGCACGTCATCAGCGCTGCGCAGCAGGCTCTGGCCTTTGCCCGACGAGCTCATGACCGGTTTGACCACGCACGGGAAACCCAGGTCCTGAACGGCTTTGCTGTAGTCCTCGAAGGTGTCGGCAAAGTGGTACGGCGAGGTCGGCAGGTCCAGCTCTTCAGCGGCCAGACGACGGATGCCTTCGCGGTTCATGGTCAGTTGCGCGGCGCGCGCGGTCGGGATCACAGTGAAGCCTTCGGCTTCCAGTTCGACCAGCGTGGCGGTGGCGATGGCTTCGATTTCCGGCACGATGAAGTGCGGCTTCTCGGCTTCGATGACGGCACGCAGGGCCGCGCCGTCGAGCATGTTGATCACGTGGCTGCGGTGCGCAACCTGCATGGCCGGCGCGTTGGCGTAACGGTCGACGGCAATCACTTCAACGCCCAGGCGTTGCAGCTCGATCACCACTTCCTTGCCCAACTCACCACAGCCACACAGCAATACGCGGGTCGCGGTCGGCGACAATGGAGTTCCGATACGGGTCATCTCAGGTCCTCAAAGAAGCGGATCATCGAGGAAAGCAACGCCAGACGCGCTTTCCATGGGGAGAAAGCGCGGCATTTTACATGAACCGGAGGGTTTGGCTTAGCTGGCGACAGCCTGTTTGCGCTCGCGCCAGGCCATGATCAGCCAAACGGCAGTGACGCCAGCGAACTTCGAGACCAGCGCGGTGATGATCACCGGTGGCGTCATCAGGTCGATCATGCCGAAAAAGATGAAGGTATCGAGGGGAATGCTCAGTGCCGAACTGATCCACAAGCGGTCACGCAACGGGCGTTTGGTGACGCTGAACACCAGCCAGTCGATGCACTCGGAGATCGCGAACGCGGTGGCGCTGGCCAAGGCGATCGACGGATCAGAGGTGACGTAGGACAGCACCAGCGCCGCCAGCATCGCCACGATGGCGCCGTGGCCAAAACGGGTTTGCACCATGTCGCGCAACACGAACACCAACCCGCCCCAGGCCGACCAGATGATGTCCAGGTGCGGCGCAGTGGAGAAAGCGAAGTTGATCAGCACGACGCTGCTGATGTAGGCGATGAGGAAAATCATGGGGGCGACCTGTCAAATTGGCGCACAGGTTACTTGAGGCTTTGAGTTGGGCCAATAAGAAGTAGCGACTGTTCCGGCCTCTTCGCGAGCAAGCCCGCTCCCACAGTTGATCGAAGGTGAACACAAATCCAATGTGGGAGCGGGCTTGCTCGCGAAGGCGGTTTGTCAGACGCCAGATTTCCCGGGGATCATCCACACCAACCCGCTCGCCTTCGCCCGCTCATGGCACAACCCGAGCACCACCCGCCGCTCGTCGTTGGTCATCCGCCCCCAGCGCGTAATCTCCGCGACCGTACGCTGGCAGCCGGTGCAAATATCGTCCTCATCCAGTGCGCAGATATTCACGCACGGCGAGGCAACGGGTCTTTCAGGCGTACTCATTCTTCCTGCTCTACCAGGTCACGCGCGTAGCGCTGCGAGTTGTGCACATAGTGCGCGGCGCTGGCTTCGAGCATTTTCTTCTGCGGCTCGGTGAGTTCACGCACTACCTTGCCCGGCGAGCCCATCACCAGCGAGCCATCGGGAATTTCCTTGCCTTCGCCGATCAGCGAATTGGCGCCGATGATGCAGTTCTTGCCGATTTTCGCGCCGTTGAGGATCACCGCGTTGATGCCGATCAGGCTGTAGTCGCCGACGGTGCAGCCATGCAGCATGGCGTTGTGACCGATGGTCACGCCGGTGCCGATGGTCAGCGGATAGCCCATATCGGTGTGCATCACGGTGCCATCCTGAACATTGCTGTTCTTGCCGATCAGGATCAGTTCGTTGTCACCGCGCAGCACGGCGTTGAACCAGACGTTGGCGCCCTCTTCGAGTTTGACCTTGCCCACCAGCACGGCATTGGGCGCTACCCAGCTCTGTGGATGGGTGTCGACGCGGGCGTCGCCCAGGCGGTATTTCATCTTGTTTTCCTCAGGGCTCACGAACGGGCCATTCGAGCGATGGCTTCAGGTATTGATAAAACTTTTGGGCGGGTGATGCAGGCTGATCTGTTCGTCATAGAGCAGATTGATCAGCTCGACGATCATGATAGCCGTCAACCCCCAGATCTTGAACTCGCCGTACCGATAACTCGGCACGTACCAGCTGCGACCCTGGTAGTCGATACGATGCGTGTGTTCGCGCGGGTCTTTGCGGAAGAACTCCAGCGGCACGTTGAATACTGCGGCAATCTCGGCATCGTTGGCCTGGTATTCGACAAAGTCCGGGATCACCCCGACATATGGCGTGACCTTGATGCCATGCAGGGAGATCAGCGGGCTGAGCGGGCCGATGACCTCGACCAGCCCCGGTGGCAGGCCGATTTCTTCCTCGGCTTCGCGCAGGGCGGTAAAAATCAGGTCGGGGTCTTCCGGGTCACGGCGTCCGCCGGGGAAGGCGACTTCGCCGCCATGGGTCGAAAGGCCGCTGGCGCGCAGGGTCAGTACCAGCTCGGGCTCGTCACTGCGGGTGATCGGCACCAGAACAGCGGCCTCGGGGAAACGTTTATCGGTCTCCAGCGTGCGCGGTGTGTGGTTGCTTACCCTATGCAGTAGCTCGTCCAGCATGAGTGTTCTCGATCTGTGCCTTACCCTGCATCATGCACCAATCATGGCAGCCGCCCAAGCCCCTCGCCGGGCCATGTCGCGAAACGACAACTTGCCGACCGGCACCGCTGCGCGCCAAGATAGGCGCAGCATTCAGGAACCCCAGCATGAAATTTTGCAGCCAGTGCGGCAACCCGGTGACCCAGCGCATTCCCGAAGGCGATTCGCGGCTGCGATTTGTCTGTGACAGCTGTCAGACCATTCACTATCAAAACCCCAATATCGTCGCCGGTTGCGTCGCGACCTGGGGCAGCCAAGTGTTGCTCTGCCGCCGCGCCATCGAGCCCCGTCTCGGCTACTGGACGCTGCCCGCCGGTTTCATGGAAAACGGCGAGACCATCGAGCAGGCCGCGATCCGCGAAACCACCGAGGAAGCCTGCGCCCGGGTGCGCAACCTGAGCATCTATACGCTGATCGATGTGCCACACATCAGCCAGGTGCACGTGTTCTTCCGTGCCGAACTGGCCGATCTGGACTTTGCCGCCGGCCCCGAGAGCCTCGAAGTGCAACTATTCGACGAAGCCGACATCCCGTGGGACGAGCTGGCTTTTCGCACGGTGGGGCGTACTTTAGAATGCTTCTTCGCTGATCGACGGGTCGAGGCGTATCCGGTTCGTTCGGAATCGATTCCACCGTTGGTCCAGCCTGCCATCAGCTGACTCAAAAAAATCAAAGATCAAAAGATCGCAGCCTGCGGCAGCTCCTACACTTAACAATGCGTCACTCTTGGGGAATCGTTTCAATGCGCTGGTTGCTTGCCCTGCTCTGCCTGTCGTTCGTCACCGTGTCCCAAGCGTCATTCGTGACCACCGTGACGCCATCGAATACCCCCCGGATCGAAAAAATACTGGTGTTCAAATCGGCGCATCAACTGCAATTGATCTCCGACGGCAAGCCACTCAAGACCTATCGCATCTCCCTGGGCAAGGGCGCGAAGAAAGGTCCGAAACTGATTGAGGGCGACAAACGCACCCCGGAAGGTCTGTACTGGATCGACTGGCGCAAGGTCAGCGAAAAATTCAACCTGGCGATGCACATTTCCTACCCGAACATCAGCGATTCGGCCCGCGCCCGCCGCGAAGGCGTCGAGCCTGGCGGGATGATCATGATCCACGGCACGCCCGACACCGAGGACACGCCCGAAGACCTGTTCCACACCCTGGACTGGACCGACGGCTGCATCGCCATGCGCAACATGGACATGCGTGAAGTCTGGGGCCTGGTGCCGGACGGCACGATGATCGAGATCCGCCCTTAACCAGCGACCACTGGTCACCTGAAAAAAATAAATCAAAAGATCGCAGCCTGCGGCAGCTCCTACAGGGTTGATACCACTTCCCACTGTAGGAGCTGCCGCAGGCTGCGATCTTTTGCTTTCTGCATTCCACCTCTAATACCACTTCAATACATCACACCCGAAACCCGCCATTTCATTGGACTGCAGGCCAATTCCCTGCGTTGACATGGTATTCAAGTGGTATTAATTTCCGCCCCACAAGCGAGCAACAACAATCCTACACTCGCGTCGGAAATGACCTACATGAACGACCTCCAGGCCCTACGCCCAGATGACTCTCAGCCGACACCGCTGTACCTGCAGCTGGCGCGTAATCTGGAGTCGGCGATCCATTCCGGGCAGTGGAAGGCCGAGCAGGCGATGCCTTCCGAGCGCAATCTCAGCGAGCAACTGGGTATCTCCCGGGTCACCGCCCGCAAGGCGCTGGAAGTGCTGCTTGATCAAGGTCTGATCCGCCGCCTGCAAGGTTCCGGCACCTTCATCACGCCCCGTCTGGAACAACCACTGTCGCGCCTCTCGGGCTTCAGCGAAATGCTCCGCCTCAAGGGTTTCGTGCCCAGCTCGCAGTGGCTGGAGCGCGAAATCACCCTGCCGACTCACGAAGAACTGATCCGCCTGAGCCTGTCGCCGAACGACAAGGTGGCGCGCATGAAACGCCTGCGCAAGGCCGACGACACCGTAATGGCCATCGAGATGAGCACCCTGCCCGCCTCGATCATGCCCAAGCCGCAATTGGTCGGCGATTCGCTCTACGAATACCTCGACGGCATCGGCAAACCGATCGTCCGCGCCCTGCAGCACATCCAGGCGATCAACGCCTCGGACGAGTTCGCCGCGCTGGTCGGCATCGCCCCCGGTACCGCCATGCTGCTGATGACCCGGGTCGGCTATCTGGAAGACAACACGCCGATCGAAGTCACCGACACCTATTGCCGCAACGACTACTACGACTTTGTTGCAGAGCTGCGCCGCTAACCGGGCGAAGCCGTCAAACAGCGAGAACCGAAATGTCCGAAGACAACATCCTCACCGCTCACGGCTGGGTTCGCGGCCGGCTGATCCACGAACACGGCAAAGTCGTGTCGATCGAAGGCGTGCCCTGCGATCCGGCCGACAATGACTTTCCGTACCTGCTGCCGGGTTTCATCGACCTGCACGTCCACGGCGGTGGCGGCAAAGACATCATGGAAGGCGCCAGTGCCTTTGAGACCATCACCAAAACCCACGTGCGCTTCGGCACCACTTCGCTGCTGGCCACCACCATGACCGCGCCGAGCGCCGAGATCTCCAGCGTGCTGAAAGAGGTCGGCGAGTTCTGCGAACAGCGTCCGCAAGGCGCCGCCCGGGTACTCGGTGTGCATCTCGAAGGCCCGTACATCAACCCCGGCAAACTCGGCGCGCAACCGAACTTCGCCCACACCGCGTTGATGGCCGAAGTCGAGGAATACCTGGCGCTGGCGCCGATCCGGGTGATCACCATCGCTCCGGAAATCGCCGGCCACGACGGGTTGATCCGCGAACTCAGCAGCCGCGGCATCCGCATGCAGATCGGCCACACCCTCGGCAGTTACGAGGAAGGCGTCGCCGCTCTGGAGGCTGGCGCGACCAGTTTTACTCACTTGTACAACGCCATGAGCCCGCTGCATCACCGCGAGCCGGGCATCGTCGGCGCCGCGTTGGCCCACGCCAAATTCGCCGAGCTGATCCCGGATCTGCTGCACGTGCACCCCGGCGCGATCCGCGTGGCCCTGCGATCGATCCCATGCCTGTATTGCGTCACCGATTCGACCGCGGCCGCCGGCATGCCCGACGGTGAATACAAGCTCGGCAGCCACACCGTGACCAAATGCCTGGGCGGCGTGCGCCTGCCCGATGGCACGTTGGCCGGCAGCACCCTGACCATGGATCAGGCCCTGCGCAACCTGGTGAAGATCGGTTTGCCGATCAGCGAGGCCTCGCAGCGTCTGTCGCAATTTCCCGCCGACTACCTCGGCATCACTGAACGCGGGCGCCTGCAACCGGGTGCCTGGGCCGACTGCGTGCGGCTGGATCGCTCACTCACACTGACCGCCGTCATGGTCGAAGGAGAAGACATTGACTTCAAAAATGCTTGAAGAGGCGCTGTCCTCGTTCGAGGCCGTGCAAGCCCAACTGCAACAGCTCGACCCGCAGATGATCGAGATCGCCGGACGCCTGCGCCGTCAGCCGCCACAAGTGGCGATGACCGTCGCGCGCGGCAGCTCCGACCACGCGGCGAGCTACTTCGCCTACCTGACCATGCAGCAACTGGGTGTGCCGGTGGCGTCGTTGCCGATGTCGGTGGTGACCATGCAGCAGGCGCCGCTGAAGGTCAGCGGTCAGGTGGCGTTCGCGTTCTCGCAGTCGGGGCAGAGCCCGGACCTGGTCAACAGCCTGCGTCTGTTGCGCAAGCGTGGTGCCCTCAGTGTGTCGATGGTCAACGCCAGCGACTCCCCTCTGGAAGCGGCGTGCGAATTCAGTCTGCCGCTGCTCGCCGGCACCGAAAGCAGCGTCGCCGCGACCAAGAGTTTTATCGCCACCCTGAGCGCCAGCGCCCGCCTGATCGCGCACTGGAAAGAAGACAGCGAACTGCTGGAAGCGCACAACGCCCTGCCCGAAGGCCTGCGCGACGCGGCGCAACAAGACTGGAGCGCGGCCATCGACGCCTTGCGCGACTGTGAACGCCTGATGGTCATCGGCCGTGGTGCCGGTTTTGCCATCGCCCAAGAGGCCGCGCTGAAATTCAAGGAAACCTCGGCGATCCAGGCCGAAGCGTTCAGCAGCGCCGAAGTCCGCCACGGCCCGATGGCGCTGATCGACGAGCATTACCCGCTGCTGGTGTTCGCCCCGCGCGGTGCCGAACAGGCCGGTCTGATCAGCCTTGCGGCAGAGATGCGTCAACGCGGCGCCCGTGTGCTGCTCGCGGCGCCGGACGACATCCTCGAACGCGACCTGACCCTGAGCCGCGCCGAACACCCGGCCCTTGATCCGATTCTGGCGATCCAGAGCTTCTACGTGATGGCCGCCAACCTGGCCGTGGCCCGAGGCATGGACCCGGATCAGCCGCGCCACCTGAGCAAAGTGACGCGTACGCACTAAGTCCGAATGACTGCACACCTGATGAGACCGAGCCATGCACAACAACAATAAAGAGCTGACCCTCAGCGCCCCGCTCAGCGGCCCGGTGCTCACGCTCGCCAAAGTCCCGGACGCGGTGTTCGCCAGTGGCACGATGGGCGACGGCATCGCCATCGATCCGCTGAACGACACCCTGTATTCGCCCTGCGCCGGGGTGATCATCCACGTCGCCCGCACCGGCCACGCACTGACCGTGCGTGCCGACAACGGCGCGGAAATCCTCCTGCACCTGGGCCTCGACACCGTTGAACTGAACGGCGAAGGCTTCTCGATGCTGGTCAAGGAAGGTACGCGGGTCAGCAACGGCCAACCGTTGTTGCGCTACGACCTGGACAAGGTCGGCCAGCAGTGCAAGAGCCTGGTCAGCCTGCTGATCCTGACCAACAGCCAGGACTTCCAGGTGCGCCCGATCACGCTCAAACCGGTAAAGGTCGGCGATCCGTTGCTGCACATCGTTGCGCGCAACAGTTCGGTGGCAAATGCTGAAACGCTGGACGGACCCGAGGTTCACGGTCATGTGCTGGTGGCGCATCGCGGCGGCCTGCATGCACGCCCGGCCGCACTGATTCGGCAGACCGCACAAGGCTTCAAGAGCCAGTCGCAGCTGCACTTCGCTGGTAAGTCGGCGCCGTGCAACAGCCTGATCGGGCTGATGGGACTGGCGGTTGGCGAGCAGGATGAAGTGCAAGTCAGCTGTCAGGGGCCGGACGCCGAAGCCGCGCTGCAAGCCTTGCTCAATGCATTGGCGACTGCCCTGCCCGACGACCATCACGCCGCAGCACCGGTCAGCGCCGCACCGCGCAAACGTCCGGCCGAAGCCGGTGTGCTGCACGGTGTGTGCGCGGCGCCGGGACTGGTCGGCGGGCCGCTGTTTCGCTTGAGCGCGATCAGCCTGCCAGTCCTGCCAGTCGATCCCGGCCATCATGATTCAACCGAACAACTACAACGCCTCGACACCGCCCTCAATCAAGTGCGCAGCGAAATCGACGGCACCCTGGCCGAGGCCAAGAGGCACAAGAATGCCGACGAAGAAGCGATCTTCGCCGCGCACCTGGCACTGCTCGAAGACCCGGCCCTGCTCGACGCTGCGCAGCATGCTATCGACCAAGGCACGGCGGCGACTCACGCCTGGAGCCAGTCGATCGACGTGCAGTGCGAAGTGCTGCAACACACCGGCAGCGCACTGTTGGCCGAACGCGCCAACGACCTGCGCGACCTCAAACAGCGCGTCCTGCGCGCCCTGCTCGGTGAAGCCTGGCATTACGACGTGCCGCCCGGCGCCATCGTCGCTGCGCATGAACTGACGCCGTCGGATCTGCTGCAACTCAGCGCGCAGGGTGTCGCCGGGTTGTGCATGGCCGAGGGTGGCGCGACGTCGCATGTCGCGATTCTGGCGCGCGGCAAAGGCCTGCCATGCCTGGTGGCGTTGGGCGCCGCTCTGCTCGATCAGCCGCAAGGTCAGGCGGTGGTGCTGGATGCCGATGGCGGACGCCTCGAACTGACGCCGAACGCCGAACGCCTGGCCGAAGTTCAGCAAGCGCAAATCGAGCGCCAGCAACGCCGCGATGCGCAACAAGCCAAAGCCCATCTGCCCGCCGAAACCCGCAATGGCGTGGCGATCGAAGTGGTCGCCAACGTGGCCTCCAGCCATGAAGCGGCGGACGCCTTTGCCAACGGCGCCGATGGCGTCGGCTTGCTGCGCACCGAGTTTCTGTTCGTCGACCGGCAGACCGCGCCGGACATCGAAGAGCAGCGCGCCGCCTATCAAGCTGTGCTCGATGCCATGGGTGAGCACTCGGTGATCATTCGCACCATCGACGTCGGCGGCGACAAGCAACTCGACTACCTGCCGCTGCCCGCCGAAGCCAACCCGGTGCTCGGCCTGCGCGGCATTCGTCTGGCTCAGGCCCGCCCGGAAATTCTCGATCAGCAACTGCGCGCACTGCTGCAAGTCAGCCCGCTGCGCCGTTGCCGGATCCTGTTGCCGATGGTCACCGAAGTCGACGAACTGCTGCACATCCGTCAACGGGTCGATGCGCTGTGTCTGGAGTTGGGCATCAGCGAGCGCCCGGAAATCGGCGTGATGATCGAAGTCCCCGCTGCCGCGCTGCAAGCCGAACAACTGGCCGAGCACGCCGACTTCCTGTCGATCGGCACCAACGATCTGTCGCAATACACCCTGGCGATGGACCGCGACCACGCAGGTTTGGCCGCTCGGGTCGATGCCCTGCACCCGGCGCTGCTGCGACTGATCGCCATGACCTGCGCAGGTGCGGCAGTGCACAAGCGCTGGGTCGGCGTCTGCGGTGCCCTCGCCTCCGACCCACTGGCGACGCCGGTGTTGATCGGCCTCGGCGTGACCGAGTTGTCGGTGAGCCCGGTGCAGATCGGTGAAATCAAGGATCGCGTGCGCCAGTTGCACGAGGCCGAATGCCAACGCCTCAGCCTCGACCTGTTGAAACTGAACAGCGCCGCTACGGTACGTCACGCCTGCCACCAGCATTGGCCTCTGCACTAACAACAAGCTCTCTATAAAGAGCAGGGAGAACCACCATGTACCAACTCTTCATCGAAGGCCTGCAACGCCTCGGCCGTGCGCTGATGCTGCCGATCGCGATCCTGCCGATCGCCGGGCTGCTGCTGCGTCTGGGTGACACCGACCTGCTGAACATCGCGATCATCCACGATGCCGGGCAAGTGATCTTCGCCAACCTGGCCATGATCTTCGCCATCGGCATCGCGGTCGGGTTCGCCAAGGACAACAACGGCACCGCGGGTCTGGCCGGGGTGATCGGTTACCTGGTGATGATCTCCACCCTCAAGGTGCTCGACCCGAGCATCAACATGGGCATGCTCGCCGGGATCGTCAGCGGCCTGATGGCCGGCGCGCTGTACAACCGCTTCAAAGACATCAAGCTGCCGGAGTACCTGGCGTTCTTCGGTGGCCGACGCTTCGTGCCGATCGTCACCGGTTTCGCCGCCGTCGCGCTGGGCGTGGTGTTCGGCTACATCTGGCCGCCGATCCAGCACGGCATCAACAGCTTCGGCACCTTGATGATGGAAAGCGGCAGCTTCGGCGCCTTCGTCTTCGGCGTGTTCAACCGCCTGCTGATCGTCACCGGCCTGCACCACATCCTCAACAACATGGCGTGGTTTGTGTTCGGCAACTTCACCGACCCGACTACCGGCGCACTGGTCACCGGCGACCTGTCACGCTACTTCGCTGGCGATCCAAAGGGCGGCCAGTTCATGACCGGCATGTTCCCGATGATGATCTTCGGCCTGCCCGCCGCGTGCCTGGCGATGTACCGCAATGCGCTGCCGGAGCGCCGCAAGGTGATGGGCGGGATTTTCCTGTCGATGGCCCTGACCTCGTTTTTGACCGGCGTGACCGAGCCAATCGAATTCGCCTTCATGTTTTTGGCACCGTTGTTGTATCTGCTGCATGCGCTGCTGACCGGTCTGTCGATGGCGATCACCAATGCGCTGAACATCCACCTCGGCTTCACCTTCTCCGGCGGCTTCATCGACATGGTGCTGGGTTGGGGGCGCTCGACCAATGGCTGGCTGGTGATTCCGGTCGGTCTGGCGTATGCCGTGGTGTATTACGCGGTGTTTGATTTCTGTATTCGTCGCTTCAATTTGAAGACGCCGGGGCGTGAGGATGTGGCGGCGGCTGACAAGGCAGTTCTCACCGAGAACGAGCGCGCGGCGGCTTACATCAAAGCCTTGGGCGGTGCCGAGAATCTGGTCACCGTTGGCGCCTGCACGACTCGTCTGCGCCTGGAAATGGTCGATCGCAACAAGGCATCCGATGCGGATTTGAAAGCGCTGGGCGCGATGGCCGTGGTACGCCCGGGCAAGGGCGGCAGCTTGCAGGTGGTGGTTGGGCCATTGGCCGACAGCATCGCCGACGAAATCCGCCTCGCCATGCCGACGCTGGGGCGTGCGTTGGTGGCTGCGCCTGCGGTGGTGGTCGAGGAATCGAAAGCCGTATTGGTCACAGCACCGGAAGCCCAACAATGGCTGACTGCCTTGGGCGGTAGCGAGAATGTGCTGCAACTGGACTGCATCGCCCTGACCCGTATTCGCCTGCAACTGGCCGATGGTAAAGCGCTGTCCGAGGCTCAGTTGAAAGAGTTGGGTTGCCAGGGTGTCAGCCCGTTGGAAGGTGGGGTCTGGCATTTGTTGATTGGCGAGAAAGCGGCGAGTTTGAGTGGGGCGATTGAGGCGTTGGTTAATCGGAGTGAGGTTAGCGCCAAGGTTTAATCAACACAAAAAAACCGGCTCAGGCCGGTTTTTTATCGCTGATACGTTCAGCTCAGGGTAAATGCTGTTCTGCCTGGTAATGGCGAGTCTGGAATGGCATCAGCGTTTGAACCTTCAATCCAAGGCTTTCTGCTAACCCCCAAGAGACGGCTAATTGATCCTTGCGATTGCGTAACGAAACCATCTTTGGAGGTGCAACATCCTGCTTCGGCGTCGAGTGCGCGAAAAGCTGCAACGCATGCAGCGTTTCCAGCACGCGACTATCAGACACACAAGAGAAGCGCGTAAACCGCTCCAACAGGTAAGCCGCGCGACGGCGTTCTATATCGTCACTGTGATTTTTCAGAAACGCCTTAACCTCGCTTTCAACACTGGAATTCGAGTACCACACTTCTTTCGCAGCGTTCACCAGCGCGACGTCATCGGCCTGATTGAGAGGGCTCCTGACGAGAGTATCCAACGCGGATGAGAGGACGTGCGCGTCATTCACCTTCGTCATCTCCCTTCTCCAGATAGTCTTGCAATATGTTAGTCAGAACCGAAGTTGGTGGCTCTTTGTTGCCAACATATACATCAATGGCCTGCAATGCCAGACGCCGGAGCTCGCTGGTCAGTATGAATCCAAACCTGAGAAGGGCATTGATGTCGGCGATATCGTGATCGGTAGCCCTGCCCAGTTTTGTAATGGCTATGTCGACGGGTGCAGCAATATGTACACGCAGAGGGGACACCCGCGAAAACTCTGGCATGGGAATACTTCGAGACCAATAGTCCTCGTGAATCGGGCCAAAGCTAGTGTTGTATTGCAAGTCGTAGTTCAACTCCATCTTTCGCGCAGAACGCTCATCGACAAACGGCTCCGGCACCTCGGCAAGCAGCGTACGCAGGTCGAATCCTGCCGGAATACAAGCCTCATAGATTTCCGCGTCGACGTCCAACGATATGCGGTGATTGGTGTAGAGGTGAACCGCGCATCCTCCAAACACGATGATCTTGACCGCCCCCGGCGCAGCGTTCTCTTGAATCAGTTCCGCCTCAACTGACTTGAACATCGATACCAGCGCCCGCCCCAACGCGGTGTTCGTGTTGAGACGGGGCGTAACGACGGGAAGCAATTCCATTTTAAACCTCAGAGTCATAGCGACGGCTCAGTGAAAAGAGCAACAGCCCGTTTTCGGTCTATTGCCAAGTTCGCTGTTTGCCAGAGACAACCCAAGGTAGAGAGGCTGCTTCCGAGGGACAACCTGAAAATCCGGTAGGAAAAATCTACTAATTGATGAGGTACAGGAAGTATTCCGACAGCTAGAAAAATGCTTTCGCGAGCAAGCTCACTTCCACAGTGAAGCATTTCAAATGTGGGAACCAGCCTGCTGGCGATGAACGATGGGCGCTCGTCAGGTCTGTGGATCGACTCGGTCCAGCACCCGGTTTACCGCGAGTTCGGCGAGCATGATGATTTGCTGGATCACCAGTACGGTGCTGCGTTGCAGGCCGCTGAGTTCGTTGGCGAAGTTGCTGGCCATGGCACTGGCGCAGGCCAACGATTCGTAGGCGTGGGCCAGCAAGGTTTCGGTGTCGATGCTTGGGTTGACCAGGAACATTGTGCTGGACTGATGCGCCTGAGCGGGCTGCGGGGTGAAGTAGAAATCGACAGCGCGCTTGATGGCTTCACGGTCTTTCGTCAGGTCTTCAACCCGGATGGCGTCGACGGGTGGTGCTGTGGTTTCGTGGGGTGGGTCGGGGATCAGTTTGTCCATCGAACAAGTCCTTTTAAGTGTTGCAGCCACTTGCTCCCGATCTCACTCGGAGAAGAGGTGGCAGCCATGTACGGAGTGAGATTACCGGTAAGGACCCCAAATCCGGCCGGACCGAAGTCCGCCCGTACATAGCCGCCATAAGGAATTGCTGACAGCGAAAGCTGACCGCAATTATGGGGGCACTTGTCTGGGGATCCAAATCGGGTATCTCACCTCCCGGTCGCTGAATTGGCAGCGACAGACAAAGCCTAGAGACCGGGCGTCCGAGGGACAACCTGAAAACCTTGTGGGAAGGTTCTGGTTATTTGACACAGATTTAAACAGGCCCAATATCCTTGGTGACCGGACTAACCCCATCGCCAGCAGGCTGGCTACTACGATTTCAACCCGGTGTATTCAGGTAGAGATTGGTCGGCTGTCAGGCCGCCATCGCTGGCAAGCCAGGCTCCCACAGGGGTTGAGTACATCTGCAATGGATCAGTGAGCTGGCAGGACGCCTTCGCGAGCAAGCCCGCTCCCACAATTTCAACCCGGTTTATTCAGATAGAAATTGGTCGGCTGTCAGGCCGCCATCGCTGGCAAGCCAGGCTCCCACAGGGGTTGAGTACATCTGCGATGGATCAGTGAGCTATCAGGACGCCTTCGCGAGCAAGCCCGCTCCCACAGTTTGAACCCGGTGTATTCAGGTAGAGATTGGTCGGCTGTCAGGCCACCATCGCCAGCAAGCTGGCTCCTACAATTTAGCAAGCGCACACCCCATGCGGCGAAGCCGCCCCACTCCAGGATGAGCGCAAGCTCGGCTGTCGCTCTTGATCTTGATCCACGGGCGACGTCGGAAGGCTGAGTGGAGGGATTGATCCGGGGGTGGGAGCGCAGCGACCGTTTGGCGCAGCCAAACACAGCGAGAGGAGGTGCAGCGAAGCAAACCGTAGGCGCTGCCCCCGGATCGATCCCGCAGCGAAGGAACCCCGAGCCCCAGCGAGCGGGCCGAACGCAGGAGCAAGACTTTTTGGTTACTTTTGAGGCGTTTGTCAAAAGTGACTCGCTGTAAGAGCGAAACCGCCAGCCGCAGCACCCGCAGAAACGGATATTCACTCAATCAGACAGAGCATGGTCGCCTGTCAGGGCGCCATCGCGAGCAGGCTCACTCCTACAGAAAAGCAAATCGCAGCCAACAAAAAACCCGCAGACAATCACTCATCTGCGGGTTTCCCGTTCCAGCGGCAAAAAGATCAGAAATCCTCCAACCGCCACACCTCATAAGCCGGCGTCTCGTACGGGTGGCTCAACTTAAGAGCAGCCACCACATCACGAATCAACGCGTCACAAACCACAAGCTCAACCTTCCACTCCTCAACCCGCTCAACCTGCCCCGCTTCCCCAATAAACGGCTGACTGCCATCCAACGGTCGAAACTGACCCAAGCCAAGCACCTGCCACGCACAGTGGTCATAGTCCCCGATCCGCCCACCACCGGCAGCAAATACGGCGTCCTTGACCACCTCGACATGGCTGTCGGGAACAAAAAACCCGAGCTTGTACACGACGCTTAGTTCACCCAGACGCGAGCGTTACGGAACATGCGCATCCAAGGAGCATCCTCGGTCCAGTCTTCCGAACGCCACGAGTTCTGCACCGCGCGGAACACACGCTCCGGGTGCGGCATCATGATCGTCACACGACCGTCGCGGCTGGTGAGACCGGTGATCCCGCGCGGCGAACCGTTCGGGTTGGCCGGGTAGGCTTCGGTGACCTTGCCGTGGTTGTCGACGAAACGCATCGCCACGCAACCGGACAGATCGGCCTCCAGCAACGCCTCTTCGCTTTCGAATTCGGCATGGCCTTCACCGTGAGCGATGGCAATCGGCATGCGCGAACCGGCCATGCCCTGCAGGAAGATCGAGTTCGACTCCTGGATCTGCACCATCGCCACGCGCGCTTCGAACTGCTCGGAGCGGTTGCGCACGAAGTGCGGCCAGAACTCGCTGCCCGGGATCAGCTCGTGCAGGTTGGACATCATCTGGCAACCGTTGCACACGCCGAGGGTGAAGCTGTCGTTACGCTCGAAGAAGCCCTGGAACGCATCGCGGGCACGGCTGTTGAACAGGGCCGACTTGGCCCAGCCTTCACCGGCGCCGAGGACGTCGCCGTAGGAGAAACCACCGCAGGCCACCAGACCTTTGAACTCATTCAGGTCGACACGGCCGGCGAGAATGTCGCTCATGTGCACGTCGATCGCGTTGAAGCCGGCGCGGTCGAACGCTGCCGCCATTTCCACCTGACCGTTGACGCCCTGCTCACGCAGCACGGCAACCTGTGGGCGGATACCCTTCTTGATGTAAGGCGCGGCGATGTCCTGGTTGACGTCGTAGCTCAGCTTGACGCTCAGGCCTGGATTGTCTTCTTCCAGCAGCGCGTCGAACTCTTGCTCGGCGCAGTCGGCGTTGTCGCGCAGACGCTGGATCTGGTAGCTGGTCTCGGCCCACTGACGTTGCAGCAGACGACGCTGGCCTTCGAACACGGTGTCACCGTTGAAGGTGATGTTGATCTGGCCATTGTTGATCGGCTGACCGATCACCGACACGCAGTCGCCCAGACCGGCCGCGCTGAACTGCGCGAGGATGTCCGGCGTGGCGTCCTGACGAACCTGGATCACTGCACCCAGTTCTTCGTTGAACAGGATCGCGGCGATTTCTGCCGAGTTTTCGGCAACGCTGTCCAGGTTCAGGCTCAGACCGCAGTGGCCGGCGAACGCCATTTCCACCACGGAGGTCAGCAGACCACCGTCGGAACGGTCGTGGTAAGCCAGCAGGTGACCGTCGGCGTTGAGGCCCTGGATCACCGCGAAGAAGGCTTTCAGGTCTTCGGCGTCATCGACGTCCGGAGCCTGCTTGCCGAGCTTGCCGTGAACCTGAGCAAGGATCGAAGCCCCCATACGGTTCTGACCACGACCGAGGTCGATCAGGATCAGGTCGGTGGTGCCCTTGTCCATGCGCAGTTCCGGGGTCAGGGTCTGTCGGATGTCAGCCACTGGGGCGAAACCGGTCACGATCAGCGACATCGGCGAGGTCACGGTTTTTTCTTCGCCGTTGTCGTTCCAGCGGGTGGCCATGGACATCGAGTCCTTGCCGACCGGAATGGTGATGCCCAGCTCAGGGCACAGCTCCATGCCGACCGCTTTCACGGTGTCGTACAGACGCGCGTCTTCGCCTGGGTGGCCGGCGGCGGACATCCAGTTCGCCGACAGTTTGATGTCGGAGATCTTGTTGATGCGCGAGGCGGCAATGTTGGTCAGGGTTTCGCCGATGGCCATGCGGCCCGACGCCGGAGCGTCCAGCAACGCCAGCGGAGTCCGCTCGCCCATCGCCATCGCTTCACCGGTGTAGACGTCGAAACTGGTGGCGGTAACTGCGACGTCGGCCACCGGAACCTGCCATGGGCCCACCATCTGGTCACGGGCCACGAGGCCAGTGATGGTGCGGTCGCCGATGGTGATCAGGAAGCTTTTGCTCGCCACGGCCGGGTGATGCAGGACGCGCTCGATGGACTCGCTGATGTCGAGGTTCGACGGATCGAAATCATCGCCCAGCTCGGCTTCGCGAACCACCGAACGGTGCATGCGCGGGGCCTTGCCCAGCAACACTTCCAGCGGCATGTCCACCGGGTTGTTGCCGAAGTGGCTGTCAGTCACGGTCAGTTGCGGCTCGGCAGTGGCTTCGCCGACCACGGCGAACGGGCAACGCTCGCGTTCGCAGATCGCCTTGAAGCGCTCGAAATCGGCCGGACCGACCGCCAGAACGTAACGTTCCTGCGATTCGTTGGACCAGATTTCGTGCGGGGCCATGCCCGGCTCGTCGTTGGGAATGTTGCGCAGTTCGAAACGGCCACCGCGGTCGCCGTCGTTGACCAGTTCCGGGAAGGCGTTGGACAGACCGCCCGCACCCACGTCGTGGATGAAGCTGATCGGGTTCTTGTCGCCCAGTTGCCAGCAACGGTCGATGACTTCCTGGCAGCGACGCTCCATCTCAGGGTTTTCACGCTGTACGGAAGCGAAGTCGAGATCCGCCGAGCTGGTGCCGGTGGCCATCGAGGAAGCGGCACCGCCGCCCAGACCGATGAGCATGGCCGGGCCGCCGAGGACGATCAGCTTGGAACCGACCAGAATCTCGCCTTTCTTGACGTGTTCTTCACGGATGTTGCCCATGCCGCCGGCGAGCATGATCGGCTTGTGGTAGCCACGAACTTCGTCACCGTGCGGGGTGGTGATCGACTGTTCGAAGGTACGGAAGTAGCCAGTCAGGGCCGGACGCCCGAATTCGTTGTTGAACGCGGCGCCGCCCAGCGGGCCTTCAATCATGATGTCCAGCGCGGTAACGATGCGCTCAGGCTTGCCGTACGGCACTTCCCACGGCTGTTCGAAGCCCGGGATCTGCAGGTTGGATACGGTGAAACCGGTCAGACCAGCCTTCGGTTTGGCGCCACGACCGGTTGCACCTTCGTCGCGGATCTCGCCACCGGAACCGGTGGACGCGCCCGGGAACGGGGCAATCGCGGTCGGGTGGTTGTGGGTCTCGACCTTCATCAGAATGTGCACCGGCTCCTGCACCGCGCCGTACTGGCGGGTTTCCGGATCCGGGAAGAAGCGGCCGGCGACGTTGCCGACGATCACCGAGGCGTTGTCCTTATAAGCGGACAGCACGCCTTCGCTGTGCATCTGATAGGTGTTCTTGATCATGCCGAACAGGCTTTTTTCCTGGCTCTCGCCGTCAATATCCCAACTGGCGTTGAAGATCTTGTGGCGGCAGTGCTCGGAGTTGGCCTGGGCGAACATCATCAGTTCGATGTCGTGCGGGTTGCGCTTGAGACCGTTGAAGGCGTTGACCAGATAGTCGATCTCGTCTTCGGCCAGGGCCAAACCGAGTTCGGTGTTGGCTTTTTCCAGCGCGGCGCGACCGCCGCCGAGGATGTCGATCGCGGTCAGCGGCTTCGGCTCGGCGTGGCTGAACAGACCGGCAGCCTGTTCCAGATTGCCCAGGACGATCTGGGTCATGCGGTCATGCAGCACGTCGGCGATTTGCTGGGCTTCGGTGTCGCTGAACTGGCCGGCCACGTAGAACGCGATGCCGCGCTCCAGGCGCTGGATCTTGCTCAGGCCGCAGTTGCGGGCGATGTCGCTGGCCTTGCTCGACCATGGCGAGATGGTGCCGAAACGCGGCAACACCAGAAACAGACGACCGGTCGGCTCTTGTACCGGAACGCTTGGGCCGTACTTCAGAAGGCGCGCAAGCACCTGCTGTTCGTCGCCGGTCAGGACGCCGGTGACTTCGGCGAAGTGAGCGAATTCAGCATACAGGCCACTGACAGCTGGAACCTTCTGGCTCAGTTGCTCAAGGAGTTTGCTGTGGCGAAAGGCAGAAAGGGCAGGAGCGCCGCGCAGGATCAACATCTTCGGGACAGCCTCGGGAAGGGGTGTGCTTTGAGGCCGTGCATTCTAGCCTAAACCGCCCTCAACATCACCCGAAACGCTACGCACGGTTGCACTCGGATATCAATCTGTGTTTCTGCCTTTGAAGTCAAATTTCGAGGGTGTGCGAGCAGCGCTTATTTTTTCTGTCACAAAATGCCGTTCAGCCCCATTCCTGCGGGGTTTCGTGCGGTTTTGTGATCTCTAGCAGACAAGCCCTTCACTGTCGAGATATGGCGCCCGCAGCCGTTTGCGTATACTGCGCAGATGTTTTTCCCAACGGCTTTGCGTCCGCGGTACGCCAAATGGCTGATCGCAACCGGACTCTTCCTGATGCTCGGTGGTTGTGTTGATAAACCCAACACACTCGAGCGAGTAAAGGAGGATGGTGTGCTGCGGGTGATTACCCGTAACAGCCCCGCCACCTACTTTCAGGATCGCAGCGGTGAAACCGGCTTCGAATACGAGCTGGTGAAGCGCTTCGCCGACGATTTGGGAGTCGAACTGAAGATCGAGACCGCCGACAACCTCGATGACCTGTTCAATCAGATCGGCAAGCCGAACGGCCCGGTGCTGGCCGCCGCCGGCCTGGTCAGCAGCGAGGAGCGCAAGAAACAGGTGCGCTTCTCCCACTCCTACCTCGAAGTCACCCCACAGATCATCTATCGCAACGGCCAGTCGCGACCGACCGACCCGGCCGATCTGGTCGGCAAGAAGATCATGGTGCTCAAGGGCAGCACCCACGCCGAACAGCTGGCGGAGCTGAAAAAGAAATTTCCCGGCATCGAATACGAAGAGTCCGACGCCGTTGAAGTGGTCGACCTGTTGCGCATGGTCGATGAAGGCCAGATCGACCTGACGCTCGTCGACTCCAACGAAGTGGCGATGAACCAGGTGTACTTCACCAACATCCGCGTGGCCTTCGACCTCGGCGATGCGCGCAGCCAGAGCTGGGCAGTGGCCGCCGGCGAAGACAACAGCCTGCTCAACGAGATCAATGCCTACCTCGACAAGGTGCAAAAGAACGGCACCCTGCAGCGCCTGAAAGACCGCTATTACGGCCACGTCGATGTCCTCGGCTACATGGGCGCCACTACCTTCGCCCAGCACTTGCAGCAGCGTCTGCCCAAATACGAACAGCACTTCAAGACCTACGCCAAGAAAGAGAAAGTCGACTGGCGCCTGCTCGCGGCCATCGGTTATCAGGAATCGCTGTGGCAACCGGCGGTCACGTCGAAAACCGGCGTGCGCGGCCTGATGATGCTGACCCAGAACACCGCTCAGGCCATGGGCGTATCGAACCGTCTCGATCCCAAGCAGAGCATCATGGGCGGCGCCAAGTACCTGGCCTACATGAAGGATCAGCTCGACGAGTCGATTCAGGAGCCGGACCGCACCTGGTTCGCGCTGGCGGCGTACAACGTCGGCAGCGGTCACCTCGATGACGCACGCAAACTGGCGTCCCGTGAGGGCCTGAATCCGGACAAGTGGCTGGATGTGAAGAAGATGCTGCCGCGCCTGTCGCAGAAGCAGTGGTACAGCAAGACCCGCTACGGCTACGCCCGGGGCGGCGAACCGGTGCATTTCGTGGCGAACATCCGTCGCTACTACGACATCCTGACCTGGGTGACCCAGCCGCAGCTTGAAGGCGATCAGGTGGCCGAGGGCAATCTGCATGTGCCCGGTATCGACAAGACCAAGCCGGCGCAGGAGCCTGCGCCGCTTTAATCAGCCCCCTGAATCCCCTGTGGGAGCGGGCTTGCTCGCGAATGCGGTGTATCAGTCAAAGAATATGTCGACTGACACACCGCATTCGCGAGCAAGCCCGCTCCCACATTGGGTTCTGGGTTGTTGATTAGTGCCTGGCGGCCGCCAGGATCAGCGCCTTCATCTCGGACACTGCCGACTTGAACCCGACGAACAACGCATGCGCCACCAGCGCATGGCCGATGTTCAGTTCGTTGATGCCCTTGATCGCCGCCACGGCTTCGACGTTGTGGTAATGCAGGCCATGCCCGGCATTGACGATCAGGCCTTGCGCCAGACCAAACGCCACGCCGTCCGCCACGCGCTTCAACTCTTCAGCGACTTCAGTCGGGGTCTCGGCGTCAGCGTAGCGCCCGGTGTGCAATTCGATGGCCGGGGCACCGACGCGCTTCGACGCGGCGATCTGGCGTTCGTCGGCATCGATGAACAGCGACACTTCGCCGCCGATCTTCGACAGGCGCTCGACCGCTGCCCTGATGCGTTCCTCCTGCCCCGCTACGTCCAGGCCGCCTTCAGTGGTCAGCTCCTGACGGGTTTCCGGCACCAGGCAGATGTGCGCCGGACGGATGCGCTCGGCGAACGCCATCATTTCTTCGGTGACGCCCATTTCAAAGTTCATGCGAGTCTGCAGCACATCCTTGAGCAGCAGCACGTCGCGCTCCTGAATGTGCCGGCGGTCTTCGCGCAGGTGCACGGTGATGCCGTCGGCGCCCGCCTCTTCCGCGTCCAGCGCAGCCTTGACCGGATCCGGGTAGCGCGTGCCACGGGCCTGACGCAGGGTGGCGACGTGGTCGATGTTCACGCCAAGAAGAATGCGATTGCTGGTGGTCACGGATGCGCTCCTGAAGGGAAAGATTCGGCGCACAGCATATCAGGGCTTGCGAAAGAGCTCGCGGCTGACGAGGGGGCGACCGCCCAAGTGCACGGCCAGTGCCTGACGCATCAGACGCTTGGCCGCCGACAGTGCGCCGGGAGCGGTCCAGTCGGCTTCGGCCATGGCCAGCAGCTCGGTGCCGTTGAACAAGCCCGGCTGCAACAGAAACACCCGCTCAAGTCCGGCGTCCACTTGCAGACGATAGAGACCGTCCGGCGCGACCGGTTCGCTGTGGATATCGGTGCTCAGGGAGAAGCCGTAACCGAGATCGTCCAACAGGCGCCATTCGAACGAGCGCAACAACGGCTCCAGCGGGCGACCTTCGGCCAGGGCCAGCAGTGTTGCAGCGTAATGGTCGAACACCGCCGGGTGCGGGTCTTCGGCAGGCAGCAGGCGGATCAGCAGCTCATTGAGATAGAGGCCACTGAACAGCGCCTCACCGACCATCCAGGTCGCGTTGCCGGCACTTTCCATGCGCCCGACATTCTTCAGTTCACCCTTGCCACGAAACTCGACTTCCAGCGGCACGAACGGCCGCGCCAGTGTCCCGGCCTTACCCCGCGCACTGCGCAACACCGCCCGCAGCCGACCTTGCGGCGTGAGGAAGTCGACCAGCGCGCTGGTTTCGCGGTAGGCGCGCGAATGCAGGACGTAGGCGAGTTGGGCGGGAGGCGGGGTTTGCGACATGAAGTTCTCGATGAAGAAACGCGGTTTTGCACACAACCCAAAACTACTGTGGGAGCGGGCTTGCTCGCGAATGCGGTGAATCAGTCAAAGTATATGTCGACTGACACTGCGCATTCGCGAGCAAGCCCGCTCCCACAGGGGGTTCTCTGATGGATCAGAAAACCGCTATTACAGGTCGCCGTAACCCAGCGAACGCAGTGCACGCTCGTCGTCGGACCAGCCGCCCTTCACCTTGACCCACAGGTTGAGCATGATCTTGGAGTCGAACAGCAGCTCCATGTCCTTGCGCGCTTCGGTGCCGATGCGTTTGATGCGCTCGCCCTTGTCGCCAATGATGATCTTCTTCTGGCCGTCACGTTCGACGAGGATCAGCGCATGGATGTGCAGGGTCTTGCCCTGCTGCTTGAACTCTTCGATCTCGACGGTGATCTGGTACGGCAGCTCGGCCCCCATCTGGCGCATGATTTTTTCGCGCACCAGTTCGGCGGCGAGGAAACGGCTGCTGCGGTCGGTGATCTGGTCTTCCGGGAAAAAGTGATCGTTCTCCGGCAGATGATCGGCGATGACCTTTTCCAGCGCGTCGAGGTTGTGCCCGTGCTGCGCGGAAATCGGGATGATCTGTGCGTTCGGCAGCTGTTCCTGCAACCACGACAGGTGCGGCATCAGCTCGGCCTTGTCTTCGATGCGGTCGGTCTTGTTCAGCGCGACGATCAGCGGGCCGGTCACGTACTGCACGCGCTCCAGCACCATCTGGTCTTCTTCGGTCCACTTGGTGCGATCGACCACGAAGATCACCACGTCGACGTCTTTCAACGCCGCCGAAGCGGTCTTGTTCATGTAGCGGTTCAGGGCCTTTTCGCCACCCTTGTGCATGCCGGGGGTGTCGACGTAGATCGCCTGCACGTCACCCTCGGTCTTGATCCCGAGCATGTTGTGGCGAGTGGTCTGCGGCTTGCGCGAGGTGATCGCGAGCTTCTGGCCGAGGATGTGGTTGAGCAGCGTCGACTTACCGACGTTGGGACGGCCGACGATGGCAACGTAGCCACAGCGAGTTGCGTTTGTATCAGTCATTGCCATTCTCCACGCCCAGGGCAATCAGTGCTGCTGCGGCCGCTACCTGTTCGGCAATACGACGGCTCACACCCTGACCCCGGCTTTTTTCATTCAATAAGACAACTTCGCACTCGACGAAGAAGGTACGGCAGTGCGGTTCACCCTGGATGTCCACCACTTCGTAGCGTGGCAGTTCGCAACCGCGCGATTGCAGGTGTTCCTGCAGACGGGTCTTCGGATCCTTGTTGGTGTCGACCAGCGTCAGGCCTTCGAACTCGCCGGCCAGCCAGGCCAGTACGCGCTCGCGAGCGACGTCCATGCCGGCATCGAGGTAGATCGCACCGATCAGCGCTTCGAGGGCATCGGCCAGAATCGATTCGCGACGGAAGCCACCGCTTTTCAGTTCGCCCGAACCCAGACGCAGGTAATCGCCCAGGTCGAAACCACGGGCCAGCACGGCCAGTGTCTCACCCTTCACAAGGCGTGCGCGCAAACGCGACAACTGGCCTTCGCGGGCCAGCGGGAAGCGATCGAACAACGCCTCGCCTGCGACGAAATTGAGGATGGCATCGCCGAGGAATTCCAGGCGTTCGTTGTTACGCCCGGCAAAGCTGCGGTGCGTGAGGGCCAGCAGCATCAGCTCCTGATCCTTGAAGGTGTAACCGAGCTGGCGCTCGAGACGGCTTAGAGAAACGCTCACGGTTTACCCACGCTGAGTTCGTGGCTGGATTCCACTGCCATCGCCGGGGTACGGCGCAGGCCTGGGACAATTAACGCTGTGTTCAAAAATTACATCCTGAATATCGTGGCTTCATGCCCCGGAGCCGATTTGTGTCGACTCCAGAAATGCATTCGGCGCTGTGGTCAACAGCGCCGTGTGTGATTACTTGATCAGGCCAACCCGCGAGAAATTCGGCAGGTGGCTGAGTTTCGGTTCCGGCCAGCTCATCCAGACAGCGAAGGCTTTGCCGACGATATTCTGGTCGGGAACCATGCCCAGCAGATCCTTGGGAATGTTCGGGTCATCCCAGTAGCGACTGTCGTTGGAGTTGTCGCGGTTGTCGCCCATCATGAAGTAGTGCCCGGCCGGCACGGTCCAGGTATGGTCCGGCGTAGCGCGGTAGCGGCTCATTTCCTTGCGGATCAGGTGCTCGGCGGCGCCGAGTTTTTCCTTGTAGAGTTCCGCGCTGCCCAGCGTGCCCGGCTCGGAGCCGACCAATTGCTCGGCAATCGACTCGCCATTGACGAACAGACGCTTGTCAGCGGTGTAACGCACCGTGTCGCCCGGCAAGCCGACTACACGCTTGATGTAGTTGACGTTCGGGTCGCTCGGGTAGCGGAACACCATCACATCGCCACGCTGTGGATCACCGACTTCGATGACTTTCTTGTCGATCACCGGCAGGCGGATCCCGTAAGAAAACTTGTTCACCAGAATGAAGTCGCCGACGTCCAGAGTCGGTTTCATCGAGCCGGACGGGATCTGGAACGGTTCCACCAGGAACGAACGCAGCACCAGCACGATGAACAGCACCGGAAAGAACGACTTGCCGTATTCAACCAGCAACGGCTCTTTGTTCAGCTTCTCGACCACCACGGGCTCGGGCTGGCTGACACTGCCTTGATAAGAGGCAATGGCAGCACGCCGACGCGGCGCCAGGAACAGCAGATCGAGCAACGCCAACAGGCCGCAGACGAACACGGCGATGACCAGCAACAGCGGGAAATTTAGTGACATAGGACCTGACTATTCCAACCTGAGCACGGCAAGGAAGGCTTCTTGTGGAATTTCCACGTTGCCGACCTGCTTCATGCGTTTCTTACCGGCCTTTTGCTTTTCAAGCAGCTTTTTCTTACGGCTTACGTCACCGCCGTAGCATTTGGCCAATACGTTCTTTCTGAGTGCCTTGACGGTGGTCCGGGCGACGATCTGACCGCCAATGGCAGCCTGGATGGCCACGTCGAACATCTGACGAGGAATCAGTTCTTTCATCTTCTCGGTCAACTGGCGACCTTTGAAGTGCGAATTGTCACGGTGCACGATCAACGCCAGGGCGTCGACCTTGTCACCGTTGATCAGCACGTCCAGTTTCACCAGATTAGCCGATTGGTAACGATCGAAATGGTAATCCAGCGAAGCATAGCCGCGACTGGTGGATTTGAGGCGGTCGAAGAAGTCCAGGACCACTTCGTTCATCGGCAAGTCATAAGTGACCTGCACCTGATTGCCGAGGAACAGCATGTCGACCTGTACGCCGCGTTTCTCGATGCACAGGGTGATGACGTTACCCAGGTGCTCCTGTGGAACCAGGATGTTGGCCCGCACGATTGGCTCGCGCATGTCTTCGATCGCCGACACATCCGGAAGCTTGGATGGGTTGTCGACGTAAATCGTTTCACCGGTTTTCAGCACCAGTTCGAAAATTACCGTTGGCGCGGTGGTGATCAGGTCCAGGTCGTATTCGCGCTCCAGGCGCTCCTGGATGATCTCCATGTGCAGCATGCCGAGGAACCCGCAACGGAAGCCGAAGCCCAGTGCGTCGGAGCTTTCCGGGGTGTACTGCAGCGACGAGTCGTTCAGGGTCAGTTTCTGCAGCGCTTCGCGGAAGTCCTCGAAGTCGTCGGAGCTGACCGGGAACAGACCGGCGTAAACCTGTGGCTGGATGCGTTTGAAGCCGGGCAGCACCGGGACATCCGGAGTCGAGCTCAGGGTCAGGGTGTCACCGACCGGTGCACCGTGAATGTCCTTGATGCTGGCAATGATGAAGCCCACTTCGCCGGCCTTGAGATCAGCGGTGGCGGTGTGTTTCGGGTTGAACACACCGACGCTGTCGACCAGGTGGATCTTGCCGGTGGATTTCACCAGGATCTTGTCGCCCTTCTTCACGCGGCCATGACGCACGCGCACCAGGGAGACAACGCCCAGGTAGTTGTCGAACCAGGAGTCGATGATCAACGCTTGCAGCGGATCTTCGATGTTGCCGGTCGGCGCAGGAATGGTCGCGACCAGACGCTCGAGCACTTCGTCGACACCCAGGCCAGTCTTGGCGCTGCAGGTGACGGCGTCGGTGGCGTCGATGCCGATGATCTTCTCGATCTCGTCCTTGACGCGGTCCGGCTCGGCCTGTGGCAGGTCGATCTTGTTCAGCACCGGCATGACCTCGAGGCCCTGCTCGATGGCGGTGTAGCAGTTGGCCACGGACTGGGCTTCAACACCCTGACCGGCATCGACCACCAGCAACGCACCTTCACACGCCGCCAGGGAACGGCTGACTTCGTAGGTGAAGTCGACGTGGCCCGGGGTGTCAATGAAGTTCAGCTGGTAGGTGACGCCATCTTTGGCTTTGTAATAGAGAGTAACGCTGTGGGCCTTGATGGTGATCCCGCGTTCGCGCTCCAGATCCATGGAATCCAGTACCTGGGCTTCCATTTCACGCTCGGCCAGGCCACCGCACATCTGGATGAAACGGTCAGCCAGCGTCGACTTGCCATGGTCAATGTGGGCGATGATGGAGAAATTGCGGATATGACTCAAATCACTCACGGATCAACACTCAAAAAGGCTGCAGGCTTGGCCCGCCGAAAAATAGCCGGGAATTGTACCTGATACACGGCGCAAGCGTCACGTTCGCCTGTCACCCGGATTGCATACGAAAACGCCCCGATCTGTCGACCGAGGCGTTTTCGCGATTAAAGCATTGGCAACAACGCGGCCATCAACCGGCCCGTCGCAGCAACCAGACGCCTGCCAGCGCACAGACCGTGGCCGGCACCAGCACCGCGAACAGCGGCGAGAAACCGAACACCAGGCTCGATGGGCCGAGCAAATCCTGGACGATGCGGAAGGTGAAGCCCACCAGCACACCGGTGAACACCCGCTGACCGAGGGTTACCGAGCGCAACGGACCGAAAATGAAGGAAATCGCCATCAGCACCAGTGCGGCGGTGACCAGCGGCTGCAACACCTTGACCCAAAATGCCAGCCAGTAACGACCGTTGCTCAGGCCCTGATCCGCCAGATAGTGGATATAGCCCCACAGACCGGAAATCGACAGCGCCTCAGGCGCCATCACCACCGTGTTGAGCAATTGCGGACTCAGCGACACGTCCCACTCCTCGCTCGGCGCATTCACCACTTCGGTACTGCGTTCGTGGAAAACCGTGGTAGCTACGTCGGTGAGCAGCCAGCGCTTGCCGTCGAAATCCGCACGTTTGGCGAAACTGGAGCTCAGCAGGTGGCGCTCTTTGTCGAAGTGATAGCGGGTCACGCCATACAACAGGCCGTTGGGTTGCACGGCGTTGATATGGATGAACTCCTCACCCTGACGGTGCCACATGCCGTGCTTGGCGCTTTGCGCGTCGCCGCTGCCTTGCGCCAGCGAGCGATTGGCCTGGGCCATGCTTTCGGTGGCCGGAGCCACGTACTCGCCAATCAGCACGCCGGCCAGCATCAGCACCAGCATCGGCTTCATGACCGCCCAGACGATGCGCCCGATGGACACACCCGCCGCACGCATGACCGTCAGCTCGCTGCTGCTGGCCAGACTGCCGAGGCCGATCAGACAGCCGATCAGCGCGGCCATCGGCAGCATTTCATACAAGCGACGTGGCGCGGTGAGGATGACGAAGCTCAGCACATCGGTCAGCGTATAGGTATCGCTGACGTCGCCCATCTCGTCGATGAAAGCGAACAGTGTCGCCAGACCCAGAATGATCGCCAGCACGGCGATGATCGCCATGAACACACTGCTGCCGATGTAGCGGTCGAGTTTAACCACGGGCCACCTCCAGCGCAGCGCTGCGACGGCTGGCCAGTTTCAGGCGCATGGGCTCCCAGTACAACAGGCCGAGACCGATGACCAGGAAGATCCCGTGCACCCACCACAAGCCGAGGCCCGACGGGATCTTGCCTTTTTCGAGGGCGCCGCGGGCGGCAATCAGGATGGTCAGGTAAGCCATATAAAGAAGAATCGCCGGCAGCAGCTTCAGGAAACGGCCCTGACGCGGATTGACCCGCGACAGCGGCACCGCCATCAGAGTCACGATGAATACCAGCAACGGCAGCGAAAGGCGCCATTGCAGTTCGGCCTTGGAGCGCACGTCGTCATTGCTCAGCAGGGTCGAAGTGGGGATCGCATCACGGTCGGTGACTTCGTCACTGGCATCAGGTTTGGGCAGCAATACGCCGTAGGTGTCGTATTGGATCGCACGATAATCGGCCTGGCCCGGACTGCCGTCATAGCGATAGCCATTGTGCAGGATCAGGTAGCGGTTGCCGTCCGGACGGATTTCCTGACGGCCCTTCTCGGCCACCAGCACGGAAATCCCTCGGTCTTTCTGATCGGAACCGAGGTTCTTCTGCGAGATGAACACGCCGCTGAGATTGACGCGATCATCAGTCAGCGTTTCGGTGTAGGTCACCCGGGTGCCGTCACGCAACTCCTGAAAACGGCCAGGCTCTAAGGTATCGAACTCGGTCAGGGCGTCCTGCTTGTTCAGCAACAGCTGAAACTGGGTGGCGCCCTGCGGGGCCAGGCTCAGGCTCAGCCACGCGACCACCAGTGCCACCAGCGTTGCCGGGAACAGGGTCATGCGCAGCAGACGCTGCTGACTCATGCCGGTGGCCGAGAGCACGGTCATTTCGCTTTCGAGGTACAACCGGCCGTAAGCCAGCAGGATCCCGAGAAACAGCCCCAATGGCAGGATCAGTTGCATGAAACCCGGCAGGCGGTAACCCATGATCAGGAACAGCGATCCCGGATCGAGTTGGCCCGCAGCGGCCTGGGCAAGGTATTTGATGAAGCGACCGCTCATGATGATGACCAGCAGCACGGCGCTGACGGCGCTCAGGGTCAACATCACTTCACGGGACAGATAACGGAAGACGATCAAACCAGACACTCCAGGGTTGTCAGGCTAAGGCGGCCAAACAAGCAAACGTTTCGAGCGGCCCGCAAGGCAGAGCCGTCGAAAAAAGATGCGGCATTATCCTGTGATTGAGGGCGCCTGTCACTGCGCACACTCACCCAAGCGTGTAATCGGTTGAAGATCGTGCCGCCGAGGGTTGTCAGGCGCAGGGAGCGAGGTTCAAACTGCCGCCTTTGTCGCAGGCACTGGCCTGCGTCTCTTCTATCTATAAGCAGGCGACTGCGGACACCGTCGAACGCCTGTGTGTTGACCATTCATTCAGGGATCCGGACATGGAACTGGTTGTAAAAAGCGTTAGCCCAGAAACGTTGAAAACCGCCACCCTGGTGGTTGCCGTCGGCGAAGGCCGCAAACTCGGCGTGGCCGCCAAACAGGTCGACGAGCTGAGCGGCGGCGCGATCAGCGCCGTACTCAAGCGTGGCGATCTGGCCGGCAAGGTCGGTCAAAGCCTGCTGCTGCACAGCCTGCCGAACCTCAAGGCCGAGCGCGTGCTGCTGGTCGGCGTGGGCAAGGATGAAGAACTGGGCGACCGTCCGTTCCGCAAAATCGTTGCCGGCATCCTCAATACCCTGAAAGGTCTGGGCGGCAGCGACGCCGTACTGGCCCTGGATGAAATCATCGTCAAAAACCGCGACAGCTACGGCAAGACCCGTCTGCTGGCGGAAACCCTGGTGGACGGCGAATACACTTTCGACCAGTTCAAGAGCCAGAAAGCCGAACCGCGCGCCCTGAAGAAAATCACCCTGCTGACCATCAAGGCAGCCCAGGCTGAAGTGCAGCGCGCCGTGACCCACGCCACCGCGATCGCCAACGGTATGGCCTTCACCCGCACGTTGGGCAACCTGCCGCCGAACATTTGCCACCCGACGTTCCTTGGCGAGCAAGCCAAGAACCTCGGCAAAGAGTTCAAGGATCTGAAAGTCGAAGTCCTCGACGAGAAGAAAATCAAAGCGCTCGGCATGGGTTCGTTCTACGCCGTCGGCCAGGGCAGCGCCCAGCCGCCGCGCCTGATCGTCATGCAATACAACGGTGGCAAGAAGTCCGAGAAGCCTTACGCGCTGGTCGGTAAAGGCATCACCTTCGACACCGGCGGCATCAGCCTCAAGCCGGGCGCCGGCATGGACGAGATGAAATACGACATGGGCGGCGCTGCCAGCGTGTTCGGCACCCTGCGTGCGGTGCTCGAGCTGAAGCTGCCGATCAACCTGGTGTGCATCCTCGCCTGCGCCGAAAACATGCCGAGCGGCACTGCTTCGCGTCCGGGCGACATCGTCACCACCATGAGCGGCCAGACCGTGGAAATCCTCAACACCGACGCCGAAGGCCGTCTGGTGCTGTGCGACGCGCTGACCTACTCCGAGCGCTTCAAGCCGCAAGCCGTGATCGACATCGCCACCCTGACCGGTGCCTGCGTGGTTGCACTGGGCGCCCACACTTCGGGCCTGCTGGGCAACAACGACGAACTGATCGGGCAACTGCTCAGCGCCGGTAAAGCCGCTGACGACCGCGCCTGGCAACTGCCGCTGTTCGACGAATACCAGGAGCAACTGGACAGCCCGTTCGCCGACATCGCCAACATTGGCGGGCCGAAGGCCGGCACCATCACCGCTGCGTGCTTCCTGTCGCGCTTCACCAAGAACCTCAACTGGGCGCACCTGGACATCGCGGGCACCGCGTGGACCAGCGGCGGCAAGGACAAGGGCGCCACCGGTCGTCCGGTGCCGCTGCTGACCCAATACCTGCTGGACCGCGCCAAAGCCTGAAACCGATGAACCTGGGCGGCGTCACTTTACGGTAACGCCGCTCAAGGCTCAGGAACCGCAATGACCAAAGTCGACTTCTATATCCTGCCCAGCGCCGACCCTTCGGCTCGTCTGGACTTTGCCTGCAAGCTCACCGAGAAAGCCTGGCGCATGGGTCATCGCATCTACCTGCATTGCAGCGATGCTGCCCAGCGTGACGATCTCGATGCGCGCCTGTGGGCGTTCAAGGGCGAAACGTTCGTGCCCCACGGCCCTGCCGAGAGCGAACCGGACGGTTTGATCGTGCTGGGAGTGGGCGCTGACTGCGGCGCGCATCAGGACCTGCTGGTCAACCTCGACCTGAAAGTCCCGGCCTTCGCCAGCCAATTCGCCCGCGTGGCGGAAGTGGTGGTGGAAGATCCGGTGATTCGCGCGGCGGCACGGGAGAGTTTCCGTTTCTACCGCGAACAGGGCTATCCTCTGCAAGATCACCGTTTACAGCGACTCTGAGTACGCCGATGGACACTCCAAAACCGCTGCAAAAGCCTGCGCACCTGCTGGACGATCTCGAATCGATCCGCCAGTTGCTCGGCGATGACAACCTGCAACCGCCACTGCTGACCGACACGGTCGATGACGGTGAACAGGAACAGATTCCGATGTTGTTCGAGGCCGTCGACACCGCGCCGCCCGCCATCGAACCGCCCCAGGCTCCGGCCCCGGCGCCTGCTGCCAAACCGGCAGCACCTGTGGATAAAGGCCCGGACGCCCTGCTGCACCTGGACAGCGAACTGCGCGCCGCTGCGCAACTGATCATGCAGGACGTGATCGACGACTTCGCGCCGCACATCGAAACCGAAATCAAACGCCGCCTCGAGGCGCGGATGGAGCGGTTGCTGAGCCAATACGAATAACCCGGCCTCCGGTATTTTTTGTGGCGAGGGAGCTTGCTCCCGCTGGGGTGCGAAGCGCCCCCAGAACTATTCAACAGTGTTTTGTCCGCGAAGCCTGCGTGGCAGTGTTTACGACTGCTGCGCAGCCGAGCGGGAGCAAGCTCCCTCGCCACAGAGTTCGCGATCACATTTAGGTCTCCACCCGGCCCGCCCCGCTCGCCCTCGGCCCCATGCCCCGCTATACTTCCCGGCTTTTCCTGAATAAATGCCAATAGGGTCCCGCCGCGCATGGATAAGACCTACCAGCCGCACGCCATTGAAACTTCCTGGTACAACACCTGGGAGTCCGAGAACTATTTCGCACCGCAAGGCGCGGGCGATTCCTACACCATCATGATCCCGCCGCCGAACGTCACCGGCAGCCTGCACATGGGTCACGGTTTCAACAACGCGATCATGGACGCCCTGATCCGTTTCCGCCGCATGCAGGGTCGCAACACCCTGTGGCAGCCGGGCACCGACCACGCCGGTATCGCCACGCAGATGCTGGTCGAGCGTCAACTGGAAGCCACCGGCCAGAACCGTCACGACCTGGGCCGCGAGAAATTCCTCGAGAAAGTCTGGGAGTGGAAGGATCAGTCCGGCGGCAACATCAGCCGCCAGATCCGCCGCCTCGGCTCGTCCGTGGACTGGAGCCGCGAGCGCTTCACCATGGACGACGGTCTCTCGGAAGCGGTTAAAGAAGCCTTCGTGCGCCTGCACGAAGACGGCTTGATCTATCGCGGCAAGCGTCTGGTCAACTGGGACACCAAGCTGCACACGGCGATTTCCGACCTCGAAGTGGAAAACCACGACGAGAAAGGTTTCCTGTGGAACCTCAAGTACCCGCTGGCCGACGGCGCGAAAACCGCTGAAGGCAACGATTTCCTGATCGTCGCGACCACCCGTCCGGAAACCATGCTCGGCGACTCCGCCGTCGCGGTTAACCCGAACGACGAACGCTACAAAGCCCTGATCGGCAAGTTTGTCGAGCTGCCACTGGTTGGCCGCCGCATCCCGATCATCGCCGACGATTACTGCGATCCTGAATTCGGCACCGGCTGCGTGAAAATCACCCCGGCGCACGATTTCAACGACTACGAAGTCGGCAAGCGCCACAACCTGCCGCTGCTGAACATCTTCGACAAGAACGCCAACGTGCTGCCCGCCGCCCAGGTGTTCAACCTCGACGGCACGCTGAACGACAGCATCGACGGCAAGATCCCGGCTGAATACGCCGGTCTCGAGCGTTTCGAAGCGCGCAAGCAGATCGTCGCGGCGTTCGATGCCGCCGGCCTGCTGGTCAGCGTCGACGATCACAACCTGAAAGTGCCGAAAGGCGACCGCTCCGGCACCGTCATCGAGCCGTGGCTGACCGACCAGTGGTACGTTTCCACCAAGCCGCTGGCTGAGCCGGCGATTGCTGCCGTTGAAGACGGCCGTATCCAGTTCGTGCCGAAGCAGTACGAAAACATGTACTTCTCGTGGATGCGCGACATCCAGGACTGGTGCATCAGCCGTCAGCTGTGGTGGGGCCATCGGATTCCGGCCTGGTACGACGAGTCGGGCAAGGTCTACGTCGGTCGCGACGAAGCCGAAGTGCGTGCCAAGCACAACCTCGGCCCGGACGTTGCGCTGCAACAGGACAACGACGTGCTCGACACCTGGTTCAGCTCGGGCCTGTGGACCTTCTCCACCCTCGGCTGGCCGGAAAAGACCGAATTCCTGAAGAAATTCCACTCCACCGACGTGCTGGTCACCGGTTTCGACATCATTTTCTTCTGGGTTGCCCGGATGATCATGCTGACGATGCACCTGATCAAGAACGAGGACGGCACCCCGCAGGTGCCGTTCAAGACCGTTTACGTGCACGGTCTGGTGCGTGATGGCCAGGGCCAGAAGATGTCCAAGTCCAAGGGCAACGTCCTGGACCCGCTGGACATCATCGACGGTATCGAGCTGGAAGCCCTGGTGCAGAAGCGCACCTCCGGCATGATGCAGCCGAAACTGGCGAAGAAGATCGAGAAGCAGACCCGCGACGAGTTCGCCGACGGCATCGCCAGCTACGGCACCGACGCCCTGCGCTTCACCTTCTGCTCGCTGGCGTCCACCGGTCGCGACATCAAGTTCGACATGGGCCGCGTCGAAGGCTATCGCAACTTCTGCAACAAGATCTGGAACGCCGCGCGCTATGTTCTGGACAAGGGCGAAGACTGCGGCCAGAACGGCGAAGCCTACGAGCTGTCGCTGGCGGATCGCTGGATCATCTCGCAGCTGCAACGCACCGAAGCCGAAGTGACCCGTCAACTGGATCAATTCCGTTTCGACCTCGCCGCGCAAGCGCTGTACGAGTTCATCTGGAACCAGTACTGCGACTGGTACCTGGAACTGTCCAAGCCAGTGCTGTGGGACGAGAACGCCCCGGTCGAGCGTCAGCGCGGCACCCGTCGCACGCTGGTGCGCGTACTGGAAGTGGCGCTGCGTCTGGCGCACCCGTTCATGCCGTTCATCACTGAAGAAATCTGGCAGCGCATCGCGCCGCTGGCCGGCATTCAGGGCAAGACGATCATGCTGCAACCTTGGCCGGTGGCCAACGAGGAGCGCATCGATCCGGCCGCCGAAGACGACATCGAATGGCTCAAGGGTCTGATGCTCGGCACGCGCAACATCCGTGGCGAGATGAACATCGGCCCGGGCAAACCGCTGCCGATCTACCTGAAGAACGTCAGCGCTGAAGACCAGCGTCGTCTGACCGAAAACGAAGCACTGCTGAAGAAGCTGGCGCGTCTGGAGTCGATCACCGTTCTGGCCGCTGGCGAAGAAGCGCCACTGTCTGCCACCGCGCTGGTCGGCGAGATGGAAGTGCTGGTGCCGATGGCCGGCCTGATCGACAAGGGCGCCGAACTGGCGCGTCTGGACAAGGAAATCCTGCGTCTGCAGGGCGAAGTTCAGCGCGTTGGTGGCAAGCTGTCGAACGCCGGTTTCGTTGACAAGGCCCCGGCCGAAGTCATCGAGAAGGAACGCGCCAAGCTGGCCGAGGCTGAACAAGCCCTGGGCAAACTGGCCGAGCAGCACGCGCGGATTTCCAGCCTGTAACGGCAAGCCGCAATGAACAAGGGAGGCCCGCAACGGCCTCCCTTTTTTATTCAAGAATCGCTACAAATCCCCTGTGGGAGCGGGCTTGCTCGCGAATGCGGTGTGTCATTCAACCTGTGTGTTGGCGGGCACACCGCTTTCGCGAGCAAGCCCGCTCCCACAGTTTGAACGGTGTTGCCTTTAGATGTGGGACAATACCCGCCACTTTCAGCCATACCCGAATCGATCACACCCATGAACGCCCCCCGCACACCCAAACCTGCGCGCAAGAAGCCTGATGCCGCGACCCCGACCAAAGCCGTTGAGTCGCGTGAAAAGGCCAGCCTGCACCCGCGCAATCGCCACCAGGGTCGCTATGACTTCCCGGCGCTGATCAAGACCACGCCGGAACTGGCGAAGTTCGTGATCACCAACCCGTACGGCAAGGAAAGCATCGACTTCGCCAGCCCCGATGCGGTGCGCGTGTTCAACCGGGCGCTGCTCAAGTCGTTCTATGCCATCGAACATTGGGACATCCCGGCAGATTATCTGTGCCCACCGGTCCCGGGCCGTGCCGATTACGTGCACTTCCTCGCCGACCTGCTGGCGAGCATGAACGACGGCAAGGTCCCGCGCGGCGCGATCGTCAACGTGCTGGACATCGGCATGGGCGCCAACTGCGTGTATCCGCTGATCGGCAACAGCGAATACCGCTGGCACTTCCTCGGTTCGGAAATCGACCCGACGGCCGTGGCCGCCGCCCGAGCCATCGTCCAGTCCAACGACCTGAACAAGGTCATCAAGCTGCGCCAGCAGGAAAACCGCAAGCACATCCTGATTGGTCTGCTGGAGCCGGGCGAGCGCTTTGACCTGACCATGTGCAACCCGCCGTTCCACGCTTCGATGGAAGAGGCGACCAAGGGCAGCGAGCGCAAATGGCGCGCACTGGGCAAGGCCGATCCGAAACGCAAGCTGCCAGTGCTGAACTTCGGTGGTCAGTCCGCCGAACTGTGGTGTGAGGGTGGTGAAGCGCGTTTCGTGACGCAACTGATCGCCGAGAGCGCGAACTTCCAGCACAAGGTGCTGTGGTTCAGCACCCTGGTGTCGAAAGCCTCGAACCTGCCCGCCATCGAAACCGCGCTGAAAAAGGCCGGCGTGCTGGAAAGCCAGGTAGTGGAGATGTCGCAAGGGCAGAAGCAGAGCCGCTTTGTGGCGTGGACCTTCCAGACCAAGTCGGAGCAGCAGATCTGGCGTCGCGAGCGCTGGACGCGCTAAACATTGCATAGACCGGCGCTGGTCAATTGTGGGAGCGAGCCTGCTCGCGAAGGCGGCGTGTCAGTTAACTTCATTATTGACTGACGCAGCGCTTTCGCGAGCAGGCTCGCTCCCACATTGGATTGCGTGGCATCGCCAAATCGCAGACACAAAAAAACCGTGCCCGGATCGCTCCGGTGCACGGTTTTTTTATCGCTGCGTCTTACTTGTTCACAGCGTCGGTCAGGCCTTTGGCCACAACCAGCTTGATCACTTTCTTTGCAGGGATTTCGATGGCAGCGCCAGTCGAAGGGTTACGGCCAGTGCGGGCAGGACGCTCGGTCACTTTCAGCTTGCCGATACCTGGCAAGGTGATTTCGCCGCCGTTTTCCAGCTGATCGGCAACGATTTGGCCCAGTTGGTCCAGAGCGTTACGCGCGGTGGTTTTCGGCGCGTCGATAGCTTCAGCGATGTCGGCGATCAGTTGGTCTTTAGTAAGAGCCATGTAGTGTTCCTTCCCTATCAAATTCATATGGATTGCAGAGTGCAGTGTCAGCCATCGAGCCCGATCTTCTGGATCTGGCACCCTCGGCGATAACCACGACGAGTCGGGTTATAGATGCCGAAATCAGGGTTTGGTTCGACCTGACAAATGCTGATTGCACGCTTAACGCAGTGACTTCGCGTAAGACCGGGCAAAACTAGCACAGAGACGGGGAAATATCCGCCTCTAGCTACCCATTTGGTCAGGTTTATTGCTCTAAATCGGTAAAAAACTGCATAAGGACCGCCACCCGCCCCGGATTTGCCCTTCACCCCGCGCCAAAACCAGTGGTTGCGGTACACTGGGCGCTTTTTCGGGGGAGCCTGCCCTCCTCCCTTCCACCAGCCGAGAAGCCCATGCCGATCCGTCATTGCATCGTCCACCTGATCGACAAAAAACCCGACGGCACGCCCGCAGTTCTGCACGCCCGTGACTCTGAACTGGCTGAGTCCGCGGCCATCGAGAACATGCTCGCCGACCTCAACGAGAGCTACAACGCCAAACAGGGCAAAGCCTGGGGCCTGTTCCATCCGGAATCCGGCGCGTTCCCGTTCAGCGGCTGGCTGAAGGAATACATGGACGGTGGCAAGGACTTCGCCGCGTTCAGCAAAGTCGCGGTCGAGCATCTGCAGAAGTTGATGGAAGAGTCGAACCTGTCGGTCGGCGGCCACGTGCTGTTCGCCCACTATCAGCAAGGCATGACCGACTACCTGGCGATCGCCCTGCTGCACCACAGTGAAGGCGTGGCGGTGACCGATGAGCTGGACGTGACCCCGTCGCGTCACCTCGACCTCGGCCAATTGCACCTGGCGGCGCGGATCAACGTGTCCGAGTGGCAGAACAACAAGCAGTCCAAGCAGTACATCTCGTTCATCAAGGGCAAGAACGGCAAGAAGGTTTCGGAATACTTCCGCGACTTCATCGGCTGCCAGGAAGGCGTCGACGGCCCGGGTGAGACGCGCACCCTGCTCAAGGCCTTCAGCGACTTCGTCGAGAGCGAAGACCTGCCGGAAGACTCCGCCCGCGAAAAAACCAAGACCCTGGTCGATTACGCCAGCAGCCAGGCCAAGCTCGGCGAGCCGATGGGCCTGGAAGAGCTGTCGGAGTTGATCGACGAAGAACGCCCGAAAGCCTTTTACGACCACATCCGCAACAAGGACTACGGTCTGTCGCCGGAGATTCCGGCGGACAAACGCACCCTTAACCAGTTCCGCCGCTTCACCGGCCGCGCCGAAGGCCTGTCGATCAGCTTTGAAGCGCACCTGCTGGGTTCGAAGATCGAGTACGACGAAGAGGCCGGCACCCTGATCATCAAGGGCCTGCCGACCTCGCTCACTGATCAGCTCAAGCGCCGCAACTGATGCTCGGTAATGTGCTGAAGAAGGTCGCACTGGTTCTGCTGGTGGTCGTGGTCTATCAGAACTGGGGCAAGATCGAGCGGGTGTTCAATCCGTCGCAAATGGTCTCTGAGCAGGTTCGCGCCAACGCCCATGTCGTGCTGTATTCCACCGACTGGTGCGGCTACTGCAAGCAGACCAAGCGTTTTCTCGACAGCAAAGGGATTGCGTTCCAGGAGTTCGACATCGAAAAGGACGCCGAGGCGCGCAAGGCGTATGAAGCGCTGGGTGGACGCGGGATTCCGTTGATTGATGTGAATGGCACGTTGATTCGCGGGTTCGACCCGGACGAGATCCTCGCTGCCCTGAAATAACACACACCTGTGGCGAGGGAGCTTGCTCCCGCTGGGCTGCGAAGCGGCCCTCGCTTTTCAGGGCGAGCGCGCGTTCGCATATTTTGCGACTGCTGCGCAGTCGAGCGGGAGCAAGCTCCCTCGCCACAGGATGTTGTGTGTAACCGTTACTTGGCTTCGATGCGGAAACCAAAGCGCGGGAAGTGCACATGCACCACGCCGCCACGCGGGTCTTCGCGGCGCAGGATCAGCTCTTCGCGGCCAGCAAACAGCAACTCACCCACCACCGGATCAACCCCGTAGTCTGTGGCGGCAATCGCCACCTGCTGCCCGGCCTTGAAACCGTTCGGATCTTCAAACTGCTCATCCGGCAGCGCCGCCGGCGTCGAGCTGCGCGCCACTTCCAGCGCTTCCTCGGCCGTCATCTCACTCGCCGCACCATGACCAAAGCCCAACACGCGCCCCAGCCACGCAGCGACAGCCGGATACTCGTCCACCAACGGCGCAGTGACGTGCGTCGCCTTGAGGAACCACAGCGGATGCGCCAGAGCGAAGTCGGCAATCGACGGCTCACCGAAGAGGAAGTCGCCCTGCTCACGCTGCAATTGCTGCTCCAGCCGCGCCATGAGCGTTGGCCACTGATGCTTGGCCTGTTCGGCCGACAGCCGCGTGGCGCTGCCGCCACTGAACAGCCCGGCACGGTCAGCGATAAAGGCCTTGATCGCTTCCGGCGGCAACTTGCCGAAACGCACAGCGACCGATTCCGGCTGAAACACCAGACTGACCGCGTGCTGGAACACCACCGAATCGGCCCACGCCGCGAAGCTGGCACTGGTCATTTCCTGACCTTCAGGGAAGAACGCCGGCAGGGCTTTTTCCTGCTCCAGACGACGGGCGATCAACGACGTGTCGCAATAGATATCGGCACCGATCTGCAACACCGGGGTCTTGCGGTAGCCGCCAGTCAGCGCGGTCAGATCCGGCTTGGGCATCACCGGCGAAATGTGCACCGAGCGCCAGGACAAGCCTTTGAAGCCCAACAGCAGACGAGCCTTCTCGGCAAATGGGGAGGTCGGGTAATGATGCAGAATCAACTCGGACATGCTCGGCTCCGCCGCACAAAAAGTGAGTCAGCAGCTTAGCGTGCATTTGGATAGCAGCCTACAGATCTGGCTGATGGGAACCGATCAGTCAGATTGATAAGACGCGACCAGGCATTCCTTGGCGCTCTTGCGCAGCTTCTTGATCAAGCGTTCCTGACGCAACGCATCGCTCTTGTCGCGGCAACGTTCGGTGTAGACCAGCGCCATCGCCGGGCTGGACAGGAAGAAGCGCGCGCCCTTGCCGCTCTGATGCTTGGCGAAGCGGCGCACCGGGTCGTCGCTGATCCCGCAATACAGCGAACCGTTGGCCGCGCGCACGAGGTAGACGAACCAGGACTTGCTCACTGGCTCGACGACATCAAGTGGTTTTTCGCTGAGGCTGGTCACTTCGGGATCTGGACGTGTAGGAAACAGGCCGCGATCTTATCAGCGACCGGCCTGAAATGCCTTCAGCCCTTTCAGCGCCTGCGCACGGACGGCGTTGCGCACCAGCGGCGTCCAGCCCAGCAGCAAGCCTTTGAAACCCAACGCCTGCCGCGACCAGCGCCACAGGTCGAAGTGGTCGTGGTGCTCGCAGATTTTGCCGTCACGAAAGACGAAGCGCGCCTGTATATCGTTGATCACCACGTTGCCGGTCTGGCTGAACAGGTAAGTCGCCACCCAGTGCGCGCCGCCACTGCGTTCGTCGGCGCGGACATTGTCGAAAGTCAGGGAGAAGTCCTTGGCCCGGGTGGTGAGCATGCGCCACATGTCGCCGGCATCGCGCCCGCGCAGTTCACCGAAGGCCGGATCGCTGAACACCACATCGTCGGTGTAGCAGGCGGCCATGGCCTCGGCGTCGAGGCGCTGGAAGGCCTGGTAGAAGCGGGTGATCAGGGCGGCGTGGGCTTCGCTCATGGGCAAACTCCAGGAAATGGACAGATTGCCAGCACGATAAGCTGCAAATCGCAGAAACACTATCGGCATTCGCAGAGCGAATACCACGCAAGATTTAAAGCACCGCAAAAACTGTGGGAGCGAGCTTGCTCGCGAAGAGGCCGGCACATTCAACATGATCTGTGCCTGAACCACCGTCTTCGCGAGCAGGCTCGCTCCCACATGGGATATCACTGGCCCCAAAAAAGGGCTACGCGTCAGATTTTTTCGCTTTGCACTTGCACGTACAGCGAGCGCCCGGCACCCAGCCCGGCAATGATCGCCCCGGTGCCGATGATGCCGAAAATCCAGCCCACCGCATTCCAGCCGCCGGTCCAGTCATGCACCACGCCGACCGCGAACGGCCCCATCGAAGCCAGCGTATAACCGAAGCCCTGGGACATGCTCGACAGGTTCGCCGCGACGTGCGAATCCCGTGAGCGCAGCACGATCAAAGTCAGCGCCAGGCTGAACGTACCGCCCTGCCCCAGGCCCAGCAGAATCGCCCAGCCCCACAGGCCTTCAATCGGTGCATACAGGCAACCGAACAGACCACCGAGGGTCAGCGCCATCACCACCACGATCGCCAGCCGCTGATCCTTGCCACGGGTCGCCAGCCACGGCGCCGCTAGCGAACTGGCGAGCTGGATGATCACCGAGCCGGACAGCACCAGCCCGGCCTGGGTCGGGGTCAGCCCGCGGCCGATCAGGATCGAAGGCAACCAGCCGAACACGATGTACGCCAGCGACGATTGCAGGCCCATGTACAAGGTCACTTGCCAGGCCAGCGGATCGCGCAACAGCCCACGCACCCGATAGGCGACGTGGTGCGCGCCGTGTTTCTGCCCGACCTGCGGCAGCCAGAACAGCGCCGCCACCAGCGCCGGGATCACCCAGAAACCCAGGCCCAGCGCCCAGCTGTGGTCGAAGTGCTCGCTCAACGGCACGGTCGAACCCGCCGCCATTGCCGCACCGAGGCACAGGGCCATGGTGTAGACGCCGGTCATGGTTCCGGCGTGTTTGGCGAAGTCGCGTTTGACGATGCCCGGCAGCAGCACACCGATAATGCCGATGCTCGCGCCACCGAGAACACTGCCGGCGAACAGGCCGATCTCACCGAAGTTGCTGCGCACAATGATGCCGGCGGCCAGGGTCAGCAGAATCCCCAGCACCACCCGTTCAGCGCCGAAACGCCGCGCCAGTATCGGCGCCAGCGGTGCGAACAGGCCCAGGCACAGCACCGGCAACGTGGTCAGCAAACCGGCCTGCGCAGCAGACAGCCCGAGGCTTTTCGACACTTCGCTGAGCAGCGGCGCCATGCTCGACAGCGCCGGGCGCAGGTTCAGCGCCACCAGAATCAGCCCCAGCAGCAACAGCCACGGGCGGCGTACCAGCGGATGGCTTTGCTGCACTTGTTCGTCGTCGGCCTCGGCGTCGTTCAGCAGTTCTTCGAGTTCTGCCGTGCGCTTGGGGGTTGAGAGGTTGTTCTCGGTTTCAAGGTTCATTGATCAACTGCCTCGATATGGCTTTGGCCCGTTCCGGGTCGCGTTGTTCGACGGCATCGAGCAACTCGATGTGCAGGTCGAACACTTCCTGACGGCGCGGGACGATGTTCAGCGTCTGGCGCAATTGCGCGCCGACGATGCTGGAGAAATAGCGATACAACTCGCTGAGGGTGGGGTTATGCGCGGCGTCCACCAGACGGCGGTGGAACACCAGATCGCAGGAAATGTAAGTGTCGAGATCGCCGTGGTAGTGGCTGCCGCTGGTGCCGAGCGCTTCGCGCAGCGCGAGCAGGTCTTCATCGGTGCGGCGCAACGCGGCCAGGCCAATCGCCTCGACTTCAAGGATGTGCCGGGTTTCGCGCGCCTGCTCCAGCGAGCAACGGGACAACGCCTTGAGCGTGTCCATCGGATCGACCACTGCGCGCAGATAACTGCCGTCGCCCTGACGGATTTCGATCAACCCGGAAAACGCCAGCACGCGCATGGCTTCGCGCACGGTGTTGCGGCTGATGCCCAACTCGCTGCACAGCTCCGGCTCGGTGGGCAGCCGTGCGCCGACCTGCCACACGCCATCGGTGATGCGCTGGCGCAGCTGATCCAGGGCCTGATCGACCAGGGATCGCTTGATCAAAGGTGAGATGTCTGTCATGAAATTCGCCCTTTCATCCAATCATAGGATGAATTTCCTGACATGGTAGTCAGGCAGCCGAATCGGCACAAGGGGCAAATCGCGGGCAAAAATAAACCCGGAACAGGTCCGGGTTTATTTTACTGGCTGGTTTCGATCAATGCAGGATCTGGCTCAGGAACAGTTTGGTGCGGTCATTCTGCGGGTTGTCGAAGAAGTCGTTCGGTGCCGCTTGCTCGACGATTTCGCCCTTGTCCATGAAGATCACGCGGTTGGCCACGGTGCGGGCGAAGCCCATTTCGTGGGTTACGCAGAGCATGGTCATGCCGTCCTCGGCGAGGCCGATCATCGTGTCCAGCACCTCTTTGACCATCTCCGGGTCGAGGGCCGAGGTCGGTTCGTCGAACAGCATGATTTTCGGTTTCATGCACAGTGCGCGAGCAATCGCCACGCGCTGTTGCTGACCGCCGGACAGTTGCCCCGGGAATTTATGCGCCTGCTCCGGAATGCGTACGCGCTCCAGATAATGCATGGCGATTTCCTCGGCCTTGCGCTTGGGCATCTTGCGCACCCACATCGGCGCCAGCGTGCAGTTCTGCAGGATGGTCAAGTGCGGGAACAGGTTGAAGTGCTGGAACACCATGCCGACTTCGCGGCGGATCGCTTCGATCTGCTTGAGGTCGTTGGTCAGTTCCACGCCGTCGACGACGATGCGGCCCTGCTGGTGCTCTTCCAGACGGTTGAGGCAGCGGATGGTGGTCGACTTGCCGGAACCCGACGGGCCGCACAGGACGATACGCTCGCCCTGTTTGACGTTGAGGTTGATGTCTTTCAGCACGTGGAACTGGCCGTACCACTTGTTCACGCCCTGCATCTGAATAATGCCTTCAGGGCCCACAGGCTTTTTGATTGCTTCGCTCATTTACCGAGAACTCCTAACGCTTGTGGCCAGTGTCGAGCTTGCGTTCCAGATGCATGGAATAGCGCGACATACCAAAACAGAAAATCCAGAACACCAGGGCGGCGAACACGTAGCCTTCGGTGGCCATGCCCAGCCATTTCGGGTCGGCAGCGGCTTGTTTGACGCTGTTGAGCAGGTCGAACAGGCCGATGATGATCACCAGGCTGGTGTCCTTGAACAGCGCAATAAACGTGTTGACGATGCCCGGAATCACCAGCTTCAGGGCTTGCGGCAGAATCACCAGGCCCATCGCGCGCCAGTAACCGAGGCCCATCGCCGCAGCCGCTTCGTACTGACCTTTGGGGATCGCTTGCAGACCGCCGCGCACCACTTCGGCAACGTAGGCCGACTGGAACAGAATCACGCCGATCAGCGCCCGCAGCAGCTTGTCGAAGTTCATGCCTTCGGGCAGGAACAGCGGCAGCATTACCGAGGACATGAACAGCACCGTGATCAACGGCACGCCGCGCCAGAACTCGATGAAGGTCACGCAGACCACGCGAATCGCCGGCATGTTCGAGCGACGGCCCAGCGCCAGAATGATCCCCAGCGGCAAAGCGCCGGCGATACCCACGGTGGCAATGACCAGCGTCAGCATCAGGCCGCCCCACTGGCTGGTCGCCACGGTGTCGAGGCCGAACACGCCGCCATGCAGCAGGCACCACGCGACGATCGGGTAGATCACCAGGAAGCTCAGGCCGTACACGGCTTTGTGCGCCACGCGTTTGATGAACAGTGGCGCCACGCCGATCACCGCCAGCCACACGGTCAGGTCGACGCGCCAGCGCAGTTCCGCCGGGTAATAGCCGTACATGAACTGGCCGAAACGCTGCTGAATGAACACCCAGCAGGCGCCTTCCTTGGTGCAGTCGGCGCGGGTGGTGCCGACCCAGTTGGCATCGAGAATCGCCCAGCTGAGGATCGGTGGGACCACGAGGTAGATCAGGTAGAACGCGAACAGGGTCAGCAGGGTGTTGAGCCAGCTGGAGAACATGTTGGCGCGTATCCAGGCCATCGGGCCGAAGACCTTGGCCGGCGGTGGCATGTCGGGTTTGAAAGTATGGGTTGTCATGCGCGTTTCCTCACCGCTCGATCAGCGCAATGCGCTTGTTGTACCAGTTCATCAGCAGGGAAATGCTGATACTGATCGCCAGGTACACGCTCATGGTGATGGCAATGACTTCGATCGCCTGACCGGTCTGGTTGAGCACGGTGCCGGCGAACAGCGAAACCATTTCCGGATAACCGATACCGGCGGCCAGCGACGAGTTCTTCGCCAGGTTCAGGTATTGGCTGGTCAGCGGCGGAATGATCACTCGCAGGGCTTGCGGAATGATCACCTTGCGCAGGGTCGGGCCGTTGCGCAGGCCGAGCGAACGCGCCGCTTCGGTCTGGCCATGGCTGACCGACTTGATCCCCGAACGGACGATTTCCGCGATGAACGCGGCGGTGTACACGGTCAGCGCCAGGGTCAACGCGAGCAGTTCCGGGATCAGCACCCAGCCACCGACGAAGTTGAAGCCCTTGAGTTGCGGCATTTCCCAATGCAGCGGCGCGCCGAAGATCAGTGCGCACAGGGTCGGGAGCACCAGCAGGATCGCCACGCCGGTCCAGAATTTGTGGAACGGTACGCCGGTGTCTTCAAAACGCTTGTTGGCCCAGCGGCACATCAGCACGATGGCGACGATGGCCAGCACCACACTGATGACGAACGCCCAGAAGCCGTCAGCCATTTGCGCGGCCGGCATGTTCAGGCCCCGGCTGCTGACGAAGAAGGTGTCGCCGAAGTTATGGCTGTTACGCGGTCCCGGCATGGTCAGGAACACCGCGAAGTACCAGAACAGGATCTGCAGCAGCGGCGGAATGTTGCGGAACACTTCCACATACACGGTCGCCAGTTTGCTGATGATCCAGTTCGGCGACAGCCGCGCCACACCGATGATGAAGCCCAGCAGGGTCGCCAGGATCACGCCGATGACGGTCACCAGAAGGGTGTTGAGCAAACCGATCACGAACACCCGGGCGTAGCTGTCCGCTTCGGTGTAGGAAATCAGGTGTTGAGCGATGCCGAACCCGGCACTGCGCTCCAGAAAGCCGAAACCGGAAGTGATGCCCCGGTGCTGCAGGTTGGTCTGGGTGTTGTCGAACAGATACCAGCCCATGGCGACCACCGCCACGACGGTGATGATCTGAAACAGCCACGCACGCACTCGCGGATCGCTGAGGCTGAACCTCTGCTTTGGTGCGCCGATTGAATTTTGCATGAAGTGCCCCGGAAGAAATGGAACAGAACATCACCCGGCGGTTGGCCCGCCGGGTGATAGAACCATTAGCGCACTGGTGGTGCGTACTGAATGCCGCCGTTGGTCCACAGCGCGTTCAGGCCACGGTCGATTTCCAGCGGAGTGCTCTTGCCGAGGTTTTTCTCGAAGATTTCACCGTAGTTACCGACCTGCGAAACGATTTTCACAACCCAGTCCTTCGGCAGTTTCAGGTCCTTGCCGTATTCACCGTCAGCACCCAGCAGACGAGCGACGTCCGGGTTCTTGGTGGATTTGGCTTCTTCCAATACGTTTTTCGACGTCACGCCGGCTTCTTCAGCGTTCAGCAGCGCATAGCCAACCCAGCGAACGATCGCCAGCCACTCGTCGTCGCCGTTACGCACGACCGGGCCCAGCGGTTCTTTGGAGATGGTTTCCGGCAGTACCACGTAGTCTTTTGGCGAAGCCAGTTTGCTGCGCTGTGCGTACAACTGCGACTTGTCGGAGGTCAGCACGTCGCAACGACCGGATTCCAGCGACTTGGCGCTTTCATCGGAGGTGTCGAAAGTGATCGGGGTGTACTTCAGGCCGTTGGCACGGAAGTAGTCGGACACGTTCAGTTCGGTGGTGGTACCGGCCTGGATGCAGATGGTTGCACCGTCCAGTTCCTTGGCACTTTTCACGCCCAGCTTGTTGTTGGCCAGGAAGCCCACGCCGTCGTAGTAAGTGATGAAGCCCGGGAATTTCAGGCCCATGCCGGCGTCACGCGAGCTGGTCATGGTGGTGTTGCGCGAGAGCAGGTCGATTTCGCCGGACTGCAGCGCGGTGAAGCGCTCCTTGGCGTTCAACTGGCTGAACTTGACCTTGTTGGCGTCGCCGAATACCGCAGCAGCCACAGCGCGGCAAACGTCAGCGTCGATCCCGAGGATCTTGCCCGAAGCGTCCGGCACCGAGAAACCCGGCAGACCGTCGCTCACGCCACATTGCACGAAACCTTTCTTCTGCACGGCATCCAGGGTTGCACCCGCCTGAGCGAACCCGCTGACGCCGAGTACTGCTGCAGCAGTCACGACCGCCAGAGTGGATTTCAACATCTTCATTCAAACCTCCAGTTTTGCTCTTGTTGTGTCGGAGCTTGAGTCCAGTCGCACCCTTTTGAGGCGTTGTTGACCCGTGTTGGCTTTTTTTGGGGTCAACCGACGTAAGACCTTCGCTATGAGTCTAGTAGGAGAAAATCCACATCATGGACAACTCACTTCTCACCAGTCGGCCGAACGGGCTGTAGCCCTTTCACGTTCGCTTTGCCCGTAGCGGCCATTGGCGAACATCCATCACCGGATTCTTTGCAATCCCGTCGCAAGTCGTACACTGATAGTGTTACCGCAAGGCGTAGGACGCGTCGTACAGATTCCTCCATAGCAAAGCCCGTACCACACCGCTTGCTGAAGCGATTGTGCGACAGGTCAAGAGCAAAACTTGTAGCCTTGCGACATCTTGTTAACTGATCGACCGGGCGCGCACGCAAATCACGCACTTATTGAGAGCGCCCGCACATTTTTGGAGCAGCCATGACCGAGCCCCTGATTCTTGAACCCGTAAAGCCCGCAGACGCCTGCGTTATCTGGCTGCACGGCCTCGGCGCTGACCGCTATGACTTCCTGCCGGTCGCCGAAGCGCTGCAGGAAAGCCTGCTGACGACCCGCTTCGTCTTGCCGCAAGCGCCGACCCTGCCCGTCACCATCAATGGCGGTTACGCGATGCCGAGCTGGTACGACATAAAGGCCATGAGCCCGGCGCGGTCGATTGACCGTGAGCAGTTGGAAGCGTCAGCGGATCGCATCATTGAATTGATCGAAAAGGAGCGCGCCAGCGGAATAGACGCTTCGCGGATTTTTCTCGCCGGGTTTTCCCAGGGCGGCGCCGTGGTGCTGCACACCGCTTATATAAAGTGGCAAGGTCCTTTGGGTGGCGTACTTGCCCTCTCCACCTATGCCCCGACCTTTACCGACGAGATGGAGCTTTCCGCCAGTCAGCAGCGCATTCCCGCGCTGTGCCTGCACGGCCAGTTCGATAACGTGGTGCAGAACGCCATGGGCCGCAGTGCTTACGAGCATTTAAACAAGCATGGTGTCACCGTGACATGGCAGGAATACCCAATGGAGCACGAAGTGTTACCCGAAGAAATTCGCGACATCGGCGTCTGGCTGAGTGAGCGCCTGCGCTGATTCGGCCGCTTGCCGGACCGCTTTGATCATCCCACTACGCCGCGCCCGTTTCTTGCATTACACTGGCCGGCGTACATTCCTTAACCAATTGATGAGATGACCGTGCTCGAAGCACTCAAGAAAATGTTCGGTAAAAGCGAGGCTGAGCAGCTCGCGCCAGTTCCCAGTGCGCCGTCGCACGCCCCCGGCCCTCGCAGCGATGCGCCCAAGGTTGAACGTCCGGCACCGGTAGCGACACCCGAGCCCGAGCCGCAACCCGCTATCGCCGCCGAACCGGTCCGCGCCGAAGCAGCGAAACCGGCCAGACCGCGCCGCGAACCGAAGCCCAAGGCACCGGTCATTCCCTGGAAACTCGAAGACTTCGTCGTCGAACCCCAGGAAGGCAAGACCCGCTTCCACGATTTCAAACTTGCTCCGGAACTGATGCACGCCATCCAGGATCTGGGCTTTCCATACTGCACACCGATCCAGGCGCAGGTGCTGGGTTTCACCCTCGCCGGTAAAGACGCCATCGGCCGCGCGCAGACCGGCACCGGCAAGACCGCCGCGTTCCTGATCTCGATCATCACTCAGCTGTTGCAGACGCCACCGCCGAAAGAACGCTACATGGGCGAACCCCGTGCGCTGATCATCGCGCCAACCCGTGAGCTGGTGGTGCAGATCGCCAAGGACGCTGCCGACCTGACCAAGTACACCGGCCTCAACGTGATGACGTTCGTTGGCGGCATGGACTTCGACAAACAGCTCAAGCACCTTGAAGCGCGCCACTGCGACATTCTCGTCGCCACCCCGGGCCGGCTGCTCGACTTCAACCAGCGCGGCGACGTGCACCTGGACATGGTCGAAGTGATGGTGCTGGACGAAGCCGACCGCATGCTCGACATGGGTTTCATCCCGCAAGTGCGGCAGATCATTCGCCAGACCCCGCCGAAAAGCGAACGCCAGACCCTGCTGTTCTCCGCGACCTTCACCGAAGACGTGATGAACCTGGCCAAGCAATGGACCACCGATCCGGCGATCGTCGAAATCGAAATCACCAACGTGGCCAACGAAAACGTCGAGCAGCACATCTATGCGGTGGCCGCGGCTGACAAATACAAACTGCTCTACAACCTGGTCAACGATAACGGCTGGGAGCGCGTGATCGTCTTCGCCAACCGCAAGGACGAAGTGCGCCGCATCGAAGAACGCCTGGTGCGCGACGGCATCAACGCCGCGCAGCTGTCCGGCGACGTGCCGCAGCACAAGCGCATCAAGACCCTGGAAGGCTTCCGCGAAGGCAAGATCCGCGTACTGGTGGCCACCGATGTCGCCGGTCGCGGCATCCACATCGACGGCATCAGCCACGTGATCAACTTCACCCTGCCGGAAGTCCCGGACGACTACGTGCACCGCATCGGCCGTACCGGTCGCGCGGGCGCTGACGGCGTGTCGATCAGCTTCGCCGGCGAAGACGACTCCTACCAGTTGCCGTCGATCGAAGAAAAACTCGGTCGCAAGATCAGTTGCGAAACACCGCCGACGCACCTGTTGCGCGCAGTGGAACGCAAGCGTCCGCAGCCGCAGTAAGCGACCTGTAACGCCAAAAGCGCAGCCGGCAACGGACTGCGCTTTTTTTGTCCGGCGTTTTCAACAGGCGCTTGCGAGAGACAACTAAAAGTCCATAATAGACAAATTAGTTTATATCCAGACCGCGGAGCCTGACATGTCCAGTACACCCTACGTGATCGACCACACCCAGGCCCGCGAGCTGCTGGCGCGCATCGACGTGCCGCAGATCCTGCGCAAACTGTTCCGCGACCTCGCCGCCGGCCACGCCGTGCAACCGGCGCAGCAATTGGTGGAGTTTCCACAGGGCGCCGGCGACTTCATCAATTATCTGGGGGTGCTGGCCGAGGACGGCGTGTACGGGGTCAAGACCTCGCCCTACATCGTCCGCGAGCAAGGGCCACTGGTGACGGCGTGGACGCTGCTGATGTCGATGCACAGCGGCCAGCCGTTGCTGTTGTGCGATGCCGGCGAGCTGACCACGGCGCGTACCGCCGCGACCACGGCGGTGGCGGTCGATGCCCTCGCCCCGCTGAATGCCACTCGACTGGCGATCATCGGCAGCGGCAAGGTCGCTCAGGCGCATCTGCATTACGTGAAAGGCCTGCGCGACTGGCAGAACATCAGCGTGTATTCGCCGAGTCTGTCTGAGGATGCGCACACCCAGGCACTGCTGAAAGAAATTTTCCCGGGGCTGAAGACTGCCGACAGCCGCGAAACCGCCCTCGACGATGCGGACGTGATCATGCTCTGCACCTCGTCCGCCGGGCCGGTGATCGAACCCGCAGCGTTGGCCAAACCGGCGCTGATCACCTCGATCAGCACCAACGCGCCACGCGCCCATGAGGTGCCGCCGCAGAGCCTGGGCGACATGCGGGTGTTCTGCGACTATCGTCTGACCACGCCGGGGTCGGCCGGTGAAATGTTGATCGCCGGTGAACAACATGGCTGGAGCAAGGACTTGATCGTCGGCGACCTCGCCGACCTGCTCAGCGAGAAAGTGCCGCGCCCCGGTTACGACCGTCACGTATTTTTCCGTTCAATCGGCCTGGGCCTGGAAGACATTGCGCTGGCCAATGCGGTTTATCACTTGACCAACTAACACCACAAATCCCCTGTAGGAGTGAGCCTGCTCGCGATAGCGGTATATCAGTCAACGATAATGTTGAATGTAAAAGCGCTATCGCGAGCAGGCTCACTCCTACAGGAGATCGCGAACTCCTTGATATTGCGTAAACACCGGAGACCTTTCATGAGCCAGGCAGATTTCATCATCATCGGCGGCGGGATTGCCGGCGCTTCCACCGGGTTCTGGCTGTCGCCCCACGCCAAAGTGATCGTGCTCGAACGTGAATCGCATCCGGCCTACCACTCCACCGGACGCTCTGCCGCGTTGTACTCCGCGGCCTACGGCACGCCGCAGGTGCGAGCATTGACGCTGGCCAGTCGTGAGTTTTTCGACCATCCGCCGAGCGGCTTCTGCGAGCATCCATTGCTCACGCCGCGCGGTGAAATGACCGTGGATTTCAGCGGTGATGCCGCCGAGCTGCACAACCAGTACCTCAGCGCCAAGGCCACGGTGCCGGAAATGCAACTGCTCAGCGCCGACGAAGCCTGCGCCCGTCTGCCGATTTTGCGTCGAGAAAAAGTCCACGGCGCGATCTACGATCCGACCGCCACCGACATCGACACCGACGCGGTACATCAGGGTTACCTGCGCGGTATCCGCCGCAACAACGGCGAAGTGCACACCGATTGCGAGGTGCTGGGCCTGACACGTGACGCCGATGGCCTCTGGCAGGTGCAAACCAACGGCCAGACCTTCAGCGCTCCGGTCATCATCAACGCCGCCGGCGCCTGGGCCGACAAGATCGGCGCACTGGCTGGCGCACAAGCGCTGGGCCTGCAACCGAAACGCCGCGCGGCGTTCATTTTCGCCGGCCCCGAGGGCGTGGACATTCATCACTGGCCGATGCTGGTCAGCCTCGACGAATCGTTCTACATGAAGCCCGACGCCGGGATGTTCCTCGGCTCGCCGGCCAACGCCGACCCGGTCGAACCGCATGACGTGCAGCCGGAGGAGCTGGACATCGCCATGGGCATCTACCAGATCGAAGAGGCCACGACCCTGACCATCCGCCGCCCGACCCGCACCTGGGCCGGACTGCGCAGCTTCGTCGCCGACGGCGATCTGCTCAGCGGTTTCGATCCACAGGTACCAGGGTTGTTCTGGGTCGCGGCCCAGGGCGGTTACGGCATTCAGACTTCACCGGCCATGGGCCAGGCCAGTGCGGCATTGGTGCGTGGGCAGGCGTTGCCTGAACACCTGCGTCAGTTCGGCCTGAGCAGCGCCATGCTCTCCCCCTCACGGCTGCGCTGAAGGCCCCTGCGGATGACGCGCCCAACGGATTGCGGCACACTCGCAGCGCCCCCGTGCACGGGGGCGCTGACGCCGCCTGGAGCTCCACAATCATGACCGCCCCCGAATTCGATCCGGCCCTGGATAACTTCCGTGCCATCGCCGACGCCATCGCCACGCTGTTCTTTCCCCACGCCGAAGTGGTGCTGCACGACCTGCGCACGCAGAAGGTCGATTACATCGCCAACAACCTGTCCAAGCGCGAGATAGGTGACGATTCGTCGCTTGAAGACATGCTCAGCGAGGAGGTCAGTGAGCGCAACATCGGTCCGTACGAAAAGCTCAATTGGGATGGCCAGAAGATTCGCAGCCTGAGCACCGTGCTGCGCGACCGCGACGAGCGGCCGCTGGCGGTGCTGTGCATCAACCTGAATATTTCGCTGTTCGAGAATGCCAAGGCTGCGCTGGACCTGTTCCTGTCGCCAAGCAAACTGATCCCGCAGCCGGATTCACTGTTTCGCGATGACTGGCAGGAACGCATCAACACCTTCCTCCACGCCTGGCTGCGCGAGCGGCAGTTGAGCCTGAATCTGCTGACCCGCGATCACAAGCGCGAACTGGTACTGGCCCTGCACGCCGAAGGCGCGTTCAAGGGCAAGAGTGCCTCGAACTATGTGGCCAATGTGCTGAACATGGGGCGGGCGACGGTGTACAAGCATTTGAAGGAATTGAAGGGCTGAAAATCTGCATTGGCAGTTCCGGCCCCATCGCGAGCAGGCTCACTCCTACAGTTGGAATGCGTTCCCCTGTAGGAGTGAGCCTGCTCGCGATAGCGGACTATCAGTCGCCGTAGATGTCGGACTTGAAGTACTTCTGGGAAATCGTCTGATACTCGCCACTCGCACGAATCCCGTCGATGGCCGTGTTCAACTCGCTGACCAACTCGGTATTGCCCTTGCGCACCGCAATCCCCGCGCCCTCGCCCACGTACTTCGGATCCTTCAGCTCCGGCCCGACAAACGCATAACCCTTGCCGCGCGGCATCGACAGGAAATCATTCAACGGAATGGTGTCGGCGAAAATCGCGTCGAGCCGCCCGGCCGCCAGGTCCATGTAGATTTCTTCGTTATTGCCGTAGCGCTTGACGTTGATGCCCTTGGGTTCGAACACCTCGGTGGCATAACGGTCGGTGGTGGTGGCGCGCTGCACGCCGACGTTCTTGCCCTTGAGGCTGGCGTACTGGTCGTCGACCGTGGCGCCGTCCTTCATCACCAGTCGCGAGGAAGTGAAGTAGTACTTGTGGGTGAAATCCACCGACCTCTTGCGGTCTTCGTTGATGGTCATCGACGACAAGGCCATGTCGATTTTCTTCACTTTCAACGAAGGAATCAGACCATCGAACTCACCCTCGACCCACACACACTTGACCTTCATCTGCGCACACAGGGCGTTGCCGATGTCGTAGTCGAAACCGACGATCTCGCCCTTGTCGGTCTTCGAGGCGAACGGTGGATAAGCGGCCTCGATGCCGATGCGCAAGGTTTTCTCGGCAGCGAATGAGCTGGTGCACGCCAACAGGCTCAGGGCCAGACCGGTGATCAGGGGGAGTTTCTTCATGTTCGTTTTCTCGCGGGTTGTTGTTGGTTTGGCAAGACAGAAGAAAAAGCTGAAACGGTTTTTTGTACTTGTAAATCCATACTGGACTTTTATGTACAAACCGTCAATCGGGCAGGCAGTCAGGATATTTTTGTGTGGCGAATGACGCCATCGCGAGCAGGCTCACTCCTACAGGGGAACGCATTCCAACTGTAGGAGTGAGCCTGCTCGCGATGACTGACTTGAGGACGACGCGGGTTTTACTTCTTCCAGCGATCTGCAGCGGCATGATCACTGTCACGCCCTTCCACCCAGCGCGGGCCGTTGCTGGTGGTTTCTTTCTTCCAGAACGGCGCGCGGGTTTTCAGGTAGTCCATGACAAAGGCGCAGGCGTCGAACGCCGCCTGGCGATGGGCACTGGCCGCACCGACAAACACGATCGGCTCGCCCGGTTCCAGCGCGCCGATGCGGTGCAGCACTTCGAGCTTCAGCAGCGGCCAGCGCTGTTCGGCCTCGACGGCGATCTTGCCAAGGGCTTTTTCGGTCATGCCCGGATAATGTTCAAGGAACATCCCGGCCACATCCAGCCCGTCATTGAAGTCGCGCACGTAGCCGACAAAACTCACCACCGCGCCGACACCGACATTCGCCGCGTGCATCGCGTTGACTTCAGCGCCGGGATCGAACGCCGTGGACTGCACCCGAATCGCCATGCCTCAGCCTCCGGTCACAGTGGGGAAAAACGCCACTTCGTCGCCGTCGCTCACCGGCTCGTCGAGCTGACACAGATCTTCGTTGCGTGCGCACATCAGGTTCTGTTCGCTCAACACCTCGGCGCCATCGCGTTGCGCGAGCAGCGCACGCACATCGTCGACGGTGGCGAAATCGCCTTCAACCGCGACCGAGTCCACACCCAGCGCTTCACGGTAACGGGCGAAAAATTTCACGGTCAGGTTCATGGCTGCTCCGCCTGGAAATGCCCGCTCTTGCCGCCGACCTTCTCCAGCAGACGCACGCTTTCGATGACCATGCCGCGGTCCACCGCTTTGCACATGTCGTAAATGGTCAGCGCGGCGACGCTGGCAGCGGTCAGCGCTTCCATCTCGACGCCGGTCTGCCCGGACAGTTTGCAGCGCGCGACGATGCGCACGCTGTCGTCACCCTCAGCGCTGAGTTCGACCTTGACCCCGGTCAGCATCAGCGGATGGCACAGCGGGATCAGATCGCTGGTTTTCTTCGCTGCCTGAATGCCGGCAATGCGCGCCACGGCAAACACGTCGCCCTTGGGATGGCCGCCGCTGACGATCATCTGCAGGGTTTCAGGGAGCATGCGCACCAGCGCCTGGGCGGTCGCCTCACGGAACGTCACGGCTTTTTCGGTGACGTCGACCATGTTGGCGCGACCTTGGGAATCGAGATGAGTCAGCACGGGATTACTCCTGATCAGGAGCCGGGATTGTAAACCTGTGGGTCAAATTTCCGCATCACTGATTATGAATTCACCACTATCCCCTGTGGGAGCGGGCTTGCTCGCGAAAGCGGTGTATCAGGCACACATTTGGTGGCTGACACACCGCTTTCGCGAGCAAGCCCGCTCCCACATTGGGTGATGTGTTCATCCATAAAAAACGGGCGGCTGTCAGGCCGCCCGTTTTCTGATGGAGGGTTACAGATGCGATTCGGCGTATTCGGCCAGAATCGAGCGTGGCACCCCTTGCAGGGTGATGTGCACACCGTTGGGGAAATCCTTGAAGCGTTCGGTCAAGTACGTCAGCCCGGAGCTGGTCGCGGACAGGTAAGGGGTGTCGATCTGTGCCAGGTTGCCCAGGCACACCACTTTGGAACCGGCGCCAGCCCGGGTGATGATGGTTTTCATCTGGTGCGGCGTGAGGTTCTGACATTCGTCGATCAGGATCAGGCTCTGCTGGAAGCTGCGACCGCGAATGTAGTTGAGCGATTTGAACTGCAACGGCACTTTGCTGAGGATGTAGTCGACGCTGCCATGGGTGTTTTCGTCATCCATGTGCAAGGCTTCGAGGTTGTCGGTGATGGCGCCCAGCCAAGGCTCCATTTTTTCCGCTTCGGTGCCCGGCAGGAAGCCGATTTCCTGGTCCAGGCCCTGCACGCTGCGGGTTGCGATGATCCGGCGATAGCGCTTGCTGACCATGGTCTGCTCGATGGCCGCGGCCAGCGCCAGGATGGTTTTACCGGAACCGGCGGCACCCGACAGGTTGACCAGGTGAATGTCCGGATCCAGCAACGCATACAGCGCCAGGCTCTGGTAGATGTCACGTGGCTTGAGGCCCCAGGCTTCCTGATGCAGCAGCGGTTCCTGGTGCAGGTCGAGGATCAGCAGCCTGTCTTCCTGGATTTCCTTGATCCAGCCGACAAAGCCTTGTTCGTCAATGATGAACTCGTTGATGTGCACCGCCGGCAGGTTGTCGATCAGCTGTACCTGATGCCAGGTGCGGCCGTGATCCTGACGGGTTTCGACCTTGCTCACGCGGTCCCAGAAGGAGCCGGTCATGTTGTGGTAGCCGTTGGGCAGCAGGGACACGTCATCGACCAGTTGGTCGGTGCTGTAGTCCTCGGCCGCGATCCCGCAGGCGCGCGCCTTGAGGCGCATGTTGATGTCTTTGGTAACCAGCACCACGGCCTTCTTCGGATCACGGGTGTGCAGGTCGATCAGTTGGTTGATGATTTTGTTGTCGTTCAGATGCTCGGGCAGAATCAGGTTCGACTCGGCCTGTTTGCTCATCAGAATTGACAGCAAGCCCTTCGCCCCCCCCTTGCCGCGCTGAATCGGCACACCCAGCTCGACGTCCTCGGGGGAGGCATCGCCCAGGGTCTTGTCGATCAGCCGGATCGCCTGGCGGCATTCGGCAGCAACGCTGTGATGGCCGCTCTTGAGCTTGTCCAGCTCTTCGAGCACGGTCATCGGGATCGCGACGTGGTGTTCTTCGAAATTCAGCAGGGCATTTGGATCGTGAATCAATACGTTGGTATCGAGTACATAAAGGATTGGCTGGTTGGAAGAAGGGCTACGTCCGTGATCATCCATACTCGGTCACCTTTGTGGGAGCCATTCGACGCAATACCTGGGCGGTGCTGCGCCTCGAAGTGACTGCCGAACTCATCCACGAGGGCCTGGATGAACTGCACACAAAAGGAGTCTTGGAAGACGCCACCTGTGTTGCAGGTTTCGGCGGTCTGTCTTCGTAATACTCCAAAACCCATGACATAAAAAAGCACTTTGACGGTTTTTTTAAGTTTATTTTGCAGAGTGACGAAAAGCCCTTGGCGGACCGTCCAGACCCCGCTAAAGTCGGAAGTCCGCCTGCATCGAATTCTCTAGAAAAATCGCCCCAAGCCCAATGTTTCCGGGCTTTCTCCGTTTGTCAGCGAAACCCGTCCTGACAGTCCTCAAAGCCGATGCCGCTTTGCGCAGTTTGCGTGATCAGCCACGGCAACGCGGTCTTCACCGCATCCTGTTTCATGTTGAAATTGATCACCCCGTGGCGCCACAGCAGCATCAGGGTCAACACCCGCTGCGCGCTCGGCGCGCCCTTGAGCTTGCCTGCACCGTCCTGGGCATCGATGTCCCACAGCGCCACTTGCAGGCCCTGGTTGCGGAAGAAGCTGCCGGCATCACTGCGGCGCTGACCTTCCGGTGGACGGAACAGCGGTACGTAATTCTCCGGCAACTTGTTCTTTACCAGATCGCTGCTGCGGCGCACCGAGTCCTGCCAGTCCTGCCAGTGGCTGTGGGAGCGGAACTCCCAGCCCTGAACACCGACGCATTGCTTCGAGAACTCCGATTGCAGGTTGCTCACCGAGCGATCGGCCAGCCGCGCCTGCACATCCTTGCCCAACAGGAAGAACGTGCCGCTGAGGTTGGATTTGCGCAGGTAGTCGGCGATCCAGTCGGTGTTATCCGGCTGCAGATTGGCGGCGCTGTCGAAACTCAGCAGAAACAGCCGATCGTGCATCTCGTCGCCGTTGCGCTCGTAGTCGCCGAAGTGATCGACTTCGCTGCTGGTCTGCGGCGACAGCGCGGCCTTGCGCATCAGCTCGTCCAGGTACTGCAGATGGAACAAGCGGCTCGGCTCGGCCCACTTGGTGTAATAGCTGTCGTCGCTGACCACGAACTTGGCGGCCTGCTCGCGCAGGGTCGGCAGGTCTTCGACGAGGAAGCAGAACGAGGCGTCCTGATCGCAGCTCTGCTGGGCGAAGTTGTAGTTGGCCAACAGACGTTCCCAGAGCCGCTGGCGCAGGCGGCTGATCGCGTCGACATTGACCGTGCGCAGCCCAAGGCGCTGGGCCAGCGCGGCCTCGTCCAGCGCCTCGGTGCCGAGCAGGCCCCGGGCGAACATGAGGATTTCCGCGCGCGAGGCGACGTCGAACAGCGTCGGGCTGCTCAGTTGTTCGGGCCAGGTGCTGCGATCCAGCGTCGCCACATCACCCGGTGCCGCCATGGCCCCGAAGCTCAACAGCCACGCGGTGAATAAAAGAACAATACGCAAAGGGGTGTCTCCATAACCAAACCCGCGCGGCACTATAGCTGATCCCGCGCGATTCCCCTCAGCCACTCCGATTCCCTGTGGGAGGGGGCTTGCTCCCGAATGCGGTGTGTCATTCAGCAAATATGGCGACTGACACGGCCTCTTCGGGAGCAAGCCCCCTCCCACAGGGAAATGTGGCGAGCCGTCGATCACCTATGGGCTTGATAGCTGGAGTCAACTCGGCCAACCCCCTAGAATCGCCCCCACGATTAAAGGAGACGACTTCATGCTGATGGTGATTTCCCCCGCCAAGACCCTCGATTACGAAACACCGCCGGCGACCCAGCGCTTCACCCAGCCGCAATACCTCGACCACTCCCAGGAGCTGATCCAGCAACTGCGCGAACTGAGTCCGGCACAGATCAGCGAACTGATGCACGTGTCCGACAAGATCGGCGGCCTGAATGCCGCGCGTTTCGGCAGCTGGACGCCCGCCTTCACCCCGGAAAACGCCAAGCAGGCCCTGCTCGCGTTCAAGGGTGACGTGTACACCGGCCTCGATGCGCAATCGTTCAGCGAAGCCCAGTTCGACTATGCGCAAAAGCACCTGCGCATGCTCTCCGGCCTCTATGGCCTGTTGCGTCCGCTGGATTTGATGCAACCGTATCGTCTGGAAATGGGCACCAAACTGGCCAATGCCCGTGGCAAGGATCTGTACGCGTTCTGGGGCACGCGCATCAGCGAATGGCTCAACGAAGCGCTGGCCGAGCAAGGCGACGACGTGCTGCTGAACCTGGCGTCCAACGAGTACTTCTCGGCAGTCAAGCGCAGTGCCCTGAACGCGCGGATCATCAATACCGAGTTCAAGGATCTGAAGAACGGCCAGTACAAGATCATCAGCTTCTACGCGAAAAAGGCCCGTGGCCTGATGAGCCGTTTCGTGATTCAGGAGCAGATCAACGATCCGGCCGCCCTGAAACAGTTCGATGTGCAGGGTTATCGCTACAGCGCCGAGCAGTCGAAACCGGACAATCTGGTGTTTCTGCGCGACCACGCTCCGGAATAAAGCATGCCCATTGCACGACTCTTTCCATAAAGAGTCGTGCAGCTCGCACGACGTCAAAAATCCCTCGCCACATTTCGCCGTTTTATTGGCGCCATAAAATCGTTCTCCCCGATTCTAATTTTAGTTTCACTCGACAGCCGCACTTTTTTTCAGTAGTGGCACGTAAATTTTTTTACGGTAGTGGCACAAAACTATCTAGCTCGATTACGCACCGATTAACAAAGGCCCAAATCGAAAGTGCTATCAAATTGAGACCAGTGCCATCTTTGTCAATATTTCAAAAAATTTCAGATTTCGCGATGAGTGGGTAGGAACTATGTCCAAATGCATAGCTCATACCACCGGTAACGATTCTCACCGAGTTTGTACGAGATAACTTACGCAGAGCGGAGAACCATGTAACCAAGTTGTCACAGCAACTTGCCTAGATGGTTCACTCATCTGATCAACTAACGATGGATAGGTGAAACGCACCATAAACATCCTCTACACGGCCAAGGCTGCGCCCCTGTAAACGTGCTCGCCTGAGCACCCAACCGCTTGATCTACGGGCCTTACGCCCGACATCAGGTGGACTAGACACATGCACAAGCATCTTCCAAAAAGAAGATCAGCTGCATAACAGGGCAAGTCATAACAACTAAGGCCTAGTTGCGCACATCTTGAGTGCACTTATTTAGACACTCGGAACTTAGTATGCCTGCACACGGCATTGTGGCGCCTGTTTGCCGCACCTTCGAGTGCACTATGACCGCTGAACACCATTAACTCCGGCCATCTAATGGCTTGATAAAACACAGAGGTAATTGCGATGCGCATCAGCATATTTGGTTTGGGTTACGTTGGCGCAGTGTGTGCCGGTTGCCTGTCTGCACGGGGCCACGACGTGGTTGGCGTCGATGTTGCCAAAGACAAGATCGACATGATCAACGCCGGCAAATCGCCGATTGTTGAACCGGGTCTGGGCGAACTGTTGGCGCAAGGTATCGAGACCGGTCGTCTGCGCGGTACGACCAACTTCGCCGAGGCGATTCGTGACACCGACCTGTCGATGATCTGCGTCGGTACGCCGAGCAAGAAGAACGGCGACCTGGAACTGAACTACATCGAAGCGGTATGCCGCGAGATCGGTTTCGTGCTGCGGGAAAAAACCACCCGCCACACCATCGTGGTGCGCAGCACCGTGCTGCCGGGCACCGTCGCCAATGTGGTGATCCCGATCCTCGAAGACTGCTCGGGCAAAAAGGCCGGCGTCGACTTCGGCGTGGCGGTCAACCCGGAGTTCCTGCGTGAATCCACCGCGATCAAGGACTACGACCTGCCACCGATGACCGTCATCGGCGAGTTCGACAAAGCCTCGGGCGACGTTCTGCAATCGCTGTACGAAGAACTCGACGCGCCGATCATCCGCAAGGACATCGCTGTCGCCGAAATGATCAAGTACACCTGCAACGTCTGGCACGCGACCAAGGTCACCTTCGCCAACGAGATCGGCAACATCGCCAAAGCGGTTGGCGTCGATGGTCGTGAAGTGATGGACGTGGTCTGCCAGGACAAGACCCTCAACCTGTCCCAGTACTACATGCGCCCGGGCTTCGCCTTCGGCGGTTCGTGCCTGCCGAAAGACGTGCGCGCCCTGACCTACCGTGCCGGTTCGCTGGACGTCGAAGCGCCGCTGCTCAACTCGCTGATGCGCAGCAACGAATCGCAAGTGCAGAACGCCTTCGACATCGTTGAAAGCCACGACAAACGCAAAGTCGCCCTGCTCGGCCTGAGTTTCAAGGCCGGTACCGATGACCTGCGCGAAAGTCCGCTGGTGGAACTGGCCGAGATGCTGATCGGCAAGGGCTACGACCTGAGCATCTACGACAGCAACGTCGAGTACGCCCGTGTTCACGGCGCGAACAAGGACTACATCGAGTCGAAGATCCCGCACGTGTCGTCCCTGCTCAATTCGGACTTCGATTCGGTGATCGACAACTCCGACGTGATCATCCTCGGCAACCGCGACGAGAAATTCCGCGCGCTGGCTCAGGAAGCACCGCAAGGCAAACAGGTCATCGACCTGGTCGGCTTCATGGCCAAAGCCACCAACGCCGGTACTCGCACCGAAGGTATCTGCTGGTAAGTCAGCCTTCCGGCCGGGGGATTTGAACCCCCGGCCGGTTCTTCGCCTGCCTTAACCCCATCGGGCCACCCGACAGGCTCGCCCGAGATAGAGACGGATGCAGATTATGCACAGGCTAAAGCACGGCCTACTTCAGGCCGCCGGTTGGCTGTTTTACCTCAGTTTGTTGTTGGGCCTGGCCTTGATGCTGCCCACGTCCACATTCGACTCCGAGTCGAAGGACTTCATTTTCCTGATTGGCGCCGTGGGTATCTGGCGCTACTCGATGGGTGCAACGCACTTTGTGCGCGGCATGATTTTTCTCTACATCGTCTACCCGCATCTGCGCCGCAAAGTGCGCAAGCTGGGTAAAGCGGCGGACCCGTCGCATGTGTTTCTGATGGTCACCAGTTTCCGTATCGACGCGCTGACCACCGCGCAGGTCTACAGCTCGGTGATCCGCGAAGCGATCGACTGCGAACTGCCGACCACCGTGGTCTGCTCGATCGTCGAAATGTCCGATGAGCTGCTGGTGAAAGCGCTGTGGGCGCGGATGAATCCGCCAGAACGCGTGAAGCTCGACTTCGTGCGCATTCCCGGCACCGGCAAACGTGATGGCCTGGCCTACGGTTTCCGCGCGATCTCCCGTCACCTGCCAGACGACCGCGCCGTAGTGGCGGTGATCGACGGCGACACCGTGCTCGGCGAAGGCACCGTGCGCAAGACCGTGCCGTGGTTCCAGCTGTTCGGCAACGTCGGTGGCCTGACCACCAACGAATTCTGCGAAGTGCGCGGCGGCTACATCATGAGCGAATGGCACAAGCTGCGTTTCGCCCAGCGTCACATCAACATGTGCTCGATGGCCCTGTCCAAGCGCGTGCTGACCATGACCGGGCGCATGTCGGTATTCCGCGCCACCGTGGTCACCGATCCGGAATTCATCGCCGACGTCGAAAGCGACTCGCTGCAACACTGGCGCCTGGGCCGTTTCAAGTTTCTCACCGGCGACGACAAGTCGAGCTGGTTCAGCCTGATGCGCCTGGGTTACGACACCTTTTACGTGCCGGACGCCGCGATCAACACGGTTGAGCATCCGCCGGAAAAGAGCTTCATCAAGGCCAGCCGCAAACTGATGTTCCGCTGGTACGGCAACAACCTGCGCCAGAACTCGCGAGCGCTGGGCCTGGGTGTGAAACGCCTCGGCGCTTTCACCTCGGTGGTGCTGTTCGACCAGCGCGTATCGATGTGGACGTCCTTGCTCGGCCTGACCGTGGCGATCATCGCCAGCTTCAAGTACGGCGGCGCGTTCATCCTCGCCTACCTGCTGTGGATCGGCATCACCCGCCTGATTCTGACCTTGCTGCTGTCGTGCTCCGGTCACCGGATCGGCCCGGCTTACCCGGCGATTCTCTATTACAACCAGATCGTCGGTGCGCTGGTGAAGATCTACGTGTTCTTCCGCCTCGACCAGCAATCCTGGACGCGCCAACCCACTTCCCTGACCCGTGATCTCGCCAGCTTTCAACGTTGGTTCAACACCTGGTCGTCTCGGACCATGACCTTCTCCGCCGGCAGCATTTTCGTCGCCGTGCTGCTGATGATGGTCTGACCGCCCCCTTATTGAATTAACAAGGAAATCGCCCCTATGAATACCGCCGTCAACGCCAACGTAGTGCATGAATCCGAAGCCCAGCGTCAGCACGCCCGAGTGAAAATCCCGGCCAAACTGCGCTTTTTCGGCCACGACCGGACGCCGCTCGAAGCGCGGGTCCTCGACCTGTCCGCCGGTGGTCTGGCGTTCAACGCCGGGCAGATGCCGCTGACCGTGGGTGAGGTGCACAAGGCACGCCTGCAATTCGTCATCGACAACCTCGGCCTGGCCATGGACGTCGAGCTGCAGATCCGCTCCTACGACCGCCAGACCGGCCGCGCCGGTTGCCAGTTCCAGAACCTTGAGCCGCAGGACATTTCCACTCTGCGCCACCTGATCACTTCGCACCTGGCCGGCGACATCGTCAGCATGGGTGAAGTGCTGGCGACCCTGCAGCGCGACAACTTCACCAAGGCGCGCAAGGTCAACGACGGCGGCAGCGGCATGACCCCGTTCGGGCGTCTGAAAGCCGTGACCTTCAGCGCCGGCATCTTCGCCATTGGCCTGGTGGCGTTCGGTTTCGTCTTCAAGTCGGTGTACGGCATGTACTTCGTCAGCCATGCGCAAGCAGGTCTGGTCAGCGTACCGGGAATGAACATCACCATGCCGCGTGACGGCACCGTGCAGAGTCTGGTCAAGTCCGACGGCGTCGCCGCCAAAGGCGCCCCGCTGGCGACCTTCAGCACCAGCATGCTCGACGTGCTCAAGGGTCATCTGGACGAAGACCAGTTGCAACCGGCCAAAGTTGAAGAACTGTTCGGCAAGCAAATGACCGGCACCCTGACTTCGCCGTGCGATTGCACCGTGGCCCAGCAACTGGTGGCGGACGGTCAGTACGCGAGCAAGGGCGATGTGATCTTCACCCTGGTGCCGCGCAACACCCAGGCCACCGTCGATGCACGCTTCTCCTATCGCCAGTTCGGCGACGTGCGCCCAGGTACGCCAGTGAGCTTCCAGATCGCCGGCGAAGACCAGACCCGCACCGGCAAGATCGTCAGCAGCACCAGCCTGAAAAGCGCCGACCTGTCCTCCGACATCCGCGTGCAGATCCAGCCGGACGAACCGCTGGACAGCAGCTTCGCCGGCCGCCCGGTGGAAGTGAACAGCGACCGTGGCCCGAACCTGAACTGGCTGATCGACAAAGCCATGGCTGCCGGTCTTTAAGTCGAGGACATGCCTGTGACGATTCCTACTCTTTTGAACACGCCGCAGCCCTTGTGGGAGCGGGCTTGCTCGCGAATGCGGTTCAACATTCAAAATCAGTGTGGGCTGACACACCGCCTTCGCGAGCAAGCCCGCTCCCACATGGGGCCACTATGCGCAGTTGCATTGGCCGTCAGTCTGGCCGGTTGCGCCGGCCTGCCCGACCAGCGTCTGGCCAACGAAGCGCTCAAGCGTGGCGACACCGCCACCGCCGCGCAGAACTACCGCGCACTGGCAGATCTGGGCTACAGCGAGGCGCAAGTCGGTCTCGCCGATATCCAGGTCGACAGCCGCGACCCCGAGCAGATCAAGCAGGCCGAGGCGACCTATCGTGCCGCCGCCGACGTGTCGCCACGGGCCCAGGCCCGTCTCGGTCGCCTGCTGGTAGCCAAACCGGGTTCGACCGAAGCCGAGCACCACGAAGCCGAAAGTCTGCTGAAAAAAGCAGGCGCCAATGGCGAAGGCAATACGTTGATCCCGCTGGCGATGCTCTACCTGCAATTTCCGCACAGCTTCCCGAATATCAACGCGCAGCAACAGATCGATCAGTGGCGCAAATCCGGTTACCCGGAAGCGGGTCTGGCGCAGGTGCTGCTGTATCGCACTCAAGGCACTTACGACCAGCATCTGGATGACGTGGAAAAGATCTGCAAAGCCGCGCTCAACACCACCGACATCTGCTACGTCGAACTGGCCACGGTCTATCAGAAACATGCCCAGCCTGAGCAACAGGCCGAGCTGATCAAGCAGATGCAGGCCGGTTACCGCCGTGGCAGCGTCAGCGCGCAGCGCGTCGATTCGGTGGCCCGCGTGCTGGCCGATGCGACCCTCGGCAAGACCGACGAGAAGACCGCGCAGTCGCTGCTCGAACCGATCGCCCCGGGCTACCCGGCATCGTGGGTGACCCTCGCGCAATTGCTGTACGACTTCCCGGAACTGGGCGATGTCGATCAGATGATGCAGTACCTCGACAACGGCCGCGCCGCCGACCAGCCGCGCGCCGAACTGTTGCTGGGCAAGCTCTACTACGAAGGCAAACTGGTGCCGGCCGACGCCAAAGTCGCCGAAGAACACTTCCAGAAAGCCGTCGGCCGCGAAGTCGCCGCCGACTACTACCTCGGCCAGATCTATCGCCGTGGTTACCTGGGCAAGGTCTACCCGCAGAAGGCTCTCGACCACCTGCTGACCGCGGCGCGCAACGGCCAGAACAGCGCCGATTTCGCCATCGCCCAACTGTTTTCCCAAGGCAAGGGCACCAAACCCGACCCGCTCAACGCCTATGTCTTCAGCCAACTGGCCAAGGCGCAGAACACTCCGCAAGCCGATGAACTGGCGACCACCCTCGCAGCGCAATTGCCGCCCGAGCGTCTGGCCGAAGCCCAGCGCCTGCTGCAACAGGAACAGGCCAGCCGTGGCGCCCTGAACCAGAACACGCTGCAACTGCACGCCCTGCAAGAAGAAGACGGCGAGGAAGCCCTATGAAGTTGAATCCCTTTGTGAAGGCCGGCATTGGCCTCACGTTTGCGCTGATCTGGTCTTGCCCGACACTGGCCGCGATCACTGAAACCAAGAACTTCGGCCTGGAAGTGAAAATCACCGGCCAGTCCGAAGACGACCGCGACCTCGGCACCGCACCCGGTGGCGACGTCAACGGTGTGGGCCTCGACCTGCGTCCATGGATCTACGGCGAAAGCGGCGCGTGGAGCGCCTACGCCATGGGCCAGGCCGTGACCTCGACCGACATCATCGAAACCGACACCCTGCAGCAAGCCGACGGTGCCGAAACCACTGATAACAGTGATCGCAAGACCAAGAAGAACTACCTGGCGATGCGCGAATTCTGGGTCGGCTACAGCGGCCTGACGCCGTATCCCGGCGAAATGCTCAAGCTCGGTCGCCAGCGCCTGCGCAATGACGACGGGCAATGGCGTGACACCAACATCGAAGCGCTGAACTGGACCTTCGACACCACCCTGTTGCGCGCCAACGTCGGTGTCGCCGAACGCTTCAGCGAATACCGCACCGACCTCAAAGAGCTGGCGCCAAAAGACAAGGATCGCCTGCACGCCTACGCCGATGCCGCTTACCAGTGGACCCCGGGCAACTGGGTCGGCATTCGCGGCCACCACACCCACGATGACGGCAAGCTCGATTACGCCGAACCAGGCGTACCCCGCGACACCCTCGACAAAACCCAGAACGGCGACATCAGCTGGCTCGGCCTGACCGCAGACAGCGACGCCTACAACTGGCGCAACACCAACACCGTCAACTACTGGGGCAGCATCACCGGCATGAGCGGCGACCTCGATTCGGTCAACCCGCTGAACGCCGATGGCAGCCGTCCGGCGCAAGCCAAGCGCAGTGATGACATCAACGGCTGGGCCACCGACCTTGGCGTGCGTCTGCGCCTCGACCCGCAGTGGCAGGTCGGTGCGGCCTACGCCCGCGCCAGCGCCGATTACCAACAGAACGGTCTGGAAAGCAACCGCTCCAACTACACCGGTACCCGCTCGCGCGTGCACCGTTTCGGCGAAGCGTTCCGTGGCGAAATGAACAACATGCAGACCGCCACCCTGTTCGGTTCGTGGATGCTCAACGACCAGTACGACGCCAGCCTGATCTACCACAAGTTCTGGCGCGTGGACGGCAACAAGCCGGTGGGCAGCAACGGCATCAACGCCGTGGAAAACAACACCGACGACGTCACCGGCGCGATCCTCTCCAGCACCTCGCTGCCGCTGCAGGATGGCAACAAGGACCTGGGTCAGGAAATGGACCTGGTCGTGACCAAGTACTTCAAGCAGGGCCTGTTGCCGGCGGCGTTGAGCCAGTCGATCGACGAACCTTCGGCGCTGGTGCGTTTCCGTGGCGGCGTGTTCAAGCCCGGTGATGCCTATGGCAGCCAGGTCGATTCGTACATGCACCGCGCGTTCATCGACGTGATCTGGCGCTTCTGATGCAAACCGCCAAGGGAGTGCCCGACATGCACCATGCAAGGAAAGGCTCGCTCAGCCTGTTGGCCGGCGCCATGCTGCTGGCCTCCGCTGGCGCGTTCGCCACGGTGGAACCGGCCAAGCCTGTGACCACCACCAAAGAGCTGCAACAAGCCAAGACCTACACCGTCAGCAGCGCGCCGACCGAGGCGCTGGAACTGGCCAAGCCGACACTGCCCGACCTGTCCGGCTTCACCGCCGAGGCGGCTGCCGCGAAGATCAATCGCAGCAAACCGGGCAAGATCAGCGTGCGCCGGATGATGCAGGAAGACGCGCTGAAGGACTTCATCGGCGGCGACAACAAGATGGCCGAGTGGGTGGTGCGTCAGCACGGTATCCCGCAGGCAATCTTCGTCGACGACGGTTACCTGAACCTCAAGGATCTGGCGCAGAAACTGCCCAAGCAGTATTTCAGCGAGACCGCGCCGGGCGTGTACCTGGCGAAGCTGCCGATCGTGGTCGGCCGCAAAGGTATCCTCGAAATCGACGGCCAGACCCAGGAGTTGCGCCTGTCGCAGGAGGCCGGTTCGTTCCTGGTCAACGACGGTCAGCTGTTCGTGCGTGACACCAAAGTCACCGGCTGGCGCGAGAAGGACAACGGCCCGGCGACCTTCCGTTCGCCGAAGGAATTCCGTCCGTTCCTGCTGGCCTGGGGCGGCACCGAGACCTATATCGTCAACAGCAAGATGGCCAGTTTCGGCTACGCCAACAGTAAGTCGTACGGGGTGAGTATTTCCCAGTACACGCCGAACATGGCCAAGGTGCTCAAGCGTCCCGAGCCGACCGGCTGGATCGTCGGCTCCGAGTTCTCCGACATGTGGTACGGCTTCTACTGCTACGAGACCCGCGACTTCGTGGTCAAGGGCAACACCTACAAGGACAACATCGTCTACGGCATCGACCCGCACGACCGTTCCCACGGCCTGATCATTGCCGAGAACACCGTCCACGGCACGAAGAAGAAGCACGGCATCATCATTTCCCGTGAAGTGAACGACAGCTTCATCTTCAACAACAAGAGCTACGACAACCACCTCTCGGGCCTGGTGATCGACCGTAACAGCGTCAACAACATCATCGCCTACAACGAGATCTACAAGAACCACACGGACGGCATCACGCTTTACGAGTCCGCCGACAACCTGCTGTGGGGCAACAAGGTCATCAGCAACAAGCGTCACGGCATCCGCATTCGTAACAGCGTGAACATCCGCCTCTACGAAAACGTCGCCATGGCCAACGGTCTGACCGGCGTCTACGGCCACATCAAGGACCTGACCGACACCGACCGTGACATCAAGCTCGACCCGTTCGACGCGCAAGTCTCGCTGATCGTGGTCGGCGGTGAACTGGCGGCCAACGGCAGCGGCCCGATGGCCATCGACTCGCCGTTGAGCGTCGAGCTGTATCGCGTATCGATGCTGGCGCCGACCAAATCCAGCGGCATCAGCTTCAACGGCATCCTCGGCGAGCGCCAGGATGAAATTCTCGACCTGCTGGTGCGCCAGCAGAAAGCCGTGCTGATCGACCCTGTCGAACGCCAGACCGAAATGCGGGACTGAGGATAATTTTATGCACCCACACTTGATCAAATTACTCAGCCTGTCGGCCCTGACCGTGGGCATTCTGGCGGCCAGCAATGCGGCTCGTGCAGACGAGACCGCAGCACCGAAGTTCACCGCCGAACCGTGCTGCAACCTGTGCCCGGCCGCGCATGACGCGAAGAACTACACCACGCGTTATCAGCAGAACTTCACCACGCTGGTGCAGGCGCAGGGCGACTGGTTGTTCCGTACGCAGGAAGATTTGCGCACCGAGTTCAACACCACCCCGGCCGGCTACAAGCGCCTGCAACAGCTGCACGATGCGTTCAAGGCCAAAGGCGTCGAACTGGTGATCGTCTATCAGCCGACCCGTGGCCTGGTGAACCGCAACAAGCTCAACCCGCAGGAAAAAGCCGCGTTCGATTACGAGAAAGCGCTGGGCAACTACAAGACCATGCTCGGGCGTTTCGCGCAGATGGGTTACGTGGTGCCAGACCTGTCGCCGCTGACCAACGAATCGCTGCCGGACACCCTGCCCGCCCACGATTTCTACTTCCGCGGCGACCAGCACTGGACCCCGTACGGCGCTCAGCGCACGGCGAAAATCGTCGCCGAGAAGGTCAAGCAGATCCCGGCCTTCGCCGACATTCCCAAGCGTGAATTCGAGACCAAGCGCACCGGGCGCATGGGCAAGACCGGCACCCTGCACAACATGGCCGGGCAACTGTGCGGCACCAGTTACGCGATTCAGTACATGGACCAGTTCACCACCGAGCCGAAAGGCGAGGCCGGTGACGGCGACCTGTTCGGTGATTCCGGCAACCCGCAAATCACTCTCGTGGGCACCTCGCACAGCGGCAAGAACTACAACTTCGCCGGCTTCCTCGAAGAGGCCATTGGCGCCGATATTCTCAACGTCGCCTTCCCCGGCGGCGGTCTCGAAGGTTCGATGCTGCAGTACCTCGGTAGCGACGAATTCCAGAAGACCCCGCCGAAGATTCTGATCTGGGAATTCTCGCCGCTGTACCGCCTCGACCAGGAGACCATCTACCGCCAGATGATGTCGCTGCTCGATAACGGCTGCGAAGGCAAAGACACGCAAATGTCCGCCAGCACCACGCTCAAGCCCGGCGGCAAACAGGAACTGCTGGTCAACAGCAAAAACCTGAACCTGCAGAACAGCAGTCATCAGGTCGACATCCGCTTCGCCGACACCTCGGTGAAAACCCTGCAAGCCACCCTCTGGTACATGAACGGTCGCCACGAGGACATCAAGATCGAGAAACCGGAAACCTCCGACACCGACGGTCGTTTCGCCTTTGAGCTGCGCACGGACGAAGACTGGGCCTCGCAAAATCTGCTGGCAGTCGAAGTCCAGGGCCCGGAAGCGGGCACCGCGCCGCAAAAAGTCGAAGCGAAAATCTGCAAACGCAACGTATTCCCGGGCGCTGGGCCACAAACCGCTCAGGTCGGGCAATGAGGTCTGCTATGCGAAATCGAACGATCAAACACTTGCTTGCACCATCCCTGCTGACCCTGGCGATGTTCGCCGGGGCCACTCAGGCCGCCGCGCCACTGCGTCCGCCGCAGGGCTACTTTGCCCCTGTGGATAAATTCAAGAGCGGCGACAAGAGCGAAGGCTGCGACGCGATGCCCACGCCGTACACCGGGCCGCTGCAATTTCGCAGCAAATACGAAGGCTCGGACAAGGCCCGCGCAACGCTGAACGTGCAGTCGGAAAAAGCCTTCCGCGACACCACCAAGGACATCACCACCCTGGAGCGCGGCACCGCCAAACGGGTGATGCAGTTCATGCGCGACGGGCGTCCGGAACAGCTCGACTGCACCCTCAACTGGTTGACTGCGTGGGCCAAGGCCGATGCGTTGATGTCGAAAGACTTCAACCACACCGGCAAGTCGATGCGCAAATGGGCGCTGGGCAGCATGGCCTCTTCGTACATTCGCCTGAAGTTCTCCGACTCGCATCCACTGGCCGAACATCAGCAAGAGGCGCAGTTGATCGAGGCGTGGTTCAGCAAGATGGCCGATCAGGTGGTCAGCGATTGGGACAACCTGCCGCTGGAAAAAACCAACAACCACTCGTACTGGGCCGCGTGGTCGGTGATGGCGACTTCGATCGCCACCAACCGTCGCGACCTGTTTGACTGGGCGGTGAAGGAATACAAGGTCGGGGTCAATCAAGTCGACGCCGACGGCTTCCTGCCCAACGAACTCAAGCGCCAGCAACGCGCCCTCGCCTATCACAACTACGCCCTGCCGCCACTGGCGATGATCGCCAGCTTCGCTCAGGTCAATGGTGTCGACCTGCGTCAGGAAAACAACAGCGCGCTGAAGCGTCTGGGTGACCGGGTGCTGGCCGGGGTGAAAGACCCTGACCAATTCGAGAAGAAGAACGGCAAAGAGCAGGACATGACCGACCTGAAAGAGGACATGAAATTCGCCTGGCTCGAACCGTTCTGCACCCTCTACACCTGCCCGCCGGATGTGATCGAGAAGAAGCACGGCATGCAACCGTTCAAGACCTTCCGCCTCGGCGGCGACCTGACCAAGGTCTACGACCCGTCGCATGAGAAGGGCAACAAGGGTTCGTAAGAATGAATGCAATCCCCTGTGGGAGCGGGCTTGCTCGCGAATGCGGTCTGACATTCAAAAATAATGTCGACTGACACACCGCCTTCGCGAGCAAGCCCGCTCCCACAGTGAAGTGATGTCGCCCCCTGAATTTTCATGGGGGGTTTGGGGGGGCTTTGGCCCTTGACTGTTGGTTCAAACATGGAGAGATCGGGATGGTATTTTCATCCAACGTGTTCCTGTTTCTGTTCTTGCCGATCTTTCTCGGCTTGTACTACTTGAGCGGGCAACGCTATCGCAACCTGTTGCTGCTGATCGCCAGCTACGTGTTCTACGCGTGGTGGCGGGTGGACTTCCTGGCGCTGTTCGCCGGCGTCACCCTGTGGAACTACTGGATCGGCCTGAAAGTCGGTGCTGCCGGCGTGCGTACCAAACCGGCACAGCGCTGGCTGCTGCTCGGCGTGGCAGTCGACCTGTGCATCCTCGGCTACTTCAAATACGCCAACTTCGGCGTGGACAGTATCAACGCGATCATGAGCTCGTTCGGTCTGGAGCCGTTCATCCTGACCCACGTGCTGCTGCCGATCGGCATCTCGTTCTACATCTTCGAGTCGATCAGCTACATCATCGACGTGTACCGCGGCGACACCCCGGCCACGCGCAACCTGATCGACTTCGCGGCGTTCGTGGCGATCTTCCCGCACCTGATTGCCGGCCCGGTCCTGCGTTTCCGCGACCTCGCCGACCAGTTCAACAACCGCACCCACACCCTCGACAAGTTCTCCGAGGGCTGCACGCGGTTCATGCAGGGTTTCATCAAGAAGGTCTTCATCGCTGACACCCTCGCGGTGGTCGCCGACCACTGCTTCGCCCTGCAAAACCCGACCACCGGTGATGCCTGGCTCGGCGCGCTGGCGTACACCGCGCAGCTGTATTTCGACTTCTCCGGTTACAGCGACATGGCCATCGGTCTGGGCCTGATGATGGGTTTCCGTTTCATGGAAAACTTCAAGCAGCCGTACATCAGTCAGTCGATCACCGAGTTCTGGCGGCGCTGGCACATCAGCCTGTCCACCTGGCTGCGTGACTACCTGTACATCACCCTCGGCGGTAACCGTAAAGGCACGCTGATGACCTATCGCAACCTGTTCCTGACCATGCTCCTAGGTGGTCTGTGGCACGGCGCGAACATCACTTACATCGTCTGGGGCGCCTGGCACGGCATGTGGCTGGCGATCGAAAAAATGCTCGGCATCAACACCGCGCCGCGCAGCCTCAACCCGATCCGCTGGGCGTTGACCTTCCTGCTGGTGGTGATGGGCTGGGTGATCTTCCGCGCCGAAAACCTGCACGTCGCCGGGCGCATGTACGGCGCGATGTTCAGCTTCAGCGACTGGTCGCTGTCGGAACTCAACCGTGCCAGCCTCACCGGTCTGCAAGTGGCAACCCTGGTGGTGGCGTACGCAACGCTGGCGTTCTTCGGTCTGCGTGATCTGTACACCAACCAGCCTCCGGTGAAGAGCAAACCTGAAGTCAACGTCGAGGCCAACGGCCCTGCCACCGCGACCCCGGGCATGATCAAAGCCGCGCCTGGCGAAAACCCGGCGAGCATCCATGAGCCTGGCTACACCGTCGGCGTCGAAGCCCAGGTGCAACCGGCCTACTGGAGCGCGGACTGGTCACGCTACGTGATGCGCGGGCTGATCCTGCTGCTGTTCATCGCCTCGATTCTCAAACTCTCGGCGCAAAGCTTCTCGCCGTTCCTTTACTTCCAGTTCTGAGGGATCTGACATGACCCGCTCATTACGCATCTTCTACATCGCGCTGTTTCTGCTGACCCTGCTGGTGCTCGGTCTGTGGTCGGTGCGCAGCTTCTTTGGCTTCAGCACCAACGCCGATGCGACCGTGCTCAACGGTCGCTGGACCAAAGCCGTGGAAACCCACTACGACGATCAGTTTCCGATCAAGCGCCTGGGCACCAACCTCTGGGCGGCGCTGGATTTCAAACTGTTCAACGAAGGTCGTCCGGGCGTGGTGCTCGGTCGCGATCAGTGGCTGTACAGCGACGAGGAATTCAACCCGATCGTCAACGAAGAGCTGAACCTGCAAGGCAACTACGCGCTGGTCGAAGGCGTGCGCCAGACCCTCAAGGCCAAAGGCGTAAAACTGGTAATGGCCATCGTCCCTGCCAAAGTGCGCCTGTACCCGGAACACCTGGGTGAAGTGAAACCGGCGAGCATCCACGCCAACCTCTATCAGGACTTCCACGCCCGTGTCGCGGCGGACAAAATCCTCGCCCCGGACTTGCTCGGCCCGCTGCAACAGGCCAAGCAGAACGGTCAGCAAGTGTTCCTGCGCACCGACACCCACTGGACCCCGGAAGGCGCCGAGATCGCCGCCAACACCCTGGCGAAAACCATCGCCGCCAAGTTCCCGCTCAGCGGCGAGCCGCAGCGCTTTGTCACCACGCCAGCGGAGAAGGTCACGCACAAGGGCGACCTTCGTCTGTTCCTGCCGCTGGATCCGCTGTTTGAAAACCTGATGCCGGCGCAAGAGCCGCTGCAGAAGCGCAACACCGTGGCCGCCGAGCAACCTGCCGGTGACGACGCGCTGTTCGCCAGCAGCGAGGTGCCGGTCGCACTGATCGGCACCAGCTACAGCGCCAACCCCAACTGGAACTTCGTCGGTGCGCTGAAACAAGCGCTGCACAGCGACGTCGTCAACTACGCCGAAGACGGCCACGGCCCGATCCTGCCGATGCTCAGCTACCTGAAAAGCGATGACTTCAAGAACAGCCCGCCACAGGTGCTGATCTGGGAGTTTCCTGAACGATATCTGCCTGTGAACAACGAAATCGGCGACGCCGACCCGCAGTGGGTCGCAGAGCTCAAACAAGCCGGTGCTCGCCAACAAAACGTAGCCATCAACACTAAATCCGAGACGCCCGACCGGGCGCAAAACTGAAAGAGAGGTACACCATGACTTTCACTACTACTCCTCGTCGTCTCGCAAAACGCATTGCACTGGTTGCCGGTCTCAGCGTGCTGTCGGTCCAGGCTTTCGCCGGTGGTGACGCCGCGCTGTACGGTCCGACTGCACCGAAAGGCTCGACCTTTGTGCGTGTCTATAACGCCAGCAACGCTGAAGTCAGCGCCACTGTCGGCAGCACCAATCTGAGCGACGTTGCGCCACTGGCCAGCAGCGACTTCAGCTTCATGCCGGGCGGCGATTACAGCGCCAAGGTCGGCAGCCAGACCTTGCCGGTGAAACTTGCCGGTGACCACTACTACACCCTGGTCAACAACGCTTCCGGCGCGCCACAGCTGATCGAAGAACCACCGTTCAAGAACAAGCAGAAATCCCTGGTGCGCGTGCAGAACCTCAGCGACAAGCCGCTGACCCTGAAGACCGCCGACGGCAAGACCGACGTGGTGCCGAACGTGGCCGCCAAGGGCCGTGGCGAACGTGAAATCAACCCGGTGAAAGTCAGCCTCGCGCTGTACGAAGGCGACAAGAAAGTCGGCGACGTGAAACCGGTCGCTCTGGAGCGCGGTGAGGCAGCGGTGCTGTACGTCACCGGTTCCGGCAGCAGCCTGTCGCCAGTCTGGGTGAAACGCCCGGTGTCGACCCGCTAATCATTTTTCCTGACTGACGCATATCCCCTGTGGGAGCGAGCTTGCTCGCGAAAGCGGTCTGACATTCAACAGCTATGTCGACTGATACACCGCCTTCGGGAGCAAGCCCCCTCCCACCCTGCGACCGGGTTGTCAGTTCGGATACGAGACAAAAACAAGAGTGAAACGACACAGCGTTCGTGCCTCTAACCAATCGATTTTATGGAGTAAACAATATGATTCCGGTGATCTTGTCAGGTGGTAGCGGTTCACGTCTTTGGCCGCTTTCGCGCAAGCAATTCCCTAAACAATTCCTCGCCCTGACCGGTGAACACACGCTGTTCCAGCAAACCCTGGAGCGTCTGGTGTTCGAAGGCATGGACACACCGATCGTGGTCTGCAACAAGGATCACCGCTTCATCGTCAACGAACAGCTGGCCAACCGTAATCTCGAATGCCAGCGCATCCTGATGGAGCCGTTCGGCCGCAACACCGCGCCGGCGGTGGCGCTGACCGCGATGATGCTGGTCAACGAAGGGCGTGACGAACTGATGCTGGTGCTGCCGGCCGACCACGTGCTGGAAGACCAGAAAGCCCTGCAACGCGCGCTCGCCCTGGCCACCGTCGCCGCCGAAAACGGCGAAATGGTGCTGTTCGGCGTCCCGGCGACCAAACCGGAAACCGGCTACGGCTACATCAAATCCACCGGCGACGCGCTGCTGCCGGAAGGCGTCAGCCGCGTCTCGCACTTCGTCGAAAAACCCGACGTCAAACGCGCCACCGAATACGTCGAATCCGGCGGCTACTACTGGAACAGCGGCATGTTCCTGTTCCGCGCCAGCCGCTTCCTCGAAGAGCTGAAAAAGCACGATCCGGACATCTACGACACCTGCCTGCTGACCCTCGAGCGCAGCCAGCAGGACGCCGACACCGTTACCCTGGACGAAGCCACTTTCGCCTGCTGCCCGGACAATTCCATCGACTACTCCGTCATGGAAAAAACCCAGCGCGCCTGCGTGGTGCCGCTGAGCGCCGGCTGGAGCGATGTCGGTTGCTGGTCGTCGCTGTGGGAAGTCAACGAAAAAGACGCCAACGGCAACGTCAGCAAAGGCGACGTGGTGATCCAGGACAGCAAGAACTGCATGATCCACGGCAACGGCAAACTGGTGTCGGTGATCGGCCTGGAAAACATCGTCGTGGTCGAGACCAAGGACGCGATGATGATCGCGCACAAGGACAAGGTTCAGGGCGTCAAGCAGATGGTCAACACCCTCAACGAGCAGGGCCGCAGCGAAACCCAGAATCACTGCGAGGTCTATCGTCCGTGGGGTTCCTACGACTCGGTGGACATGGGCGGGCGTTTCCAGGTCAAGCACATCTCGGTCAAACCGGGCGCGTGCCTGTCGCTGCAGATGCACCATCACCGCGCCGAACACTGGATCGTGGTCAGCGGCACCGCCGAAGTGACCTGCGATGACAACGTGTTCCTGCTCTGCGAAAACCAGTCGACCTACATCCCGATCGCCTCGGTGCACCGCCTGCGCAACCCGGGCAAGATCCCGCTGGAAATCATCGAAGTGCAATCGGGCAGCTACCTCGGCGAAGACGATATCGAGCGTTTCGAGGACATCTACGGTCGTTCCACCCCGATCGAACGCGGCGTGTCGGTGAAAACCATCGCGCAGTGATCACCCCGCAATAAGAAGCCCCCGTCCAGCCCGCTGCGTCCCCATCCGCAGTGGGTTGGGCGGGGGCTTTTTTATCCGCGATCTGCGGTGTCGGTACTGGCCTCTTCGCGAGCAAGCCCGCTCCCACACTTGAAATGCGTCTCCTGTGGGAGCGAGCCTGCTCGCGAAGAGGCCCGGTCAGACACCGCAAGTCCCGATGCCCATCGCCAACCTCACCTACGCTTAGGTAGGATGGCCCTCTCTCTCCTCGAGGTTGTGCGACATGTTCATCGGCGTTTTGCTGGTCATCACCTGGCTGATCCTGTTGTTGCGCTATCCGGCCAAGGCCGTGCCGGTGTCCGTCGCGGCTGCCGTTGGTCTGGGATTGGTCGCGGTCTGGGTGGTGTGGCTGGACAACCGCGAACTCAAGCAACTGGCGCGTCTGGAGATGCGCATTGTCTATGCGCCCGAACAGTGCCCGGCGGATCGACCGCTGCAACTGAAAATGAAAAACGGCAACGACGTGCCGCTGACCGAACTGCGCTGGCGCATTGCAGCCTACGCGCCCGGTGACACGGTCAATCTGGCCGACAACCAATACACCGCCCCGCGCTATCGCGGCCCCGGCGAACTGCAGGCCGGCGGCGACTGGGAAGACTGCCTGCCGATGCCACCGCTGCGTCCCGGTTATCGCCCGCAAACCCTGGAGTTTCGCGCCGAGCGCTTGCAAGGCAGTTTCTCCGACTGATCCCCCTCCTCCACTTTTTTGCACAAGGAATGCGCCATGCCCGTTGCGTTGATTACCGGTTGCTCCAGCGGCATTGGCCGCGCCCTCGCCGACGCCTTCAAAGGCTCCGGTTACGAAGTCTGGGCCACTGCGCGCAAGACTGAAGACGTCGCGGCGCTGACCACCGCCGGGTTCACCGCGATCCCGCTGGACGTCAATGACAGCGTGGCGCTGGAACAACTCGCGGAACGCATCAACCAGCAACACGGTGGCCTCGACGTGCTGATCAACAATGCCGGTTATGGCGCCATGGGGCCGCTGCTCGATGGCGGCGTGCCGGCCATGCAACGCCAGTTCGAGACCAACGTGTTCTCGATTGTCGGCGTCACTCGCGCACTGTTCCCGGTGCTGCGCCGGGCCAAGGGGCTGGTAGTGAACATCGGCAGTGTTTCGGGCGTTCTGGTCACGCCATTCGCCGGCGCCTACTGTGCGTCGAAAGCGGCGGTGCATGCTCTGAGCGATGCCTTGCGCATGGAACTGGCGCCGTTCGGCATTCGCGTGATGGAAGTGCAACCGGGGGCAATTCAGTCGAGCTTCGCCAAGAATGCCGGGCACGAAGCCGAGCAGTTGATCAACGAGCAGTCGCCGTGGTTTCCGTTGCGTGAGGGGATTCGCGCGCGGGCCAAGGCCTCGCAGGACAAGCCGACCCCGGCTACCGAGTTTGCGGCTGAACTGCTCAAGGCTGTGCAGCGGGACACACCGCCACGCTTGATCCGCATTGGTAATGGCAGTCGGGCGTTGCCGTTGCTGGCGACGTTGTTGCCGAAGGGGTTGCTGGAGTCGACGTTGAAGAAGCGGTTCGGGTTGCGCGGGAAGCTCTGATTCAGCCTCGACAGTCACGCTCCACGCTGGGAAGACACAAAGCCTGAGCAACGTGCGCCTCGGGCACTCACCTTACTCCCGCCCACGGCCCTTCACCACCTGTCAACTCTGACAGTAGACGCTGATTTCACAAGCAGAGCAGACTCGATGCAAGACGCTCACACTCGCGAGCATCCGTACATCAATCGGTGAAAATCATGAGTACTTTCGAGCGCAAACCTGGCGACATCGATCCGAGCTTTGGTGAAAAGGGCGTTGTGACCCTCGCGATTTTGCCGCACGCAAACGGGAATGATCGACAAATCAAAGGCCTTTACCGGTTGCCCACGGGAAAACTCCTCCTCGGCATCACTGTCTCCCATGACGACGAGGCCGAGGAAGCCGAGGAGGCCGACGACTCCATACTCTACACCTCGTCCTACTATGGGCTGGCACGTCTGAATGAAGATGGCAGGCTGGATCCGACCTTCGCGAGCAAAGGCTTCACCTTCAACAAGTTCTATAAGCAGTTTGACGCATTAGGCGGCAAAGTGGCGATGCATGGGTCACGGATCTATATGCAGGGCGGAACCACTGTGGATAAAGACACCGAGTCTCCGCCCGTGCACCTGGTGTTGGGACGTTTCAACGAAAATGGCGTGCAGGACCTGGACTTTGCGACCCAGGGCAAACTGATCCTGCAAAATCTACCGACGGAGAATTGCCTCTCAGACACAGGCAATGTGGCAGTGCAAGCGGATGGCATGATCGTCGTCGGTGCGACCTATTACGTCATGGGCGCCCCGGAAAGAACTCATGCCGTGCTGTATCGCGTGACTGAAAAGGGACAACCGGACAAGGATTTCGCCAGCGATGGACGCCTCGACATCAAACTTCACGCTACGGTCTCCGCGACATCGATTTCGGCAATGCACCTGCTCGACTCCGGGAAGATCCTGATCGCCGGCAGCGCCACTCGTGCAGAAAGAACGCAGGGTTACTTTGCCCGTCTCAACCCTGACGGCAGCATGGATAAAAGCTACGGCAACCCCAGCACGCCCGGAGTCCACTTGCTGAACCTCACACACAGCGACAGCACCGTGCAGGGTCTGGTGAAAACAGCGGAAGGAGGTTTTTTCGGTCTGGGTCACTCAAGGCGAGCCGGGCAAAGCATGCACGGGCTCCTGGTCAAAATGGATGAAAACGGCAAGCCAAACCCTCATTTCAACCGAGGCGAACCGTTACTGACCCTTCTTGAAAAGCACACAGGAGACAACTGGTGCGCAGGTTTCATCGACAGCGAGAACAGAATCACCGTAGCGGGCAGTGACCTGGAAACCCACATCGCTCGTTTTCTTGGCACTGGCGACCTTGACAAAGAATTTGGCACAAATGGCTTTCTGAGCAGGGACACGTCGGCCATGCCCGCGTCGATTTTCCTGCAACCACGCGCCGATGAGAAATTCATATTTGCCGGTAACGTCACCGGAGTCGGCGGCCCATACGGCAATCTTTGGGGATTTTTCGGTTGATCATCGATGCCCATCCTCGACATTTCGGGGATGGGCGCGTGCTCGCGATTATCAAGCCGGGTTCACGTCGGTGCGGATAGTTTGCTCCTTCCCCCCCAGCCCTTCATGAAATCAATAAACGCCCGCACCTTCAGCGGCAAATGCCGGGTATCCGGATACAGCGCATAAACCCCCTGCTGGGCAAAACGGTAATCGGCCAGCATCCGCACCAGTCGCCCGGCCTCCAGATCCTCCTGAATCAGCCATTGCGGCAAAATCGCCACGCCTTGCCCGGTCAGCGCAAACGCCCTGAGCGTCGCCGAATTGTCGGCGACGATGGCGGTGGTACCCGGTTTTGGCTGGTAGAAATGCTCGGTCCCGGTCGGGTCGGTCACGGTCATTTCCGGAACGCGGCCGTGGCCCAGCGTCGGCATCGACTCCAGCGTTGCCAGCGTGGCAACCGGCGCGAAGCGCTCGACCAACTGTGGCGCCGCCACCGCAAACACCTCGAACGTCGACAACTGCACCGCGCGCAGATTGGAGTCGTGCATGCGCCCCAGACGAATCGCCATGTCAAAGCGTTCAGAGATCAGATCGGCATGGGTCGAGGACGTCGACAGATGAATGTTCAGTTGCGGCTGTTGCTGACGGAACACCTCCAGCGCCGGCACCACCTGGGCCAGGGCGAATTCCACGGTGGTGGTGATGCGCAACGTGCCCTTGAGTTGCGAATGCTCGGAGCGCGCTTCCTCGATCGCCAGTCGTGCTTCGTCGAGGGTGCGCAGGCAGCGCCGATAGAAGCGCTCGCCGGCATCGGTCAGGGCCAGTTGCCGGGTGTTGCGGGTGAGCAAGGTGACACCCAGTTCTTCTTCCAGGCGTTTGAGATTGAAGCTCACCACCGCCCGGGTCTGGCCCAGAGTATCGGCGGCCGCGGTCAATGAGCCGGCCTCGACCACGGCTTTGAAAGTGTCAAAACGGTCCAGGCTGACCATGTCCCACGCACCCCTTGTCAAAATTATTTTGACAAACTAGCAGGTAAACCAGCGTTTTCCTAACGCCTGAAGCCTCCTACCCTGCACGTCTCATCACAGGGAAGCTGCCATGGCCTATCGCTCGAAAGTTGCGCTGGTGTATCTGTTCGGGTTTGCCCTCGACCTGCTGAACATGTTCGCCGCGAGCATCGCCTACCCGGACATCGCCCGGGAATTACAGGCATCCGTGACGCAACTGACGTGGATCACCAACGCCTACATGCTCGGGCTGACACTGATCATTCCACTGAGCGTGTGGCTGGCAGCGCGGCTGGGCGAGCGGCGGCTGATCCTCGGCTCGTTGCTGGTGTTCGGCATCGCCTCCGGTCTGGTGGCCCAGGCCGGGTCGATTGAAAGCCTGATCGGCTGGCGCCTGCTGCAAGGACTCGGTGGCGGCTTGCTGTTGCCAATCGGTCAGGCCTTGGCGTATCGGCAATATCCAGCGACGCAACGCGCGCACCTCACCGGCGTGGTGCTGATGGTTGCGCTGCTGGTGCCGGCCCTGTCGCCGGCGGCGGGCGGCCTGATCGTCGAGGCGTTGTCATGGCGCTGGATTTTCTACCTGAACATGCCCATGGCGCTGCTGGCCTTCGGATTGGGTCTGCTCTGGTTGAAAGCGGATCAGGCCACCCTTGAACGCCCCACGCTGGATCTACTCGGTCTGCTGCTGGCCGTATCAGCCCTGAGTCTGTTGTTGATTGCCGTGAGCCTGGCGAGCGCCGCCGCTACCCGTCACCTCGCCGCCGGGGTTCTGCTGCTCGGCGTCCTGACCTTATGGCTGTACCTGCGTGATGGCTGGCACAAACCCGACGCGGTGCTCGACCTGCAACTGATCAACAGCCCGTCGCTGCGCCTGGCGATGCTGATTTACCTGTTCGTGCCCGGGGTGTTTACCGGTACCAACATCATTGCCGTGTTGTACCTGCACGACCTCGGTTTCGGCGCGGCGCAAACCGGTGCGCTGATGCTGTCCTGGGCGGCCGCCTCGGGTGTGGCGATCATGCTCGGCAAACGCAGTTTCAACCGCATCGGCCCCAAGCCGTTGCTGATCGCCGGGATGCTTTTGCAGTGCCTGGGGATTGTCCTGCTGATGCGCATCGAACAACCCGCCGCCGCGCTGCTGATCATTGCCTATGCCTTGATGGGTCTGGGCGGCAGCCTGTGCAGCGTGACCGCGCAGAGCCTGGCGTTTGTCGGCATCGCGCCGGAAAAAATGGGCCACTCCAGTGCGCTGTGGAACATCAATCGCCAGCTCGGTTTCTGCCTCGGCGCGGCGCTGCTCAGTTCGTTGTTGGGCGCTTTGGGCGGCAACGGATTCCAATACTGCTTTCTCGCCGCCGTGCTGCTCACCCTGTTACCGATGGCTGCCGTGCTGCGTTTCGATGCAAGCAAAGTGCTCGCCCTGCTGAGCTCACCTCCCCTTCAGGAAAAATCCACATGATTGACTACAACGAATATTTTGATGAGGTGATCCAGGCCCACCTGGTCATCGAACGCTGGTTTGCCGTGGAGCAGGATTCGGCGGAACTTGCGCGTTTGCTGAGCCGGTTCTCGGCGGATTTTTCCATGGTCACGCCGCTGGGCCGGGCGCTGGGTATCGAGGCCTTGCGCGCATTGTTTCAGTCGGCGGGCGGGAAGAAGACCGGCTTCAGAATCGAGCTCAGTGAGCTGCGCGGGATTGCGCTGCATGCGCATGGCGCGACGCTGAGTTATCGCGAGCGGCAGACCGATGCGAGCGGGTTGCACACCGATCGCCGATCGACGGTGGTGTTGGAAAAGACCGAGGCCGGGCGGGTGCTGTGGCGGCATTTGCAGGAGACGTTTTGCCAAGGCTGATGCGATCCTTTTGTGGCGAGGGAGCTCGCTCCCGCTGGGCTGCGCAGCAGCCCCGATACCTGCCCCCAACCCTGTCAGGCACACCGCGCTGTCAGCTTTTACGACTGCTACGCAGCCGAGCGGGAGCAAGCTCCCTCGCCACAGGTTTACTCTCCTGTGTCCTGCTTCACCACCACCGTGCAGGTAATCCCCGCCGCCAACAACACACCCTCCGGCACTTCATCGATGTGAATGCGCACCGGCACCCGCTGCGCCAGTCGTACCCAGTTGAACGTCGGGTTCACGTCGGCGATCAGCTCGCGGCTTTCCGGGTTGTCGCGGTCGTAGATGCCGCGGGAAATACTCTCCACATGCCCCTTCAACACTTCACCGCTCATCAGTTGCATGTCGGCTTTGTCGCCTACGCGCACGTGCGGCAATTTGGTCTCTTCGAAGAAGCCGTAGACCCAGAACGAGTTCATGTCGACCACGGCCATTTTCGCTTCGCCGATGCGCGCGTAGTCGCCGCGATGCACGTTGAGGTTGGTCACGTAGCCGTCCACCGCCGCACGCACTTCGGTGCGTTTGAGGTTGAGTTCGGCGGCTTCCAGTTGCGCTTGTGCGTGTTGATAATCGGCCAGCGCGGCGTCGGCGATGTTGCTCGCGTCGTCGCGGTTTTCCTTGGAGATCACCAGATTGTCGAGGTCGGCGCGGCGATGCGCGTTGACCTTGCGCATCTCCCACGTCGCCTTGCGCGAAGCCACCAGCGACTGCGCCTGCTTCACCGCGAGACGGTAATGCTCGGGGTCGATCTGCATCAGCAGGTCACCCTTCTTCACCAACTGGTTGTCGCGCACCGGTACGTCGACCACTTCCCCGGTGACGTCGGCGGCGACGTTGATGATGTCCGCCCGCACCCGGCCGTCGCGGGTCCACGGCGTGTTCATGTAGTGCTCCCAAAGGGTCCGGCCGATCCACAGTGCCAGGGCCAGCACCAGCAGGGTCGCGAGCAGGCTGAAAAACTTTTTCATCAGAACGTTCTCAACGGTAGACAGTCAGCGCCATCGCGCCGAACAGACAGGTAAACAGGCTCAGGCGCAACAGCGCCGGGTGCCAGAAAAAACGGTACAGGTCGAACCCCGACAGGAACCGGTCCAGCGCCCAGGCCAGCGCCGCAGCGACAAAGAACAACAGGGTCATGGTCGGCATGTACACGCCGTGGAAGGCGATTTCACGAGGCATGGGCAAGTCCTTCGGGCTTGGCGACGGCATAGGCAGCGAGTGGTGATTGCGGGTCGAGCAACGAGGTGCGGATGAAGTGCAGATAGCTCTTCACCCGACGCAACGCGGACGTGTCGAAGTGCGGCGCGAACGGCTCGTCGGTCGCCGCAACCCGGCTGATTGCGTGATCGACCGCCACCAGTGCGCGTTCCAGGTTGCTCGGGTTCGGTTGCAGAAACAGTCGCACCAGCGCCCGACCCATCACGCGAATTGCCTGACGCCACGGCTGCGATTCGGCATAGGCCGGATGCACCGGGAGGATCGCCTGTTCCTTGCGCAACTCGATGATCGCGTGGCCGACTTCGAGCACCACGAACATCCAGCGCAGCAGGTTCTTCTGCACGGTCGGCTGCCCGGCAGCGAGACCGTAAGCCTGGTGCAGCAGGTCGCGGGTACGGCTCTCGAAACTCGACGCCAGGCCCTTGAGTTTGCCGCTGATCGCGTAGACAACCTGGCCGCGCAGATCCTGCTCCAGGCGCTTCCACAACCAGCGGCTGTTGGGCGGCAGAATGATCGCGCCGGCAGCGGCGCAGACCAGCATGCCCATGACCATGGCGATGTAGTCGTTGATGAAGGTGTAGGGGTTGTAAATGGTCAGGTTGTCCGGCACCGAACCGGTGCTGAAGAAGATCAACAAACCGAGACCGACACCTGCGTATTGCGGTCGCGAAGCGAGGAACGAGCCGAACACGATCACTGGCGCGAGCATCACGCACAGCAGGGGAAAACCGTCGATCCACGGGAAGATGAAAAACATCTCGACGAAGCCGATCAGCGCTCCGAGGAACGTGCCGCAGGCCATTTGAAAAGCCATGCGTTTCGGGTTCGGCGTGGCGGCGGACAGGCCCACGGTCGCGGCAGCAATCAGGGTCATGGTCGCACCGCTCGGCCACGCGGTGGCGACCCAATAGCTGCCCAGCACCATCAGGATGAACGAGGCGCGAATCCCCGAAGCCGCCGCGGCCCACCAGTTGGTTTGCGGGGTGAACGGCTCGTCCCAGCGCTCACGCTCGTGGCGGTGATCGGCCAGCGAGGCGTGGGTCTGTGCATAACTGTGCAAGTCATCGACGAAGCGATAGAGCAGTTCGTACGCGGTGTGAAAATCCAGTTGCTCGGCGTCGCTAGGGTCAGTCTCCTGAAAGGCTGCACGCAGGCTGCGCACCCGCGCCGGCAGGCCATCCTTGTACGTCGCAAGTGCCGTCGCCAGGCGTGCGGCGTCCGGGCTGGTGAGGGCGCGGCCACTGAAGCCGTCGAGCGCTTCGGCCAGATCCTGCAGGCCCGGTCTGATCGCCGCCACCACGTGTTCTTCGTCGTTCACGCGCAAGCGTTCGAGCAACTGATGCAGGGCGTTGAAGCGGGTGGTGATACCCATGAACTCGCTGTTCAAACGACTGAGGCGACCGTTGCGCCGACGCATGTGCGGGTCTTCGAAAACGGTCACGCTGCGCAGCCCTTCGAGGCCCACGGCTTCGGCAATGAAACGCACGTTGCTCGCTTCGAACGACTCGGCTTTGCTGCGTCCGCGCAGGCCATCGGTGACGAACAACGCGAACACGCCGAAGCGCTGATACAGGGCGTTGCGCATCGCCGCGCTGGCGGTTTGCGGCAGGATCGCGGCGCTGACCACCGTCGAGCAGAGAATCCCCAGCGAGATCTCCAGCACCCGCCAGACGGCGGCCATGAACGCACCGTCCGGATGCGCCAGCGCGGGCAACCCGACCATCGCCGCGGTGTAGCCGGCGAGGACAAAACCGTAAGCGCGAAAGTTACGGCAACGCGCCGCACCCGCCGAGCAGATACCGACCCAGATGGCTAGCGAACCGAGGAACAGTTCGGTGTTCTGCGCGAACAGCGAGATCAGCGTAACCATCATCGCCGACCCGGCCAGGGTGCCGAGGAAACGATAGAAACTCTTGGCGAACACATGGCCGCTCTGTGGCTGCATGACGATGAACACGGTGATCATCGCCGTACGCGGCTGCGGCAACTCCAGGCGCATCGCCAGCCACAGTGTGAGGAACGCGGCGAGCAATACCTTGAAGATGTAGACCCAGGTCACGCCATCGCTGCGCGCCCAGTCAAACAAACCCCGACGCCATTCCAGGGAGTAGAGCCAGCGTAGAGGTGCGGGCAAGGGAGTCATTAAATTTTGCTCAAGAATTCAGTCGAACCGGAGAACCTGTGGGAGCGGGCTTGCTCGCGAATACGGTGTGTCAGACACCCAATGCGCTGGCTGACACACCGCATTCGCGAGCAAGCCCGCTCCCACAAGGGTTGTGTGTTCACCGCAGCAGGGCCGGGGTTTTCGGGGCTGCTGTTTGCTCGGCAGTGGGCACGTCATTGCCAGCCCCGAGGCCGCCACCCAACGCCGTCACCAACTCCGCATGCGCACTCAACCGCGCCGCCTGCACCTGCTGCTGCACTTGCTGTTGCTTGAACAGCAAGGTCTGCGCATTGAGCACGTTGAGGTAATCGGTAAGGCCACGCTGATAGGCGATCATCGCGATGTCGTAAGTCTTCTGCGCAGTGGCCACCGACTCGGCGGCGAAGGCTTGCTGCTTGTCCATCGACTCGCGGCGGATCAACTGGTCGGAGATGTTCTTCAGCGCATTGACCAGCGTCTGGTTGTAATGCGCCACGGCGATGTCATAACCGGCGGACGCTTCGCCCAACTCGCTGCGCAAACGCCCACCGTCGAAGATCGGCAGCGAGATCGCCGGGCCGACGTTGTAGTTGAGCTTCTTGCCAGTCAAAAACTCCAGCGCCCCGCCACCGGTCGCCATGTAGCCGAGGCTGCCGACCAGATCGACATTGGGATAGAAACCGGCGTGCGCCACATCGATCCCGCGTGCCTGCGCCGCCACTTGCCAGCGACTGGCAACCACGTCCGGGCGCTGACCGAGCAACTCGGCGGGCAATGCCGACGGCAGTTTCAATGCTGCCCCCAGCGCCAGCGTCGGCCGCTGCAACTGCGCACCCGCGCCTGGGCCTTTGCCCGCCAGCGCGGCGATCTGGTTGCGGCTGAGGGCGATTGCTTCGTCCAGCGCATCGAGTTGCCGATGGGTTTCCGGCAGCGGCGTTTCGGCCTGACTGACTTCGAAGTGCGTGCCGATTCCGCCGTTGAGGCGCTTCTGCGCCAGATCGAGAATCTGCTGTTGCTGCTTCAGCGTCGCGGCGACGATATCGCGCTGGGCGTAATGCAGCGACAGTTCGATGTAGGCCCGCACGAGGTTGTTCTGCAATTCCAGCTGCGCCAGCCGCGCTTCGGCGGCGCTCATGTGCGCCAGATCCACCGCGCGTTCGCTGGCATTGCTTTCACGGCCCCAGAGGTCGAGGGCATAGCTGAAACCGAGCGCGGCGTTGTTGTCCCAGGTGGTGGTGTTGGACAGCTCGCCCGGGCCGTAGAACGGGTCAGTCGGCCAGTTGTGACGTTTGAGTGTCGACTCGCCATTGATCTGCAACGACTCGGCCGCTTCGGCGACACCGGCCATGGCCTTGGCCTGCCGCACCCGAGCAGCGGCCATGGCCATGGTCGGACTGCCCTGCACGGCGAGGTCGATCCAGTGATTGAGTTGCGGGTCACCGTAGGCTTGCCACCATTGTGCGGTGGGCCAGTTGGCGTCTTTGGCGGCGTGGGCGATGGCGTCGTCAGTGGCCAGTGCGTCGGCTTCCAATGCCTTGCTATGCGGGGCAATTCCTTGCGTTGAGATGCAGCCGCTGAGACCCAGGGTAAAAGCCAGAACACTGAGCGGCAAAAGCGCTCTGTTGATGCGACGCGGCACAGCTGCGAATTCCTGAAAGAGGGGAAGAACCGAGGCCCTGTGGGAGCGGGCTTGCTCGCGAAAGCGCTCTGTCAGAAGACGCCGCGTTGAAGATGAAATCGCTTTCGCGAGCAAGCCCGCTCCCACAACGGCGCAATTCTAGGTGGGCACCTTGGTGGCGATAAGCTGGGATTCCTGTGAATCTTTGTTACCGTTAACGAGATAATCCCTTGGTCGGGGGTCTCAGCCCCTGAAACTACGTGTCACAATTTGCCATCTCCCTTGAGAGCACCCCATGGACACATTGCAAAACATGCGCGCCTTCAGTTGTGTGGCCGAAGCCGGCAGCTTCACCGCCGCCGCCGTGCAACTCGACACCACCACGGCCAACGTCTCGCGCGCGGTCTCCAACCTGGAAGCCCACCTGCAAACCCGCCTGCTCAATCGCACGACCCGGCGCATCGCCCTGACCGAGGCCGGCAAGCGCTACCTGCTGCGCTGCGAGCAGATCCTGGCCTATGTCGAAGAAGCCGAAGCCGAGGCCAGCGAAGCCCACGCCCGCCCCGCCGGCCAGTTGAAAGTGCACACCATGACCGGCATCGGCCAGCACTTCGTGATCGACGCCATCGCCCGCTACCGCAAGACCCACCCGGACGTGACCTTCGACCTGACCATGGCCAACCGTGTGCCGGACCTGCTCGACGAAGGCTACGACGTGTCCATCGTGTTGGCCCGCGAACTACCGGATTCGGGCTTCGTCTCGCAACGCCTGGGCATCACCTACAGCATCGTCTGCGCCTCCCCGGCCTACGTGAAAGCCAACGGCTGCGCGCAAAAACCCAGCGACCTGCTGAACCACGCCTGCCTGCGTCTGGTGAGCCCGGTGATCCCCCTGGAAAAATGGGCCTTCGACGGCCCCGAAGGCCAGGAAATGGTCACCATCAACAGCTCGCCATTCCTGGTGAACTCCGCCGACGCGATGAAAACCGCAATCATCAGCGGCATGGGCGTCGGCGTCCTGCCGGTCTACGCCGCCATCGAAGGCCTGCGCAACGGCACGCTGGTGCGCGTCATGCCCAACTACCGCTCGCAGGAACTCAACCTGTATGCGATTTACCCTTCACGGCAATACCTGGATGCGAAGATCAAGACGTGGGTCGAGTATTTGCGCGGGTCGCTGCCAGAGATATTGGCGGCGCATCAGGCGGAACTGGCGGCTTATGAGTTGAGTGGGAGCCTGGCGGGTGCTCGGGTGGCGACCTGAAATTGGCGTCCTTCAGACGGCGGTGACGTTGTGAACGTTTACGACAGGTCGCATCGATTGCCCACTCGCTAGTGGAGTCGCAGGCCTCGGCAAGTCAGGACCAGCGATATTGCTGCTGACATCGATCCGCCACAGCAGACTACGATTCTGGCGATTCAGCAAATCATCACGCTGGCTGAACTGGCGGTGAATCGGGTGCTGGATAATGTGGAAATCACCCAATCTGCGGCACACAGCTGAGCCATAGTGGGAGCGGGCTTGCTCGCGAAAGCGTCAGCACATCCAACACTTGCGGAGACTGACACACCGCTTTCGCGAGCAAGCCCGCTCCCACAGTTGGAATGGGTGTGGTCAGTTGGAGATTTGGTCGGCTCGCAGGCCGCCATCGCGAGCAGGCTCACTCCTACAGTTGGATTGGGTGAGTCAGGTGGAGACTGGTCGGCTGTCAGGCCGCCATCGCTGGCAAGCCAGCTCCCACAGAAAAGCAAAGCAGTCCAGACAGACCGCATGCTTTTCACCACTCAAATGGCCGAGTGTCAGCTCGCCGAAAGCTCTTGATCTTGCCGTGCCGGCCCCATCGGCAGGCTGAGTGGAGGGGTTTATCCGGGGGTGGGAGCGCAGCGACCGTTTGGCGAAGCCAAATGCATCGAGAGGAGGTGCAGCGAAGCAAACCGGAGGCGATGCCCCCGGATGAATCCCGCAACGAAGGAACCCGAGCCTAAGCGAGGGCCGAACGCCGGGGCCCAGACTTTTGGTTACTTTGGGGCGTTTGCCAAAGTGACTCGCCGTAAGGGCGAAACCGCCAGCAGCAACCCCCAAAGCAACGGATTAACACCCAAAACCCCAAAAGCATGGTCAGCCCAAAGGCCGCCAAGACAACCCAAAACAGAAATGTTAGCGTGCTTGGCAATCAAGACAGCCGAGCCCAAGCCCGATGAAAAAAACAGTCCTGGCCTTCAGCCGCATCACCCCACCCATGATCGAACGCCTGCAACAGGAATTCGACGTCATCGTCCCCAACCCCAAGAACGGCGACATCAACGCCCAATTCAACGAAGCCCTCCCCCACGCCCACGGCCTGATCGGCGTCGGCCGCAAACTCGGCAAGGCCCAACTCGAAACCGCGACAAAACTGGAAGTGGTCTCAAGCGTGTCGGTCGGCTACGACAACTACGACCTCGCCTACTTCAATGAACGCGGAATCATGCTCACCAACACCCCGGACGTGCTCACCGAAAGCACCGCCGACCTCGCCTTCGCCCTGATCATGAGCAGCGCCCGCCGCGTCGCCGAACTCGACGCCTGGACCAAGGCTGGCCAGTGGCAGGCCAGTGTCGGCGCCCCGCTGTTCGGTTGCGACGTGCACGGCAAGACCCTGGGCATCGTCGGCATGGGCAACATCGGCGCCGCCGTCGCCCGCCGCGGACGCCTGGGCTTCAACATGCCGATCCTCTACAGCGGCAACAGTCGCAAGACTGAGCTGGAACAGCAACTCGGCGCACAGTTTCGCAGCCTCGACCAACTGCTGGCCGAAGCCGACTTCGTCTGCCTGGTAGTACCGCTCAGCGACAAGACTCGCCACCTGATCAGCCACCGCGAACTGGCGCTGATGAAACCGGACGCGATCCTGGTCAACATCTCCCGTGGCCCGGTGGTCGACGAACCGGCGCTGATCGAAGCCCTGCAAAACAACCGCATCCGCGGCGCCGGTCTGGACGTCTACGAGAAAGAACCGCTGGCCGAATCACCGCTGTTTCAGCTGAAAAACGCAGTGACATTGCCGCACATCGGCTCCGCTACGAATGAAACCCGCGAAGCCATGGCCAATCGCGCAATGGCCAACTTGCGCAGCGCTTTGCTCGGCGAGCGCCCACAGGATCTGGTGAACCCACAGGTCTGGCGCGGTTAAAAAACATCGGGCAAGTATCAAAAGATACTTGCCCGACAAGTTTCCCCCGCACATGTTTTGAAATTCAACCCTGCACCGAAATAAAAACACCCGCTATAAACTCTCCTGACTTGTCGGCTTCTCGATAAATATCATGGAGAACACTCACTTGAACACTCTGACCACGGATAAAATCATCCGCTTCAGCAAAGTCATACTGATGGGCTATATCAGTTTTTTTGGCTTGCTGGTGATGTACAGCAACTTCACTGACTATGCTTCAAACTATGAGTATGTCGGGCATGTTCTGAGCATGGACACTACCCAACACAACCTCAGCATCCGCTATCGCGCGATCACTTCCCCCATGCTTCACCACCGGATCTACTGGCTCATTATCACGCTGGAAGTGACCTACACCGCTTTTTGCCTGTTAGGTACTTATCATCTGCTGAAAAACATAAATGCTACGAAAGAAAAATTTCATGAAGCGAAGCGGTTTTCGATCATTGGTTTATTGATCGCGCTGTTTATCTACTACTTGTGCCTGCAAGTAATCGGTGTTGAATGGTTTGACATGGATACTTCACAAACCTGGAACGCCAAGGACTGGGCCCGACACATTGTCGACTTCATATTTCCGCTGCTGATTTATATCGTCTTAAGAGTCGAGCGCTGAAACAGCGCCCGACTCAATTCACCATCAGGCCAACTTTCCCTGAGCCGGCACCTGTATTGCACGAGGTCTGCGGAACACCAGAATGTTCCCGAGCATGACCAACACCAGTCCGACCAGCGCCGGCGCAGTCCATTGATACCCTTCGGCAAACGCCGAAACGTTCAACGCCACCACCGGGAACAGCACCGTGCAATAGGCTGCGCGCTCCGGGCCCATGCGCCCGACCAGCGTCAGGTAGGCGGTGAAGCCAATCACCGAACCCGGGATCACCAGATACAGTAACGCCCCGACGTAACGCGGCGACCAGTCCATGTCGAACGGAATCCCTTTCACCAGGCACCACACCGACAACATCGCCGCGCCGTAGGCCATGCCCCAGGCATTGGTGGTCAACGGTTTCAGACCGGCCTTCTGCTGCAGGCTCGAGAGCATGTTGCCCGCCGAAAAACACAGCGTGCCGCACAGCGCCAGACCAAGCCCGAGCAACGTTTCAGGGCTGGCGTGATGGCCGGCCAGTTCCGGCCAGAACAGCATTCCCAGACCGAACAGGCCGAGCGCCCCGCCCATCAGCACGTTACGGGCGATGCGCTGACCGAAGAATACCCGTGCATTGAGCGCGTTCCACAAAGTGGCCGTGGAAAACACCACCGCGACCAGTCCGCTGGGAATCCACTGGCTGGCCGTCAGGAAGCACATGAAGTTGACGCAAAACAGGCACAAACCCTGCGCCACGCAGATCAGATGCCCGCGCCGATTCATCGGTTGCAGTCGCCGACTGAGCAGCAACAGCACGAACAGCACCAACGCAGCGAGGCCAAAGCGATAGACGATCGACACCGGAATCGCCACCACACCGAGTTGCCATTTCAGGGCAATCCAAGTGGTGCCCCAGATCAGCACGGTCAGCAGATACAGCGAAAGGTTCATGACGAGACTCCTGAGGACACGGGACACTCTGTGGCGAGCGAGCTTGCTCGCGCTGGGCTGCGAAGCGGCCCCGTTCATGAGTGCTGCGCACTCGGCGGGAGCAAGCTCCCTCGCCACAGGTTTTACGTTTAACAGCGATTCAGGGTGCGGCAGCAAGGGTCGGGGCGCTTGCAGATTCTTGCGCTTTTGTCGCCCGACAGGCTGGCAGCGCGACGTCTACGGAGTAGGATGCAAGGCGTTGGAGAGAACCGAACATGGCCGCTATCGATACCCTGCAAGTCTTTCAAGCCCTCAACCGCTCGCCGAACGCGCGCCTTGTGCACAGCGCCGAGCTCGGTGACGGCTTGTCTGCGGCCCTGTGGACCAACCACCACGACGCCCAGGAATACGAAGCGCCGAGCCATCACACCCTGTCCTGCTACATCGCCGGCGGCACCGGCACTTTTCGTCGCGGGCAACCGGGGCACAAGGGTGGGCCGGACAAGCTGTGCATCCTGCCGGCGGATCACGAATCCGGCTGGGTGATCAACGGTGATATCCGCCTCGCTCACCTGTATTTCAGCGCCGAACAATTTGCCCTCGGTTGCGTCACGCTGCTTGATCGCGAGCCGCGGGAGATGCAACTGCGCGAGCAGACCTTTCTGGAAGATCCGCAGCAGGCGCGACGTTTTCGCCAGTTACTGACACTGAATTGGGAAGAGCCTGCCGAGCGCGTGCTGACCAGCAGCATTGCCCATGAATTGATCAGCCATACCTTGCTCAGCCAGGTCGGCGCCCGTCAGGGGTTGCGCCTCAAGGGTGGTCTGGCGCCGCATCAGCGTCGGCAGTTGGTCGAGTTCATCGACAATCAGTTGGCCGAGCCGATCAGCCTCGGACAACTGGCCGGATTGTGCGCGTTGTCGGAATACCACTTTGCCCGAATGTTTCGCGTGAGCTTTGGCTTGCCGCCGCATCAGTACGTGCTGGCGCGCCGCTTGAGCCGGGCGCGGGAGTTGTTGCGCGGCACGGCGTTGCCGTTGGGGGAGATTGCGCTGGCGTGCGGGTTTGCCAGTGCCAGTCATTTCACCAACCGGTTTCGGCAGGTATTGGGTGGGACGCCGGGGGAATATCGGCAGGCGTTTTTGCGTTAGAGCCGGGTTTTTTATTGCCTGTTCGGGCCTCTTCGCGAGCAAGCCCGCTCCCACCAGGTCTGCGGCCGTTCAAGACGTTTGTGTCCGACCGGAGAACCTGTGGGAGCGGGCTTGCTCGCGAAGAACGATGACGCGGTTGCGGATCAGAATTCCAACGTGCTCGACAACGAAATCTGCCGCGAATCGCCCATCGACACAAAGAACCGGCTCGCCGCCGAGGTGTAGTAGGTGCGGTCGAACAGGTTCTTCACGTTGAGCTGAAACTTGACCTTCTGTCCCTCAAGCTTGGTGTCATAAGTGGCGAACGCATCGGCCACGGTGTAGCTCGGCAGGTCGAAATCATTCACCGCGTTGCCCGCGCGTTCGCCGACATACCGCGCCCCGGCGCCGACCCGCAGTTGATCGCCACCGATCACGCTGCCGAAGTCATACACCGCCGACAATGAGCCGCTGTTCTTCGCCACGTTTTGCAAGCGATTGCCTTTGTAGTCCGGGTCTTCGGTGACCTCGGCATCGGTGTAGGCATAGGCGCCGATCAGGCTCCAACGGTCGGTCAGTTGGCCGGTCAGATCGAGTTCCAGACCACGGGAACGCACCTCGCCCGCCGCGCTGTAAATAGTGGTTGGGCCTTCAGAGTTGGAGACCAGCACGTTGCGTTTCTTGATGTCGAACAGCGCGATATTGCCGGTGATGCGCCCCGGCATATCCAGACGCGCGCCCAGTTCCCACGACTTGGCTTGTTCCGGCGCGATGCTGCCGTCGAGCACGGTGCTGCTGCCGCTGAGCGGGGCAATGGTCGAGTTGGGTTTGAACGATTCGGTGTAGCTGCCGTAGAACGACAACTCGTCGGTGTAGCGATACACCAGACCGGCGCGCGGTACGAATTTCTGCCCATTGCTGTCGGTGTTGGCCTTGAACGGCACGCCTTTGCCGGCGTACTGGTCGTATTCCTGGAAGCGCCCGCCGGCAACCAGAATCCACTGGTCATTGAGGTGGATCGAGTCCTGCAGGAACACCGAATCGCTGCGCAGCAGATCGGTCTGCGCACTGTCCGCCGGGCTGACGGTGGTGCCTTCGACTTCGCGACCGTAGACCGGGTTGACGTAGCTGAAGGTGCTCAGGCTTTTCTGGCGGATCAGGTCGGCGCGGTAGATCTTGCGGTACTCGTCGTCGACGCCGAACACCAGGTCATGTTGCATGCCCAGCACGTTGACCTTGCCTTCGAGGCTGGCGGTGGCGAAGCGGTCAGTGCTGATCGCGCCTTGGGTGCCGTCCATGCTGCGGGTCAGCGTGCCTTTTTTGGTGTCGATGGCGGTCACGCGCACCTGGCTGGCGTCGTAGGTTTCGCGGTTCCAGCTGTAGCCGAAGTGGGCTTTCCAGTCGTCGTTGAGTTCGTGGTCGGCCTCGAAGTGGTACAGGTCGGAACGACCTTCCATGTCGTTGAACGGCTCGTCCAGACGCTCGTTGCGCGAGATGTCCAGCGGGTGGTTGGTGCGCGGATCGATCAGCGTGCCACGGTCGAACGGCGTGAGAAACTCGCGGTGTTCGTAGGAGAACAGCAGCTTGGTACGCTCGCCATACCAGGCCAGCGATGGCGCGATCAACGTCTCGCGATGGGTGCCGAAGTTGCGCCAGTAATCTTCGTCTTCGTGATCCAGCACCATGCGGTAAGCGAGGCCGGAATCGCCCAGCGCACCGGTGCTGTCGAAGCTGCCGCCGCTGCCATTCTTGCCGTCGCCATAGGTTGAGCCGCGCAGGGTCAAAGCGTTGTATTGGGTCAGTTCCGGCTTCTTGCTGACCAGATTGACCACGCCGCCCGGGTCCTGAATTCCGTACAGCAGTGAGGCTGGGCCCTTGAGCACTTCGACACGATCAACGGTCTCGTTCATCCCGCGACCCTGCACGATCGGCATGCCGTCGCGCATGATCGAGCCGTTGCGGTTGTCGCCAAAGCCGCGAATCATCACCGAATCCTGAGTGCTGCCCAAGGTATTGGCCTGGGTAATGCCGCTGATATTGGCCAGCGCATCGTCGAGATTGCGCGGGGTCTGATCGCGAATGACCTGAGCCGGGATCACGTTGACGGTCTGCGGGATTTCCTGCAGCGAAGCCGAGGAGCGCATCACCGAACTGGTTTGCGGCGGCTGGTAGCTCATCGACTCGTCGCGCATCGAGGTGATAGTGGTGGCGCCGAGATTGAGGGCGCCCGCGGTGGGTTGCGGCTCAAGCGCGAAGGTGTGGCTGTCGGTGCGGCGGAAGGTCATGCCGGAGCCACTGAGCAAGCGTTGCAGCGCCTGTTCGGCACTCATCTGGCCGCTGACCGCCGGGGCGTTGAGGCCGTACGGCGCTTCATCGGTGTAGACCACGCTTTGCCCGGTGATACGGCTGAAGTCGCTCAGGGCCTGGGGCAGCGGTTTGGCGCTCAGGGAAAAACTGAACTGCTTTTGCGCCGGGCTGCTGACGGTTTCAGCGGCGAGCGCCACGCTCATCGGCAACAGCGCCAATGCGCAAAAACTCAGTGCCGAAACACCCAACCACTGTTTGACCGAACCCGATTTTTCCCTGGACTTCATTGCTCAATGACCTGTGTAGAACCGCAACGGATGCGAATGACTCGCAGTTTCAGTCACTACACGGATGGGCCTGTGGTTTACCTCACCACAATTTTGAAAATATTTTTCGGGAGCAGCGTCGGTAGTTCTGACGCCTTCGCGAGCAAGCCCGCTCCCACATCTGGAATGCATTCCCCTGTGGGAGCGGGCTTGCTCGCGAAGAGGCCAGTAGACCTAGCGCACAATAATCAGATGCCCCAACACCTGATGCTGCTCAAACCCCATCACCCCTTGCAGCGAACTCAACACAGCCTGCGGATCCTTGCTCGGAAAACTGCCGCTGACCTTGCGCGCCGCCAGCTCATCGTTGAGTACAACGACCCGCCCCGGGTAATAGCGCCGCAAATCCTGCACCACATCGGCCAGTGACGCCTTGTAGTAATTCAGCCAGCCCTGACGCCAGGCCAGTTGCGCTTCGCTGTCCACCGCGTGCAGTTTTTCCGCAGTGCCCTGCCCGTAGGCCACTTGCTGGCCGGCCGTCAGAATCTGCTGCGGCGCGTCGCGATCCGCCGTCACGCCAACGCGCCCGGACAGCACCGTGACTTGCGCGCCACCGGGTTGCAGACGCACTTCGAACTGCGTGCCGAGTACCCGCGCCTGACCATTCTCGGCCTCGACCACGAACGGCTCGCCGGTATGCGTGACACTGAAAAAACCGGCACCGCGACGCAGTTGCACATGCCGTTCGCCCTGGCTGAAATCCACGGCGATGGCGCTGTCGGCATCCAGCGTGACTTGCGATTGATCGGCCAGCGTCACGGTGCGGATCTCGCCCGGCGCCGAAACGTAATCGGCGCCCAGATCATCGACCCAGCGCTGCGGTTGCCAGCCGGTGCCGAGACTGATCATCAGCATCAGACACGCGGCCATCGCCAGCGCGCCCGACCAGCGCACAAGCGCTGAGCGACGCGGGCGATCCATCGCATTGAGGTACCCCTGCAACGCAAACGCATCTTCATCGGCCAGAGTGCGTGCCGGACTTTCGCTTAGCTCCCACAGCACTTGCGCCTGCGCGTAAGCCTCGGCGTGGGCCGGGTCGGCGCGCAGCCACTGGCTGAAGGTCAGTTGATCGCCGCTGCTCGGGCGGTCATGCAGAAGACTCAGCCAAGCGAGTGCGGCCTGTTCCTGAGTCGGCGTCGGGACGATGCGGTCGGTGTGATTCACGGTGCTTTCCCTGGCAGACGTGGCGCGGGTTCGCGCAGGCTGGCCTTGCAGGCCTCGAGGGCGCGCATCATATGTTTTTCCACGGCGCTTTGGGACAAGCCCATGGCCTTGGCGATGTCCGCGTACTTGCGACCGTGGATGCGATTGAGCAAAAAGATCTGCCGGGTGCGTTCGGGCAAGGCGCGCAACGCCGCTTCGACATGGCGCAGATCATTGCCTGCTTCGAGCGCAGCTTGCGGTTCGCTGCCGTGGCTGTCCGGCGCGTCCGGTTGCCAGCCCTCATTGACCCGCACCCGCGTACCTTCGCTGCGCAAATGATCGATGGCGATGTTGCCGGCGCAACGCAAAAGATAGGTGCTGAGTTCTTCGACCTGCACCAGCGGCCGTCGCCAGAAACGCAGGAACAGATCCTGCACCAGATCTGCCGCTGTGGCCCGGCAGCCGACGCGCCGGTTCACCAGCGCTTCCATCTGCGAGCGCTGCGACAGGAACACCTGGAGAAAATGCGCACGCGCGCCGTGTGGCTCGTCGTCGCGGGATTCCGGAGGATGACCGATCAGCATGTCAGCCCTGCGCCCAGGCAACGACCGGGCTTGCCAGCAAACTCAAAGCGGCCAGCACCAAGGCCAGTTTCGGCCGATACGGCATCAGCAGTACCAACGCCAGCGCACTGCACATCAGCACCGCGAACCAGTCGACCAGACCCAAGCCCCAACCGTTGGCAGCCACGGTGGCCCAGAGTGACAGGCCCAGCATGAGCCAACCGAAGAGTTTCAGACCCCGACCACGCCGGGCTGAAGGTTTGCGCCCCAGCAGTTCGTCGTGATGCCGTGGCATCGACAGGCACAACGCGGTGAATCCGGCATAGCACAGCAACAACGCCAGCAGCATCAGTTCGTCCCCTGCTCGAGCGTGATTGGCCGAGCCGTTTCGCGGGGCGTTTTTTTCACTCGCACACTATGCCCGGCGCGCTGCATCTTCCAGGCGGCCCACGTCAGAAACAGACCGGCGCCGAGACAGGTCAGGTCGAAACCGGCCAGCGCCCAGTCACCTTGTGCCAGCGTGACGCCGAGGTGATGCGAAGTGGTCAACGCATTGAGCAACGGCACCGCGCCGAACAGCAGCGCTGCCAGTGCCAGTTGTTCGACCCAAGCCTTGCGTCCAGGCCTGAGCAGTGCGTGCACCACGCTCAAGCCCCAGGCGATGAAGAAGGCGTTCACCTCCCAATCGGCCCGCCCATCGAGACTCGGCGGCAACAGACGATTGCTCCAGAAGAACACCGCCACCGCGTTGACCAATCCCGCCATGCTGGCAATGTTCAGCACTTCGACCAGCCGTAACTCGAACGGCATCACGCCACTTTTTGCGTGTTTGAGCTGACGCTTGCCGAGCCAGATCACCAGCCCGGTGCCGATCATCGCCGTACCGGCCAGGCCGCAGAGGAAGTACAGCCAGCGCAGTACCGGGCCGGCGAACCGGCCGATGTGCAAACCGTAAAAACTCCCGGCAATCACCATCGGCAGCGGCTTGTCCGCTGTGGCGCCGAGCAACTGCCCGGTCACGCCATTGAAGGTCACATCGCTACCGTACTCGTAGGTGATCTTGTCGGAACTGGCACGGGAAAACTGCACAGAGGCACTGGCATCGCCGGGGTTAGTGACCATCACCCGTGTCGCGTGGCCGCCGCCCCAGTGCTCACTGGCGCGCGTCATTAGCGCAGCCAGCGGCGGCAAAGTCGCTGGCTGGCCGGCGCGCTCCGGCAGCGGCGTTTCGGGAAACACCTCATCGTAGAACGCACCGAGGTTGTTGCCGTAAGTCGCCAGAATGCTCGCCGGCATAACCATCGCCATGAAAATCACCAGGCTGCTGTAGGTGATCATCAGGTGGAACGGCAAAACCAGCACACCCACGGCGTTGTGGCCGTCGAGCCAGGTGCGCTGGCCCTTGCGCGGGCGGAAGGTGAAGAAATCCTTGAAGATTTTCTTGTGGGTGATGATGCCGGTGATCAACGCGATGAACATCACCATCGCCGCACTGGTCGCCAGCCAGCGGCCCCACGGATAGGGCATTTGCAGCTGGAAATGGAACCGGTAGAAGAATTCGCCGCCCATGCTTTCCCGGGGTTCTACTTCGGCTCCGGTTTGCGCGTCGAGCGTCTTTTCAGTGAACTTGCCGCGCTTGCCAGGGCTGGCCGGAGTGTCTTGCCAACTGACGGAAAGGCCGGGCTCGCGGGCGCTGGGCAGGCCGATCCGCCAGCGTGAAGCATTCGGCGCCCGTTGTTGCAGATAGTTTTGCGCCAGCGTCAGGCTCGCTTCGGCGTTGAGCGGGCGCAAAGGGATTTCCGGCTGCATCCAGTGCGTGGTTTCGTCCTTGAAATAGGCCAGTGTCCCGGTCAGGAAAATCGCGAACAGCAGCCAGCCGAACACCAGCCCCGTCCAGGTGTGCAGCCAGGCCATCGACTGGCGAAAGCCCTCTTTCATGCGTAGCCCAAACCACGTGCGGCCCCGGACACCGTCGCCAGAATCACGCTCGGCACCAGCAATCCGACCCACGCCGACCATGCCGTGCGGCAAGCGAAACACCACAGCACCGCAACCAGATAGACCAGAAAGGAAATGGTCATGCCAGTCACTACAGCTTCGGCGCGGCTCAACGGTAACCACATCGTCAGGGCCACGCTGGCCAGCGCCGCGACCAGATAGCCGCCGAACACCGCCGCCAGCACCCGCGAGGTGACGGCCAGACGATAGGACATGGGAAGTGAGGCGAGTTTGCCTTTCATGTTTCGACCCTGAAACGAAAAAACGTCCGACCGACGAGGCCGGACCAACAGGCGAGCAATATTAATGATAAATATTCTCATACGCAAAAGCATCTGATTGCCGGACACCCTCGCCCGCCCCTACAATGCGAACAGTTCTTGTTCTCTAACGCATCCATCATGCGCCCGGAGTAATACCGTTGCCGTCCGCCCATCCCGTCGAATCGCTCTACCAAGACCACCACAGCTGGCTCACCGGCTGGTTGCGGCGCAAACTCGGCTGCCCGGACAGCGCGGCGGATCTGGCGCAAGACACGTTCATTCGCGTGCTCAGCGCCCGCGAACCCGCGGTGATCATCGAACCGCGCGCCTTTCTCACTACCCTCGCCAAACGCGTGCTGTTCAATCATTACCGTCGTCAGGATCTGGAACGCGCCTACCTCGACACCCTGGCGCAGATGCCGGAAATGCTCGCGCCATCGGAAGAAGACAAAGCGATCATCCTGCAAACCCTGATCGAACTGGACCAATTGCTCGATGGTTTGCCACGACCGGTCAAACGCGCGTTTTTGCTGGCGCAGGTCGATGGCCTGACCTATCCGCAGATTGCCGCCGAGCTGGGCATTTCGGTGGCCACCGTCAAACGTCACCTGCAAAAAGCCGCCCTGCGCTGCTACTTCGCCCTGTGAACCGCGTTCCGGATTTCTCTGCGCAAGTGGCCGAACAGGCCGTGTACTGGCTGATGGAAATGCAGCAAGGCACGCTCTCCCCGCGTCAGCAACAGGCCTGGCAACACTGGCTGGACGCCCACAGCGAACATCGTCGGGCGTGGGAGCACATGCAGCGGGTCAACCAGCGCTTGCGCGGTGTGGCTTCGCCATTGGCGCATGCCGCGTTGAACGGGCCGAAGTCTTCCAGTCGACGCCAGACCCTCAAGTTGCTGCTGCTTCTGGGTGCCGGTTCCGCCGTCACCTGGGGCATGCGCGAGCACAATCCGCTGCCGACGCTGCTCGCCGATTACCGCAGCCCGGTGGGCCAACGCCGCAAAATTGCGCTGGGCGCAGACAGCCAGTTGCAGCTCAACACAGCCAGTGCGGCGGACGTGGATGGCGCGCAACGACTGATCCGTTTGCTCGAAGGCGAGATCCTGCTCAGCACCGCGCAAGCGTTCGCAGTAAGCACGGCGCAAGGTGTGTTGAAAACCAGTGCTGCCCGTATCAACGTTCGACAATTTGCTGATCGCACACAGGTCGCGCTGTTCGAAGGCACGGTCGAACTGACCGCCAACGGACGCGCGCCGATGCAACTGCCGATCGCCCGACAACTGAGTTTCAGTGCCACCTCGATCAGCGAGGCCAAGCCGTTGGACGCCAACAGCGGCGCCTGGGCCGACGGCATGCTGATCGCCGCGCACATGCGCCTGGGCGACTTCCTTGAAGAGCTCGGCCGCTACCGTCGAGGGCAGTTGCATTGCGCTGCGAAAGTGGCCGACCTGCTGATATCTGGGACTTATCCACTGGACGACAGCGAACGGATTCTTGATCTGCTGCAAATCAGTCTGCCGGTGAAAGTGCGGCGCTTTACCCGCTATTGGGTCAGCGTCGAGGCGCGGGCTTAGCAGAAAACTGTGGCGAGGGAGCTTGCTCCCTGGCCACAAAATCAGTCATTCAAAAAATATTCGTAAACCGTGAGCCGTTTTTCAGATCTGGCGTGACAGAGAAGGAAAGCCCCCTTGATTCAACCTTCTCAGGATCAACCTTCATGCACCCCACTCGCCTCACGCCGCTGGCCCGCAGTCTGCGCAACCTCGTACTGGGCGCCAGCCTGAGCTTCAGCGCCCTGCCGGTCATAGCTGCCGAAACCAAGGTTTACCACATCGCCCCGGCGTCGCTGGAAAACGCCCTCAACCAGTTTGGTCGTGAAGCTGGCGTGCTGATTTCCTTTGGCTCACAAATCACCAGCGGCGTGCAAAGCCGTGGCCTCGAAGGCAGCTACAGCGCCGAACAAGGTCTCGATGCGCTGCTCGAAGGCACCGGCCTGCAAGCCCGCGCCGAGGGCAACAATGCCTTCAGCCTGCAACCGGTCGGCGACACGGCGCTGGAGCTGGACACCTCGAAAGTCGTTGGTGACTGGCTCGGTGATGCCGCGCAGGTCAACGTGTTCGAACACCCGGGTGCCCGCGACGTGATCCGCCGCGAAGATTTTGAACGGCAGGGCGCGACTCAGGCGCGCGATGTGCTCAACCGCATCCCCGGGGTCAACGCTCCGGAAAACAACGGCACCGGCAGCCACGACATGGCGCTGAACTTCGGCATTCGCGGCCTCAATCCGCGCCTTGCCGCGCGCTCGACCGTGCTGATGGACGGCATTCCCGTACCGTTCGCACCCTACGGCCAACCGCAGTTGTCGTTCGCGCCGATCAGCATGGGCAACATGGATGCCGTGGACGTGGTGCGTGGCGGCGGCGCCGTGCGTTACGGCCCGCAGAACGTCGGCGGCGTGGTCAACTTCGTGACCCGCGCCATTCCCGACGCGCCGACGGTCAAGGGTGGTTTCCAGACGGAAACCAGCCCGTCGTCGAGTCACGATGGCTTCAAGACCAGCGCCAACCTGCTGGCCGGCGGCACCAACGAAAATGGTCTGGGCGGCGCGCTGCTGTACTCCGGCACCCGTGGCGGCGACTGGCGTGAACACAGCGACAGCGAAATCGACGACCTGATCCTCAAGGGCAAATACCAGCTCGACGAGGCCAACAGCTTCAACGCCATGGCCCAGTATTACGAAGGCAAGGCCGATATGCCCGGCGGCCTCAGCGTTGCCGATTACGACGCCGATCCGTATCAGTCGACACGCCTGAAAGACCAGTTCTGGGGCCGTCGGACGATGTTCAACTTCGGCTATCGCTATCAGGAAGATCGCCGCGAATTCACCGCCAACACCTTCTTCACCAAAACCCTGCGCAGCGGCTATCTGGATCAGGGCACATTCCTCTCGCTGTCGCCGCGCGAGTATTGGGTGCGCGGTTTCGAAACCCGTTTCGCCCAAGGCTTCGACCTCGGCCCGACCAGCCACGAAGTCGGCGTCGGCTACCGCTACATCAACGAGGCCGGCCACGAATTGCGCTATCGCACGCCGATCAGCAGCAACCAATACCCGACCACCGACAGCCGCAACGACCGCGATACCCGCGGCGGCACCGAAGCCAATGCGTTCTTCGTCGACGATCGCATCGACATCGGCAAATGGACCATCACCCCGGGCGTGCGCTACGAGATGATCGAGTCGCAGCAGACCAACAACCTGACCGACGTCAAATACAAGGGCGACTACAACACCGCGCTGCCGGCACTGAACGTGCTGTATCACCTGAGCGACAGCTGGAATCTGTACGCCAACACCGAAGGTTCGTTCGGCAGCGTGCAGTACAGTCAGATGCCCAACCGCGTGAGCAGCGGCGAGGTGAAACCGGAGAAGGCGCGCACCTGGGAACTCGGCACCCGTTATGACAACGGCGCACTGCGCGCGGAGATCGGCGCGTTCCTGATCAACTTCGACAACCAGTACGAAAGCAACCAGACCAACGACTCGGTGATCGCCCGTGGCGAGACCCGTCATCAGGGCATCGAGACCAGCGTCAACTACGCGCTGGATGACTTGAGCCCGGCACTGGCCGGTTTCGATGTGTACGCCACTTATGCCTATGTCGACGCGACCATCCGCGAAGACGGACCGAACAAGGGCAATCGCGTGCCGTTTTCCTCGAAACACAAAGGCACGATTGGTGTCGGTTACACCGAAGGGCCGTGGAAGCTCAACGTCGACAGCAGCTTCCAGAGCGACCAGTTCGCCGACAACGCCAACACCTCGAAAGAAAGTGCCGACGGCAGCACCGGCAAGATCCCCGGCTACATGCTGTTCAGCAGCCGCGCCGGTTACGACTTCGGCCCGCAGTTGTCGGATCTGAATGTGGCGGTGGGGGTGAAGAACATCTTCAACACCCAATACTTCACCCGTTCGTTCGATGACAACAACAAGGGCAAGTACGTGGGTGAACCACGTACGGTGTATGTACAAACGTCTGTGGCTTTCTAAAAAAACTGTGGCGAGGGAGCTTGCTCCCGCTCGGCTGCGAAGCAGACGTAAATCCTGCTAATGCGGTCTGGCTGTTGAACGCCTTTGCAGGTTTTGGGGCCGCTTCGCAGCCCAGCGGGAGCAAGCTCCCTCGCCACAGTGTTCAGCAACACAAACAAAAACGGGCCTGCTTGCGCAGGCCCGTTCTCATGGGGTGGCTTGAAAAATCAGCGCATCAACTGTTGATCGCTGCCTGTTCGTTCTCCAGAAACTCTTCTTCCAGCAGTGCGTCATTCGCCTTGCTGAATGGCACGATGGCGGCGCGTGGTTTGCCCCGCAGTTTGCCAAACAGGTGCTCCAGCGCGTGTTCCAGTTTTTCGGCTGCACCATCGATCGCCTGTTCCAGCGAATCGGCTTTATGGGTGACGGAAATCGGTTGATGGCCTTTTGGCCGCGCTTCCAGTTGGCAACGCATGTCATGAGGACCTGGTTTGTCGCCGTTCTCGTCGCTCAGGTGGACTTCGACACGGGTCAGGTCTTCTTCATAACGGTCGAGCGTGCTCTCAATAGTTGTACGTACCCACTCCTCCAGTCGTTTACTGCTTTGAATATGGTTATCGCTGTTGACTTGGATTTGCATAGTTCATCCCTTATTTCAGCTAGCTCGCGAGAGGCCTCGAATTGAATTTCCTGACCTCTTGGTTACAACAATCGGCCCGACCGGCGAACATTTCAACCCCTGAAAAAAGATAAATATTCATTCGCAAAAAAAGCCGGACAACCGGGCAAGTCACTGGTAAGGTCGGGAGTTGGGTTGCCTCGCTACCCCGCAAGATTTGGTCACAATTGCCCGTCATTCAACGGGTGCAAGCTGCGGAAAATCCCCGCCTCCTCCACCAGCCAGTCATGCACCGCGCGCACGCCCGGATGGCTCAACGCCCCCGGCGCATACAGCAGCACGTAGCGTTTGTGGTTGGGCACCGACAGGCCGAACGGCACAATCAGCGTCCCGCGCTCCAGCTCATCGTTGAGCAGCGTGCGCCGGGCAATTGCCACACCCATACCGGCGATCGCCGCTTCGATCGTCAGGTGATTGCGATTGAACGTGTGCCCACGCCGCACGTCGGCGCCCTCGAAGCCAATCGCATTCAGATAGAACTCCCATTCCGCATATTCATAACTGCCGCGCCACGCGGTGATGTCGTGCAACAACGGAAAATGCACCAGATCCACCGGCCCATGCAGCGGCGGACGTCCACGCAACAGGCTCGGTGCGCACACCGGGAAAATCTGTTCGTCGAGCAAGGCTGTGGATAACAGCCCCGGATAGCTGCCGTCATTCAGGTCAATCGCCAGATCAAAGTCGCCCTCATGCAACGGCACGCTGCTGTCCTCGGCCACCAGGCGCAACTGGATGTCCGGATAGCGCTGTTGCAGACGCGGCAGACGCGGGGTCAGCCATTTGCTGAGGAACGATGGAATCGAACGCACCCGCAGAATCCCGCTGATCATCCCGGCATCCAGACGGCGCAATTCAGCATCGATGCTGCCATAGGCCTCGTTGACCGTGATGGCCAGTCGCTGGCCTTCCGCACTCAACTCGACACCCCGCGCTCGTCGATGGAACAGGCGAAAACCCAGACGCTCTTCCAATTGGCGAATCTGCTGGCTGACCGCCCCCGGAGTGATGTGCAGCTCTTCCGCACAACGGGTGAACGACAGGTGCCGCGCGGCACAGGAAAACACCTGCAGCCAGACGTAGGTCTGGGCATGCAATTGACGACTCATCGTTTAGTCCTGCTAAAGGCTTTCTTAGGAAGTTTCGTTGGTCACGTAGGACCGAGGTAGGCAGTATCGCCGACATTGCGCTTGTCCTACAAAAAATGGCAGCGATTCCTACTCCATTGCTTGTAAGGGTTTAGCATGGCTATCAGTGTTTTCGATCTATTCAAAGTCGGCATCGGTCCATCCAGTTCCCACACCGTCGGCCCGATGCGCGCCGCCGCAACCTTCGCCCAGGCGCTGATCGACCAACGGCTGCTCAACGATGTGCGTCGCGTGGAAATCCGCTTGTATGGTTCGCTGTCGGCCACCGGTGTCGGCCACGCCACCGACCGCGCCACGGTCATGGGCCTGATGGGCGAATGGCCGGACAGCATTGATCCGGCGACCATCGACCCACGCATCCAGCAACTGCGCGAAAGTGGTCTGCTGTCGCTGGCCGGTCACAGAGAAATTTCCTTCAACTGGCAGCGCGACCTCCTGCTGCTGGACGAAAGCCTGCCCTACCACCCCAACGCCATGTCGCTGACAGCCTTCGGCGAAAGCGCCGAGCTGTTCACGCAGACGTACTACTCGATTGGCGGCGGTTTCATCATCGAAGCCGCGGAAGCCGAGTCCGGTGTGGCACCGGCCGGCGACGTGGTGCTGCCGTACGATTTTTCCAGCGCTGCCGAACTGTTGAGCCTGTGCAAGCAGCACAACTTGCGCGTTTCGGAACTGATGATGGCCAACGAACGGGCCTGGCGCAGCGACGCTGAAATCCGTAACGGTTTGCTGCACATCTGGTCGGTGATGCGCGAGTGTGTCGAGCAAGGCCTGCGTCACGAAGGCATTCTGCCCGGTGGGCTGAACGTGCCGCGCCGCGCAGCGAAATTGCACCGCAGCCTGCTGGAAATCGGCAAGCCGAATGTCATCAGTTCGACGCTGTCGGCGATGGAGTGGGTAAACCTGTTCGCCCTCGCCGTCAACGAAGAGAACGCTGCCGGCGGGCGCATGGTGACCGCGCCGACCAATGGCGCGGCCGGGATCATTCCGGCGGTGCTGCACTACTACATGAAATTCAATCCGGACGCGTCTGACGATGACGTCGTCGCGTTCTTCATGGGCGCCGCCGCCGTCGGCATTCTGTGTAAGAAAAATGCCTCGATCTCCGGCGCCGAAGTCGGCTGCCAGGGCGAAGTCGGTTCAGCCTGCGCCATGGCCGCGGCAGGCCTCGCTGAAGTGCTCGGCGCGACCCCGGAGCAACTGGAAAACGCCGCCGAAATCGGCCTGGAACACAACCTCGGCCTGACCTGCGACCCAGTCGGCGGCCTGGTGCAGGTGCCGTGCATCGAGCGCAACGCCATCGCCGCCGTGAAGGCGATCAACGCCACGCAAATGGCCCTGCGCGGCGACGGCAAACACTTCATTTCTCTCGACCGGGTGATCCGCACCATGCGCGATACCGGCGCCGACATGCACGACAAATACAAAGAGACTTCACGGGGCGGCCTGGCCGTGAGCTGGGTGGAATGCTGACGCGCATTCCCTGAGCGCCCCGGCAGGCCGACACCCGCGGCCTGCCAACCGTGAGCCCGAGCAAAAATAATAACGAGGCAAAAACGATGACCGATGTACGTACACCTGCTGCTGAAAATCCCGCTGTAGATCGCACACGCAACACCGAAATTGCCCACAAGGGCTGGAGCAAATCCGACACCACCTGGATGCTCGGTCTGTACGGCACCGCCATCGGTGCCGGCACCTTGTTCCTGCCGATCAATGCCGGGGTCGGCGGTTTCTGGCCGTTGCTGATTCTGGCGCTGCTGGCGTTCCCGATGACCTTCTTCGCCCACCGCGGCCTGACCCGCTTCGTGCTGTCCGGGCGTTCGGGCGACATCACCGAAGTCGTCGAAGAACACTTCGGCATCGGTGCCGGCAAGCTGATCACCCTGCTGTACTTCTTCGCGATCTTCCCGATTCTGCTGGTGTACAGCGTGGCGCTGACCAACACCCTGAGCAGTTTTCTCGAACACCAATTGCACATCGCCCCGCCACCCCGGGCGATTCTGTCGCTGGCGCTGATCCTCGGCCTGATGGCCATCGTCCGTTGCGGGCAGAACGTGATCGTCAAAGCCATGAGCGTGCTGGTCTATCCGTTCGTCGCCGCGCTGCTGTTGCTCGGCCTCAGCCTGATCCCGAATTGGAACGGTGCGTTCTTCGCCAGTGCCAAGGAGGCGATGCCGCTGTCGACGTTCCTCAAGACGATGTGGCTGGCGATCCCGGTGATGGTGTTCTCGTTCAACCACTCGCCAATCATCTCTGCGTTCGCGGTTGACCAGAAGCAACGCTACGGCGCCGAGGCCGAACGCAAAAGCAGCGGCATCCTCGCCATGGCCCACGGGATGATGGTGGTGACGGTGATGTTCTTCTGCTTCAGCTGCGTGCTGGCGCTGTCGCCGGCGGATCTGGCGGCCGCAAAAGCGCAGAACATTTCGATCCTGTCGTACCTGGCCAACCACTTCCAGACCCCGGTCATCGCTTACGCCGCGCCGCTGATCGCGCTGGTGGCGATCACCAAATCCTTCCTCGGCCACTACATCGGCGCCAGCGAAGGCTTTCAGGGCATGATCGTCAAGAGCCTGCGCGGTCGTGGCAAGGTGATGTCGGCGAGCTGGCTGAACCGTGCGACCGCGCTGTTCATGATCCTCAGTTGCTGGGCCGTTGCGACCTTCAACCCGAGCATTCTGGGCATGATCGAAACCCTCGGCGGACCGGTGATTGCCTGCCTGTTGTTCCTGATGCCGATGTACGCCATCCGCCGCGTGCCAGCCTTGCGCCAGTATTCGGGTCAGGCGTCCAACGTGTTCGTGGTGCTGATCGGCCTGATTGCACTGTCGGCGATCATCTATTCGGTTCTGCCCTGAAACGGGCCACAAATGACAAAGGCGAGCCGTGTGCTCGCCTTTTTTGTGCCGTATCCATTGTCCAACAATTTTCCCGGCACAGCCCTTGCTATGACCTGTGCAGGAGCTGTGTAGGAGCTGTCGAGTGCAACGAGGCTGCGATCTTTTGATCTTCATGACCGAAGTCAAAACAGCGCAGATCAAAACATCGCAGCCTGCGGCAGCTCCTACACAGAAGCAATTGGCGAAATGGCCACGGAATGGCCGATGGTCCGGTATGGCGAACCAACCCGATCACGGCCGGTCAACAACTGCACGTTCAATCAGGCGGTGACGCATCATGGACAACCCTTTTCAGATCATTACCGATGCCTTCGCGCCGGACTATCAGATCAACCTGAGCATTCAGGGATTGGACGGCAGCATCATGCTGACCCTGTCCAACAACGGCCGGATCGTCGCCAAACGGATGATCAGCGCCGAACAGCGCAACGATCCTGTAAGGCTCAAACGGCTGGTGCAAAGCATTCAGTTCGGCATCGCCATCGAACAGGGCCACAGCGCCATGGCGATCCTTGAAGCGATGACCAGTGGCGACGGGCTGCCCCCGCCACCGCAGCAGAGCACCGGCCAGCCTCGGCCGTCGCTGGGACTTTAAAGCTCGCCCTTCTCGATCTCGGGGTGCTCACCGGAACCGGCGCCGAGCTTGCGTTGCGGTTTCTCGATCTTCACCGACGGAAATTGCGACGAAGCGTAACGCACCACCAGGATCGAGAACGCCAGCAGCAGAATGCCGCCGCACAGGTAGATGATGCCCATGTCCGGCGGATTGTGGTGCGAGACGTTGGAGATCAGCAGACGCGTCAGCGCAGTGATTGCCACGTAGATCAGGAAGCGCACCGGCATGTGGTTGGTCTTGAAATAAATCCCGACCATCGCCCCCAGTTCCAGATAGATGAACAGCAACAGAATGTCATCGATCTTGATGTGGCCTTCTTCGAGCATGCCGAGAAATTCCATCACCGCCGCCCACGCGGTCACCGCACCAATGGCAAACAGTGCCAGGTAGTGGAAGGTCTCGACGAACAGGTTGCCCAGGGACTCGGCCAGTTGATGCACGTTTTGCCGCAGTTTCTCGGCCCAGTTTATTTTCACGATGATGTTCCTTAGCCCGACTCGGGCGGATGATGCGTGTTGGACGTGACGGTTTTCTGCACGTCTTGAGTTTCATGCAGAAAAGAGGCCACGCCATCATGGCGAGCCAGCACCAAACCCGCGCCGTGGCGTTTGGTCGCAGACCCGAGCAATTGTGGCAGCGAGCCTGCTCGCGAATGGCCGCACTGCGATCCCACTGACAAATCCCGAATCCGGTCTACATTGAAAAGCCACTACCCAAAGCGCAGGGATTCGCTTATCCTTTCGCTGTATATAAATACAGTAGTCGCTAAGACAACTAAATGTGAAGGCATGTGAGGTGGTGAATGGCCGTCGAAGTGGTATACCGCAGCAGCCGAGATCTGGAGCGCTTGTTCATGGATAAAGCCGAAGCTGACCGTCATGACAAAATGCTCGAACTGGCCGAGATGCTGTCCGAAGTGTTGCAAAAAGCCGTTCCGTCGCTGAACGAGCAGCAGGTTGAAGAAGTCGGGATCTACATGGCGAAGAACCGCGATGTATTTGCCAAGGCGTTCAAGAGCCAGCCTGATGCGCTGTCGGAGCTGATCAATGCACCGGCAGAAGTCGTCGAAAAAGCCGAAGTGGCCGATCCGGAAGAGGCTCCATTGAAGCCGGTTAAAGCGGCGAAAGCTGCCAAGTAACCACGTTTGAATCGAAAAGATCGCAGCCTGCGCCAGCCCTGCATTGGAATACGTTTCCTGTAGGGGCTGGCGCAGGCTGCGATCTTTTGCTTTTCAGCGATACAAGACTTTCTCTGCCAACTCATCCGCTACCCGCGCCGGCGAACGCTTCTCGGCCTGCGCATGGGCGAATACTTCGGTCAGCCGCGAACTGATCTTCGACAGGTGCGCAGTAATCGTCCCCAACTCTTCGCCGCGATGCTTGAGCGAGACATAAATCAACCCGCCCGCGTTGATCACGTAATCCGGTGCATAGAGAATCCCGCGCCGCTCCAGTTGATCGGCCACGTCCAGATGCGTCAGTTGATTGTTGGCCGAGCCAGCCACCGCCGAGCAGCGAAGTTGCGTCACCGTATGGCTGTTGAGCACGCCACCGAGCCCGCACGGCGCAAGGATGTCGCAGGGTGTGCTGAGCAACGCGTCGTTGGCGATCGGATGCGCGTTGAGTTGCTCCATCGCCAGTTGCACCTTGCCGTGATCGATATCACTGACCAGCAATTCGGCCCCTGCCGCATGCAGTTGCTCGGCCAGTGCATAACCGACGTTGCCCAGACCTTGGATCGCCACGCGCAAACCTTCGAGGTTGTCGCTGCCCAGCCGCGCCATGGCGGTAGCGCGAATCCCGGTAAACACGCCCATCGCCGCATGCGGTGCCGGGTCGCCGGCCGAGGTGGTGCTGGTGACATGTTGCGTCTGCTGGGCAATGCAATCCATGTCCGCCACTGAGGTGCCGCTGTCGATGGCGGTGATGTAGCGACCGTCGAGCTGATCGATGCAACGGCCAAACGCTTCGAACAGCGCGGCGCGGTTTTCCACATGCGCCGGGCGCACGATCACCGCTACTCCGCCGCCCTGATCGAGCCCGGCCAGTGCCGCCTTGTAGCTCATGCCCTGCGCCAGGCGAATGGCGTCCTCGACCGCGGATTCGTCGTTGGGATAGGCAAGATAACGGCATCCGCCCAAGGCAGGGCCGAGGCGACTGTTATGAATGGCAATGACCGCCTTCAACCCGGTGATCGGGTCAACGCTGAGGTGCAGCGATTCCAGGCGAGTGCTTTGCATGAGAGCGAACATCGGCAGGCTCCCGAATCACTTCTGATAGACGCCAGTATAGGCTTGCGCCCAAAAATTGCTGAAGCGCACCGGAATAAGCGCCAGCGGCAACGGTGACTTTGCGGCATAACCTGACCGGTACTGGACGAATGGCGCGGACGGGGCTAAAACGAGGCATTCCCCGGAGATTGCAATGAGCCCGCGCCAACGTTTTTTCGAGTGTCTGCACCGTTCACCGCCCGCGCTGTTCGACGCGGCGCTGTGGATGGCTGCCGAGCACGAAAAAGGTCTCGATGTCGAAGCGCTGCAGCAAGACTTCAAGGAGCTGCAGCAGCGCGTCAGCCACGGCTTGCCGATGCTGCCGGTCAGCGAACTGGCGCAGCCATTGCTGCGGCGGATGAATGATCTGGGGTTCGCCCAGGACGATTTTCTGCCGCTACGCCCGCAGGTCGCGTTGTTGCACAAAGTGTTGCAGACCCGTCGCGGCCAGCCACTGACCCTGTCCTTGATTGCTCTGGAACTGGCGCGCGGTCTGGAAATCCCGCTGGTCGGGGTGAACTTCCCCGGGCATTTCCTGCTGCGGGTGCCCGGTGCCGATCACCTGCTCGACCCGTGTGGTGGCCGGCGTCTGTATCCCAACGATTGTCGCGAGTTGTTGCAGCGTCAGTACGGCGCGCACCTCAAACTCAAAGCCGATCATCTCGCCACCGCCACCCCGCAGCAGATGCTCCAGCGCCTGTCACGCAATCTGCGTCAGTTGCATCTGGCCCATGAGGATTACATCGCCGCATTGATCGACGCCGAACGCGTACTGCAACTGGGCACCGCCAGCGCTGCCGATTATCTGGCCCGCGCCAGCCTGTACCAACGCCTCGACTGCCCGAACGCCGAGCGCTTCGATCTGGAGCATGCGCTGCTGCTCAGTGACGATCCGGTCCAGCGCCTGCGCCTGACTGAACGGCTTGGGCACCTGCCCCCAAACTCCGTCGTGCACTAAACGCTTTTTGTAGAAGTGAGCCTGCTCGCGATGCAGGTGCCGCCGTTTTTTTCTGTCAGACCGCGTTATCGTTCTTCGCGAGCAAGCCCGCTCCCACAGGGGGTTGTGTGGGGTCCGAGGGTGAGCGCACCTGGATGATCAGCAGTGCCGCGATGACCGCCGGAATCGCGCAGAAGAAGAAAATCTGCGTCACCGGGATGTGCATCGCCAGCAGCATGCTGCCGAACAGCGGCCCGAGGATCGAACCGAAGCGCCCTACTCCCAACGCCCAGCCAGTGCCTGTGGCCCGCACATGGGCCGGGTAGAAGTTACTGGCGAAGGCGTTCAGCGTCAGTTGACCGCCGATGATGCAGAACCCGGCGGCAAACACGCAGGCCACCAGATAGCGTGGATTGTCGTGGTTCAAACCCAACAGAATCGTGCACAGCGCCGCCCCGGCCAACACCGCGCAGAGCAAGCGCACCTTGCGTTTCAAACGGTCGGCAAACCAGGCCATGCACACCGCGCCCAAGGTGCCGGCGAACAGGAACATCGAGGTCACCAGGTTGGCTTCATTGAGTTTCAGGCCGCTTTCCAGCAACAGCGTCGGCAGCCAGCTGATCATGAAATACAGCAGAATCAGGCTGACAAAAAACGTCGCCCAGATCAGCAGGGTCGGTCGCGCATAACCGTTGCGGAACAACTCGACCACCGTCAGTTTGCTGCCCTGCTCGCGCGCGTTCTGTTCGACCGAAGCGGCGGGCGGTTGCCAGTCCGGTAGCATCCGCGCGGTGACTTTGCGCAGCCGCGCATAGGGCGGTGCGTCACGCAGTAACCGTGGCAGCGATTCGGGCAGCATCCACCACAGGAACGGGAACAGCAGCAGCGGCGTGACGCCACCGGCGAGGAACACCGCTTGCCAGCCAAAGCGGTCGATGAAGCCAGCGGCGACAAAACCACCCGCCGCACCGCCAAACGAAAACCCACAAGCGGCCAGTGTCACCATCAATGTGCGCAGACGCGGAGGCGAATATTCCGACATCAAGGCCATGGCACTGGGCATCGCCCCGCCCATGCCGATGCCGCAGATGAAGCGCGCGATCATCAGGGTATTCAGCGAATCGGCGAACACCATCAGCACCGTGAGGCTGGCGTAGATCAACACGCAGGCGAGCAGGATTCGCCGTACACCGAAGCGGTCGGCCAGTGGTGTCACGGCCAGCGAACCAAGGGTCAGGCCCAGCAGGTTGGCGCTGAAAACAGGCCCGAACGCGGCTTTTTCCAGCCCCCAGTCCTGGGCCAGGGCCGGCACCACGTAACCGAGCACCTGGGCGTCATAACCGTCAGTGACCAGCAGCAAGGCGAGCAGGATCAAGAGCAACCACTGATAGCGGGACACAGGACGGGCGTCGAGTGCCGCGCGGAAGCTGGCAATCTGGTTGTGCATCGCAAGGTACCTGTTTTGTTTTTATGATTTTTGAGGTGCAACACGGACCACAGGTGGGAGCGGGCTTGCTCGCGAAAGCGATGTGTCAGTCAACATCCCCGTAGCTGACACTCCGCTTTCGCGAGCAAGCCCGCTCCCACAGGGTCTTACGGTGTATCCGGCTGGTTGGCCGGATGCGCCTTGATGAACGCCGGATGCTCAGCCGCCAACGCCGCCACCCGCCGAATCCGTGGATAAGCCTCAAGACTCACGCCGAACCGCTCCGCCGCATACAACTGCGGGATCAGATAAACATCCGCCACACACGGCCACTCGCCGAAACAGAAACCGCTGTCACCGATCAATTGCTCGACGGTCACCAGCCCCTGACTGATCCAGTGCGCGATCCACTCCACCACCTGCGGCTCTTCGTGGCCCAACTGGCGCAGGCGATTGAGCACGCTGACGTTATGCAGCGGATGCACATCGCAGCCGATCACCGCCGCCACGCCGCGCACATGGGCACGGGCGGCAAGGTTTTCGGGCAGCAGTGGCAGCTGTGGATAACGTTCTTCCAGGTACTCGATGATCGCCGGCGACTGAATCAGCAACTCGCCGTCATCGGTGCGCAAGGCCGGCACCCGGCCCTGCGGATTGATCGCCAGATACGCCGCCTGCCGATGCTCGCCCCCCGACGGCGCGATCAGGTTGACCGGCAACGCGGTGTAGTCGAGCCCTTTCAGCGCCAGAGCGATGCGCACCCGGTACGACGAGGTCGAGCGGTAATAGGTGTAGAGATCCATGAACCGCTCCTGTCAGCGCGCCGCCAGCACTTTGCCGCGGCATTCGCCGAAGCCGATCGAGGCGAAACCGTCACGGGCGCAGCGCGCACGCAGAATGATTTCGTCGCCGTCCTCAAGGAATTTGCGCACTTCGCCGGAGGCCAGTTCGATCGGCTTTTTACCGCCCTCGGTGATTTCCAGCAGGCTGCCGAACTGACCGCTTTGCGGGCCGGACAAAGTCCCTGAACCGAACAGGTCACCGGCCTGCAACTGGCAGCCGTTGACGCTGTGGTGCGCGACCATTTGCGCGACGGTCCAGTACATGTAGCGGGTGTTGCTCAAAGTCAGGCGATGGGCCGGCAGATTCTGCTCGCGCATGGCTTCGGTGAGCAGCAGCACTTCCAGTTCAATATCGAATGCGCCAGCGTCCTGATCGCGTTTGTCGAACAGGTATGGCAGCGGCTGTGGATCACCTTCCGGGCGCGCAGGTTGTGGGGTGCGGAATGGCTCAAGCGCTTCGGCCGTCACCACCCACGGCGACACACTGGTGATGAAGCTCTTGGAGAGGAACGGGCCGAGCGGCTGGTATTCCCAAGCCTGGATATCGCGGGCCGACCAGTCGTTGAGCAGGCAGAAACCGGCGATGTGTTCGGCGGCATCACCGATGGCAATCGGCTCGCCCATTTCGTTGCCCTGGCCGATCCAGATGCCCAGCTCCAGTTCGTAGTCCAGACGTGCGCAAGGGCCGAAGGTCGGCTCGCTCGCACCGGCCGGCAGGGTCTGGCCTTTCGGACGACGCACGTCGGTGCCGGAGGCGCGCACCGTGGAGGCGCGGCCGTGATAGCCGATCGGCACGTGTTTGTAGTTTGGCAGCAGCGGGTTGTCCGGACGGAACAGTTTGCCGACGTTCTGCGCGTGCTCGATGCCCACGTAGAAGTCGGTGTAATCGCTGATACGCGCCGGCAGGTGCAACTGGCAATCGGCAGCCAGTGGCAGCAGTTTCGCGCCTTGGGCTTCGATGGCGCCGCGATGGCTGCTGCCCTCGCTGAACAATTCCAGCAAACGGGTGCGCAAGGCTACGCGGGCTTCGCGACCGAGGTCGAAGAAGGCGTTCAGCAGACCGCCGTGCATGGCTTCGACCGCGCTGCGTGCCGCGCCGTCGAACAGCCCGGCTTCGAGCGCCACTTGCAGATCGAAAATGTGCTCGCCGATCGCCACGCCTGCGCGCGGCGCCGCGCCATTGAGGCTGAACACGCCCAGCGGCAGGTTCTGCAACGGGAAATCCGCGTGGCCGTTGGCCGAAGCAACCCAGCTGCGGGTAATGGAAGTCTGAGTCATGGGTTATCTCCGGGTCGGGTCGAACGTGGCGGGCAGCGTGGCCCAGCAGGCGTCGTAATTGGATTGCAGTTGCGGGCAGTCGAGGGCGAAGCGGCTTGGGCGCAGCACCTGACTGGTCTCGAACATGAAGGCCATGGTGTTGTCGATCTTCGCAGGCTTGAGGTCGGCGTTGATCGCTTTGGTGCAGGTTTCGCCATCCGGGCCGTGGGCGCTCATGCAGCTGTGCAGGGACGCACCGCCGGGCACGAAACCTTCAGCCTTGGCGTCGTACTCGCCCTGAATCAGGCCCATGAATTCGTTCATCAGATTGCGGTGGAACCACGGTGGACGGAAGGTGTTCTCGGCGACCATCCAGCGTGGCGGGAAGATCACGAAGTCGAGGTTGGCCAGACCGTGCACGCTGGTCGGCGAAGTCAGCACGGTGAAGATCGACGGATCCGGGTGATCGAAGCTTACGGTGCCGATGGTGTTGAAACGGCGCAGGTCGTATTTGTACGGCACGTTGTTGCCGTGCCAGGCCACCACGTTCAACGGCGAATGATCGAGCTCGGTGCCCCACAACTGGCCGAGGAATTTCTGCACCAGCGTGGTCGGCTGCTGCAGGTTTTCGTAGGCGGCGACCGGGGCGAGGAAGTCCCGCGGATTGGCCAGACCGTTGCTGCCGATCGGCCCCAGATCCGGCAGGCGCAGCGGCGCGCCGTGGTTCTCGGCGACGTACCCGCGCGCTTGCGGATCAAGCAGCTCGACGCGGAATTTCAGGCCACGCGGCAGCACGGCAATTTCCAGCGGCGCGACTTCGAGCACACCGAGTTCGGTGGCAATCCGCAGACGCCCGAGTTGCGGCACCAGCAGCAGTTCGCCGTCGGCGTTGTAGAACACCCGCTCCATCGAACGGTTGGCGGTGTAGTGATAGATGCTGATGCCGGCCGGTTTTTCCGCCACCGAATTGGCGACCATGCCGACCAGACCGTCGATGAAATCGGTCGGCTCAGCGGGGATCTGCAGCGGATTCCAGCGCAGGCGATTGGGCGTCACTTCACCCAGCGGGCCGCCGGCCAGTTGCCGCTCCAGTTTGACGAACGCCGGGTGATTGGCCGACGGCTGAATGCGATACATCCAGGTGCGCCGGGCTTCACTGCGGGTCATGGTGAATGCAGTGCCGGAGAGCAATTCGGTGTAGAGGCCGTAGGGGGCTTTTTGCGGGGAGTTCTGGCCGATGGGCAAGGCGCCGGGCAACGCTTCACTGCTGAATTCGTTGCCGAAACCGGACTGGTACGCCAGCTCCGACGCGTTTGAATCGAGGTTCATGGAGCCTCCTGAACAGGGAGTCGGCAGTGGCCCATCGCTCTGGCTCAGAGGTTTGCGCACGCCGGGGTTGTTATTATCGTAATTCGATTACGCATAACGTAATTTGCTCGCTATCCAGCGTCAAGCTATAAAGACGCCCATTCGTTTCGGAACACGGCCGCACCATGGAAAAAACCAGCGACAGTAACGGCAAACAGAAAGTCCGCTCCGCCGAGGTCGGCACCGACATCCTCAAGGCTTTGGCCGAGTTGTCGCCGTCCACCTCGCTGTCGCGTCTGGCCGAACATGTGCAGATGCCGGCCAGCAAGGTGCACCGCTATCTCCAGGCCTTGATCGCCAGCGGCTTCGCCGAGCAAAACGCCGCCACCAACCATTACGGCCTCGGCCGTGAAGCGTTGCGCGTGGGTCTTGCAGCCCTGAACAGTATGGACGTACTCAAAGTCGCCGCCCTGCCCCTGTCCGAGTTGCGCGACGAACTGAATGAAACCTGTTTTCTCGCGGTGTGGGGCAATCAGGGCGCGACCGTGGTGCACATCGAGCCGGCGGTGCGCGCGGTGACGGTGGTGACGCAGTTGGGTTCGGTATTACCGCTGCTCAGTTCGTCCACCGGGCTGGTGTTCAGCGCGTACCTGGCACATCGCGAAACCGATGAATTGCGCGAGCAGGAAACCGCCGTCGCCAATCATCCGCTGGCCGATGAAAAAACCTATTCGGACCTGTGCGAACAGATCCGCGCGCGTAGCCTGCATCATGTGCATGGTTTGCTGATGCCCGGTGTGGACGCGCTGTCGGCGCCGGTGTTCAACGCGGTCGGGCAAATTGCTGCCGTCCTGACTATCGTCGGCCCGACCTCGCTGTTCCACGCCGATGAAAACGGCCCGGCTGCCCAGCGTTTGCTGGCGGCAGCGCGAGCCGTCAGTTGGCGAATGGGCTATCAGGCCGACGACCTCCATCCCTGAAGCGCCGCCGGCCATGTCTCGCAATCAGGCGAGGGTGGTTTTGCTGGTGGTGCTCTGCGGGTCATCAAGGATCTCTTGAATCACCTCCAGCAAGCGTTTGGGCAATCGAGTCTGACCGGACGCTTCGGCTACCAGCTTCTCGATCACGTAAGCATCGCCTATCAGCCCGATGACATTCTTCTGCACTTGGGTCACCGACGCCTTGGTGAACCCGGCCTTGCCCAGAGATGCCAACTCGATCAGCGCGTCCTTGAAATGCCCGATGGCGCGCGCCCGGTCGCCCAACCCATAAGCCTCGAACCCTTGCACCATCGCTTTGGTGAACAGCACGGCCGTGAGGGCGATGCCGACGGGCGCGAACACAATACTGATGGCTCCCGCCGCTGCGACCACCGCGTCGAACAGCAGACCGCCGATGATTTCCTTGAGGCTTCGGGTCTTCTCATCCACATCGGCAATCACCTTGTGCAGAACGCTTTCGTAACACTCGTTGAAATCGGTGATGTGAATCCTGCCATTGAGCGTTGGGGCCTGCGTGGCTCTGGACGACTCTTCAAGCTCACGCAGATAGCTCCCCACCTGCAGCTGATGCTTCACGTAGAGCCGCTGATGCAGGTAGTCGCCCAGGCCTAGTGTCTTGACCGCACTGACAAACTCGCTGAACGGTCGCAACTCGCGGCCATCCGGAGCGTCGGGGGTAAACAGGTATTCGATGACCTGCCCCTGCAGACGCAGCCTGAACACATAGACCCCCACTACCGGCCGCAACAACAGATGCAACTGATGCAGAACACTGTGCCCGACGTTGCCGAAGGCGTCGGCCTGCCGGGTGATCTGTCGCGGATCATTTTCGACGTACAGGTTGACGACCCCGAGCAAGGCCTCAACGTGCGCCTGCGGCAGTTGCCCATTGAACTGTCCCTGCATGATCGCCACCCGCATCCGCCGCTGGAGGATGGCCAGTGCAATGCCTCGCTTGAGCAGCCCCTCGGAATGGGCTGGATTGAGGTCAACGGCGCGTAGCTGACCGATGTATTGCTCCCCCGGACGCAAGGTTCTCGACCGACTGGCGATGTCACGGATGTCCAGCCCAGTGAACGGCGGATGCCCGTCCAGCAGCACGAAACGCGGGTATAGCGGCTGCCCCGTTTGATCGGCATAAAACGCGACCTCACCCACTATCAACTCATGCAAGGTCATCCTCTGTCGCTCGTCGATCTGCACCTCGATCAGGTCCGGGTCGATGACAACCTGCTGGCCCCGTTGCAACAAGACTTCTTCTACCCGCGCCTTGATCAGATCACGGCAAAACTTTTCATAGGATGCAAAACCGCACTGGCGTATCTGGATGGTCTGCAGCGCCTTGAGTTCGCAGTTGATCCGGGTGAAGCCCTGACGCAACGTTTCATCCGCCGTGCGGTAGCCGTATGGCGTCTGACCTTCTTCCTGCGACACCCGCCAGGCGCGCTCGTTGAAAACCAGAGGATCGAGCACTTCGGCACCGCCAGAGTGCGCGGGCGCGAGCGTCAGGCCGATCCAGGCATCGCCGCGCTGAGAAGCCTGCTTGAGGTAACCAGTGATTTGCTGGCGATCCAGGGCATGGGACTGCCAGGTCAGATAGTCACGTCCACGCTCGGTGGCCGCCCAGGCCGCTACTTCAAGATTGAGGATTCGGAAGGTGTGTTTCTCATACCAGTCCCGACCGTCGGGCGACCCCGGGGCATACAGCAGCCAGCTATCCTCGCCCGCGCCGCGACTGCCGACGGCCACCAGATCCTTGAGCGCGCGGACGTCCGCACGCAGCTGCAAAGGGGCAATCGTCAGCGCCGCGTCCCCGGCGACGGCTCTTTGAATCCGCTGCAAGTTGGCGTCACTCAAATGTCCCTGACACTTCGCGGCAAAAGCACTCAGCAGCAATTGATCACGGATGAGGCTGTTCAAGGCTGCCAGCACGCCCTGGCGTTCGTACGCCTTGCGCAAGCGGACACCGTATTCGGCGCGAACACTGCTGGTGACGATTTTTTCCAGCCATGGCTGGTTCAGACCCGCGGGCAGTCCGTCCCCGGAAAAGCTGATTCGCCCGCGCATGCCCGGCTCATGCAGGCCTTGCAGCAACAGATCCGTCAACGAGCGCCTGTCCTCCTGAATCACCGTGCGCCCCGCCGCCTGGAATACATAACGGCTGTGAGTGACGATCAAATCGGGATCCAGTGGGTTGCCGAAGTCCTGCTCCAACTCCCGACTCATCAGTGAACGGGCGAAAGCGCGCAAACTTGCGGCGTCCTCCAGTTGCCGATCCAGCTCGACCTGGCTATCGACCCACTGCTGTTCCAGCTCGCAGTACTTAAGTTTCTCTTCCGCCCCTACACGGCTCAGCCATGTCGGCGCAGTGCTGTCTTGAGTGAGAATATGTGTGTTCATGACGTTCATTGAATTGCCCTTATGAGAAGTCGATCAGCCAATTCCAAAAATTGGCAACCCAATCTAAATAAGGACAAACCAACTCCCAACCTCACAACCAATACCAAAATCCAGAGAACATGACCGCATATGACACAGCGTTAATGTCGAAACATAAATGTGACTTGACCCCACAGCGCACTCGACTGACGTCTAGTGCCTCTGCCCTGTATTCGTTATTCAGCCATCCCATTGAATAGATGCACCATGATCGGCAACTTCACATCGTGCAAAAGAAACAGCATTGCTGCGGCAATATATTGATCAAAATAAGCGTCGGCCCTCAGTGGTGCCACGACATGGACTGCACGCGGATGCCCTCTGGCGAAGGGGCAATGCCCTCAATGAGCCCTTGGACTGTTGCATGCCCCGTAACAGTGCATGTCCGGAATCGCTATTTTTCCTTCGGGTCGAACCCCTTATTCTGAGCGGGCTTTCACGGCAGGCGCCGTGAAACAGGAAGCCTTGGCTGCTGAGCCCCTCGCGCCATCGCTGACCGTTTTCAGATCAATCGAATCTTCGGATTGATCGCCCCGGTGTTCACTGACGTTGATTTGTAGCTCCTTGATCCAACGTCTTACCTTGGCCGCTGCGTTTGCAGCGGCCTTTTTTATGCCTGACAAAAAGCAAGCGTACCCTCCTGAAAGAAAACTCCGAAAACCCATCGAACACTTCTTATTGCGTAGAAGTACACAACCCTGCGATTAAAGAAAATTCGAAAGCGCACTCAATCAAACAAGCTTTAATTCATGGAGTGTTCAGACTTTGAATTCAGGCCTTGTCGTAACTTGAACGACTCAAGCATCGCCTGGCGACAAGGATCGTATTGCCGAGCGTCAAGGCGCGGCGTGCTGCCAATGGAAAACCCGGATTCAAACCTGAAAAATAAAAAAACGAGCAAACACGTTGTGCCTGCTCGTTATTTTTCTTGTTAGAGCGAATACTTCTGCAAATTCCCCATCATTTCCTTCAACGCTTCAATATTGTCCTTCGGATGCGCCGCGCCCTCGAAATCGCAGATCTGTTGCCAGTGCGCCGCAACATCTTCCGGGGAGAAGCCGCTGCGGGGATCGAACCCGGCGCCGAGGCTGCGTTCCCAGCGAACCTTGCCCATCCAGCCGCCACCGACTTCAAACAGGCCGGAGGTCTCCTGGCACTGCTCGCTGGCCAGGTACACCACCAGCGGGCTGACCAGTTCCGGTTTGAGCTGTTCGAACACTTGCGGCGGGATCAGGCCTTCGGTCATGCGCGTGCCACCGGTGGGGGCGATGGCGTTGACCAGGATGTTGTTCTTGCGTCCTTCGATGGCCAGGGTACGGGTCAGTCCGTAGAGGCCAAGTTTGGCCATGCCATAGTTGGACTGGCCGAAGTTGCCGTAGATGCCCGAAGTCGAAGCCGTGAAGATCACCCGACCGTAGTTTTGCTCGCGCAGGTGCGGCCAGGCGGCGCGGGTGACTTTGTAGGCGCCTTCGACGTGGACGCGATAGACCAGATCCCAGTCGGCGTCCTCCATCTTGTGAAAGGTCTTGTCGCGCAGGATCCCGGCGTTGTTCACCACCACGTCGACACGGCCAAAGACATCGAGGGCGTTTTGCACCAGTTTGTCGCCGTCAGTGACCGAATCGTGGTTGGCCTCGGCGATGCCGCCGGCTTCGCGAATTTCCGCCACCACACGGTCGGCGGCGGAGGCGTTGGCACCTTCACCCTGGGTCGAGCCGCCGAGGTCGTTGACCAGCACTCTGGCGCCGTGCCGGGCGAACAGCAAAGCGTGCGCCCGACCGAGGCCACCACCGGCCCCAGTGACGATCACGACTTTATCTTCGAAACGTACGGACTCATTCATCGCGGGAACTCCAGCTGGCCTGAGGGACAATAATCCCGAGTGTCAGGCACGGGGCGTTAGGTCACAACGAACACGGCTGGGGCTGAATGGTGGGCGATAAGGCAGGGGGATGATGAACAGCAAAATCCAAAGATCGCAGCCTGCGGCAGCTCCTACAGAAGATCGGTGCAGGAGCTGGCGCAGGCTGCGATCTCTTGATCTTTCAGGAACACGCCACCTTGCGCGGCGGCAACTCCAGGCGCTCACGAAACGCCAGATAATGCTTGAGCACCTGCACCGGCGCTTCGATCTGCGGATAGTGGCCGATGCCCGGCAACAGTACGGTGTCGGCATCGGTAATCAGCTTGCGGTAACGCTCGACCATGTGCGCACCGGAGATCGGATCGACTTCGCCATCGATCACCCGCAACGGCACCTCACCACGTTGCATCGCCGACACCCAGCGGTCACGTTGCACCCGACGCTCCGGGATATAGCCGATCAATTTGTGCAGGATGCGCGGGCCGCGATGGGTCTCGATTAGACTCCAGAAATCATCCAGTTCGCTTTCGCTGGGCCGGGTCTGCGGGCCGAAAATCTGCCGAAAACTTTTCACCAATGCATCACGGGTAAACGCACGCCCGATCATCCAGCCCACCGGGCTGAGCAGCAGCTTTTGCATCAACACCGGTCTATGGGTTTCCGGGAACAGGCCGCCATTGAGAAAGACACAACTGGCGACCTCGATACGATTTTCGTAATGCCGGGCGAGCAGTTCCTGGGCAACGCTGTCGCCATAATCGTGGGCCAGCAGGTGCACCGGTTGCTCGACCTGAAGATGCGCCAACAGCGCCTGTTGCAGATCGGCCTGTTCCAGCAGGCTGTAGCTGTGATTCAGCGGTTTGGCCGAATCACCGAAACCGAGCATGTCGCAGGCGATCACTCGGTAACGCTGGGCCAGCGGCTGCCACAGGTAGTGCCAGTCCCAACTGGCCGTCGGGAAACCGTGGATCATCAGCAGCGGCTCACCCTGCCCCGCCGTCCAGTAACGGATCGACTGGCCGCGAAAGACAAACGTCCGGCTGCGTTTGCGCCAGACACACAGAGGAATCTCGGCAAGAGGCATTAGAGTTTATATCCGGGGTCTTGTTTATCGAGTTTGCGCAGCAGTGCCGGCCAAGCCAGCGCGCCGCCCATGCCTTGAGCACTTTTGGTCACGCCGGCGATCATCGCCTTGGCGCCCGCGAGGATTTGCGGTTCGATGGCGATCAGTTCAGCACCGCCGGTTTGCGCCATGACCTGAATGTCGCAGGCGCGCTGGAAGGTGAACATCATCAGAAAGGTGTCGGCGATGGTGCCGCCACAGGTCAACAGACCGTGGTTGTGCAGCATCAGGAAATTGTTATCGCCCAGGTCGGCCTGCAAGCGCGCCTTCTCTTCGTGATTCAGCGCCACGCCTTCGTAGGCGTGGTAGGCCAGGCTCGACAGCACGAACAGCGACTGCTGGCTGATCGGCAACACACCCTGTTTTTGCGCGGAAACGGCTACACCGGACGCGGTGTGGGTATGCAGCACACAAACCACATCGTGCCGTACCTCGTGCACGGCGCTGTGGATGGTGTAACCGGCGGGATTGATTTCGTAGGGACTGTCCATGAGCTTGTGGCCGGCCTGATCGACTTTGACCAGGCTCGAGGCGGTGATCTCATGGAACATCAACCCGAACGGGTTGATCAGGAAGTCTTCGGTGCCCGGAACCTTGGCGGAAATGTGGGTGAAGATCAGGTCATCCCAGCCATGCAGCGCCACCAGTCGATAGCAGGCGGCCAGATCGACCCGGGTCTGCCATTCCGCGGCACTGACCTGATCTTTGACATCAAGGGACGATTGGACGGGGGCTACGCTCACTGTATGCACCTCTGCGTTCTTATTGTTTTGCACGTGTCAGCAGTCTAGTCAGCTCCCACAATTCACGTAGTTGCATTGCCAGCCAGCTTGATGACTGAGCGGGTCAGCAATGCAAACAGCTTGGATCCATGTCAAGCAACGACGCCAACAAAGGCGCGGCGAACAGATTGAGCAGCCCGGTCAGCACCATCACCAGCCCCGCCACCGAGCCTTCCTCACCGCCCACTTCATGCGCCCGACTGACCCCGGCGCCATGCGCGCCAACCCCAAACAACGCACCACGCGCCAAGGCACTGCGTAGCGGCAGCCACTTCAGCAATACACCGCCGAGCATCGCGCCGAACACGCCAGTGAACATCACGAACACCGCGGTGAGCTCGGGCACACCGCCCAGATCCTGCGCCAGCGGCATGGCGAATGGCGTGGTGATCGAGCGCGGCACCAGCGACATCGTGACTGAGGTGTCCAGCGCCAGCGCCCTGGCCAGTCCGAACGAGGTGGCGATCGACGCCGCGCTGCCGGCGAGCATACCCAGCAACAGCGCTGACCAGTGCCGTACCAACAAGCGCCGCTGTTGCCAGATCGGCACGGCGAAGGCGACCGTCACCGGCCCGAGCACCAGCATCAACCAATGAGTGTTGCTCGAATATTCGGCATACGCGGTGTGCAGCGGCACGGCGAGCGCCAGCAGCAGTGCCGGCACCAGAATCAGTGGCGACAGCAGATAGCGCCCGGTGCGCCGATAAATCCAGCGACTGAACAGGTACGCCAGCAGAGTGAAGGCGAGCCAGAACATCGGCATCCATTCAAGCTTCATGGGACCGCCTCAGACGCACGGCCAGCTCTACGGTGAACGCGGTCACCAGCATCACCATCAGGGTACTGGCGCCGATCACCAGCAGAATCCGCCAGCCGTCGTTGCGTAACAGCGCGCCGTAGTCGAGCAGGCTCATCAGCGCCGGAATAAAGAACAGCAGCATCTCGGCCATCAGCAATCCGGCCCCCAGTTGCAGCGCCGCCGGTTTGACCCAGCCGAATGCGAACGCCAGCAGCAACAAGGCCATGCCGATGACTCCGCCGGGAATCGGCCACGCCAGCCACGCGGCGATCTGGCAGCCGAGCAGGTAGAGACCGAGCAACACGGTCAGCTCGGCGAATAGACGGGAAAGATACTTGAGGGATGCGGCGTTCATGATGGGCTCCTGACAGGGGCTTATTTTACGAAGCGGCCTGTCATCCCAGAAGCGAATTGTTAGACTCAGCACTATTCCAAAACGGAATCGGATGATGGAATTCAAACAGCTGCGCAGTTTTGTCGAAGTCATGCATCAGGGCGGCTTCACCCAGGCGGCGAAAACCCTGCACATCAGCCAGTCGGCGGTGAGCAAGCAAGTCGCGCAACTGGAGCAGAGCCTCGGCACGCCGTTGCTCGAACGGCTCGGCTCGCAACTGCGCCTGACCGCCGCGGGCAGCGTGGTGCTGCAGCGGGCCGAAGGCATGTTGCGTTTGCGCAATGAGTTGCTGAGTGAGCTGGATGATCTGAGCCAACTGGCGCGCGGCGAATTGCGCCTCGGTCTGCCGCTGCTGGGCAGCGATGCGTTATTCGCCGGACTGTTCGCCGAGTATCGGCGGCGCTATCCGAACATCAGCATTCAATTGCTTGAAGGCGGCAGTCGCAACATCGAGCAGGCGGTACTCAGCGGCGAACTGGAGTTGGGCGGCAGCCTGTTGCCGAAAGATCCGCAGTTCGACTTTCAGCCGTTCTGCGACGAGAAACTCGATGCGTTGCTGCCGGTGGATCATCCGTTGGCGGCACGCGGCGAGATAGCTCTTGAGGAGTTGGCCGACACGCCGTTCCTGCTGTACCAGCGCAGTTTCGTGCTCAATGACCGCTTATTGCAGGCCTGCCAGCAGATGGGTTTCACCCCTAAAGAAGGTGGGCGCAGCGGCCAGGCGGACTTTCTCGTGGCACTGGTCGCCGCCGGGCAAGGCGTGGTGCTGCTGCCCAGCGTGGTCGCCCGGGCACTGGAGCGTCCGGGCGTGGTGCGCCTGACGTTGCGCGCACCGGATTATCTGCGCTGGGACATCGCGTTCATCTGGCGTCAGGGCGCCTACCTGTCGAAAGCCGCGCAGGCCTGGCTGGCCTTGCTGCGCGAGCGCGCGATCAGCCCTTGAGCGTGGCGATCAGTTGCGCCAGCCATGGTTCGGCATCGGCTTCCGGGGTCACGCTTTCGCTGGCGTCCAGACGCAGCATGTCCTGCACTTCGCGCACGCCCAGCTCGGCGAACAACTCGCGCATCAGTTCGCCGCCGCCGCAGAACGTATCGCCGTAACTGGCATCGCCCAAACCGATCACCGCGCCGGGCAAACCTCGCCAGGCCATCGGCAACTGATCGCGAATGCTCGAATACAACGGCTGAAGGTTATCCGGCAACTCGCCCATGCCGGTAGTCGAGGTCACGGCAAGCAGCGCTTCAGGGCCGAAAGACAGCAGATCCGCCAGGCTGGCACGTGGGTTATAGAAGGTTTCAAAACCGGCGGCTTTCAACAGGTTCTGGGCATGGCGAGCGACTTCTTCGGCAGTGCCGTAGACCGAACCGGAGAGAATGGCGACTTTCATCAAACGGATCCTGAAACGAAAAAAAAGAGCCGCGATAGTACCAGCCCGAAGGATGAAGTTGCGATTGGCTCTCAACGGATACTGATGGCCTATAGACAGCGCCGGTTGATCTTCTAGAATGCGAGCCATCGACAATGCTGAAAGGATTCACAGATGATCAATGCCAGTCTGCTGCAAATGGTGATCAACGCGTCGAACGATGGAATTGTGGTGGCAGAGAAAGAAGGCGAGCAGGACAACATCCTGATCTATGTAAACCCGGCCTTCGAACGCCTGAGCGGCTACACCAGCGAAGAAATCCTCTATCAGGACTGCCGTTTTCTGCAGGCCGGAGACCGCGATCAGGCGAGCCTGGCGCGGATTCGCGAGGTGCTGCGCAACGGTGGATCGTGTCGGGAAACACTGCGCAACTACCGCAAGGACGGCACGCCGTTCTGGAATGAACTGTCACTGTCGACGGTGAAAAACGCGGATGACGGGATGACTTACTTCGTCGGCGTACAGAAGGATGTGACCGTTCAGGTCAAGGCCCAGCAACGTGTGACACAGCTGGAAGCCGAGGTCGCCGCACTGCAGGCGGAGCTGGCAGCGTTGAAAGCGACGAACGGCGCAAACAAAACTGCGAACTAAGTGTCATTAACTACAATCACCAATGACTTTGTAACTATTTCTTTCGAGCCAGGCCATGCAACGCGACGCACTCCTGACCCAGGACGAGCTGGATTTCATCCAGACCATGCAGCATAACCCGCAGCTTAATGTGCGGGATGCGACGTCGAGCCTGTTGGTCAACGGTGGTTCGCAAATCCGCGATCTGCTCACGCGCCTCGCTGCTCACGAACAAGTGACCATCCAGGCCAACTTCGAAAACCAGCAAATGACCTTCCCGCTGCATCTGGTGGAGGACGAATTCCACGCGCTGCATCTGCGTCTCGGTGTACCCAGCATTTACGAAGACGGCCCGATGATCCGGCCATGGCGTCTGACGCTTGAAGAACCGGTGGCACTGGAAAACGCCAAGGGCCAGCCGGGGGCGATGTGGGTTCACGAGGTATCGCACAAAGGCCTGCTGCTGGAGATGCGCAACAAAACCAAACCGCCGAGGCATTTCGCCCTGTGGTTCAGCCCGTCAGGTTATGAGCGGATCTCCCTGCGTGGCAACTTCGAGCGAGAGACCGAACAGGGTTTCTTTGCCTATGAACTCAGCCAGACCGATGCCGACGAAACCGAACGCCTGCGCCAGTTCATCCTGCAGCAACATCGCCTGACCCACCCTGCCCTGCACACCTGAAACTCACGTATCCAGCTTGCCCGCGAGAAACTGCGTCATGCGCTGACGCATCGTCGCCCCTTCGTTGCCCAGACAACCAATCGAAGAACCCGCCAGGCTGTCCTGCGCCAGATCCGCGGTATCACCGGCCAGCATCACCTGACAATCGAGGCTCAAGGCCAGACGGTTCAACCGTCGCGGCAAATCGGCTGTCGGAGCGTGATTGGAAAACAGCACCAGCGCCTGCGGCTTGATCCGCTCGCACACCAGCGCCAACTCATCGAATGGCTGACCGGTGGTCAGCACCCGCACCCCGGCGTCATTGCCACTGAGAAACAACGCGGCGACCAGCAACTCGAGCTCCCGGCACTGACCGGCCAGTGCGCTGACGACCACCTTGCGCGGCTGCGTGCCGCGCAGCACGACGATGCGCTGCAAGACCCGCGCCCGCAGAAATCCATCGAAAAACAGCCATTCGCTGGTCTGGCCGAAGGCGTCCTGGCGCTGCAGCATCTGCAGCCACAAAGGCATGAGGATGTCCTGAAACACCACCGGCAATGCGTAGGACGAGAAGATCTGGTTGTAGACCTGATCCAGCGCCCGGTCGTCAAATGAACTGACGGCGAGTTGCACCTGCTGCTGCCACTGCGCGTAATCAGCCTGTACCAGATCATCGGAAATGATATGGGCCAAGGCTTTCAACGGCTCGGTCCTGGCGAGGATCTTGCCGACCTTGCTCACGGCCACGCCGCGATCAATCCAGTCGACAATGCTGCGCACACGCTCGATTTCGGTCATCGAATACAGACGATGCCCGCTTTCGGTGCGCGTTGGTTGAATCAACCCGTAGCGGCGCTCCCATGCACGTAGCGTGACTGGATTCACGCCCGTCAGCCGCGAAACCTCACGAATGGGAAACAGCTCTTCACGCTCGAGCGCGACAGAGTCCTGCGAGGCAGGGTGAATGTCCGTTTTGACAGGCATTGTCCGATCAATGTCCTTGATGGTTCTTGGATCCCATTCTACATCCGATGCCCCATCAGCGTTCAAGCAATGATCTGCGACGAACGTCTCTGGTTTAATCACGAAAATCAGGAATAATCCTTGCTTGTTGAAAAGCGCAGGCTCCTACCCCGCCTGCGTATTGCGAAGTTCCTACCCGGAGCGACGCACTCGGAATACGGAGATACATAATGTCTACTTCCCCCGTCACGCTGATGGTTGCGCGTCGCGTCGCCGACGGCCGCTATCAGGACCTGATGGCCTGGCTGCGCGAAGGCGAACAACTGGCCACAGACTTTCCCGGTTACCTGGGTTCCGGCGTGCTCGCTCCGCCACCCGGTGACAACGAATTCCAGATCATTTTCCGCTTCGTCGACGAGCAGACCCTGCACGCCTGGGAGCACTCGGCCTCGCGTACCGCGTGGCTGGCCCGTGGCAGCGATCTGTTTGCACACCCCAAAGAGCACCGCGTCAGCGGCATTGAAGGCTGGTTCGGCGCGGCCGGTCAACGGCCACCGCGCTGGAAACAGGCCGTGGCGATCTGGCTGGCGTTCTTCCCGGTGTCGCTGCTGTTCAACTTTGTCCTCGGGCCGCTGCTGGGCGAGATGAGCCTGCTGCCGCGGGTGTTGATCAGCACGGCGTGCCTGACGCCGTTGATGGTGTATTTCTTTATTCCGTTGTCAACGCGGTTGCTGGCCAACTGGTTGAGCAGTGTTCCAGCACCTCGACTGCCTGTTGAACCAATGTCTCAAAACCGCTGAGAGCCCATGTGGGAGCGGGCTTGCTCGCGAAAGCGTCGTGCCAGTTGATGCATCCGTGCCTGGCACACCGCCTTCGCGAGCAAGCCCGGCTCCCACAAAAGCACAGCACCCGTCTTGCGATAGGTGGGCACCCCGCGTCGCTGTTATAGTTTTTACTCCCACCGCGACGCGAGCCGTTCATGACCACTTCTTCCGCCCCGATCCTCATTACCGGTGCCGGCCAGCGTGTCGGTCTGCACTGCGCGCAGCGTTTGCTTGAGGACGGCCATCGGGTCATCTTTACCTACCGCAGCGAACGTCCCGGCGTGCAAACCCTGCAGGATCTGGGCGCTATCGGCGTGTTCGCGGACTTTTCCAGCGAAGCTGCCATCCTTGCCTTCATCGATGAACTGAAGACCCGCACCGATAGCCTGCGCGCCATCGTGCACAACGCCTCCGAATGGCTGGCGGAAACCCCGGGCAGTGAAGCCGACGCCTTCACACGCATGCTCAATGTGCACATGCTCGCGCCGTACCTGATCAACCTGCACTGCGCCGACCTGCTCAAGCGCTCGACCCCGGCCGACATCATCCACATCAGCGACGATGTCACGCGCAAGGGCAGCAGCAAACACATCGGTTATTGTGCCAGCAAGGCCGGACTCGACAGCCTGACCCTGTCCTTCGCCGCGCGCTATGCGCCGGCAATCAAGGTCAACGGCATTGCACCGGCCCTGCTATTGTTCAATCCCGACGACGACGCGGCGTACCGCGCCAAGGCGCTGGCCAAATCCGCGCTGGGCATCGAGCCCGGCAGCGAAGTGATCTACCAGAGCCTGCGCTATCTGCTCGACAACCCCTATGTCACCGGCACGACCCTGACCGTCAACGGCGGACGTCACGTCAAATAAGTTGCTGCGCGAGGATCTGCCATGACCCGTTCCCTGCCCGAGAATTACCGCGAGATCCTCATCGGCCTCGGCGAAGATCCCGACCGCGAAGGCTTGCTCGACACGCCGCTGCGCGCGGCGAAAGCCATGCAGTATCTGTGTCACGGCTACGAACAGAGTGTGGATGAGATCGTCAATGGCGCGCTGTTCGCTTCCGACAGCGACGAGATGATCATCGTCGCCGACATCGAGCTCTACTCGTTGTGCGAACATCACCTGCTGCCCTTCATCGGCAAGGCCCATGTGGCTTATATTCCGACAGGCAAGGTGCTGGGGCTGTCGAAGATCGCGCGGCTGGTGGACATGTTCGCCCGGCGCCTGCAGATTCAGGAAAACCTCACCCGGCAGATTGCCGATGCGGTGCAACAGGTCACCGATGCCGCCGGCGTCGCGGTGGTCATCGAGGCCCGGCACATGTGCATGATGATGCGCGGTGTCGAGAAACAGAATTCGACCATGAACACCTCGGTCATGCTCGGCGCCTTTCGCGAGTCGAGCAACACCCGCCAGGAGTTCCTGCAATTGATTGGACGGAGCAAGTAAATGTCACAACTTCAACCGGGAATGGCGCGCATCCGGGTCAAGGATCTGCGCTTGCGCACCTTTATCGGGATCAACGAGGACGAGATCCTCAACAAGCAGGATGTGCTGATCAACCTCACCATCCAGTACGCCGCGCAGGAAGCGGTGCGCGACAACGACATCGACCACGCGCTGAACTATCGCACCATCACCAAGGCGATCATCGCCCACGTCGAGGGCAATCGCTTTGCGCTGCTCGAACGCCTGACCCAGGAATTGCTGGACCTGGTGATGACCAATACCGCGGTCCTGTACGCCGAAGTCGAAGTCGACAAGCCGCATGCGCTGCGGTTTGCCGAGTCGGTGTCGATCACCCTCGCCGCCAGCCGCTGAGCATGTCTGGCGCATCGCGTGCCAGACTTTTATCATCCGCGCCACGAATAGACTGCACAGAGCCCATCATGACCGAGCAACAACGCCTCGAACTCGAAGCCGCCGCCTTCCGCCGGCTGGTCGCCCACCTGGACAGCCGCAAGGACGTGCAGAACATCGACCTGATGAACCTCGCCGGGTTCTGCCGCAACTGCCTGTCCAAGTGGTACAAGGCTGCCGCCGATGAGCAGCAGATCGAGGTCAGCCTCGATGACGCCCGCGAAGTGGTTTACGGCATGCCTTACGCCGAGTGGAAAGCCCAATATCAGCAAGAAGCCAGCGCCGAGCAACAAGCGGCGTTCGCCAAAGGAAAACTCAATGAGTGATCTGAACACCCTGCGCGCCAGCCTCAAAAGCGGCGAACACGCTTTCGCCGACACCCTGGCTTTCATCGCCGCTGGTTACGACTATCAGCCTCAAGCGTTCAACAACGGTGGCGTGGAAAACGCCGCCGGGCAGAACGAAGGCTCGTGCAAGACCCTGGGCCTGGCACTGCTGGAAGGCTTGAGCGATGAAGAAGCGCTGCTGGCGTTCGGTGAACATTACCGTTCGGTGGTGGCGACGCCTGAGGGCAGCGACCACGGTAATATCCGTGCGCTGATCAAGCACGGTCTGGCGGGTGTGAAGTTCGAAACGCAGCCCCTGACCCGCCGCTGATTCCCATAGACAACGCCATCCCCTGTGGGAGCGGGCTTGCTCGCGAAGGCGCCGTGCCAAGCGACTTTTCTTTGTCTGGCACACCGCTTTCGCGAGCAAGCCTGCTCCCACAGGGTTATGCGATGTAGCGGAAATACGGGCACAAAAAAAACCGGCCGAAGCCGGTTTTTTTGTGTCTGCGATTTAGAACGAAGCGTTCTGCAGACCGTCCAGGTAACGCTCGGTGTCCAGTGCCGCCATGCAACCGGCGCCGGCCGAGGTGATGGCCTGACGGTAAACGTGGTCGGCCACGTCACCGGCAGCGAAGATGCCTTCGACGCTGGTTGCAGTCGCGTTGCCGTCACGGCCGCCCTGCACCACCAGGTAACCGTCTTTCAGGGTCAACTGGCCTTCGAACAGCGAAGTGTTCGGAGTGTGGCCGATCGCGATGAATACGCCGTCGACCTTGATTTCGTCGAAGCTGCCGTCGTTGTTCTTCAGACGCGCACCGGTCACGCCCATGTTGTCGCCCAGCACTTCGTCGAGGTTGGCGTTCAACTTGAGGATGATCTTGCCTTCGGCCACACGGGCGTTGAGCTTGTCGATCAGGATCTTCTCGGCGCGGAAGGTTTCGCGACGGTGGATCAGGGTCACGGTGCTGGCGATGTTGGCCAGGTACAGTGCTTCCTCAACAGCGGTGTTGCCGCCGCCGACCACAGCCACTGGCTTGTTGCGGTAGAAGAAACCGTCGCAGGTCGCGCAGGCCGAAACGCCTTTGCCCATGAACGCTTCTTCCGACGGCAGGCCCAGGTAACGAGCGCTGGCGCCGGTGGCGATGATCAGGGCGTCGCAGGTGTAAGTCGCGCTGTCGCCGGTCAGGGTGTATGGCTTGGCAGCGAAGTCCACGGCGTTGATGTGATCGAAAACGATCTCGGTTTCAAAGCGCTCGGCGTGCTCGCGCATCCGCTCCATCAGCGCCGGACCGGTCAGGCCGTGAACGTCGCCTGGCCAGTTGTCGACTTCGGTAGTGGTGGTCAATTGACCGCCAGCCTGCATGCCGGTGATCAGCAGTGGCTTGAGGTTGGCACGGGCGGCGTAGACCGCGGCGCTGTAACCGGCAGGGCCGGAACCGAGAATAATCACTCGCGAATGACGGACTTCAGACATGACCTGCTCCTGTTGACCGGGCCGAAAGACTGGCGCGGAACGCCGGACTGCCGGCGGGAATAAAAAAGGACTGTGGATAACCTTGGGGAAGGCATGAGCTCGACAGTCCTGTAAAAAGTTGGGTGCAGCGTATCGAGGGGGGCAAGATTAAGGAAATACGGTTTAACAATCCAGCTCATAGGTGGTCTCTATGCGCAGACTCCGACCAGATCGACGTCTTTGTTACAGTGAATGTCGATCGCTCTGCCGCGCTTTCGCACCTGTTGCAAAGTCGGTAAGGTCGGCGCGTTTTCCCTTGCTCGGAGCACCTTATGCCCGCACCTGTTCTGTCCGGCCCGCAATACCTGCGCGAAGGCCTCAAACTGGTTCTCAGCCCCGGCCTGCGCCTGTTCGTGTTGCTGCCGCTGGCGATCAACCTGGTGCTGTTCGTCGGATTGATCTATCTGGCCGGCCATCAGTTCAGCCTGTGGGTCGACAGCCTGATGCCATCGCTGCCCGACTGGCTGAGTTTCCTCAGCTATATCCTCTGGCCGCTGTTCGTGGTGCTGGTGGCGTTGATGGTGTTCTTCACCTTCACCATGCTCGCCAACGTGATCGCCGCGCCGTTCAACGGTTTCCTCGCGGAAAAAGTCGAAGTGGTGGTGCGCGGCACCGACGACTTCCCGGCCTTCAGTTGGGGCGAACTGATCGCGATGATCCCGCGTACCCTCGCCCGGGAAATGCGCAAACTTGGCTACTTCCTGCCCCGGGCAATCGGCCTGTTCATCCTCTCGTTCATCCCGGTGGTGAACATCGTCGCCGCGCCGCTGTGGCTGCTGTTCGGCGTGTGGATGATGGCGATCCAGTACATCGACTACCCGGCGGACAACCACAAACTGGGCTGGAACGAAATGCTCGCCTGGCTGCGCCAGAAGCGCTGGCAGAGCATGAGTTTTGGAGGGATTGTCTATCTGGCGTTGCTGATTCCGGTGGTCAACATTCTGATGATGCCGGCTGCGGTGGCCGGGGCGACGTTGTTCTGGGTGCGTGAACGGGGTGCGGAGAACCTCGTCACGCAGCGCTAGGCCGCTCCCAGACAGCCAGTCACAAATCCATCATCCGAACGTCACAGGCACGACATGGCCTCAGCCGACACTGAGGTCATGACGACAGCTCTGCATATCACCCTGATCAGCGAAACCTTCCCACCGGAAATCAACGGAGTGGCCAATACCCTTGGCCGCTTGTGCGATGGCTTGCGCGCGCGTGGGCATCAGGTGGAGCTGGTGCGCCCGCGTCAGGCGGGCGATCCGCAGCGCGTCGAGGACGATGCCTTGCTGTTGTGCCGGGGCTGGCCGTTGCCGGGTTATCCCGGACTGCAATGGGGTCAGTCGTCGATGCACAAGCTGCTGCGGCGCTGGAAACGCCAGCGCCCGGACGTTTTGTACATCGCCACCGAAGGGCCGCTCGGTTTGTCGGCCTTGCGCGCGGCGCGGCGATTGGGGATCTCGGTGGTCAGCGGCTTTCACACCAATTTTCAGCAGTACACCAATCAGTACGGGCTGAGTTTGCTGACGCGCTTGCTCACGCATTATCTGCGCTGGTTTCACAACCGTTCGGCGATGACCCTGGTGCCCAGTGTCAGTCAGCGCCTGGAACTGGAGCGTCGGCATTTCGATCGCCTCGCCCTGCTGTCCCGTGGCGTAGACAGCCAGTTGTTTCACCCGGCCAAGCGCCTGAACGGCTTGCGTGAACAATGGGGTTTGTCCGAGCAGGACATCGCGGTGATTCACGTCGGACGTTTGGCCCCGGAGAAGAACCTCGGCCTGCTCAAGCGCTGCTTCGACACCCTGTGCAGCACTTATCCACAGCGCAATCTGAAGCTGATCGTGGTCGGCGACGGGCCGCAACGTCTGGCGCTGGAAAAGCAAATCCCGCAGGCGATTTTCTGTGGCTCACAACGCGGCGAAGCGCTGGCGGCGCACTATGCGTCCGGCGATATCTTTCTGTTTCCGAGCATGACCGAAACCTTCGGCAACGTGGTACTTGAAGCACTGGCGTCCGGTCTGGGGGTGGTCGCTTACGATCAGGCTGCGGCGGCGCAGCACATCCGTCACGGCTACAACGGCGTGCTGGCGATGCCCGGGGATGAGGAAGCGTTTTGCGATGCGGCGGCGTGGTTATTGGAAGAGGACGAGCGCTTGCGCTGTGTGCGTCTGAATGCGCGGCAGCATGCCAGTCGCCAGGGCTGGGCGGCGATCATCGAGCAGTTTGAAAAGCATTTGCGTGGCGCGTGTGTGCGGGAGCAGGTGTTGCCGAATGCGCAGACATTACCTTAGATAATCGTCGACTCTGATGCCCTCTTCGCGAGCAAGCCCGCTCCCACATTTGGAATGCATTTCAAAATGTGGGAGCAGGTGGTGCCGAATGCGCAGACATTACCTTAGATAATCGTCGACTCTGATGCCCTCTTCGCGAGCAAGCCTGCTCCCACATTTGGAACGCATTTCAAAATGTGGGAGCAGATGGTGCCGAATGCGCAGACATTGCCTTAGATATCGTCGACTCTGATGCCCTCTTCGCGAGCAAGCCCGCTCCCACACTTGGAATGCATTTCAAAATGTGGGAGCGGGCTTGCTCGCGAAGGGGTTGGTAATGGCGACGCTTAAACCAGGGTCATCAACGCCTCACGGCTGAACGGCAGAATGTCCTGCTCACGCCCTTCACGGACTTTCAGCGCCCAGTCCGGATCCACCAGCAGCGCACGGCCTACCGCCACCAGATCGAATTCGTCGTTGTTCAGACGCTCCAGCAGTTTCTCCAGGCTCGCCGGTTGCGCGACTTTATCGGTGTTGACCATGAACTGCAGGAACTCGCCGTCCAGACCGACGCTGCCCACGGTGATGGTCGGTTTGCCGGTCAGCTTGCGCGTCCAGCCCGCCAGGTTCAGCTCGGAACCATCAAATTCAGGCTCCCAGAAACGCCGCGTCGAGCAGTGGAAAATGTCCACCCCGGCGTCGGCCAAGGGCTTGAGGAATTCGCCCAGCGCCTCCGGGGTCTGCACCAGACGCGCGGTGTAATCCTGCTGCTTCCACTGCGAAAAACGGAAGATGATCGGGAAGCCTTCACCGACTGCCGCGCGCACCGCTTGAATCAAATCGATGGCGAACCGCGAACGGTTGGCCAGGCTGCCGCCGTATTCATCGGTGCGCTGGTTGCTGCCTTCCCAGAAGAACTGGTCGATCAGATAGCCGTGGGCGCCGTGGATTTCCACGCCGTCCATACCGATGCTTTGCGCATCCTTCGCCGCTTGGGCGAACGCGGCGATCACCTCCTGAATGTCCTGTTTGGTCATACCGTGCACCACGACCTGGCCATCCTTGAGTTTTTCCGTCGGGCCGTAAGCCGGGACGCTGGCGTCCGGCTCGGTGCCGATGCGGCGCACGCTGCCGACGTGCCACAGTTGCGGAACGATCTTGCCGCCCTCAGCGTGTACCGCATCAACCACCTTCTTCCAGCCGGCCAGTGGCGCTTCGCCGAAGAACTGCGGCACGTTCGGGTAACCGTTGGAAGCCTTATGACCGACGGTGGTGCCTTCGGTGATGATCAGACCAACACCGGCCGCAGCGCGGCGACGGTAGTACTCGATCACTTTGGAGTTGGGCACGCCACCTGGGGAAAACGAGCGGGTCATCGGCGCCATGACCACACGGGTCGGCAGTTCGAGGGCACCGAGGTGGAACGGTTTGAACAGGGCTTGAACCGGCATTGGAAGGCTCCACAGGGAATGACTTTATGACGGCGATAATATGAACAGTCCATGCCTTTGAACAGCACTATTGATCTGAATGATTAAGGGTCAAAAGTTAGGCAAAAAAAATCGCAGCTCAATGGCCGCGATTTTTGTATTTCAGCCCAGCGCTTTTTCAATCGCGTGGACAATGGTCGGATCATCCGGCGGCGTGCGCGGCGAGAATCGCGCCAATACCCGGCCATCCTTGCCGAGCAGGAATTTCTCGAAGTTCCAGGTGATATCCCCCGGAAACTCCGCGCCCTCGCCCGCCAGCAAGCGGTACAGCTGATGACGATCATGGCCGTTGACTTCAAGCTTGCTCGACAACGGAAACGTCACACCATAGTTCAGGCTGCAGAACTCCTGGATTTGCTGTTCGGTACCTGGCTCCTGACCGGCAAACTGATTGCACGGCAGGCCCAGCACACTGAAGCCTTTGTCTTTGAATTGCTGATAGAGGTTTTCCAGTGCCGCGTACTGTGGGGTCAAGCCGCATTTGGAGGCGACGTTGACCACCAGCACGACTCGGCCCTTGAAAGGCGCCAGCGGTAGCTCCTGACCATCCAGGGCTGTCAACTTAAGGTCGTGAAAAGCACTCATGACGTACTCCAGGGATTCCCGTGTTCTACTCGAAACAGCCACTTGGCGAGGCCACCAAGGACAGCCGCGGACTAAAAAGGCGCCCGCAGGCGCCTCTCCAGTACTCGAAGCTTAGCGCAGAAAATCAGTGGTGATGGCCACCTTCGCCATGGACGTGGCCATGAGCGACTTCTTCCTGGCTGGCATCACGAACGGCAACGACCTTCACTTTGAAGTTCAGGCGCTGACCGGCCAGTGGGTGGTTACCGTCGACGGTGACGTCGTCGCCGTCCAGGTCACGGATGGTCACGATCTGCATCTGGCCGTCCGGCGCCGAAGCGTGGAACTGCATGCCGACTTCCAGCTCGTCAACGCCTTCGAACATGCTGCGGCTCAGGGTGCTGACCAGTTCAGCGGCGTATTCGCCGTAAGCGTCTTCCGGCTCAACGGAAACTTCCAGCTCGTCACCGACAGCTTTGCCTTCCAGAGCTTTTTCCAGGCCCGGGATGATGTTGCCTGCGCCTTGCAGGTAGACCAGCGGAGCGCCGCCGGCGGAGCTGTCGATGACCTCACCAGCGTCGTTGGTCAGGGTATAGTCGATGGAGACAGCCTTATTGGCGGCGATCAGCATGGGGCGAGACCTTTTGCATAAGAATATAGAAAGGCCAAGTTTAGCGAAGCAATCGCGCGAAAGCGAACACAACCCGGACAAACGGGATTCGACGATCACCGGCTTCCATCAGGATGAAGACGGTCACTGGGTGGCCGAGCTTTCCTGTGGCCACACCCAGCACCTGCGTCACCAGCCGCCGTGGCAATCACGAGCCTGGGTTCTTGATCCGGCGCAACGTATTGAAAAAATAGGCCAACCCTTTGCCTGCGGTTGGTGCGCACAAGGCTCGGTTAGCGATAACCTTGGCGACTGAATTGCGGTAGGCGGTCACGTATAGATCGCCACCATTGCCATGCACCCTTAGAGAATCCGCATGCAAACTTTTTTTATCGCGCCCACCGATTTTGGCGTGGGTCTGACCTCCATCAGCCTCGGGCTGGTGCGTACCCTGGAGCGGGCCGGACTGAAAGTCGGCTTCTTCAAACCGATTGCCCAGCCGCATCCGGGCGATACCGGCCCTGAGCGTTCCACCGAACTGGTGGCGCGCACCCACGGCCTGAAACCGCCGCAGCCACTGGGCCTGGCCCACGTCGAGCGGATGCTCGGCGACGGCCAGCTCGATGAGTTGCTCGAAGAAATCATCGCCCTTTATCAGCAAGCCGCCATCGGTAAAGACGTGCTGGTGGTCGAAGGCATGGTGCCTACTCGCAGCGCCAGTTACGCCGCGCGGGTTAACCTGCACCTGGCCAAGAGTCTGGATGCCGAAGTGATTCTGGTCTCGGCCCCGGAGAACGAAGTGCTCGCCGAACTCTCCGGCCGCGTCGAATTGCAGGCGCAACTGTTCGGCGGCCCGAAAGACCCGAAAGTCCTCGGCGTGATCCTCAACAAGGTCAAGACCGATGAAAGCATGGATGCCTTCGCCACACGTCTGAAGGAGCATTCGCCGCTGTTGCGCAGCGGTGATTTCCGCCTGCTCGGCTGCATTCCGTTCCAGCCCGAACTCAACGCACCGCGCACCCGTGACGTCGCCGAACTGATGGGCGCGCAGGTGCTCAACGCCGGCGATTACGAAACCCGGCGCATGACCAAAATCATCATCTGCGCCCGTACCATGCGCAACACCGTGGAGCTGCTCAAACCCGGCGTGCTGGTGGTGACCCCGGGTGACCGCGACGACATCATTCTTGCGGTCAGCCTCGCGGCGTTGAACGGCGTACCGCTGGCCGGCCTGTTGCTGACCAGCGACACCCTGCCCGATCCGCGCATCATGGATCTGTGCCGTGGCGCGTTGCAGGCCGGCCTGCCGGTGTTGTCGGTGAGCACCGGTTCCTACGACACCGCCAACCTGCTCAATGGCCTGAACAAGGAAATCCCCATCGATGACCGCGAGCGCGCGGAGATCATCACCGACTTCGTCGCCAGCCACCTCGACGCCAAGTGGCTGCATCAGCGCTGCGGCACGCCGCGGGAAATGCGCCTGTCACCCGCGGTATTCCGCTATCAACTGATTCAACGGGCGCAGTCGGCGAACAAACGTATCGTCCTGCCCGAAGGCAGCGAGCCGCTCACCGTGCAAGCGGCAGCAATCTGCCAGGAGCGCGGCATCGCCCGTTGCGTGTTGCTGGCCAAACCCGAGGACGTCGAGGCGGTGGCCCGCGCGCAAGGTATCGAGTTGCCGCCGGGGCTGGAGATTCTCGATCCGGACCTGATCCGCGAGCGCTACATCGAGCCGATGGTCGCCCTGCGCAAAAGCAAAAGCCTCAACGCGCCGATGGCCGAACAGCAACTGGAAGACACCGTGGTGATCGGCACCATGATGCTCGCGCTGGATGAGGTCGACGGTCTGGTCTCGGGCGTGATCAACACCACCGCCAACACCATCCGCCCGGCCCTGCAACTGATCAAGACCGCACCGGGCTGCACGCTGGTGTCGTCGGTGTTCTTCATGCTGTTCCCCGAAGAAGTGCTGGTCTACGGCGACTGCGTGATGAACCCACACCCGAGCGCAACAGAACTGGCCGAGATCGCTCTGCAAAGCGCCGACTCGGCTGCCGCATTCGGCATCACCCCGCGCGTGGCGATGATCAGTTACTCCAGCGGCGAATCGGCCAGCGGCGAAGAAGTCGAGAAAGTCCGCGAAGCCACCCTGCTCGCCCACGAGCAACAGCATTCGCTGCTGATCGACGGCCCGCTGCAATACGACGCCGCTGCCAACGCAGACGTCGCCCGGCAACTGGCACCGAACAGCCAGGTGGCCGGTCGCGCCACGGTGTTCGTGTTTCCCGACCTGAACACCGGCAACACCACCCACAAAGCCGTGCAGCGCAGCGCCGACTGCGTCAGCCTCGGCCCGATGCTGCAAGGCCTGCGCAAACCGGTGAACGACCTGCCGCGCGGCGCGCAGGTCGACGACATCGTCTACACCATCGCCCTGACCGCGATTCAAGCCGCCAACCGACCTATGGATGTGTAAATGCTGGACTTCCTGCCCGCCCCGATTCGCGGCGTGATCGCCGCGCTGCTGTTGGCACTCAATACGATTCTGCTGTGCTCGTTCCTGTTCTGCGTCGCGCTGATCAAAGTGCTGCCCTTCGACCTCGCCCGCCGCGCCTCACTGTGGCTGATGAGCCACACCCACGAAGCGTGGATCAGCAACAACAAAGCCTGGATGAACCTGGTGCGCCGCACGCGCTGGCATATCAGCGGCCTGCAAGGTCTGGACTACCAACACTCGTACCTGATCACCAGCAACCACCAGAGCTGGGTCGACATCCTGGTGCTGCAATACGTACTCAACCGCCGTATCCAGCCACTGAAATTCTTCCTCAAGCAGGAGCTGATCTGGGTCCCGGTGATCGGTCTGGCGTGGTGGGCGCTGGGCTTCCCGTTCATGAAGCGCTACTCCAAGGCCTACCTGGAAAAGCACCCGGAAAAGAAAGGCAAAGACCTCGAAACCACGCGCAAGACCTGCGCGAAATTCCGCAACAACCCGGTGGGGATTTTCAACTTCGTCGAAGGCACACGCTTCACCGAAGGCAAACATGCGCAACAGCAGTCACCGTTCAAATACCTGCTCAAGCCCAAGGCCGGCGGCATCGCGTTTGTGCTCGATGCCATGGGCGAACAGTTGGAGTCGATCGTCAACGTGACCATTCACTACCCGGGCGGGCGCCCGGGTTTCTGGGATCTGCTGTGCGGCAACGTGCGCGACGTGGTGGTGCACTTTGAAGAACTGAAAATCCCGCCAGCCTTCATCGGCAAGAATTACGACCAGGACGGCGAATATCGCCTGCAATTCCAGGGCTGGATCAACCAGCTGTGGCAGGACAAGGATGCGCTGCTGGAACAGATGCACCGAGAATTCGCAGGCAAACGCTAATCCCCTGTAGGAGTGAGCCTGCTCGCGATAGCGGTGGATCAGCCACTCCCAATGTTGAATGACACACCACTATCGCGAGCAGGCTCACTCCTACAGTTGGATCAAGTGTATTCAGTTAGAGATTGGTCGGCTCGCAGGCCGCCATCGCTGGCAAGCCAGCCCCCACATTGGGATTGGGTGCATTCAGTTGGGGATTGATTGGGGGCAGGCCGCTTTCGCGAGCAGGCTCGCTCCTACAGTTTTGGGTTGGGTGCATTCAGTCAGGGATTGGTCGGCTGTCAGGCCGCCATCGCGAGCAGGCTCACTCCTACAGTTGGATTGGGTGTGTTCAGCTGGAGACTGGTCGGCTGTCAGGCCGCCATCGCGAGCAGGCTCACTCCTACAGTTGGATTGGGTGTGGTCAGTTAGAGACTGGTCGGCTGGCAGGCCGCCATCCCTGGCAAGCCAGCTCCCACAAAATCAAGATCAAAAGATCGCAGCCTGCGGCAGCTCCTACAGGAAGATAAGTACAACCCGCACGCGGCGCATGCCGCCCCACTCCAGGATGAGCGCAAGCTCGGCTGTCGCTCTTGATCTTGATCTTGATCCACAGGCGACGTCGGAAGGCTGAGTGGAGGGATTGATCCGGGGGTGGGAGCGCAGCGACCGTTTGGCGCAGCCAAACACAGCGAGAGGAGGTGCAGCGAAGCAAACCGTAGGCGCTGCGCCCGGATCAATCCCGCAGCGAAGGGACCCCGAGCCCCAGCGAGCGGGCCGAACGCAGGAGCAAGCGTTTTTGGTTACTTTTTCGGCGTCTGGAAAAAGTGACCCGCCGTAAGGGCGGAACCCCAAGCCGCCGTTACCGCAGCAACGGATATACACCCAAAACCCAAGAGCATGGTCGGCCCAAAGGCCGCCACCGCCAAAAACCAAATACCCCACAATAAAAAAGCCCGCCGATGATCACTCATCCACGGGCTCTTCATTTCCAGCTAACGCTTAAATCGCGCCACGCTGACGCAGCAGATCCAGCACCTGCTTGACGCTTTCTTCCAACGACAACGACTGCGTGTCGATCACCAGATCAGCATTCAGCGGCACGTCATACGGGAACGACTCACCCGGAATATTATCGCCACCCGCAGCATACAAGCCCTGCGGATCACGCTCGGCACACACCGCCGGCGAAGCCTGCACATAAACCGTCAGCAGACGCTCCTTACCGATCAGATCCTTGGCCTGTTCGCGACCTTCTGCACTCGGCGCAACAAACGCCGCCAAGGTCAGCAGACCAGCCTCGTTGAACTGACGCGCCACATGCGCAGCACGCCGCCAGTTCTCAGTACGGCCAGCACGATCCTGCGGCAGCCCCTTGTTCAGGTCGTGACGCAGATTCTGACCATCCAGCACAAACACCGCACGGCCCATGTCGAACAGCTTGCGCTCGACCGCATAGGCCAGCGTGCTCTTGCCCGCGCCCGACAGACCGCTGAACAACACGGTAGCCGGTTGCTGGCCAAAGCGCTGGGCACGTTCCTCAGTGGCAACGTGAGCCAGTTTGCCGTGGTGCGAGGCAGTCCCGTGAGCCACTGGCTGAGCGATGATCATGCCGGCGCCGACGGTGCCATTGGTCAGACGATCGATGACGATGAACGCGCCAGTGGTGCGGTTGCTGTCGTAACCGTCGAGGGCGATCGGCGCGTCGAGCGCGATCTTCACCTTGCCGATTTCGTTGAGCTGCAACGCGCTCGCCGGGCCTTCTTCGAGGGTGTTCACGTCGACCTTGTTGACGATGCTGGCGATGGAGCCCGGCACGTAACTGGTCGCGCGTTTGATGTCGTATTTCTTGCCCGGCAGCATCGGCTCTTCAGCCATCCACACCAGCATCGCTTCGAAGCTGTCGGTGACCGGCGGCACGTTGTCGGCATGCACCAGCAGGTCGCCGCGGGAGATGTCGATTTCGTCTTCCATGGTCAGCGTCACCGCTTGACCCGGGCCGGCCTGCTCCAGCTCACCTTCGAAGGTGACGATGGATTTGACGCGGCTGCTCTTGCCCGACGGCAGAACCACCACTTCGTCGCCCTTGTGCACGATGCCGCTGGCGAGGGTGCCAGCGAAACCGCGGAAGTTCAGGTTCGGACGGTTGACGTACTGCACCGGGAAACGCAGATCGGTGAAGTTGCGGTCGCCCGCCACTTCCACGGTCTCGAGGATTTCCATCAGCGACTGGCCTTTGTACCAAGGCGAGCGCTCGGACTTGTTCACCACGTTGTCGCCCTTGAGGGCAGACATCGGCACGAAGTGCATGCTGGTCGGCTTCATCTTCAAGCCTTCGGCGAACTTCAGGTAGTCGGCCTTGATCGACTCGAACACGCCTTCATCGAAGTCCTTCAGGTCCATCTTGTTGATGGCGACGACGATGTGCTTGATGCCGAGCAACGAGGCGATGAAGCTGTGCCGACGGGTCTGGGTCTGCACGCCGTAACGGGCGTCGACCAGGATGATCGCCAGGTCACAGGTGGACGCACCGGTGGCCATGTTGCGGGTGTATTGCTCATGGCCGGGGGTGTCGGCGATGATGAATTTGCGTTTGGCGGTGGAGAAATAGCGGTAGGCGACATCGATGGTGATGCCCTGCTCACGCTCGGCCTGCAGGCCGTCGACCAGCAATGCCAGGTCGATGTCGTCACCGGTGGTGCCGACTTTCTTCGAATCGCGGGTGATGGCTTCCAGGTGATCTTCGTAGATCATCTTGGAGTCGTGCAGCAGGCGCCCGATCAGGGTGCTCTTGCCGTCATCGACGTTACCGCAGGTCAAAAAGCGCAGCAGCTCTTTACGCTCGTGCTGGCCCAGGTAGGCGAGGATGTCCTCGCTGATCAAATCAGATTGGTGCGACATGACAACCCCTTAGAAATAACCCTGACGTTTCTTGTCTTCCATCGAGCCTGCGCCATCGTGGTCGATGACCCGGCCCTGGCGCTCGGAAGTTCGCGTCAGGAGCATTTCCTGAATGATGTCCGTGAGGGTTTCAGCCTCGGACTCCACCGCGCCCGTCAACGGGTAGCAGCCAAGGGTACGGAAACGCACTTTCTTTTTGACAATGCGTGCCTTGTCCTCGTCGGACAGGTGTTCGAGGATACGGTCGTCGTCGATCATGATCAGCGTGCCGTTCTTCTCGATCACTTCGCGCTCGGCGGCGAAGTACAGCGGCACGATCGGGATGCCTTCGAGGTAGATGTACTGCCAGATGTCCAGTTCGGTCCAGTTCGACAACGGGAATACACGAATGGATTCGCCCTTGTTGACCTTGCCGTTGTAGACGTTCCACAGCTCCGGACGCTGATTCTTCGGGTCCCAGCGATGCTTGCTGTCGCGGAATGAGTACACACGCTCCTTGGCGCGGGACTTCTCTTCATCGCGACGGGCGCCGCCGAACGCTGCGTCGAAACCATGCTTGTCGAGCGCCTGCTTCAGGCCCTCGGTCTTCATGATGTCGGTGTGCTTGGCGCTGCCGTGGGTGAACGGGTTGATGTTCTGCGCCACGCCGTCGGGGTTGATGTGAGTGATCAGGTCCAGGCCCAGCTCTTCGACCATCTTGTCGCGGAACTTGTACATCTCCTGGAATTTCCAGCGAGTGTCGACGTGCATCACCGGAAACGGCAGTTTGCCCGGGAAGAACGCCTTGCGTGCCAGATGCAGCATCACGGCGGAGTCTTTACCGATGGAGTACAGCATCACCGGGTTGTCGAACTCGGCGGCCACCTCGCGGATGATGTGGATGCTTTCCGCCTCCAGCTGTTTCAGATGCGTCAGTTTGTCGACCATGGCTACTCACGAAAGCTTTCTTATGAACGGCCAGCGGGCCGTGTTCGAGCGGGGAATCCTAGCACAGCGACCTCTTCTAATCAGGGCGCCTACTAGATCGAAAGGGCATATGAATATGCCCACCAGTTCGGCCGTGAAACACTGTTCCTGTGGGAGCGGGCTTGCTCGCGAAGGCGGAGGATCAGTCAAAATCATTGTTGAATGACACACCGCTTTCGGGAGCAAGCCCCCTCCCACACTGGACAGATGTTTAGTCTCAGATCGGGTTCGGGCAGTCGATGAAGATGTGTTCGAGGGCAAAACGCTTCGCCAGATAATCGCCCAGCGCCTGCACGCCATAGCGCTCGGAGGCATGATGGCCGGCGGCGATGAAGCTGATGTCGTTTTCCCGAGCGCTGTGGAAGGTCTGCTCGGAGGCTTCACCGCTGAGGAACAGATCAACACCCGCCGCTACGCCCTGGTCGATATAGCCCTGCCCGCCACCGGTGCACCAGCCGACCCGGCGGATCATCGCACTGCCTTCGACCAGCAGCGGTTCGCGGCCCATGACCTCTTGAACCTTACGCGCGAAATCACGTGGGGTCATCGGCTCATTTAACGAGCCGACCAGCCCGACAATCTTCAGATTATCCGGGTCCAGCGGCCCTTCGACGGTAATGTCCAGCTGACGCGCCAGTTGCACGTTGTTGCCGACCTCCGGGTGCAGATCCAGCGGCAGGTGATAGGCGAGCAGACTGATGTCGTGCTTGAGCAGCGTCTTCAGGCGCCGCTGCTTCATGCCGGTGATGCACGGGTTCTCGCCCTTCCAGAAATAGCCGTGATGTACCAGCACCAGATCGGCCTCGGCTTCCACCGCGGCATCGAGCAACGCCTGACTGGCAGTCACGCCGCTGACGATACGCATCACCTGCGGACGGCCTTCGACCTGCAGGCCGTTGGGGCAGTAATCGGCGATTTTCGCACTGCCGAGGTAACGGTCGGCTTCTTCGACCAGGGTGCTGAGGGCGACGGCCATGAAAGACTCCTAAATATCCCGTTCAGAGGCACGCGCGGCCTCGTATAATGCGCGACATTATGGGCGGTCTGACCCCGCCTGCAACTTTTCCAGGACGTGCTTAATGCTCAAGGCGCTGCGTTTTTTCGGCTGGCCGCTGTTGGCCGGTGTGCTTATCGCTCTGTTGATTATTCAACGTTACCCGCAGTGGGTCGGGCTACCCAGCCTCGACGTCAACCTGCAACAGGCCCCGCAAACCACCAGCGTGCAGCAGGGGCCGGTGTCCTATGCGGACGCAGTGGTCATCGCCGCACCGTCGGTGGTCAACCTCTACACCACCAAGGTCATCGCCAAACCGGCGCATCCGCTGTTTGAAGATCCGCAGTTCCGGCGTTTCTTCGGTGACAACTCGCCGAAGCAGAAACGCATGGAATCGAGCCTCGGCTCCGGCGTGATCATGAGCCCGGAAGGCTACATTCTGACCAACAACCACGTGACCACCGGCGCCGACCAGATCGTGGTGGCGCTAAAGGACGGTCGTGAAACCCTCGCCCGCGTCATCGGCAGCGATCCGGAAACCGACCTCGCGGTACTGAAGATCGACTTGAAAAACCTGCCGGCAATCACCGTCGGCCGCTCCGACAGCATTCGCATCGGCGACGTCGCGCTGGCCATCGGCAACCCGTTCGGCGTCGGCCAGACCGTGACCATGGGCATCATCAGCGCCACCGGGCGCAACCAGCTGGGCCTGAACAACTACGAAGACTTCATCCAGACCGACGCGGCGATCAACCCGGGCAACTCCGGCGGCGCACTGGTCGATGCCAACGGCAATCTCACCGGGATCAACACCGCGATCTTCTCCAAGTCCGGCGGCTCGCAGGGCATCGGTTTTGCGATACCGGTGAAACTGGCGATGGAAGTGATGAAGTCGATCATCGAGCACGGTCAGGTGATTCGTGGCTGGCTCGGTATTGAAGTGCAGCCGCTGACCCAGGAACTGGCCGAATCGTTTGGCCTGTCCGGGCGTCCGGGAATTGTCGTGGCGGGGATCTTCCGCGATGGCCCGGCACAGAAGGCCGGCCTGCAACTGGGTGACGTGATTCTGAGTATCGACGGCGAACCGGCCGGTGATGGCCGCAAGTCAATGAACCAGGTGGCGCGGATCAAGCCGACCGACAAGGTCACCATTCAGGTCATGCGCAACGGCAAGGAACTGAAGCTGACCGCTGAAATCGGCCTGCGTCCACCGCCGGCGCCGGTCAAAGAAGAAGAGTAAGCGCCTTCCCAAAACAATGTAGGAGTGAGCCTGCTCGCGATGGCGCCGGGTCAGTCAGCATAAATGTTGAATGTCCGTCCGCTATCGCGAGCAGGCTCACTCCTACAGGGGGCAGCGCTGTATCAGAGGTCGCCGAGGCCGTCGATCAGCGCCTGGTTCTGCTCCGGCGTACCGATCGAAATCCGCAGGAACTGGGCAATCCGCTCCTGCTTGAAGTGACGCACAATCACGCCCTGCTCGCGCAACTTGGCCGCCAGCCCTGCTGCATCGTGTTGCGGGTGCCGGGCGAAGATGAAGTTCGCCGCCGACGGCAGCACTTCAAAGCCTTTGGTCTGCAACTGGGCGATCACCCATTCGCGACTTTCGATGACCAGACGGCAGGTCTTGTCAAAATACTCGCGATCCTCGAACGCCGCCGCCGCACCGACAATCGCCAGGCGATCCAGCGGATAGGAGTTGAAGCTGTTCTTGATCCGCTCCAGCGCTTCGATCAGATCCGGATGACCCACCGCCAGACCGACGCGCAGCCCGGCCAGCGAGCGCGACTTGGACAGCGTCTGGGTCACCAGCAGGTTCGGGTAACGATCCACCAAGCTGATCGCGGTTTCGCCGCCGAAGTCGATGTACGCCTCATCCACGACCACCACCGAATCCGGACTGGCCTGGAGAATCTGCTCGACCGCTTCCAGTGCCAGCAGGCAACCGGTCGGTGCGTTCGGATTGGGGAAAATGATCCCGCCGTTCGGTTTGGCGTAGTCCGCCGGGTTGATCTGGAACTGCGCGTCCAGCGGCACGGCATCGAACTGGATGCCGTACAGACCGCAATACACCGGATAGAAGCTGTAGCTGATGTCCGGGAACAGCAGCGGCTGCTCGTGTTGCAGCAGACCGTGGAAGATGTGCGCCAGCACTTCGTCCGAACCGTTGCCGAGGAACACCTGATTGCTCTGCACGCCGTAGTAGTGGGCGACAGCGGTTTTCAGCAGATCGCTGTTCGGGTCCGGGTACAGGCGCAGGTTGTCGTTGAGCTCGGTCTGCATCGCTGCCAGTGCTTTGGGCGACGGGCCGTAGGGGTTTTCGTTGGTATTGAGCTTGACCAGTTTGGTCAGCTTCGGCTGTTCGCCCGGCACATACGGCACCAGATCCTTGACGAACGGGCTCCAGAATTTACTCATCTTCACTCCCCCTGCCCTTGCAGAAAGTCTGCATCTTTGATGCGGTATTCGGCGCTGCGTGCGTGTGCGCTGAGGGATTCGCCACGCGCCAGCACCGAAGCGGTCTTGCCCAGCTCGGACGCACCAGCCTCGGAGCAGAAGATGATCGACGAACGTTTCTGGAAGTCGTACACACCCAGCGGCGAGGAGAAGCGCGCGGTGCCGGAGGTCGGCAGCACGTGGTTCGGACCGGCGCAGTAGTCGCCCAGCGCCTCGGAGGTGTGGCGGCCCATGAAAATCGCGCCGGCGTGACGGATCTGCGGCAACCACGCTTGCGGGTCGGCGACCGACAGCTCCAGGTGTTCCGGAGCGATGCGGTTGGCGACTTCGATGGCTTGCGCCATGTCGCGCACATGGATCAGCGCACCACGGCCATTGATCGAGGTTTCGATAATGGTTGCGCGGTCCATGGTCGGCAGCAACTTGTCGATGCTGGCGGCAACCTTGTCGAGGAACTCGGCGTCCGGGCTGACCAGAATCGCCTGGGCGTCTTCGTCGTGCTCGGCCTGGGAGAACAGGTCCATGGCGATCCAGTCCGGATCGGTCTGGCCATCGCAGACCACGAGAATTTCCGACGGGCCGGCGATCATGTCGATGCCGACCTGACCGAACACGTGACGCTTGGCGGTGGCGACATAGATGTTGCCCGGGCCGACGACCTTGTCCACCTGCGGCACGCTTTCGGTGCCGTAAGCCAGCGCGGCAACCGCTTGCGCGCCGCCGATGGTGAACACCCGGTCAACGCCGGCAATGCAGGCCGCCGCCAGCACCAGCTCATTGATTTCACCGCGCGGGGTCGGCACGACCATGACCACTTCGGTCACGCCGGCGACCTTGGCCGGAATCGCGTTCATCAACACCGAAGACGGGTACGACGCCTTGCCGCCCGGCACATACAGGCCGGCGCGATCCAGCGGCGTGACCTTCTGCCCGAGCACGGTGCCGTCGGCCTCGGTGTAGCTCCAGGAATCCTGTTTCTGTTTTTCGTGATAGCTGCGCACCCGCGCCGCGGCTTTTTCCAGCGCCTCGCGCTGTGCCACGGTGATGCGAGTCAGGGCCAGCTCCAGACGCTCGCGCGGCAGGATCAGGTCAGCCATCGACGCCACTTCGAGGCCGTCGAACTTCTGGGTGAATTCGACCAGCGCCGCGTCACCGCGCTCGCGCACAGCCTTGATGATGTCCAGCACGCGCTGATTGACCGAGTCGTCAGACACACTTTCCCAGCTCAGCAGATGATCCAGATGATGCGCGAAATCCGGGTCAGCAGCGTTGAGTCGGCGAATTGCAGTCGGTGCGGTCATAGCGAGAGCCTCATAGGAATGGCAAAAACTCAGGCGCCCTAACTTAGCAGTCGTTTCCGCTTGGGCACCTGAGATTCTGGCTATGAGGCGGATAGACGGGCGCGACTCAAGGTCGCGCAGGTACATCAGCCGCGGTGTCGCGATTCCACTGCCTTGCGCAGGGTATCGATCAACGCCTGGATTCGGGCGTGTTGCATCTTCATCGAAGCCTTGTTGACCACCAGGCGCGAGCTGATCGTGGCGATCAGTTCCTGAGGTTCCAGGCCATTGGCACGCAGGGTGTTGCCGGTGTCGACCACGTCGATGATCTTGTCGGCCAGGCCGATCAGCGGCGCCAGCTCCATCGAGCCGTAGAGCTTGATGATGTCGACCTGACGGCCCTGCTCGGCGTAGTAACGCTTGGCGACGTTGACGAACTTGGTCGCCACGCGCAAACGGCCCTTGGGCTCGGCCGCGCCGATCTTGCCGGCGGTCATCAGCTTGCACTGGGCAATCTGCAGATCCAGCGGCTCGTACAGGCCCTGGCCGGTGTATTCCATCAACACGTCTTTACCGGCGACACCGAGATCGGCCGCGCCATGCTCGACATAGGTCGGCACGTCGGTGGCACGCACGATCAACAGACGTACGTCATCCTGAGTGGTGGGGATGATCAGCTTGCGGCTCTTGTCCGGATTCTCGGTCGGCACGATGCCCGCTTCAGCGAGAAGCGGCAGGGTGTCGTCAAGGATGCGGCCCTTGGACAGTGCGATGGTCAACATGGGAAACGTCAGTCCTTATCAAGGTACTCATGTCCGGTCGCAATCGGCGCCGGACACACATCGAGCCGGATACCGGCTCGACTCGAAACGAATTCAGTGGACACTTCCCTGTGCCCAGTGCAGCTACTAGCCCGGAACGCGACGGATCTTGGCGCCCAGCATCTGCAGTTTTTCTTCGATGCACTCGTAACCACGGTCGATGTGGTAGATGCGGTCGATCAGCGTGTCGCCTTCGGCCACCAGTGCCGAGATCACCAGGCTGGCCGAAGCACGCAGGTCGGTGGCCATCACTGGCGCGCCCTTCAGGACTTCAGTACCGGTGACGATCGCAGTGTTGCCTTCGACCTGGATCTTGGCGCCCATGCGGTGCAGTTCGTAAACGTGCATGAAACGGTTTTCGAAGATCGTCTCGATCACTGCGCCTGTGCCTTCGGCAATGGCGTTGAGCGAGATGAACTGTGCCTGCATGTCGGTCGGGAACGCCGGGTACGGCGCGGTGCGCACGTTGACCGCTTTCGGGCGTTTGCCGTGCATGTTCAGCTCGATCCAGTCTTCACCGCTGGTGACTTCAGCGCCGGCTTCACGGAGCTTTTCCAGAACGGCTTCGAGGATGGTCGGATCGGTGTCCTTGACCTTCACGCGGCCACCGGTGACCGCAGCGGCCACCAGGTAGGTGCCGGTTTCGATACGGTCAGGCATGACCTTGTAGAAGCACGAACCCAGACGCTCGACGCCATCGATGGTGATGGTGTCGGTGCCGGCGCCGGAAACCTTGGCGCCCATGGCGTTGAGGAAGTTCGCCAGGTCAACCACTTCCGGCTCGCGCGCGGCGTTCTGCAGGACGCTGCGGCCCTTGGCCAGGGCAGCTGCCATCATGATGTTTTCGGTACCGGTCACACTGACGGTATCGAAGAAGAAGCTGGCGCCGCGCAGGCCGCCTTCAGGCGCCTTGGCCTTGATGTAGCCGCCTTCGACGTCGATCACCGCGCCCATGGCTTCGAGGCCACGGATGTGCAGGTCGACCGGACGCGAACCGATGGCGCAACCGCCAGGCAGGGCGACTTCGGCTTCGCCGAAACGCGCAACCATCGGGCCCAGTACCAGGATCGAGGCACGCATGGTTTTCACCAGTTCGTACGGTGCGATCAGGGTCTTGATGGTGCGTGGATCGATTTCGACGCTGAGTTTCTCGTCGATCACAGGCTCGATGCCCATGCGACCGAACAGCTCGATCATGGTGGTGATGTCGTGCAGGTGCGGCAGGTTGCCAACGGTCACCGGGCCATCGCACAGCAGGGTGGCAGCCAGAATCGGCAGGGCGGAGTTCTTCGCCCCGGAGATACGGATTTCGCCATCAAGACGAACGCCACCGGTAATAATCAATTTATCCATAAGAATCTCGACGCCCTTGGGCTCAGGTGCGCTCGGCCCAGGCCGCGCGGCTGAAAAATTTCATAGTGACCGCATGGATGCTGCCATCGGCGATCCACGGGTTCAAATGGGCATAGATGCTCTGCTGACGCTTGACCGGGCTTAACGCCGCCAGTTCATCGCTAATCACGTTCAGCTGAAAGTTGCAGCCTTCGCCTTCAACTTCCACCTGCGTTCCTGGCAGCTTCCCTTCAAGGAAGCTCTTCACTTCTACGGCCTGCATGCTCAACCTCAATCGGCGCCCTGTGCGCACGGGTCGGACATCATACAAAAAAGCCCCGCGCCTGCGAACCCCGCATTGGCAGGACTCTGACGGGGGGCTTTTTTATCGATGCGGGTTCAGGGGTGCGCCAGCAACTCGGTCAGTTCACTGACCTGAGCGATTTCGCGCATGTCTTCCGGCATCGCGCGGATGCTGACAACCTTGCCGGCCGCCTGGGCATCGCGCATGAAGCACAGCAGCAGGGACAAGCCGACGCTGCTGGACTTCTTCACTGCCGAGCAATCGATGACCAGCGACGTCGCCTTGCTGGACTTGATCAGCGCCTGGCCTTCCTTGCGCAGGTCGGGACCTGTGCGGTAATCCAGTACTCCACTGAGCAATAGCTCGTCGACGTCACTCATACGTATTGCCGCCTCACTCATTGCGCTGGCTTCGCGGCAGCTTTGTCGGTTTCTTCCTTGGCCTTGGCCACTTCACCGGCCCAACCATTGATGGTCTTGTCCAGATCGTTGCCATTGCGCTGCATCGCATCGGCGAACTGGTCACGGAACAGCTTGCCGATGTTGATGCCGTTGATGATCACGTTGCGCAGCTTCCACTCGCCGTTGATCTTCTCCAGCGTGTATTGCACTGGATAGACCGCGCCGTTGTTGCCCTTGACGGTCATGCCGACGCTGGTGCGATCGCCGGACTCATCCTTGGCAGGATCAACGGTAATGCCCTGGTTGTTGTACTCGAGCAAAGCGTTGCCATAGAACTGGAACAGACCGCGCTTGAAGTTTTCCTGGAACGTCTGCATCTGCGCAGGCGTTGCCTTGCGCGAATACTTGACGGTCATGATGCTCTTGGAAATGCCCTCGGCATCCACCACGGGACCGACGATGGTGTTCAGCGCCGTGTAGAAGTCCTGCGGATCCTTCTTGTACTTCTCTTTATTGGCCGACAGGTCGGCCAGCATCCGGTTCGTGGTGTCCTGAACCAGATCGTGCGCCGACTGTCCAGGCGCAGCGTTAGCCAGCAGTGGCAGTGTCGCGAGCAACACCAACAGGCCACGTCGCAAGGTAGAGATCATTCAAAAGCTCCTCATTTGGCGTCTTTGCTAACGGTATTGAGCAGGAATTTACCGATCAGGTCTTCCAGTACCAGAGACGACTGCGTGTCGTGGATGGTTCCACCATCCTTCAGACGGGTGTCTTCCCCGCCCACGCTGATACCGATGTACTTCTCGCCCAACAGGCCAGCGGTCAGGATAGACGCTGTGGAGTCGGTCGGCAGGTTGTCGACCTTTTTATCCACTTGCAGGGTTACCCGCCCGGTAAAGCTGTCGCGATCCAGATCGATGGCCGTGACCTTGCCGATGGTCACACCGGCCATGGTCACTTTGGCTCTGACCGTCAAACCGGCGATATTGTCGAAGTAGGCATACAGTTTATAGGTGTCGGTGGTCGAAGTCGGAGACAGGCCACTGACCCGCAGGGCAAGCAGCAACAAGGCCAGGATCCCTGCCAGCAGGAACAGGCCGACACCGATTTCCAGGGTGCGGTTTTGCATCAGAAATCTCCAAACATCAAAGCGGTCAGAATAAAGTCCAGGCCCAGTACCGCCAGCGAGGCGAATACCACGGTCTTGGTGGTGGCGCGACTGATGCCCTCGGAAGTGGGCTCACAGTCATAGCCTTGGAATACGGCGATCCAGGTCACGACGAAGGCGAAAACGATACTTTTGATGACGCCGTTGAGCACATCGCTGGTGAAGTTCACGCTGTTCTGCATGTTCGCCCAGTAGGAACCTTCATACACGCCAAGCCAGTCGACAGCCACCCACGAACCGCCCCAGATCCCCACCACGCTGAAAATCATCGCCAGCACCGGCAGGGAAATGAAACCGGCCCACAGACGCGGGGCAATAATGTATTTGAGCGGATCGACACCGATCATTTCCAGGCTGGAAAGCTGCTCGGTGGACTTCATGTTGCCAATTTCCGCGGTCAGCGCCGAACCGGCACGCCCGGCAAACAGCAAGGCGGTCACCACCGGCCCCAGTTCACGCAGCAACGTCAGGGCCACCATCTGCCCCACCGCCTGCTCCGAACCGTAGCTCGACAGAATACTGAAGCCCTGCAGCGCCAGCACCATGCCGATGAAAATCCCGGACACGACGATGATCACCAGCGACATCACGCCAACCGAATGCAGCTGCTTGACCAACAGGCCAAAACCGCCGCTGATGCCGCCACGACCCAGCAGGGCGTGGAACAGGAACAGGGTCGCACGACCAAACACCGCAACGGCGTCGATCGCCGCCTCGCCGAAACGGCGTACGCGTTCTATTAATGAAATTCTGCGCATCAGCGCTTCCCCAGAAGATCTGCGCGGTAATCCGTCGCTGGAAAATGATACGGCACCGGGCCATCGGGGTTGCCGGTCATGAACTGGCGAATACGCGGCTCATCCGAATTCATCAACTCGTCCGGCGTGCCCTGCCCCAGCACCTGACCATCACCCACTACATAGATGTAGTCAGCGATGCTCGCGGTTTCGGCCAGATCGTGGGAGACCACGATACTGGTGATCCCCAGCGCATCGTTGAGCAGACGGATCAGGCGTACCAGCACGCCCATGGCGATCGGGTCCTGACCGACGAAAGGCTCGTCGTACATGAGAATCTGCGGATCGAGCGCAATTGCCCGGGCGAGCGCCACGCGACGCTTCATGCCGCCGGACAGTTCGTCGGGCATCAGCTCGATGGCGCCGCGCAGACCGACCGCCTGCAATTTGAGCAGAACGATGTCGCGGATCATTTCATCCGGCAATTGGGTATGAACGCGCAGGGGGAAAGCGACGTTCTCGAAGACATCGAGATCGGTAAACAGCGCGCCGCTCTGAAACAGCACGCCCATGTGCTTGCGCGCATCGAACAGATCACTGCGCGACAGCGTCGGCAGGTTCTGGCCGTTGACCCAGACTTCGCCGCTGGAAGGACGCAACTGTGCACCCATCAAGCGCAACAAAGTGGTCTTGCCGCACCCGGAAGGTCCCATGATGCCGGTAACCTTGCCACGCGGGATGCGAATATCGACGTTATTGAAAATGCTGCGCGCACCGCGCTTGAAGGAGACTCCCTTCAGCTCGACCACGTAGGCGTTATCGGCACTCATCTAAACTCCTTGCGATGCAGCCTCTCACTCGGACGCCTGGCTTTCCGAAGAAAGCACATACCTCCCGGGCAGGCCGAACTGGCGGCGAACTATATCACTGCAAAGGCCAAGCGCCCAAGGCCCATGCCCCCCTGTGTTCAGCGATATGACAGGCGCGGCCGCGCTTTTTCAGGGTTTTGGTTACGAGGAATGACAAAGCACAACGAACTTGCGTGAGGCTTTTCAACATAACCGCTATAATCGCCGCCTTTTCATCGGGCTATACGATTTCTGACATGAGCCAATCCAGCGACCTGATTCAATCGGCACAACGCACCATCCGCCTCGAAGTGGAAGCCGTACAAGGCTTGTTGCCCCATATCGACGCCGATTTCGTACGCGCTTGCGAGATGATTCTGGCCAGCAAAGGCCGTGTGGTCGTGGTCGGCATGGGCAAATCCGGGCACGTCGGCAACAAGATTGCCGCGACCCTGGCCAGCACCGGCACCCCGGCATTTTTCGTCCACCCCGCCGAAGCCAGTCATGGCGACATGGGCATGATCACCCGTGACGACGTGATTCTCGCCCTCTCCAACTCCGGCTCGACCAACGAAATCGTCACCTTGCTGCCCCTGATCAAGCGCCTGGGTATCCAGTTGATCAGCCTGACCGGCAATCCTCTGTCGCCGTTGGCCAAGGCCGCCGAAGTCAATCTCAATGTTCACGTCGAGCACGAAGCCTGCCCGCTGAACCTGGCGCCGACTTCCTCGACCACCGCAGCGCTGGTCATGGGCGATGCCCTGGCCGTGGCGCTGCTGGAAGCGCGTGGTTTCACCGCCGAAGATTTTGCTTTTTCCCACCCGGGCGGTGCCTTGGGTCGACGCCTGCTGCTGAAAGTGGAAAACGTCATGCACGCCGGGCAAGAGCTGCCGCAGGTACAACGCGGCACCCTGCTCAAGGACGCGCTCATGGAAATGACCCGCAAGGGTCTGGGGATGACCGTCATCCTTGAAGCCGATGGCAAGCTGGCCGGGATCTTCACCGACGGCGACCTGCGCCGCACCCTGGATCGCAGCATCGACATCCGCAGCGCCACCATCGACCAGGTCATGACCGCACACGGCAAGACCGCACGGCCCGAGATGCTCGCCGCCGAAGCGCTGAAAATCATGGAAGACCACCGAATCAACGCACTGGTGGTCGTGGACGAAGAAGATCGCCCGATTGGCGCCTTCAACCTCTCCGATCTGCTGCGTGCAGGAGTGATGTAATGACAAGCGATCTGCTGCAACGCGGCAAAGCGATCAAACTGGCGGTGTTCGACGTCGACGGCGTCCTCACCGACGGGCGCCTGTACTTCCTTGAAGACGGCAGCGAATTCAAGACGTTCAACACCCTCGACGGCCAAGGCATCAAGATGCTGATGAATGCCGGTGTCGAGACGGCCATCATCAGTGGCCGCAAGACGCCGGTGGTTGAGCGCCGGGCGAAGAACCTCGGCATCCCGCATCTGTTTCAGGGCCGCGAAGACAAATTGGTGGTTCTGGACGGTCTTCTGCAGCAACTGGGCCTAAGCTATGAACAGGTCGCCTACCTCGGTGACGACTTGCCTGACCTGCCGGTGATCCGCCGCGTAGGCCTGGGCATGGCCGTCGCCAATGCTGCCGATTTCGTGCGCGAACACGCCCATGGCGTCACTCGGGCCCGTGGTGGCGAAGGTGCCGCCCGCGAATTCTGCGAATTGATCCTGCGCGCCCAGGGCCGCCTCGATGCGGCCAACGCCGCGTACCTGTGAGCCAAATCATGTTTAGCAAAAAATTTCGCAACTTCCTGCTGTTCGGCTGTATCGCTGCCATGTTTGCAGCGGTCGGCTACTGGAATATCAGTCCGGAACGCTTCCTCGACAAGCCTGCAGCCAAGGCCGAAGACACTGCCATCGACTGGTACGCCACCAATACACACACCTTTCAGTACCTCCCGGACGGCAAGCTGCAATACGAGATGACGTCGGACAAGGCCGAGCACCTGAAAGCGACGGATGTGACGCTTGTCACCAAACCCGACCTGAACATGTTCCGCGGCACCGAGTTTCCGTGGCACGTGACCAGCGAGCGCGGTGAAGTGAATTCGGGCGGCACCGAGGTCGAACTGATCGATTCCGTACGCGTCAAGCGTACTGACGAAAAGAACCGCGACACCTTGATCACCAGCACACGCATGACAGTGTTCCCGCAGCAGCAATATGCGCAGACCGCGCAACCCGTTAGAATCGACGGCGCTGGCGGTGTATCGACTGGCGTGGGAATGAAGGCGTATTTGAAGGAAAGCAGGATACACCTGCTATCGAACGTAAGAGGACAGTATGAGGCTCGTTAAAACCCTCCCTATTTTGCTCAGTCTGGGCGCAGCACTGGGAAGCGTGAGCGCCTGGGCTCTGCCGAACGATCAGCAGCAACCTATCCGCATTCAGGCCGACGACGCCCAACTGGACGACAAGAACGGCATCGCCACCTATAAAGGTGACGTGATCATTACCCAGGGTTCGATGATCGTTAAGGGTAATACGGTGACCATCACCCGTACCCCTACCGGCGATATCGACGTAGTGACCTCGGTGGGCAACCTTGCCTACTTCGAGCAACTGCAAACCCAGGGCGACACCAAGCCTGTACAGGGCTGGGGCGTGACGATCCAGTACCACGCTGCGCAAAACCGCGTCGTGCTGATCGACAAGGCCAAGGTTGTCGACAAGGACAACAACACCACTCAGGGCGAAAAAATCGTCTATGACACGGTGAAAAAACTGGCCAGCGCCGGCCGCGCTACCGGCAGTAAAGTCACCGAGGCGCGTCCGCGCATCGACATGGTGATCCAGCCGAAGAAGAAAACCGACGAGAAAACCCAGTAATGGCAACTCTGAAAGCTCAACACCTGGCCAAGGCCTATAAAAGCCGCCAGGTTGTGCGCGACGTCAGCCTGTCGATCGACAGTGGCCAGATCGTTGGCCTGCTCGGCCCGAACGGCGCCGGCAAGACGACCTGCTTCTATATGATCGTCGGCCTGGTGCAGGCCGATCAGGGCCGCGTGTTGATCGATGATCTGGACGTCAGCCATCAGCCGATGCACGGCCGCGCCAAGGCCGGTATCGGCTATCTGCCGCAAGAAGCGTCGATCTTCCGCAAACTGTCGGTGGCCGATAACATCATGGCCATCCTCGAAACCCGCGCGGAACTCGACAAGGCCGGTCGTCGCAAGGAACTGGAAAGCCTGCTGCAGGAATTCCACATCAGCCACATCCGCGACAACCTCGGCATGAGCCTGTCCGGTGGTGAACGCCGCCGGGTGGAAATCGCCCGCGCACTGGCGACCGCACCGAAATTCATCCTGCTCGACGAACCGTTCGCCGGTGTCGACCCGATCTCGGTCGGCGACATCAAGCAGATCATCCACCACCTCAAGGCCAAGGGCATCGGTGTTCTGATCACCGACCACAACGTGCGTGAGACTCTGGATATCTGCGAAACCGCCTACATCGTCAACGACGGTCAACTGATTGCCGAAGGCGATGCTGCGACCATCCTTGCCAACGATCTGGTGAAGGAAGTGTATCTGGGCCACGAGTTCCGCCTGTAAGCACCAAGGCACTTGGCCAGCCTCCGGGTGCTGTATCGATGAAGCAGGCTTTTATACGCTTTTATTGTTACAGCGCTCTAGGCAAACACGACAGTTTCAGGCATATAATTTGCTTAAGTTTGGCGCTTCGGCGCCCTGTAGTGGATGGCGCATGCGCGCCGGCGAATAAGGTGTTAAGCCCCTGCCATGAAACCATCGCTAGTCTTGAGAATGGGCCAGCAGCTGACGATGACACCGCAGCTGCAACAGGCCATCCGCCTGCTCCAATTGTCGACCCTGGACCTGCAACAGGAAATCCAGGAGGCCCTGGAATCCAATCCGATGCTCGAACGCCAGGAAGAAGGCGACGACTTCGACAACTCCGATCCTTTGGCCGACAACGCCGAACAAAAGCCCAACACCGACATTCAGGAACCGTCATACCAGGAAACCGCCCCGACGGTGGACAACCTGGAGGAAGGTGAATGGAACGAGCGCATTCCCAACGAGCTGCCGGTCGACACCGCCTGGGAAGATGTCTACCAGACCAGCGCCAGCAGCCTGCCCAGCAGCGATGACGACGAGTGGGACTTCACCACCCGCACCTCTGCCGGGGAAAGCCTGCAGAGCCATTTGCTCTGGCAATTGAACCTGGCGCCGATGTCCGACACCGACCGCCTGATCGCCGTGACCCTGATCGATTGCATCAACAATCAGGGCTACCTCGACGAAACCCTCGAAGAAATTCTCGACGCCTTTGATCCGGAACTCGACATCGAGCTGGACGAGATCGAAGCCGTCCTCCACCGCATCCAGCAGTTCGAACCCGCCGGCATCGGCGCCCGCAACCTCGGCGAATGCCTGTTGCTGCAACTGCGCCAGCTCCCGGCCAAGACTCCGTGGCTGAACGAAGCCAAGCGTCTGGTCAGCGATTACATCGATCTGCTCGGCAGTCGCGACTACAGCCAGCTGATGCGGCGTATGAAGCTCAAGGAAGATGAGCTGCGTCAGGTCATCGAACTGGTGCAGAGCCTGAATCCGCGCCCGGGCTCGCAGATCGAATCGACTGAAGCCGAGTACGTGGTGCCGGACGTCATTGTGCGCAAGGACAACGAACGCTGGCTGGTCGAGCTGAATCAGGAGTCGGTGCCCCGTCTGCGGGTCAACGCACAGTACGCCGGTTTCGTCCGTCGCGCCGACACTAGCGCCGACAACACTTTCATGCGCAATCAGTTGCAGGAAGCGCGCTGGTTCATCAAGAGCCTGCAAAGCCGCAACGAAACCCTGATGAAAGTGGCGACCCAGATCGTCGAGCATCAGCGCGGTTTCCTGGAGTACGGCGACGAAGCCATGAAGCCGTTGGTCCTGCACGACATCGCCGAGGCGGTTGGTATGCACGAATCGACGATTTCCCGCGTCACTACCCAGAAATTCATGCATACCCCACGGGGCATTTATGAACTGAAATACTTTTTCTCCAGCCACGTCAGCACCTCCGAAGGCGGCGAATGCTCGTCCACGGCGATTCGCGCGATCATCAAGAAACTGGTTGCGGCGGAAAATCAGAAAAAGCCGTTGAGTGACAGCAAGATCGCTGGTTTACTGGAGGCACAAGGCATTCAGGTGGCTCGCCGCACCGTCGCCAAGTACCGCGAATCCCTCGGGATCGCGCCTTCGAGCGAACGCAAGCGGTTGATGTAAGCCACGTTACAGCGTTCCAGTGGCAGGCTCTTCGGCCTGCCGCTTTATGCACTGGCAACGAAGGAGAAGCTGTATGCAAGTCAACATCAGTGGACACCAACTGGAAGTGACCCAACCTCTGCGTTCCTATATCGAGGAAAAACTCCAACGACTGGAGCGCCATTTCGACAAGATCACCAACGTGCAGGTCACGATGTGCGTCGAAAAGCTGAAGCAGAAAATCGAAGCCACCTTGCATATTCCCGGCAGCGAAGTGGTCGCCAACGCAGAAGATACCGACATGTATGCTGCGATCGACGCACTGACCGACAAGCTGGATCGCCAACTCAAAAAGCATAAGGAAAAGACCCAGAGCCTCCTCCAGGGCGCGACAGGTCGTTAACACCCCCAACCCATGATCCGACTTGAAAGTATCCTGACCCCCGGCCGTTCCCTGGTGAACGTGCCGGGCGGCAGTAAAAAGAAAGCCCTCGAACAGATTGCCAACCTGATCGCCCGCGAAGTGCCGGGTCTGGAGATGCAAGATGTCTTCGAGGCGCTGATCGCCCGTGAGAAACTCGGCTCCACCGGTTTCGGCAACGGCATCGCCATTCCCCACTGTCGCCTCAAAGGCTGTGAAGCGCCTGTCAGCGCTTTGATGCACCTTGATGCGCCTATCGATTTCGATGCCATCGACGGTGCGCCGGTTGACCTGCTGTTTGTCCTGCTGGTCCCGGAAGCTGCCACCGATGCCCACCTGGAATTACTGCGCCAGATCGCCAGCATGCTTGATCGCAAGGAAGTGCGCGAAAAACTGCGCAGCGCACCGAGTAACGAAGCCTTGTATCAGGTCGTCCTGAGCGAGCAAAACGGGCATTAATCATGCGCTTGATCATCGTCAGCGGCCGCTCCGGCTCGGGTAAAAGCACTGCCCTGGATGTCCTTGAGGACAACGGCTACTACTGCATCGACAACCTGCCGGCCGGTCTGCTGCCGGAACTGGCCGAACGTGCGCTGATCCACACCGAACTGGCCCAGCCGCTGGTGGCGGTGTCGATTGATGCGCGCAACCTGCCGAGCCACCTGTCGCGTTTCCCCGAGTTGCTGGAAGAAGTCCGCGCCCGGCACATCCAGTGCGATGTGCTGTATCTGGATGCCGACGAAGAAACCCTGCTCAAGCGCTTTTCGGAAACCCGCCGTCGTCACCCGCTGAGCACGGCCAACCGCTCGCTGGCCGAAGCGATCAACGACGAAACCGCCCTGCTCGGGCCGATTGCCGACTTGGCCGACCTCAAGGTCAACACCACCAATCTGAACCTGTACCAGTTGCGCGACACCATCAAGCTACGCCTGCTGAACCAGCCGGAGCCGGGCACGGCCTTCCTGGTCGAGTCGTTCGGCTTCAAGCGCGGCATGCCGGTGGATGCGGATCTGGTGTTCGACGTGCGCTGCCTGCCCAATCCGTACTGGAAGCCTGAATTGCGCGCACAATCCGGTCTCGATGCACCGGTCGCCGAATATCTGGCGGCGCAGCCGGAGGTTGACGAGATGTTTCAAGACATCTACGGCTACCTGAATAAATGGCTGCCGCGTTTTGCCGCGAGCAACCGCGCCTACGTCACCATTGCCATTGGCTGCACTGGCGGGCATCACCGCTCCGTTTACCTGACCGAACGCCTGGGTCAGGCCCTGCAGAAAACCCTGAAGAACGTCCAGGTTCGCCACCGCGACCTCACTTAAAGGATTCACACCGCGATGCCTGCTCTGGAAATCGAAATCATCAATAAGCTGGGCCTGCATGCCCGAGCGTCGGCCAAATTCGTCGGGGTAGCGGGCAAGTTCCCGGATTGCACGATCAGAGTGGGGCGTACACCCGAAACCACGGTCGATGGCAAAAGCATCATGGCGATGATGATGCTGGCCGCCGGCAAAGGCACCAAGATCTATCTGAGTACCGAAGGCCATCAGGAGCAGGAAGCGCTGGATGCGCTGGTGGCATTGATCAACAACTACTTCGATGAAGGTGGTTGATCCTGCATGGAGGGGGAGCTTGCTCCCTCTCTGCCAATCAGCCCAGCGCCGTATCCATCACCATCATCAGACAGAACCCGATCAGCAAGCCAAGACTGGCCAGCTTGTCATGACCATTGCGTCGCGACTCGGGGATCACTTCATGCGTCACCACCAGCAACATCGCCCCCGCCGCCAGCGCCAGCCCCAACGGCAACAACAGCTCCGCCAGACTGACCAGCCACGCACAGAGCAGCGCAAACACTGGCTCGACCAGCCCTGAAGCCGCCCCGATCAAGAACGCCCTGGCCCGCGACATCCCCGCCCCGGCCAGCACCAGCGCAATCACCAATCCCTCTGGCACATCCTGCAAGGCAATGCCCATCGCCAGACTGTCGGCATCCGGCATGCCACCACCTGCAGAGACACCCACCGCCATGCCTTCCGGGATGTTGTGGGCAATGATGGCGAAGACGAACAGCCAGATCCGCGGCGCAATCACCGGGCGCTCAGGGGTACCGACGAGCATTTCCGGTGAGGCGCCGGACAATTTCAGGTCCACCAGATACAAGCCGAATGCACCGAGCATGATGCCGAAGCAGATCAGCCCGCTGGCTGCCCACGGTGTCAGGCCCAGAGTTTCGGCGGCACCAATGCCCGGCACGATCAGCGAAAACGCAGTCGCTGCCAGCATCACGCCGGCGCCGAAACCCAGCAGCGTATCGCTGAGCATCTGCGGCATGCGCCGGATCACCAACACCGGCACCGCGCCGAGCGCCGTGCCGAGCGCGCAGATCGCCCCACCCTGCAAGGCCCGCGACAGCTTCGGCTGCAGATCCAGCCATTCCAGGCCGTGCGCCGCAAGCAGAGTCATGCCCGCCAGCAGCAACAGCGACCCGACCGCGTAACGAAACATGCGCCCACCGCCAATCGACAGTGTTTCAGTGCCCATAGTCAGCCCTGGATTGTTTTTATAGATGGCTTAAACCAGTGCGGCCTGATAACGCGCGGCGACTTCAGGCCAATTGATCACGTTGTAGAACGCGTTGATGTATTCCGGACGGCGGTTCTGATAACGCAGGTAGTAGGCGTGCTCCCAGACATCCAGACCGAGAATCGGCGTATTGCCATTCATCAGCGGGCTGTCCTGATTACCGCTGCTTTCCACGATCAGTTTCTTGTCGGGAGTGACGCTGAGCCAGGCCCAGCCGCTGCCGAAACGGGTCAGTGCGGCTTTGGTGAAGGCGTCCTTGAAACTATCGAGGCCGCCCAGTTGCTCATCGATCGCCTTGGCCAATGCGCCATCTGGCTTGCCACCGCCATTGGGCACCATGACTTCCCAGAACAGCGAATGGTTGGCGTGGCCGCCGCCCTGGTTGATCACCGCTGCGCGGAGTTTTTCCGGCAACTGCTGGACGCTGGCGACCAGTTTTTCCACCGGCCACTCGGCGTACTCAGTGCCTTCGACGGCGGCATTGAGGTTGTTGATGTACGTCTGGTGGTGCTTGGTGTAGTGAATCTCCATGGTTTGCGCATCAATGTGCGGTTCCAGGGCGTCGTAGGCGTACGGCAGGGCAGGCAAGGTAAAAGCCATTTCAGTGGACTCCATGGTGATGTGAGGCAGCAGGCGCTGGGTGCGCGGGTATTCGCCGTGCTCGCTGATGAAATTCAGCAGTTCGACGTAGGTCTTGCTGCTCTGGCGCAACGCCGCTTCACGCAGCGCCGGACGCAGGCGCTCGTCCTGCATGGTTTGCAACAGCCGTTGATGAATCGCGCAGAGGTACTCGGCGCTCTCCTCCGGCTGATTCAGGCGCAGGTGCAGATCCGCCAGGTTGTGGTGGGAGATGACGCAGGCCGCCACCGCTTCGTCGGCATCGGCCCAGCGCTCGAACAGCACTTGCGCCAGGGCCAGGGCTTGCAGATAAGCTTCACGAGCATCAATCAGCTCGCCCAGCATGAAGCAGCGATTGGCCCGTTCGATCGTGCGTTTCCAGTGCTCCATGGTGAGCCTCCAAAGCGGTTGCGGGATTTACACGCCGCCGGCGGTGAGTTTCTCGGGGTTGAGCAACTCTTCCAGTTGGCTGCGCGACAGATCGGTGTGTTCCAGCGCGACGTCGATCACCGGACGCCCCTGTTTGTAGGCCTGCTTGGCGATTTCGGCGGCCTTCTGATAGCCGATGATCGGGTTGAGCGCGGTAACCAGAATCGGGTTGCGCGACAGTGCTTCCTTGAGCCGCGACTCATTGACCTTGAAGCTGGCGATGGCCTTGTCGCCGAGCAGACGACTGGCATTGGCCAGCAGTTCGATGCTGCTGAGCAGGTTCTGGGCGATGATCGGCAGCATCACGTTCAGTTCGAAATTGCCCGACTGGCCGGCGATGGTGATCACCGAGTCGTTGCCGATCACTTGCGCGGCGACCATCGCCGTGGCTTCCGGGATCACCGGGTTGACCTTGCCCGGCATGATCGACGAACCCGGTTGCAGCCCTTCGAGCTCGATCTCGCCGAGACCGGCAAGCGGCCCTGAGTTCATCCAGCGCAGGTCGTTGGCGATTTTCATCAGCGACACCGCGGTGGCCTTGAGCTGGCCGGAAACGGCGACGGCGGTGTCCTGCGAGCCGATCAGCGCGAACAGATCCTTGCCCGGAGTGAATTGCACATGGGTCAGCTGGCTCAGTTGGCGGCTGAAACGTGCGGCGAACTCAGGATGCGCATTGATCCCGGTACCCACCGCCGTACCGCCCTGTGCCAGCGATTGCAGGCTCGGCAGCAAATCCTGCAGGTGACCGATATTGGCCTTGAGCTGTTGCGCCCAGCCATTGAGCACCTGGCTCATGCGCACCGGCATCGCGTCCATCAAATGGGTGCGACCGGTTTTGACGTGGTGATGCACCTGTTCGGCTTTGTTTTCGATCACCTGCACCAGGTGCAGCAACGCCGGCAGCAATTGTTCATGCAAAGCCAGGGCAGCGCTGACGTGGATGGTGGTCGGAATGATGTCGTTGCTGCTTTGGCCGCAGTTGACGTGATCGTTCGGATTGACCGGCTCGTCGAGCAGACGGCTGGCGAGGGTCGCGATCACTTCGTTGGCGTTCATGTTGGAGCTGGTGCCGGAGCCGGTCTGGAAGATATCCACCGGAAAATGCTGCATGAAGTCGCCTTCGAGCAGGCCTTGGGCCGCATCGCTGATGGCTTTGCCCTGGGCGGCGCTGATCTGGTTGAGTTCGACGTTGGCCCGGGCGGCAGCGGCTTTGGCGAGGATCAGCGCACGGATGAATTGCCTCGGCATCGATTGGCCGCTGATCGGGAAGTTATCCACTGCGCGCTGGGTCTGCGCGCCGTAGAGAGCGTCCACCGGCACCTGCAATTCGCCCATGCTGTCGCGCTCAATACGTGTCTTGTTCATCTGAAAATCCTTGCACCGGTTCAATGAGAGGAATCGAGGGAAGCAACTCGCAGGTCGCCAGTTGCCAGGTGTAGCGCTGCCAGCGCTGGAGCCGGCAGTTGCACAGCGACAGGCGCTCCATTTCACGCAGCGGGCGCCAGGCTTGATCGAGACACAGGCTGCGCCAGTGCCACGGCAACGCGATGTCGGTGGCTGTGTCGAGCAGCAGACGGAAGGAGGTTTCAGCGATGGTCCACGGGGAAGTCGCCGTACAGCAGGCCAGATAACGGCCTTCGGCCAGGTAATGTTCGATCAGGCGCGGTTCGTCAGGATCCATCGCGCAACGGATCTGGCGACTCATCCAGCGCCAGCTTTCGAGGTACGGCTGCTCATGCAAGGCAGAACTCATGATCCGGGACTCGTTCGGAGATGAGATTCATTATTAGATGATAATGAGAACCAAAACAAGAGTACTTGATACACAGACTCCATTGCGGGAGCGAGCCTGCTCGCGAAGGCGTCGTGTCAATCGCCGCTGCGGTCGGCTGTGAAATCGCTTTCGCGAGCAGGCTCGCTCCCACAGGGTTTTGTGTGGGGCCAAGAAAAAAGGCGCGCCACCGATGAGGTGGCGCGCCTTTCTTGTCTGACCGCTGGGGCTTAACTGCCCGCGACAGTCATCCGCTCGATCAGCACCGAGCCCGTACGAATATTGCTGCGCAGTTCCAGATCATTACCGACTGCGACGATCTGCTTGAACATGTCGCGCATATTGCCAGCGATGGTCACTTCCTGCACCGCGAACTGGATTTCGCCGTTTTCGACCCAGAAACCCGCCGCCCCGCGCGAATAATCGCCGGTGACCATGTTCAAGCCATGGCCCATCAATTCGGTGACCAACAACCCACGGCCCATGCGCTTCAACAGCGCCGCCTGGTCTTCGTCACCGTGAGTGACGAACAGGTTGTGCACGCCACCCGCGTTGGCGGTGCTCGGCATGCCGAGTTTGCGCCCGGAGTACGTGCCGAGGATGTACGACACCAGTTCGCCCTTCTCGACGAACGGCTTGGCGTAAGTGGCCAGACCATCGCCGTCGTAGGACGCACTGCCCATGGCGCGCATCAGGTGCGGACGCTCGTCGATGGTCAGCCATTCCGGAAACAGCTTCTGCCCCAAAGTGCCTTCGAGAAACGACGATTTGCGGTACAGGCTGCCGCCGGACACCGCCGACAGGAAACTGCCGAACAACCCGCCCGCCAGCTCGGCGGAAAACAGCACCGGCACTTCGCAGGTCGGCACCGGACGCGCGCCCAGACGGCTCGCGGCGCGTTGCGCGGCACGCTGGCCGATACTCACCGGATCCGCCAGCAAGCTGCCCTGACGGTTCACGTCATACCAGTAATCGCGCTGCATCTGGCCATCGGCTTCGGCGATCATCACGCAGCTCAGGCTGTGCCGGGTCGACGCGTAACCGCCGATGAAACCGTGGCTGTTGCCATACACACGGCAGCCCTGATGCGTGCTGAGGGTGGTGCCGTCGGCGTTCTTGATCCGCGCATCGGCGTCGAACGCGGCGGCTTCACAGATCAGCGCCTTCTCGATGGCCTGCTCGGGGGTGATGTCCCACTCGTGAAACAGATCGAAATCCTGCTGATCCCTGGCCATCAGCGCCGCATCGGCGAGGCCCGAAGCTTCGTCTTCAGAGGTGTGTCTGGCGATGGCCAGTGCAGCGGCAACGGTTTCGCGAATCGCGTCAGGGCCGGTGGCGGAAGTGCTGGCCGAGCCTTTGCGCTGGCCAACATACAAGGTGATGCCAAAACCCTGATCGCGATTGAACTCGACCGTCTCGACCTCACGCTGGCGCACCGACGTCGACAAACCCTGCTCCAGCGACACCGCGACTTCGCAGGCGCTGGCGCCCTGACGCTTGGCTTCGGCGATGATCTGCTCGACCTGTTCCTGCAGTGCCGGCAATGCCTGCGGGCCGACGCTTTGAACTGCACTCATGCTCATCTCCACTCAAATTCTGCTTTCGGCTGGGGTCATCGAGCGACCGGGCCGGACAAGCGGCCCCCGACTGGTTATCATGGCGGCGTTTCTTTGCGGACTGCCACCATGGTTGATTCTTACGACGACTCCCTCGATACGGGAGAAAAAAGCAAATCTCAGGTCAAACGCGAGCTGCATGCTCTGGTTGACCTTGGCGAGCGCCTTACAACACTCAAGCCCGACTTGCAGGCAAAACTGCCATTGACCGACGCTTTGCGCCGGGCCCTGGCCGATGCGCCCAAGCACACCGCGAACATCGCGCGTAAACGGCACCTGCAGTTCATCGGCAAACTGATGCGCGATCAGGACACTGACGCGATTCTGGTACTGCTCGATCAACTCGATGCCTCCACCCGTCAGTACAACGAGCGTTTCCACAACCTCGAACGCTGGCGTGACCGCCTGATCGCCGGTGACGATGCCGTGCTGGAGAAATTCGTCGTCGAGTACCCGGACGCCGATCGCCAACAACTGCGTTCCCTGATCCGTCAGGCTCAGCACGAGGTTGCGCAAAACAAACCTCCTGCTTCCAGCCGCAAGATCTTCAAGTACATCCGTGAGCTGGACGATACGCAACGCGGCCTGCGTTGATAGTCGTCAGCGGGTGGCCGCAATGCGCGCCACCCGAAGCTCCACCTCTTCTTATGCGCCCGTGCCACCCACGGTGATCGCATCGATTTTCAGCGTCGGCTGACCGACACCCACCGGCACCGACTGCCCATCCTTGCCGCACGTGCCCACACCGCTGTCCAGCGCCAGATCGTTACCGACCATCGACACCCGGCTCATCGCCTCGGGACCGTTGCCGATCAACGTCGCGCCCTTGACCGGCGCAGTGATCTTGCCGTCCTCGATCAGGTACGCCTCGCTGGTGGAGAACACGAACTTGCCACTGGTGATGTCGACCTGACCGCCGCCAAGGTTGGCGCAGTAGATGCCTTTCTTCACCGACGCGATGATTTCCGCCGGATCGCTCTCGCCGCCCAACATGTAGGTGTTGGTCATGCGCGGCATCGGTAAATGTGCATAAGACTCGCGACGACCGTTACCGGTACGGGCCACGCCCATCAGGCGCGCATTGAGCTTGTCCTGCATATAGCCCTTGAGCACGCCGTTTTCGATCAGCGTGGTGCACTCGGTCGGGGTGCCTTCGTCGTCGACGCTCAGCGAACCGCGACGACCGCTCAACGTGCCGTCATCGACAATAGTGCAGAGCTTGGAAGCGACCATTTCGCCCATCCGCCCGCTGTAGGCCGAACTGCCCTTGCGGTTGAAGTCGCCTTCCAGACCGTGGCCGACCGCTTCGTGCAGGAGCACGCCGGACCAGCCCGAACCGAGGACGACAGGCAAGGTGCCGGCCGGTGCCGGAATCGCTTCGAGGTTCACCAGGGCCTGACGCAGCGCTTCACGGGCATAACCCATGGCACGGTCTTCGGCGAGGAAATAACGGTAGTCGGTACGCCCGCCGCCGCCATGCCCGCCGCGCTCGCGACGGCCATTCTGCTCGACGATCACGCTGACGTTGAAACGCACCAGCGGTCGCACATCAGCGGCCAGGCCTCCGTCGGTGGACGCTACCAGAATCCGCTCCCAGACCCCGGCCATGCTCACGCTGACCTGCTGAATCCGTGGGTCGAGGGCGCGCGTAGCGACGTCGATGCGCTTGAGCAGCTCGACTTTCTCGGCGCGGCTCAACACTTCCAGCGGATTGTCCGGCGCATACAGCTGCGCGACATCCTGAGTGCTGAACGCCTGCACCGTGCCGTTCTGCCCGGCGCGGGAGATCGAACGCGCGGCACGAGCCGCAGCGCCCAGCGCTTCAAGGGTGATCGCGTTGCTGTAGGCAAAACCGGTCTTCTCACCGGACTGCGCACGCACGCCAACACCCTGATCGAGGTTGAAGCTGCCTTCCTTGACGATGCCGTCTTCCAGCGACCACGACTCGGAGATCTGACCCTGGAAATACAGGTCGGCAGCATCGATGCCCGGGCCTGCCAGATCGCCGAGCACGCCTTGCAGGCTCTCGATCGTCACGCCGCCGGGCGCCAACAGGTGATCACTGACTGAGGACAACAACTCGCTCATAGGTTTACGCCTTAAATTCATGTTCTGAAGCAGGCCGCTGTGCGCCCTGCGAGAAAAACCGCCGATGACTCGTCACCGGCATTCGCGCCCTGATGGACGCTTGTTCATCACTGTCGCGTTCGGCCAACAGCACCGCTTCGCCTTGATCCTGATGCGCCAGCACACGGCCCCACGGGTCGACAATCGCCGCATGACCGAAGGTTTCCCGCGGCCCCGGATGGGTTCCGCCCTGCGCTGCTGCCAACACATAACACTGGGTCTCGATGGCCCGGGCGCGAATCAGCACGTCCCAATGCGCCGCACCGGTCACCGCGGTAAAGGCCGATGGAGCGGTGATCAACTCGGCACCGGCGGCGCGCAGTTCACTGTACAGCTCCGGGAAGCGCAAGTCGTAACACACGCTAAGACCGACGCGGCCGACCGGCGTGTCCGCCACCACCACGCCACTGCCATAAGCATAGTCATCGGATTCGCGATACCGCCCGCGATTGTCCGCCACATCGACATCGAACAGGTGCAGCTTGTCATACCGCGCGACGGTTTCACCCTGATCGTTGACCAGCAGCGAACAGGCGTGGGACTTGGCCTGCGGTTGCCCGAGCGGCGGCAACGGCAAGGTACCGGCCACGATCCATAACTTGAGGTCACGGGCGGTCTGTTTCAACCACGGCAGGATCGGTCCTTCGCCGAGCGCTTCGGCGCGGCCGATGTCGGCGATATCGCGACGGCCCATGGCAGCGAAGTTTTCCGGCAGCACCGCCAGCTTCGCGCCGCCGGCCGCGGCCTGTTCGAGCAGGCGTCGAGCCTGCGCCAGATTGGCCAGCACATCACTCTGGCTGACCATTTGAATCACCGCTAAAGACATGGCGCGCTCCGCAACAGGTATGCGGCCATGCTACTCCATAGGCTTGGGATATGGCTGTTCAAAAAGGCTTGTCGAAGGTGATTTTCGGTTCTTTCCACGGGCCTTTGACGGTGTACTTGACGCTGGCGAAGCGTGCCACACGGTCACCGATCAGCTTGTCGATCAGGAACAACGCCCCGCCCACCGCAGGCGCGCCGACAATCAACGCGGCAATCGGCAGGTTGTTGGTCACCGGCAAGGTCACCAGCAATTTCGCATCGACCTGCTCACGCACCAGATCCAGCGTACCGTTGAGTTCCAGATTGCTCGACGGCCCGGTCAGGCGAATCGGCTCGCGAGTGTCATAGACACCGGCGTTGGCCACCAGCAGGCCCTTGACCCGGTCGTAGCTCAGGCCCTTGCCGAACAAGTCGGAGAAATCCAGACGCAGGCGGCGGCCGATGGAGTTGAAGTTGAGCAGACCGAACACCCGCAACGCCTGCGCGCCGCCCTCCACTTCAACGAACTGACCTTTATTGAGCGAGGCATCCAGCGTGCCCGAGAAACGCTTGGTCGCCAGCCATGCCGGCGAACCGGGCCAGCGGCCATCGACGTCCATGTGAAACTCTTCACTGGTCACGCTCGGTGCAAAGCCCCAGCCCTTGAGCACATCGGCGAGGTTCTTGCCGCTGATCCGGCCCTTGAACCAACTGTTGGTCGCCCCCGGTGTACCTTCCCAGCCACCATTACCCTGCAACAGGATGCCCTTGAGGCCCATGTCCATATTGTTCAGGGCAATGCCTTTGGCCGTTGGCCGCACCTTGAGCGACCAGCCGCCCACTAGATCCGGGCCGAGGTACAACTGATTGATGGTGATATCCAGCGCAGGAATCTTCGTCGGGTCGACCGAAACCAGCGGGTCGGGCGAGTTCTCGTCAGCCTGCACCGTCGGATCCGGCGCCGGCAGGCGCACGTATTGCAGATTGACCCCAATCGGTGCGCCCTTGGCATCAGGCAGGCTGGCCGAGCCCTTGGCCTGCTGGCTGTCGAGCGACAGATTCCAGGCCCACGGTTTGCGGTTGACCTGCACTGCCGCCTGATCGAGCGTGGTGCCAAAAGCGGTGAGCTTGCCGACCTTGAAGTCGGCACTGTTGAGCAGTTGCTTGGCGCTGCCACCCGGGTCATTGCCGGCGTATTTGCTGACCAGATCCTGCCACGGTGCGACGTCCAGCTCCGACAGCACACCACGAATGCGCAAACCCTTGGCCTCCGGCAGAACCGCATCGCCCGTACCGAGGAACAATTCGCCGCGGCCATCGGCGAAATTGCTCGGTGGCGCCGCGAAAGTGAAACTGGCCAGCTGATCGTAGCTGACCCAGTAGCGCCGCTCCGGACCTTGCAGGGTCATGCGGAATACCGTGTCCCGGCCCTGCTGGGCCGACATGCCGAACGGTGCCGGCAGATCCACCGCCACACCTTTCATGTTGGAGCTGACCGTCAGCTGGCTGTCGCTGCCGTCCAGGTTGACCTGCAACTGATAGGGAATGGTCCCGGACACCGGCAACGGCTGAGTCACGCCCAGCCAGTCAGTGAGTTTTTTCACCTCGACCTGCCCGGAGGCCGCAACCCGGGTCTTGATCTTGTTGGCGCTGCCATCGGCAAAAATCTGCGCGGTGACTGGCTTGTCGAACGCCTGCGCCGCGATGTTCTGCCCGCTCAGCCCCTTCGCGCTGTCAAAACGGAAATCGCCTTTGAGCTGGCTCAGTTCAAGCTTCGGCTCCGCCAGTTTCAGACGCGCATTGGCAGTCTTGAAGTCGACGACAATCTTCGGCTGATCACCCTTTTCCAGCGGAATATCGAGTTTGACCTTGCCCTGCAGATCGCCCTCGCCTTCCCAGCCGGCAAAGGTTTCGCCGGTGCCGATCGGCGCGGTCTGCAGGATTTTCAGTCCGTCGCCCAGCCCACCGGAAAAACCGCCGTCGAGGAACAGATGGGTATGTTGTCCGGCCTGCACATGGGGAATGTTGACGAAGACGTCACTGACCTGCGTGTCGAGCAACTGGCCTTTGTCGGCCACGATGCGCACGCCGCTGTCCTCGATGAACACGTCGCCGCTGACCTTGCTCACATGCGGCCAGCCCGGCTGGAACGCCAGTTCGGCGTCATGCACCTTGAAGAACAGGCTGATACTGCGATCGACATCCTTGGCGTTCTTGTTCAACGAACCCTGGTACTGGAAGAACCCCTGGTCCACTGCGCCTTTGAGGATCGCCGTACGCAACCACTCGTCGAGGGCCGGGCTCAAGACTTCGGGCAGGTACTTGGCGGTGTAACGACCGTCGCCATCGACCAGTCCGACGCGCAGGTCCATGTAGTCTTCCTGGCTATGGTCGAAGTGCAGGCGGATCAGGAAGTCGCCGGCAATCTTGCCCTCTTCGCCCAGCACTTTCAGGTAAGGCGCGATCAGGGTGAAACCGTCTTTGTCGAGTTTCCAGGTCAAGCGGGCGTTGGCCTGAATGTATTGCCATGGCTTGGCGAAGATCGGGTCGAGGTGCAGGACGAAATCCTTGCTGTCCATGCGCAGTTCACCGCCGTCGAGGTTGCCGCTTAGGCTGCCACTGACGTTTCGCGCCGCCGGGGCACCGTGATAGGCATCGAAACCGACATTATCGAGGTTGGCAGCGAAGCCGAATTTCGAGCCGTCGGTGGCGTTCGGACGAAAATCCAGCAGCACGTTGCGCAGTCCGCCCGTCACCTTCAGGTGGTCGACGACCGTGGCGACGCTTTCGGGCAACGGCCCCAGCGCATTGAGCAACGGCGTGAGCGGTGTCAGATCAAGGCGGTCGGCCTGCAAGTGCCACAGCTCATCGGCTTTATCGGTGGCCACCGTCTGCTTGAGCTGCACATGGGATTCCCAGCGGGTCTCGCCGACATTCATCGCCAACGAATCGAGGGTAACGATCGCGCCCTCGTCATCCCGCTGGTAATAACCGTTGAGCGCCAGATTGCTGATCTTGATCGGTTTGCGCTCGGCATAAGCGCCGGTCACCTGCGGCGCATTCAAACGCACGGCGGCGCTTTGCAGGGCGCCGTCGTTCCAGTTCACCCACAGCTCGCCGCCGGCCTTGATCTGGGAAAAATTCCACTGCTGGGTCAAACGCTCGGGCAGCCACTTTGACCAATCGCTTTGCGGCAGGCTGACATAACCCTCCAGCGAACTGTCGGGCAATTGAGAGGGGCGAATCCGCGTACGCAGGCTCATCGCCACCGGCTGCCCGTCGGGCAAGGTCAGACGGGCGTCGAGACGCTGACGGCTGCTGCCGGTTTTCAGATTGAGGCCGACGTAGGTAAAGGTCATCGGCGCCTGATCCAGCGGCTGCACGGTCACCTGACTATCGAGCACCGACAGTTGCTGAATAATCTGTGAGCGATTGAACAATTGTTCGGGATCAAGCGGCTGGTCGTTCTGCACCGGCAGGCCTTCCAGTGCCCAGGTGCCGTCCTGCGCTTGCTTGACGCTGATCTTCAGGCCGTTCAGTTCCAGATGGGCGATGCGTACTTCGCGCGCCAGCACACTGGCCCAGAGATCAGGCACCACGCGCACCCGATCCAGACGCAAGGCATTGGCGCCGTCACCGACCATCACATCGTGGGCCAGCAGAATCGGCGCGAATCCGCTCCAGTTGCCCTCCAGTTCGCCGATCTGCAATGGCATGCCGAGCGCGGCCGTGGCCTTGTCTTCGATATCGGTGCGGTATTCCGCCACCAGCGGCGTCAGTTCCCGACCGAGGCTGACGTACAACGCCATCAGCACCAGAACCAACGCGCACAGGCCCAGCCCCCAGCGGGTCAGTGCGGCCAAAATGCGTGTCAGACGCTCCATGTCAGTTGGCTCCCATGGCAATAAAACTACTAAAAGCTGAGGCCAGCCGTTGTGGATTAAATGTGCTGCAGGGGTTCAGAGCAGCACCACGTCATATTGTTCCTGGGAATACATGGTTTCGACCTGAAAGCGTATGGTGCGGCCGATGAACCCTTCAAGCTCGGCGACGTTACCGGATTCTTCGTCGAGCAGCCGATCCACCACTTTCTGGTTCGCCAATACCCGATAACCCTCAGCCTGATAGGCCCGGGCTTCACGCAGAATCTCGCGGAAAATCTCGTAACAGATGGTTTCCGGAGTCTTCAACTTGCCACGCCCCTGGCAACTGCTGCATGGCTCGCACAGCACTTGTTCAAGACTTTCGCGGGTGCGCTTGCGGGTCATCTGCACCAGGCCCAACTCGGTGATGCCGATGATGTTGGTCTTGGCGTGATCACGTTCGAGCTGTTTTTCCAGGGTGCGCAGCACCTGACGCTGATGCTCTTCATCTTCCATGTCGATGAAGTCGATGATGATGATCCCGCCCAGATTGCGCAGGCGCATCTGCCGGGCAATCGCGGTGGCCGCTTCGAGGTTGGTCTTGAAGATGGTTTCTTCGAGATTGCGATGGCCAACGAACGCGCCGGTGTTGACGTCGATGGTGGTCATGGCTTCCGCCGGATCGACCACCAGATAACCGCCGGACTTGAGCGGCACTTTGCGCTCGAGGGCTTTCTGGATTTCGTCTTCGACGCCATACAGGTCGAAAATCGGCCGCTCGCCCGGATAGTGTTCCAGACGATCGGCGATTTCCGGCATCAGTTCGGCGACGAACTGCGTGGTTTTCTGGAAGGTTTCCCGGGAGTCGATACGGATCTTCTCGATCTTCGGGCTGACCAGGTCGCGCAGGGTGCGCAGGGCCAGACCGAGATCTTCGTAGATCACGCTCGGCGCGCCAATGGTCTTGATCTGCTCGCTGATCTGATCCCACAGACGGCGCAGGTAGCGAATGTCCATGAGGATTTCATCGGCCCCGGCCCCCTCGGCGGCGGTCCGCAGGATGAAGCCACCGGCCTCCTTGATCCCTTCCTTGGCCACACAATCGCTGACCACCTGCTTGAGGCGTTCGCGCTCGGCTTCGTCTTCGATTTTCAGGGAAATACCGACGTGGGCGGTGCGCGGCATGTACACCAGATAACGCGACGGAATCGACAGCTGAGTCGTCAGTCGTGCACCTTTCGAGCCGATCGGGTCCTTGGTCACCTGCACCACCAGACTCTGGCCTTCGTGCACCAGCGCACTGATGCTTTCCACCGCCGGGCCTTCGCGCAGGGAGATTTCCGAAGCGTGAATGAAGGCCGCACGATCCAGACCGATATCGACGAATGCCGCCTGCATGCCCGGCAGCACCCGGACAATCTTGCCTTTATAGATGTTGCCGACGATCCCGCGCTTTTGCGTGCGCTCAACGTGGACTTCTTGCAGCACACCGTTTTCGACCACCGCCACGCGCGATTCCATCGGCGTGATGTTGATCAGAATCTCTTCACTCATGGCAGGGTCTCGTTCAGGCATGTTCACGATAATGGCCGCATCTTGATTCGTACGACGCTCATTGCGCGTTCAGGTTTTGCCAACAGGGTATGCCGAAATGGCCCAACAGTTCTGCGGTTTCGCAAACCGGCAGCCCGACCACAGCCGAATAGCTGCCATTGAGCCCGGCGACAAACACCGCGCCGAGGCCTTGAATGCCATAACCGCCGGCCTTGTCCCGAGGTTCACCGCTGGCCCAGTAGGCCGCCGCTTCTTCACGGCTGATCGGGCGGAACCGCACCAGACTGCGCACCACTCGCGACTCGCAACGCTGGCCTTCCAGCACCGCGACGGCGGTCAGCACTTCATGCTCCTTGCCGGACAACATCATCAGCATGGCGCATGCGTCGGCTTCGTCCACCGGTTTGCCAAGAATTTTGCCGTCGAGCACCACCGCGGTGTCCGCGCCCAGAACGCAAAACGCCGCGTCGGACACCCGCATGCGTCGACCGGCCTCGGCCTTGCCACGCGCGAGGCGTTCGACATAAGCCGACGGCGATTCTTCGGGAAGCGGGGTTTCATCGATGTCCGCACTGATGGCGGCGAACGGCACGCCGATCTGCGTGAGCAACTCACGCCGACGCGGCGAACCAGAGGCGAGGTAAAGCGGCTTCATCAAGACATCTCCCTTGTCGAGGTGCGGGCACATGCCTGACCGAATCAGTTGATTTTGTAGCGGCGGCGCAATCCACGCAAAGCAAAGCTGACCCAAGGCCAGAGCAAGGCGCTGGTCAAGGCTGGCAGCACCAGCGCCAGAGTTGGCTGGCGGTTGCCGGTCAGGGCACTGAGCCACAATTGAACCAGCTGGGCGAGGCCGAAGATCACCAGGATCACCAGGCATTGCTGCCACATCGGGAACATCCGCAGGCGTTGTTGCAAGGACAGCACCAGGAAGGTGATCAGGGTCAGGATCAAGGCGTTCTGGCCAAGCAGCGTGCCGTACAGCACGTCTTCGGCCAACCCCAGGCAAAACGCCGTGACCATGCCCACGGTTTGCGGCAAGGCCAACGCCCAGAATGCCAGCAGCAGCGCCAGCCAGAGCGGACGCAGGATTTCCATGAATTGCGGCATCGGCGACACGCTGAGCAGCAGACCGATGAGAAATGTCAGCCAGACCATCCAGCCGTTACGGGAAGCAGTAGCCCCAACCATTATTCTTGTCTCCCGGTATTGGCCGGCGCGGTGACCGGCGGTTTCGCCGCCGGACGCGCAGCAGGCTGGGACGCCGGCGGTTTACTCGCTGCCGCAGGCTTGGTCGCAGGCGGTTTGCTCGCTACCGGTTTGGCCGGCGTAGTGCTGGCCGCGGCGGCAGGTGCTGCGGGGGCGGTTGTTGCTGCAGCGGCAGCCGGGCTGTTGACGATTTTCGGCACTGTGGCCGGAAGCACCGGGCCACCGCCCTGCGCATCAAGATTTTCCTGGGCCTGCGCCGCATCGTTGGCGCGCTCTTCGGCGGTGCGGTTGTCGCTGAACACCAGCAGCAGATAACGGCTGCGGTTCAGCGCAGCGGTTGGCACCGCACGGACAATCGCGAAAGGCTGGCCTGAATCGTGGATGACTTCCTTGACCGTGGCCACCGGATAACCGGCCGGGAAGCGCTGACCGAGGCCGGAGCTGACCAGCAGGTCGCCTTCCTTGATGTCGGCGGTGTCGGCAACGTGCCGCAGTTCCAGGCGTTCCGGATTGCCGGTACCGCTGGCAATCGCCCGCAGACCGTTACGGTTCACCTGTACAGGAATGCTGTGAGTGGTGTCGGTCAGCAGCAGCACACGGGAGGTGTACGGCATCAACTCGACCACCTGGCCCATCAGACCGCGTGCATCGAGCACCGGCTGACCGAGCACCACGCCATCGCGCTCACCTTTATTGATGATGATGCGATGGGTGAAGGGATTGGGGTCCATGCCGATCAACTCGGCCACTTCGACCTTTTCGTTGACCAGTGCAGAGGAATTGAGCAACTCGCGCAGCCGCACGTTCTGCTCGGTGAGGGCGGCAAGCTTTTGCATGCGGCCCTGCAACAGCAGGTTTTCGGTCTTGAGTTTTTCGTTTTCGGCGACAAGCTCGGTGCGACTGCCGAACTGACTGGCGACCCCTTCCCACAGCCGTCCGGGCAGGTCGGTGATCCAGTAGGCGTCCATCAACACCAGCGACGCTTGTTTGCGCGCGGGTTTGAGCAGGTCGAAGCGGGCATCGACCACCATCAGTGCGACCGACAGCACGGCCAACACCAACAGGCGCACACCCAACGAAGGGCCTTTGGCGAAAAGCGGTTTAATAAGCCGCTCCTCCCAGGCAAATGTTCTGTTTATTCATACGGCATCAAACCGGCCTGGATGAAGACTGACAGAAGATAAACGCCAACAGGCAGCACTGCAAAGTGCTGCCTGTGCGCTCACCCACGTATTGCAACCCGGCGCTTATTCGCTGGAGAGCAGGTCCATGGTGTGCTTGTCCATCATTTCCAATGCACGGCCACCGCCGCGAGCAACACAGGTCAGCGGATCTTCGGCAACGATCACCGGCAGACCGGTTTCCTGGGCCAGCAGCTTGTCGAGGTCACGCAGCAGCGCGCCACCACCGGTCAGCACCAGGCCACGCTCGGCGATGTCGGAAGCCAGTTCCGGCGGCGATTGCTCCAGCGCGCTTTTCACCGCCTGAACGATAGTAGCCAGCGACTCTTGCAGAGCTTCCAGCACTTCGTTGGAGTTCAGGGTGAATGCGCGTGGAACGCCTTCGGCCAGGTTGCGACCGCGAACGTCGACTTCGCGCACTTCGCCGCCCGGGTAGGCCGTACCGATTTCCTGCTTGATGCGCTCTGCAGTCGATTCACCGATCAGGCTGCCGTAGTTGCGGCGCACGTAGGTGATGATCGCTTCGTCGAAGCGGTCGCCGCCGACGCGGACGGATTCGGCATAGACCACACCGTTCAGGGAGATCAGCGCGATTTCAGTGGTACCACCACCGATATCGACGACCATCGAACCGCGTGCTTCTTCAACCGGCAGGCCGGCACCGATCGCAGCAGCCATTGGCTCTTCGATCAGGAACACTTCACGGGCACCGGCACCAAGGGCCGATTCACGGATGGCACGACGCTCGACCTGGGTGGATTTGCATGGAACGCAGATCAGCACACGAGGGCTGGGCTGCAGAAAGCTGTTTTCGTGAACCTTGTTGATAAAGTATTGCAGCATCTTTTCGCAGACGCTGAAGTCGGCGATCACGCCGTCCTTCATCGGACGAATGGCAGCAATGTTGCCCGGCGTACGACCGAGCATGCGCTTGGCTTCGGTGCCGACAGCAACGACACTTTTCTGGTTACCGTGTGTCCGAATGGCCACAACCGATGGCTCATTCAGGACGATACCGCGCTCGCGCACGTAAATAAGGGTGTTGGCAGTGCCCAGGTCAATGGAAAGATCGCTGGAAAACATGCCACGCAGTTTCTTGAACATGGGAAAGGGACCCTAGGCAACGCGTGGGTAAAAAAGTGCGGCAAACTCTAACAACGACAGGGATTTTGGGCAAGGCGCCAATATGTTAAATTGGCCGCGTTTCTGTGCACCAAGCCCCACAATCGCGGCCTTATGACCGTAGAAGTGCGGTAGTGTTCCGACAATCTAACACACGGACGCCGTCCGTTCTGTTTTCCACTGGAGAATCCCGATGGCGCTAGAACGCTCCGACGTGGAAAAAATCGCTCATCTGGCCTGCCTTGGCCTGAATGATGCCGATCTTCCGCACATTACTTCCGCCCTCAACAGCATTCTCGGGCTGGTCGACGAAATGCAGGCCGTCGATACCGACGGTATCGAGCCTTTGGCCCACCCGCTGGAAGCCAGTCAGCGCCTGCGCGCCGACGTCGTGACCGAGACCAATCACCGCGAGGCCTATCAGTCCATCGCACCAGCGGTCGAAAACGGCCTGTATCTGGTTCCGAAAGTCATCGACTAAAGGGAAAGAGCCTGCAATGCATCAAATGACTCTGGCCGAGATCGCCCGCGGTCTCGCCGATAAAAAGTTTTCCTCCGAAGAGCTGACCAAAGTCCTGCTGGCGCGTATTACCCAGCTCGATCCGCAGCTCAACAGTTTCATCAGCCTCACCGAAGAGCTGGCACTCGAGCAGGCGAAAGCCGCCGACGCGCGCCGGGCCAACGGTGAGAGCGGCGCCCTGCTCGGTGCGCCGATCGCTCACAAGGACCTGTTCTGCACCCAGGGCATCCGCACCAGCTGCGGCTCGAAGATGCTCGACAACTTCAAGGCCCCGTACGATGCCACCGTGGTCGCGAAACTGGCCGCTGCCGGTGCCGTGACTCTGGGCAAGACCAACATGGACGAATTCGCCATGGGTTCGGCCAACGAGTCGAGCTGGTACGGCGCGGTGAAAAACCCGTGGAACCTGGAACACGTCCCGGGCGGTTCGTCCGGTGGTTCGGCTGCAGCAGTTGCCGCTCGTCTGTTGCCGGCGGCCACGGCCACCGACACCGGTGGTTCGATTCGTCAGCCAGCTGCATTCACCAACCTCACCGGCCTGAAACCGACCTACGGTCGTGTTTCGCGCTGGGGCATGATCGCTTACGCCTCCAGCCTCGATCAGGGCGGCCCGTTGGCGCGCACTGCCGAAGACTGCGCAATTTTGTTGCAAGGCATGGCCGGGTTCGATCAGAACGACTCCACCAGCATCGATGAGCCGGTTCCGGATTACTCCGCCAGCCTCAACACTTCGCTGCAGGGCCTGCGCATCGGCGTGCCGAAGGAATACTTCAGCGCCGGTCTCGACCCGCGCATCGCCGACCTGATCCAGAACAGCATCAAAGAGCTGCAGAAGCTCGGTGCCGTGATCAAGGAAATCAGCCTGCCGAACATGCAGCACGCGATTCCTGCGTACTACGTGATTGCCCCGGCCGAGGCCTCCTCGAACCTGTCGCGTTTCGACGGCGTGCGTTTCGGCCATCGCTGCGAGAACCCGGAAAACCTGATCGATCTGTACAAGCGCTCCCGTGGCGAAGGCTTCGGGCCGGAAGTGCAGCGCCGGATCATGGTCGGTGCCTACGCGCTGTCCGCCGGTTACTACGACGCCTACTACCTGAAAGCGCAGAAGATCCGTCGCCTGGTGAAGAACGACTTCATGGCTGCCTTTAATGAAGTCGACATCATCCTCGGCCCAACCACGCCGAACCCGGCCTGGAAGCTCGGCGCCAAGAACAGCGACCCGGTCGCTGCCTATCTGGAAGACGTCTACACCATCACCGCCAACCTCGCGGGCCTGCCGGGCCTGTCGATGCCGGCCGGTTTTGTCGACGGTCTGCCGGTTGGCGTGCAGTTGCTTGCGCCGTATTTCCAGGAAGGCCGTTTGCTCAATGTTGCGCACCAGTATCAGTTGAACACTGACTGGCACACCCGCACCCCAACCGGCTTCTGAGGAGACACACATGCAATGGGAAGTCGTGATCGGGCTGGAGATTCACACTCAGCTCACTACCCGGTCGAAAATCTTTTCCGGTAGTTCTACCCAGTTCGGCTCCGAGCCGAACACCCAGGCCAGCCTGATCGACCTGGGCATGCCCGGCGTATTGCCGGTGCTGAACCAGGAAGCGGTGCGCATGGCGGTGATGTTCGGTCTGGCGATTGACGCCGAGATCGGTCAGCACAACGTGTTCGCCCGCAAAAACTACTTCTACCCGGATCTGCCGAAGGGCTACCAGATCAGCCAGATGGAATTGCCGATCGTCGGCAAGGGCCACCTGGACATCGCGCTGGAAGACGGCACCGTCAAACGTGTCGGCATCACCCGCGCGCACCTGGAAGAAGACGCCGGCAAGAGCCTGCACGAAGAATTCAACGGCGCCACCGGCATCGATCTGAACCGTGCCGGCACGCCGCTGCTGGAAATCGTTTCCGAGCCTGACATGCGCAGTGCCAAGGAAGCCGTGGCTTACGTCAAGGCGATCCACGCGCTCGTGCGTTACCTGGGCATCTGCGACGGCAACATGGCCGAAGGTTCGCTGCGTTGCGACTGCAACGTGTCGGTACGTCCGAAAGGCCAGGTCGAGTTCGGCACCCGCTGCGAGATCAAGAACGTCAACTCGTTCCGCTTCATCGAGAAGGCGATCAACTCCGAGATCCAGCGGCAGATCGAGCTGATCGAAGACGGCGGCAAAGTGATCCAGCAGACCCGTCTGTACGATCCGAACAAGGACGAGACCCGTCCGATGCGCTCCAAAGAGGAAGCCAACGACTACCGTTACTTCCCCGACCCGGACCTGCTGCCAGTGGTCATCGAAGAGTCGTTCCTCGGCGAGGTGCGTGCCACCCTGCCGGAACTGCCACCGCAAAAACGCGAGCGCTTCCAGAGCCAGTTCGGTCTGTCGGCGTACGACGCCAACGTGCTGGCCACCAGCCGTGAGCAAGCGGACTACTTCGAGAAAGTCGCCGCCATCGGCGGCGACGCCAAACTGGCGGCGAACTGGGTGATGGTCGAGTTGGGCAGCCTGCTCAACAAGCAAGGCCTGGACATCGACGAGTCGCCAGTGTCCGCCGAGCTGCTGGGCGGCATGCTGCAGCGCATCAAGGACAACACCATCTCCGGCAAGATCGCCAAAGTGGTGTTCGAAGCGATGGCCAACGGCGAAGGCACGGCGGACGAGATCATCGACAAGCGCGGTCTCAAGCAAGTGACCGACACCGGCGCCATCTCGGCGGTGCTGGACGAAATGCTCGCGGCCAACGCCGAGCAGGTCGAGCAATACCGCGCGGCAGACGAAGCCAAACGCGGCAAGATGTTCGGCTTCTTCGTCGGTCAGGCCATGAAGGCTTCGAAAGGCAAGGCCAACCCGCAGCAAGTGAACGAACTGCTGAAAAGCAAGCTCGAAGGCTGACCACAAATGGAGCCAGCATTTGTTACTGGCTCTGATCCCCTGTGGCGAGGGAGCTTGCTCCCGCTGGTCTGCGCAGCAGACCCAAGTCGGCAACCGCACTCTTCCAGAAAGAATGCGGTTGCCGGTTTTGCGACCGCTTCGCGGCCGAGCGGGAGCAAGCTCCCTCGCCACAATTATTTTGGGAGCTTTCGAATGAAACGCCTGCTCGGCGCCTGCGCCCTGCTCTCCTTGCTCGCCGGTTGCGCCAGCAACGACATCATCGACCCGCACGGTTACGACCAGACCGGGGTCGCCTCCTACTACGGCGCCCAACACCACGGCAAACGCACCGCCAGCGGCGAAGCGTTCAACCAGCATTCCCTGACCGCCGCCCATCGCCAACTGCCATTCGGTACGCGGGTGAAGGTCACCAACCTGAAAAATGACAAATCCTGCGTGGTGCGCATCAACGACCGCGGACCGCATACCCGTGGCCGTCTGATTGATGTTTCACGCGAAGCCGCCGAACAACTCGGTATGCTCGGCAGCGGTACGGCACGGGTTCGCGTGCAGGCCCTCGACGACTGATGGAGCACCCGCCATTTTCGCGCTAGCCGATTTACCGCTGATCAACGTGATCGAACTGCTCAGTGGCCTGCTACTGCTGATCCTCGGCGCCGAACTGATGGTGCGCGCCGCCGTGCGTCTCGCCGCACGCTTGCATGTGCGACCACTGATCATCGGCCTGACCATCGTCGCCCTCGGCAGCAGTGCCCCGCAGATGGCAGTCAGCCTGCAAGCGACCCTCGCGCACAACCCCGACATCGCCGTCGGCAGCGTGATCGGCAGCAGCATCTTCAACATCCTCGTGACCCTCGGCCTGTCGGCACTGATCATTCCGTTGCGGGTTTCGCGACAACTGGTGCGTCTGGATATTCCGCTGATGATCGGCGCCAGTCTGCTGGTGTTCGTCCTCGCCTGGAATGAACAGATCAGCCGCTTCGACGGCGTGCTGCTGCTCGCCGTGCTGGCGTTGTATCTGGGCTTGCTGCTGCGCCAGTCGCGGCACTCGGCGCGCCCGCATTCGGAATTGCCGCAAACCCCGAAGGCGCCGTGGTTCAGCAGTCTGCTGATGATCGCTGTCGGGCTGGCGCTGCTGGTGTTCGCCGGGCATTTGCTGCTCGGCGCCGCGGTGGCGGTGGCGACCGATCTGGGCTTCTCCGAGCGGGTGATCGGCCTGACTGTGGTCGCGGTCGGCACCTCGCTGCCGGAACTCGCCACCTCACTGATCGCGGCACTGCGCGGGCAACGCGATATCGCCGTGGGCAACGTGATCGGCGCCAACCTGTTCAACCTGCTGGGAGTGCTCGGTATCACTGCGTTGATCGCGCCGACGCCGTTGTCGGTCTCGCCCAACGCGCTGGATTTCGACTTGCCGGTGATGCTCGGCGTCGCCGCGCTGTGCCTGCCGGTGTTCTATTCCGGCTATCGCGTGACCCGCGCCGAAGGTTTGTTGCTGCTCGGTTTGTACCTGGCTTACGGGCTGCACGTGGTGTCGTTCACCACCGGCATGCCGCTGGCCGGCAAACTGGAAAAGCTGATGCTGTTTTACGTGCTGCCGACGCTGCTGGCGTTCCTGTTGTTCACGTCCGTACGCGCCTGGCGCCGCCAACACCACAAGAGGGATGTGCCATGACCGATTCGCAGAAAACCGGGGTTGAAATCCGCCGTCAGGTAATGGGCGATGCGTTCGTTGATCGCGCGCTGGGCAACGCCACCGAATTCACTCAGCCGTTGCAGGATTTCGTCAATGAGCACGCCTGGGGCGGCGTGTGGAATCGCGAAGGTCTGCCACTGAAAACCCGCAGCCTGATCACCCTCGCCGCGCTGACCGCGTTGAAGTGTCCGCAGGAATTGAAGGGCCACGTGCGGGGTGCGCTGAACAATGGCTGCACGGTCGAGGAGATTCGTGAAGCGTTGCTGCATTGCGCGGTGTACGCCGGGGTGCCGGCGGCGATTGATGCGTTTCGGGCGGCGCAGGAAGTGATCGACAGTTACCAGAAACCTGAGTGAAAGGACTCACGCCTTCGCGAGCAAGCCCGCTCCCACAGGGTTCTTTGGTGTTGTTGAAATCTGATTAACAACACAAAAACCTGTGGGAGCGGGCTTGCTCGCGAAGAGGCCCGCAGGAGCAACCCGAGTCTCAGGCTAGATCCACCCACCCCACTGCAACAGAAAGATCCCGATATTGGTGGTCACCGCCGCCATCAGCGTGGTCATGACAATGATCGCCGCCGCCAGCTCATGATTGCCCTGCGCCGCCCGGGCCATGACGAAACTGGCTGCCGCCGTCGGGCTGCCGAAGTACAGAAACAGAATCCCCAGTTCCGCCCCCCGAAAACCCCACAGCCATGCGCCGAGCGTCGCCAGCAGCGGCAGGCCGATCATCTTCACCAGGCTCGAACTCAGCGCCATGCTGCCGCTCTTGCGCAGCGCCGCCAGTGACAACGTGCCGCCAATGCAGATCAGCGCCAGCGGCAAGGTGGTTTGTGCCAGATACTGCCCGGAAGTTTCCAGCCAGCCCGGCAGGCTGAGCTTGAACCAGGCAAACGGTGCCGCCGCGATCACGCTGATGATCAACGGATTGCTGAACACGCTTTTGCAGATGCTCCACGGATCGGACTTGATCACCGGGCTGTACACCGCGAGCACGATGGTCGACAGCGTGTTGTAGAACAGGATCACCAGCGCCGCGAGAATCGCCCCGAGGGAAATCCCATAGTCGCCGTACATGCTCGCCGCCAGCGCCAGACCAATCACCCCGTTGTTGCCGCGAAACGCGCCCTGGGTGTAGATGCCGCGATCTTCACGCGGGCACTTGATGATCGCCCAGCCCCAGGCCAGGGCAAAACTCGCCAGCGTGGCGAGCGCAAAATAGATCAGCAGCGCCGGTTGCAGCGCGGCGTGCAGATCCGCATGCAGAATCCCGAGAAACAGCAGTGCCGGCATGCTCACGTTGAACACCAGCGCCGAGGCCGTGTGGATAAAGTTGTCGTTGATCCACTCGATACGCTTGAGCAACACCCCGATGAACAGCATGGCGAACACCGGCGCGGTGATATTCAGAGTGTCGAGGAAAATTGCCAGCATGCCGGGGGAGCCTTTGGGTGAGCGTCGTCAGGGGGCTAATGATAAGCCAGCGAGTCCTCCGGCGTCTGTCAGATTGCCTTCGCGAGCAGGCTCGCTCCCACAGAAACACCACAGATCCAATGTGGGAGCGGTCACACCTGTGGCGAGGGAGCTTGCTCCCGCTGGGTCGCGAAGCGGCCCCAAAAGATGGGACTGCTTTGCAGTCCAGCGGGAGCAAGCTCCCTCGCCACAGGGTCAAGTAATCGGCGCCGGATTGAACAAGGTGATGTCGTTATGCAGCTTGTGCTTCTCCGCCCAGGTCTGCTGCTTGCCGCTCGCCACATCCAGGTAGTAGTGGAACAACTCCCAGCCCAATTCCTCGATGGTCGCGCGCCCGGTGGCGATCCGTCCGGCATCGATGTCGATCAGATCCGGCCAGCGCTGCGCCAGTTCGGTCCGGGTCGAGACCTTGACCACCGGCGCCATCGCCAGGCCATACGGCGTGCCACGCCCGGTGGTGAACACATGCAGGTTCATCCCCGCTGCCAACTGCAAGGTGCCGCAGACAAAATCACTCGCCGGTGTTGCGCAGAAGATAAGGCCCTTGTGCTTGAAACGCTCGCCCGGGCCGAGCACGCCGTTGATCGCGCTGCTGCCGGATTTGACGATCGAACCCAGGGACTTCTCGACAATGTTCGACAACCCGCCCTTCTTGTTACCCGGCGTGGTGTTGGCGCTGCGATCCGCTTCGCCCTTGGCCAGATAGCGGTCGTACCAGTCCATCTCGCGCACCAGTTCCTGCGCCACGGTCTTGGTCTCGGCACGGGAGGTCAGCAGATAGATCGCATCGCGCACTTCGGTGACTTCGGAAAACATCACCGTCGCTCCTGCGCGCAGCAGCAAGTCCGAGGCATAACCCAGCGCCGGGTTGGCGGTGATTCCGGAGAACGCATCGCTGCCGCCACACTGCATGCCGAGGATCAGCTCCGAGGCCGGCACGGTTTCGCGGCGGCGCTGGTCGAGCTTCTTCAGACGGACTTCAGCCAGCGCCATGATCTGCTCGATCATCTCGGTAAAACCGTGGCTGGAATCCTGCAGGCGATAGAGCCACGGCTCGCTGAGATCCACCGAGGCATCGTCCTCGTGCATCACCTGTCCGGCCTGCAATTTCTCGCAGCCCAGACTGATCACCAACGCTTCGCCGCCGAGGTTCGGGTTGCGCGCCAGATTGCGCACGGTGCGGATCGGGATGTACGCATCGGTGGCAGTGATCGCCACGCCACAACCGTAACTGTGGGTCAGCGCCACCACGTCATCGACGTGCGGGTATTTCGGCAGCAACTCGTCCTTGATACGTTTCACCGCGTGATCGAGCACACCGGTCACGCACTGCACCGTGGTGGTGATCCCGAGGATGTTGCGCGTACCGACGGTGCCGTCGGCGTTGCGGTAACCCTCAAAGGTGAAACCTTCCAGCGGGGCCTGCGCGGCCGGTACTTCGGTGGACAGCGGCAGGCTGTCCAGCGGCGGCGCGGTCGGCATGCGCAGTTGATCTTCCTTGACCCAGCTGCCGCGTGGAATCGGCTGCAACGCGTAGCCGATGGTCTGACCGTAGCGAATCACCTGACCGCCCTCGGGAATGTCTTCGAGGGTGACCTTGTGGCTCTGCGGCACAAAATCCACGGTCACCAGACCGTCCGGGAATTCGGTGCCGGCCGGTACGCCCTGGTCGTTGACCACAATCACTACGTTGTCCCGCTCGTGCAGGCGGATGTAGCGCGGCGAGTCGGAATGTTCAATCAACTGCATGACGCCGCTCCTCAGGAATGCGCTTGAGACAATTTGCCGGTGATTTCAGAACCACCGTTGGTTGGCGGCTCTTTGAGCACCACACGTTTGATCGGACCGACGATCACCAGGTAGCTGAACACCGCGACCAGTGCGTTGGCGCCAACGAACACCAGTGCCCACTTGAACGAACCGGTGGAGCTGATGATGTAGCCAATCACGATCGGTGTGGTGATCGATGCGATGTTGCCGAACATGTTGAACAAGCCACCACTGAGACCGGCGATCTGTTTCGGCGAAGTGTCGGAAACCACTGCCCAGCCCAGCGCACCCACGCCTTTGCCGAAGAACGCCAGGGCCATGAAGCCGACCACCATCCATTCGATGTCCACGTAATTGCAGGCGACGATGCTGCTCGACACCAGCAGACCGCCGATGATCGGTGCCTTGCGGGCGAAGGTCAGCGAATGCCCTTTGCGCAGCAGGTAATCGGAAATCACCCCGCCGAGTACGCCGCCGATGAAGCCGCAGATCGCCGGCAACGAGGCGATGAAACCCGCCTTGAGAATGGTCATGCCGCGCTCCTGCACCAGGTACACCGGGAACCAGGTCAGGAAGAAATAAGTGATGCCGTTGATGCAGTACTGGCCCAGGTAAACGCCGAGCATCATGCGGTTGGTCAGCAACTGGCGAATGTAATCCCACTTCGGCCCGTCCGACTTTTTGCCTTGCTTCTGATCCATGTCGACCATGCCGCCGTTGTCGGCGATGAACTGCACTTCGGCGTCGTTGGCCATCGGGTGCTGGCGCGGGCTGTGGATAACCTTGAGCCAGATCAGCGAGAAGACAATGCCGAAACCGCCCATGACGATGAACACGTGTTCCCAGCCAAAGGTATAGACAATCCAGCCCATCAGCGGCGCGAACAGCACCGTGGCGAAGTATTGCGCCGAGTTGAAAATCGCCGAAGCGGTGCCACGTTCAGCAGTCGGGAACCACGCAGCGACAATTCGAGCGTTGCCGGGGAACGACGGCGCTTCGGCCAGGCCCACCAGAAAGCGCAGCATGAACAGCGCAACAATCGCCGTGGACATGCCGAACTCACCGACAAAGCCCTGCAGCACGGTGAACAGCGACCAGCAGAAGATGCTCAGGGCATAGACTTTTTTCGAGCCGAAGCGATCGAGCAGCCAGCCACCGGGGATCTGCCCGGCCACGTAGGCCCAACCGAAGGCGGAGAAGATATAACCGAGAGTGACCGCGTCGATGCCGAGGTCTTTTTGCAGGCTGGAACCGGCGATGGCGATAGTGGCGCGGTCGGCGTAGTTGATCGTGGTCACCAGGAACAACATGAGCAGGATCAAATAGCGGACGTGAGTCGGCTTGGACGGTTGCATGTAGATGTACTCCCACTGATTATTTTTATGCGCGGGTGAATCTGTTGTGCTGCATGTATTCCCTGTAGGAGCTGCCGCAGGCTGCGATCTTTTGATCTTGCTTTGAAGATCAGGATCAAAAGATCGCAGCCTTCGGCAGCTCCTACAGGGGTGCGGTGTCAGGGTCGACACCGCATGTTCCTTCAGGAGCCGATGTAGCTGGTCTTCACGACCGTGTAGAACTCTTGTGCATAGCGGCCTTGCTCACGTGAGCCATAGGATGAACCCTTACGGCCACCGAACGGAACGTGGTAATCGACACCGGCGGTCGGCAGGTTGACCATGACCATCCCGGCCTGCGAATGACGCTTGAAGTGGTTGGCGTACTTCAGCGACGTGGTGGCGATACCGGCGGACAAGCCGAACTCGGTGTCGTTGGCCATCGCCAGCGCCGCCTCGTAATCGGCCACGCGAACGATGTTGGCCACCGGGCCGAAGATCTCTTCACGGCTGATGCGCATCGACGCTTCGCTGTCGGCAAACAGCGTCGGCGCGAGGAAGTAGCCTTCGGTGTCGCAGGTCACCAGACCACCACCGCTGACCAGACGTGCACCTTCGCTCTGGCCGATGTCGATGTACTTCATGTCCTGTTCCAGCTGCGCCTGCGACACCACCGGACCGATGTCGGTGCCTGATTTCAGCGCGTGGCCGACCTTGATCGACTTCATGCGTTCGGCCATCGCCTCGACGAATTTGTCGTGAATCCCGGCGGTGACGATCAAGCGGCTCGACGCCGTGCAACGCTGGCCGGTGGAGTAGAACGCGCTCTGCACCGACAGCTCGACCGCTTGTTTGAGGTCAGCGTCGTCGAGAATGATCTGCGGGTTCTTGCCACCCATTTCCAGCTGCACCTTGGCCTGGCGCGACACGCAACTGACCGCGATCTGCCGACCCACGCCGACCGAACCGGTGAAGCTGATGCCATCGACTTTCGGGCTGTTGACCAGCGCTTCGCCGACTACCCGGCCGCTGCCCATCACCAGGTTGAACACGCCGGCGGGGAAGCCTGCGCGGGAGATGATTTCCGCCAGCGCCCAGGCGCAGCCCGGCACCAGGTCCGCCGGTTTCAAGACCACGCAGTTGCCGTAGGCCAGGGCCGGGGCGATCTTCCATGCCGGGATGGCAATCGGGAAGTTCCACGGGGTGATCAGGCCGACCACGCCGAGGCCTTCGCGGGTCACTTCGACGTTGACGCCCGGGCGCACCGACGGCACGTAGTCGCCGGACAGCCGCAGACATTCACCAGCGAAGAACTTGAAGATGTTGCCGGCGCGGGTCACTTCGCCGATGGCTTCGGGCAGGGTCTTGCCCTCCTCCCGGGCCAGCAGGGTGCCGAGTTCTTCGCGACGGGCGAGGATTTCCGTGCCGACTTTATCCAGCGCATCGTGACGGGCCTGAATACCGGACGTCGACCACGCCGGGAACGCGGCGCGGGCCGCATCGATGGCGGCGTGAACCTGAGTCAGGTCAGCCTTGGCGTAGTCGCCGATGGTGTCGCTCAACTCGGACGGATTGATGTTCGCCGAGTAATCGGCACCGGCGACCCATTCACCGTTGATGTAGTTGTCGTAACGCTTGGAATCAGCCACAGAAAATTCTCCTCTCTACGCAAAAGCCGCTGATTGCTCAGCGGCCTTGTGGGTCGGTGTTTATTGCGCGCCTTGCTTGTCGATCAGCGCGGCGAGCATTTCGAACTCTTCGCCGGTCAGGTCGGTCAGCGGCGCCCGCACCGGGCCTGCGTCATAGCCGGCAATCTTGGCCCCGGCCTTGACAATGCTCACGGCGTAACCGGCTTTGCGGTTGCGGATGTCGAGGTACGGCAGGAAGAAGTCGTCGATGATCTTGCCGACGGTGGCGTGATCATCGCGGGCAATCGCGTGGTAGAAGTCCATCGCGGTTTTCGGGATGAAGTTGAACACCGCCGAGGAGTAAACCGGCACGCCCAGCGCCTTGTAGGCGGCGGCGTAGACTTCAGCGGTCGGCAGGCCGCCGAGGTAGCTGAAGCGATCGCCGAGGCGACGACGGATCGACACCATCAGCTCGATATCGCCCAGACCGTCCTTGTAGCCGATCAGGTTCGGGCAGCGCTCGGCCAGACGTTCCAGCAGTGGTGCGGTCAGGCGGCAGACGTTGCGGTTGTAGACCACCACACCGATGTTCACCGATTTGCACACCGCTTCAACGTGGGCGGCAACGCCGTCCTGGCTGGCTTCGGTCAGGTAGTGCGGCAGCAGCAACAGGCCTTTGGCGCCCAGACGCTCGGCTTCCTGGGCGTACTCGATGGCCTGGCGGGTCGAACCGCCGACACCGGCCAGAATCGGCACGCTGGTGGCGCAGGTATCGACCGCGGTCTTGATGATTTCCGAGTATTCGCTGGCTGCCAGGGAGAAGAACTCACCGGTGCCACCGGCGGCGAACAGTGCCGAAGCGCCATACGGGGCCAGCCATTCCAGACGCTTGATATAGCTGGCGCGGTTGAAATCGCCCTGGGCGTTGAAATCGGTGACCGGGAACGACAACAGACCGGCGGAGAGGATGGACTTCAGTTCTTGTGGATTCATTTTTCGAACACCCTGGGTAGCAACATTTTTTGTGAGTTTTATGATTCAGCCAGCGCTGAAGTTGTAGGTCATCGTACAACCTAAAAGATAACCGTCAACTGCATTTCGTCGTTGCTCCACGCTTTTTGTCGGACAAGATCCCTTCTTGACGTAGGAAAAATCTGGTCTAGGCTCGATTAGACTGTATATCCATACAGTTAAAAATAAATCCACCGACGGCATATCAAGGAGCAAGAAATGTCCGAACCGCACCCAAATCCACAGGAAAGACCCAAACCGCTGATCGCTCGTTTCGATGATCTTTTCACGGAAAACGGCATCCACTTCAGCGCCGATAATCCGCATCTGGTGTTGCACATCGCCGACGCCCACAGCGATGTCGAACCGCTAAGCGCCCTGCCCGGCAACCCCCTCAAAGGCAAGCCCAAACTGCGCTTCGAAGGTGGCGAACACACGGCCATCGGCGACAACACCCTGCTGCGCCTTGCTGAAAACGCTGAACCGATCCGCGCGCAAAACGTGCCCTTGCACCTGCCCAACGGCCTCGCGCTGACCTACGGTCAGGTGCTGGCGCTGGGCGGTGATTTCTACGGCGTGGTTGATCGACCGATCAACGAAGGTGCGACCCCGGCCGATCGCCTGAACCGGTTCAATGCCGCCTTCGACTCCCTCGCAGTACTGCCGGCCTCGCGCGCCGAGGCCACGCAGATTCTCGCGGTCATGCAAAAAGAGATCGACGCGGTTAAACAAGCGATCCAGGACGGTAAACCGGCGCACGAAGCCTACGACGCACTGGGAGATACGTTGTCCGAAGAGTGGAACAAGATCACCGGTGGCGGCAGTTTCGTCTCCGCGCTGATCCCGCTCGGGCGTTATCTGAAACTGGCGGCGAACAACGCCGACCACTTCGGCGAATGGGCAAGACTGGCTTATATCGCCGGTCACACCGCCGCCCTGCAAACCGCCATCGCCGCCCGCGCCAGTCAGGATAAACAGCTACTGGAGCGCGCCTACGCGATGAACGCGTTTGCCGACCACTTCCTCACCGACCTGTTCTCTTCCGGCCACTTGCGAGTACCGCGCAAGGAGCTTGCCGCGGTGGTGACCCCGAGCGATCTGGGTTCACTGATCACCCGCTTCATGCACGACGAGGACAGCAAATTCGGCCTCAAGGTGCGCAACGCCCATGGCGATCAATGGCGCGCGTACGGCGACAAGCGCTACTTCGAAGCCAGCGACGCGGATAACCGCACCCAGGTCAATCTGGCGGTGCAGGCCTCGGCGGATGAGGTGTTTGCCGCTTACTTGAGCGGCACGCTGCCCGCCCCGTCCACATTCGCCGCACTGCAACGCGTGCCCGACCTGACGGCGGTGCTGAATATTTCCAATAACTTCGCGCCGCTGTTCCGCGTCGAGGGCGGCAAAGTCTTGCGCCGCAAAGATGTGAACAACCTCAACGACACCGCCACCGTCGACAACTGGTGGGGCTGGAGCACCTACCTGCTGCTCAAGGACTATCACCCGAGCGGCAACGTCAATTAAGGAGAATGGGCATGACGATCAAATTGAAGCTGGAACTGGCGTCGGGGCAGTCGCTTAAAGGCGCGCCGCTGGAGTTGCTGGCCGATGGCAAGCCGATTGCGCGGGGGGTTGTGGATCAATCAGGCGAAGTGGCGTTTGCTGCCAAGCCGGGTAAAGCGAAACTGGCGGTGAGGGTGGATCGTTCGATATTGCCGCGCTGAATTCACAGGCCTCTTCGCGAACAAGCCCGCTCCCACAATGGATCTCGGCTGAACTCAAAATCCGGGCTTACCGAAAATCCAGGGTGGGAGCGGGCTTGCTCGCGAAAGCGGTAGATCAGTCAACACATGAATCAAACCTGCAAACTCATCCCCGCTGCGCCTGCGCCTCTTCATGCGCCTGACGCAACCGCTCACGGCTGTTGGTCAAATGCAGACGCATCGCCGCCCGCGCCGCATCGGCATCCTGGCGGGCAATCGCTTCGTAGATTTCCTCGTGTTCCCGGCTCAGGCGGTTCATGTAGTGCTGCTGATCGTCATGGGCCAGGCGCGCCGAATTCAGCCGCGTACGCGGAATGATGCTGGTGCCCAGGTGGGTCATGATGTCGGTGAAATAGCGGTTTCCGGTGGACAGCGCGATTTCCAGATGGAAAGCGAAGTCCGAGGCCACCGCATCGCTGGCGTGGGCCACGCTGTCGTTCAGCGCATCGAGGGCCGCGCGCATGGTCGCCAGTTGCTCCGGGCTGCGGCGTTGCGCGGCGAGGCCGGCGGACTCCACTTCCAGGCTGATGCGCAATTCGAGAATCGCCAGCACATCACGCAACGTGACAACCGTCGCCGGGTCGATGCGAAAACCGCTCGGGCTCGGGGTGTCCAGCACAAAGGTGCCGATGCCATGGCGGGTTTCCACCTGGCCGGCGGCCTGCAAGCGGGAAATCGCCTCACGCACCACGGTGCGGCTGACGCCATGTTCCTGCATGATCGCCGACTCGGTGGGCAGCTTGTCGCCGCGCTTGAGCAGACCGTCGCGGATCTGCTCGGTCAGCACCGTCACCAGCTCCTGGGCGAGGCTGCGGCGCTTGCGCGGGAGGCGTGGGGTGTCGATCGGGTTTTCCATGGTCTACGTCTTGTCTCGAAATTCGGCTTGGTGGGCATCATAGCGCAGGCGGGTTGTACGATCACTTATCACGCGTAACCCCTGTGGGAGCGGGCTTGCTCGCGAAGGCGGTGTGTCAGGCAACCGATTTGTCGACTGAATGGACGCCTTCGCGAGCAAGCCCGCTCCCACAGGGTAATGGTGGTGATCAGGCGGTCACGGCCTGCTCCACCAGATGCCCGCTGTCGATGCGCACATGGCGTGGATGGAAGCGTTTGAGGCTGCTGCGGTGGCCGACACTGACGATGCTCAGCCCCGGCAACTGATCGATCAGCGCCTGATACAGCGTCGCTTCATCCTCTTCATCCATCGCCGACGTCGCTTCGTCCATGTACAGCCATTGCGGTGCGTAAAGCATGGCGCGGGCGAAGGCCAGACGTTGCTGTTCACCCGGTGACAGCATGCGCTGCCAGTGATTGGCTTCGTCCAGTCGGCCGACCAGATGCGGCAGACGGCAGATTTCCAGCACCTCGACGTAGCGCTCCGGCGCGTACGTGTCGCCCGGTTGTGGATAACTCAACGCCTCGCGCAGGGTGCCGATCGGCAGATACGGCTTCTGCGGCAAAAACAGATAACGCGCCGCCGGCAGGCGAATATTGCCGTGCCCCGCCGGCCACAGATGCCCCATCGCCCGCAGCAAGGTCGATTTACCGCTGCCGGAGCGGCCGCTGAGCATCACCCGGTCACCCGGTTCGACAGTCATGTCGGCATTGGTCAGCAGGTGGCGACCGTCTGCCAGATCCAGACCGAGGTTGTGCACTTTCAATTCACGGCCCTGATTCTGCACGTCGATGGCCGGGGTGCGCTCTTCGTTATCAGTCATGGCCTGGCGGAAACTCAGCAGACGATCGCAGGTGGCGCGCCAGGACGCGAGGCTCTGGTAAGCGCTGATGAACCAGCTGAAGCTCTCCTGGACGTTGCCGAATGCCGAGCTGATCTGCATCAGTTCACCGAGCTCGATCTTGCCGGCGAGGTAACGCGGCGAGGCCACGATGAACGGGAAGATGATGGCCGCCTGGCTGTAACCGGCGGTGAAGAATGTCAGGCGCTTGGACACTTTCATGATGTCCCAGAAGTTGTGCCAGACATTGCCGAAACGGCCGCTCAAACGACGATTTTCGTTCGGCTCGCCGTTGTACAACGCGATACTCTCGGCATTTTCACGAATCCGCACCATGGAAAAACGCAGGTCGGCTTCAAAGCGTTGTTGTTGGTTGTTCAGGCCGATCAAGCGACGACCGATCAAGTGCGTCAGCCAGCTGCCCACCACGGCGTAGACCAGCACGCACCAGAACATGTAGCCGGGAATGGTGATGCCATAGACTTCGATGCTGCCCGAAACGCCCCACAGAATGATCGAGAACGACACCAGGCTGACGATATTGCGCAGCAGGCCGATCCCCAGCTCAAGGGTATTGGAGGTGAAGTTGTTGAGGTCTTCGGAAATCCGCTGGTCAGGGTTGTCGGTGTAACCGCCCTGCTCCAGCTGGTAGTAATTCTTGTCGGCGAGCCAACGGGAGAAATGCTTTTCGGTGAGCCAGGCGCGCCAGCGAATCGTCAGCATCTGGGTCAGATAAAGCCTGTACACGGCGCCGATAATCGCCACGGCCGCAATGCCGCAAAAGTACAGAATCAAGCGCCAGAACGCCGCTTCATCCTTCTTTTGCAGGGCGTTGTAGAAGTCCTTGTACCAGGTGTTGAACCACACCGAGATGCCCACGCTCAGCAACGAGAGCGCGATCACCGCAATCAGCAGCGTCCAGGCCTTGCCCTTCTCTTCACTGCGCCAGTAAGGCGTGATGATCGCCCACACCTTGCGAAAAAACTGCCCGCGCACAGCATCGTTGACCGCGGAATATTCAGCGTTCTGATTCATGGAAAAGGCTCGATAAAGAAAAGAACAGACACGCACCGATCATAGTTGATCGGCGCGCGTTATCGCGAGAGCTGGCGATGGCCGTTCAGCGCAGGTTCAGCGACGAACCGGACGCTTCTGCAGTTTGCGCTGCAGGGTGCGGCGGTGCATGCCCAGGGCGCGGGCAGTGGCGGAGATGTTGCCTTCGTGCTCGGTCAGCACACGCTGGATGTGCTCCCACTGCAGACGGTCAACCGACATCGGGTTTTCCGGCACCAGGCTGTCGAGGTCGGCGTGCTCGGAGAGCAGCGCAGCCAGTACGTCGTCGGCGTCGGCCGGTTTGCACAGGTAGTTGCAGGCGCCGCGCTTGATCGCTTCGACCGCGGTGGCAATGCTCGAATAACCGGTGAGGATCACCACGCGCATTTCCGGGTCCAGCTCCAGCAGCTTGGGCAGCAGCACCAGGCCGGAGTCGCCGTCCATTTTCAGGTCGAGCGCGGCGTAGTCCGGCAGGTCGGCCTGGGCGATGGTCAGGCCTTCCTCGGCGGAACCGGCGGTGCTGACGCGAAAGCCACGACGGGCCATGGCACGGGCCATCACTCGGGTGAAGGTCGCGTCGTCGTCGACCAGCAGCAAATGCGGCAGTTCTTCGCCTTCGACTTGGATTTCGTCACTCATGTTGGTCTCCTCGGGCGCCGTGGGGCAGGCGCAGCTCGGTGAGCGTGCCGCCTTCCTCATGACTATAGAGTTTCACTGAGCCGCCGGCGCGTGTCACGCTGGCCTTGCTCAAAAACAGGCCCAGGCCGAAACCTTTGCCCTTGGTGGTAAAAAACGGTTTGCCGATCTGCTCGGCGATGGCCAGCGGCACACCGGCGCCGTGGTCACGAATGCTGATGGTCACGGTTTCCGCGTCCCAGTCCAGGGTGACCTGGAGATTTTCCGGGCAGGCGTCGGCGGCGTTGTTCAGCAGGTTGAGCAGCGCCTGGGTCAGATCCGGCGGCGGCGCCATGCGCGGCACGCTGCCCTGGCCGAGACGCTGGAAGCGATAACTGGCTTCCGGACGCATCAGGTGCCAGCGGTTCAGCGCTTCGTCGAGCCATTGGGTGACGTCCTGCATCTCCACGGCCATACGGCGGTTGGCCTCGGCGGCGCGCACCAATTGTTGCAGGGTCTCTTTACACAGTTTGACCTGATCCTGCAGCACCTTGAGATCGTCCTGCAGCATCGCGTCAGGGTGATCCTGCTGCATCTCCTTGAGCAACACGCTCATGGTCGCCAGCGGCGTGCCGAGTTCATGTGCGGCGCCGGCCGCCTGGGTGGCGACGGCCAGCAACTGCTGATCGCGCAGGCCTTCTTCGCGGCGAATCGCCCGCAACTCTTCCTGACGACGCAGCTCTTCAGCCATACGCGCAGCGAAGAAGGTGATCACCGCAGCGGCCAGCGCGAAGCTCAGCCACATGCCGTAGATCTGCAGGTTCTCGCGAGCCACCGGCAGGGTTTCCAGCGGATAGAAACGCGTGAGCATCACGGTGTACAGCGCCAGCGCGATACCCGACAGAATCACCGAATAACGCCACGGCAGCGTCACCGCCGCGATGGTCAGCGGCACCAGATAATAGGAAACGAACGGGTTGGTCGAACCGCCGGAGAAATACAGCAACGCACTGTGGATCACCAGATCGCAGGCCAGTTGCAGGGCGTATTCGAGTTCAGTCACCGGCCATGAAGTACGCAGGCGCACGGCGGTGAACACACACAGCAGAATCGAGCAGCCAAGGGTCATCGCCAGTTGCACCCACGGCAACGGCAGCAGTTGCAGCCAGTAGGCCAGGCCTACGGAGCCGGCCTGCGCGGCGAGCACCAGGGTGCGGATGAAAGTCAGCCGCCAGAGGTTCTGGCGAGTGGCGGAAGTCAGTTGTACGGGGGCGAGCATGAGCTCTCCTGATGAGCGCTCCAGGCGGATCGCACGGAGTATAACCAAGCCACGGCTTTGAAAGGCGAAAGTGCGGCAAATGACCACATGGCGTTGCCGAAAAATTGGTCTACCCCGCATGGCTGCCCGAGATCACCTGTGGCGAGGGAGCTTGCTCCCTCGCCACAAGAGCGCACTCGACTCAGGATCTGCGGTGATCCCGGCCATCTGTATAGAAGTTGTAACTGGGCGAACCGGATCATAAAAGCTAGAGTCTGATGGTTTCACGCAGGCCCCCCGATCCAGCACCTGCGCCCTCATCAAGGAGCTTTCATGCACACATTTCGCCGCAGCGCCGCCCTTCTCGCCCTGACCGTCGGCAGCGTCGCCAGCCTTCCGGCGCTGGCCGCCGATGAGCTGCACTACAACCAGATCTCCCTGCGCGCCGAAGTCAGCCAGGAAGTGGCCCGCGACCTGATGATCGTGACGCTCTACACCGAAGAGCAAAACACCGACCCGGCCAAACTCGCCGCCGACGTCAGCACCACCATGAACAAGGCACTGGCCCAGGCCAAGCAAGTCAAAGACATCACCCTGCGCCAGGGCAGCCGCAACAGCTACCCGATCTACGACACCAAGGGCCAGAAAATCACCGGCTGGCGTGAGCGCGCCGAACTGCGCCTGGAAAGCGCCGACTTCGCCGCCCTGTCCAAACTCACCGGCGAACTGTTGACCGACCTGAAAATGGGCGGCATGGACTTCGCCATCGCCGAGCCGACCCGCAAGGCCAGCGAAGACAAGTTGCTGAAAGAAGCCGTCAGCGCCTTCAAGGCCCGCGCGCAACTGGCCACCGATGCACTGGGCGGCAAGGGCTACAAAATCGTCAACCTGAACCTCAACAGCAACGGTTATCCACAACCGTACATGCGCGCCCCGATGATGATGAAAGCCGCCGGGATGGCGGATTCGGCACCGGTCACACCGGAAGTCGAAGCCGGCACCAGCCAGGTCAGCCTGACCGCCGATGGCTCGATTGAAGTGCTGATGCAGTGAGTTGATGTGCGATGAATGAGAAACCGGCGATCAGAGGATGATCGCCGGTTTTTTTGTGCCTGGATTTTGTGGTGAATGTTCCGCCGCCATCGCGAGCAGGCTCACTCCTACAATTCGGAATGCATTCCCCTGTGGGAGCGGGCTTGCTCGCGAAGAACGATAACGCGGTCGTCAACCTTGCGGATCCACCCGATCCAGCGCCCGATTCACCGCCAGTTCAGCCAGCATGATGATCTGCTGAATCGCCAGCGCCGTATTGCGCTGCGGGCGACTGAGCTGATCGGCGAAATCACTGGCCATGGTATTGGCCGAGGCCAGGGATTCACAGGCATGCGCCAGCAGGCTTTCCGTGTCGATGCCCGGATGGACGAGGAACATCGAACTCGGGGGGCGCGGTTTTGCGGATTCGGGGCTGAGGTAGAAATCGAGGGCACGTTTGATTGCTTCGCGGTTTTTTGCGAGGTCTTCGGCGTGGAGGGCTTCGGTGAGTGGGGTTGTTTCTGGGGGTGGATCGGGGACAGGCTTGGACATTGATAGCGTTCCTAATCAATAGCCATTCACTCGCCGTTCTCACGCGGCGGAGTGGTGGCAGCAATGTGCGGGGTGAGAAACCGGTAGGAACAAGCCCGGCCGGACCGAAGCCCGCCCGCACACAGCCGCCATAGAACATTGCAGCAGCAGAAATGCCGGCGGCAATTATGGTGGTACTGATTGTGGATTAACAGTTCCTACGGGTTCTCACACCCGATCGCTGAGTTTTCAGCGACAGCTCAAGGCTAGAGAGCTGACGTCCGAGGGACAACCTGAAAACCTTGTGGGAAGGTTCTGGTTTTCTCACACATTCTTAAACACAACCCCACTCACTGGTAGGAGCTGCCGAAGGCTGCGATCTTTTGACTTTGACTTTCACAAAAGCAAGATCAAAAGATCGCAGCCTTCGGCAGCTCCTACAGGGGGACTGGGTCCAGTCAATTAGAGACCGGTCGGCTGTCAGGCCGCCATCGCTGGCAAGCCAGCTCCCACAAAATCAAGATCAAAAGATCGCAGCCTTCGGCAGCTCCTACAGGGGGACTGGGTCCAGTCATTTAGAGACCGGTCGGCTGTCAGGCCGCCTTCGCTGGCAAGCCAGCTCCCACAAAATCAAGATCAAAAGATCGCAGCCTGCGGCAGCTCCTACAGGGAAGATAAGTACAACCCGCACGCGGCGCATGCCGCCCCACTCCAGGATGAGCGCAAGCTCGGCTGCAGCTCTTGATCTTGATCCACGGGCGACGTCGGAAGGCTGAGTGGAGGGATTGATCCGGGGGTGGGAGCGCAGCGACCGTTTGGCGCAGCCAAACACAGCGAGAGGAGGTGCAGCGAAGCAAACCGTAGGCGCTGCCCCCGGATCGATCCCGCAGCGAAGGAACCCCGAGCCCCAGCGAGCGGGCCGAACGCAGGAGCAAGCCTTTTTGGTTACTTTTTCGGCGTCTGGAAAAAGTGACCCGCCGTAAGGGCGGAACCCCAAGCCGCCGTTACCGCAGCAACGGATATGTACCCACAACCCAGATATACCAAGATAGACATCTCAACAGAAAAAACGATATTTCCGAACACACCCAAATCCCCGCTAACCTGAAAAAACAACCACCTCCAAATCCCGGGGACTCCATGGAAAGATTCACCCTCAAGCCACTACTAATCACCCTCGCACTAACAGCCATAGCCCCCATAGCCAACGCAGCCACCACCCTGGTCTACTGCTCCGAAGCCAGCCCCGCAGGCTTCGACCCCAGCCAATACACCAGCGGCACCGACTTCGACGCCTCAGCCGAAACCGTCTTCAACCGCCTCACCCAATTCCAGCGCGGCGGCACCGACATCGAACCCGGCCTGGCAACCAACTGGGACGTAAGCTCGGACGGCCTCCAATACACCTTCCACCTACGCCAAAACGTAAAATTCCACACCACCGACTACTTCAAACCCACCCGCGACTTCAACGCCGACGACGTGCTGTTCACCTTCCAGCGCCTGCTCGACCCGGACAACGCCTTTCGCAAGGCCTACCCCGCCGAGTCCCCGTACTTCACCGACATGGGCCTGAACACCACGATCAAATCGGTAGAAAAACTCGACGAGCAGACCGTGCGCTTCAACCTCAACAACGTCGACGCCGCGTTCGTGCAAAACCTCGCCATGAGCTTCGCCTCGGTGCAATCGGCCGAATACGCTGCCCAGCTATTAAAGGAAGGCAAAGCCGCCGACCTCAACCAGAAGCCGGTGGGCACCGGCCCGTTCGTGTTCAAGCGCTACCAGAAAGACTCACAAATCCGCTACGCCGCCAACCCGGCCTACTGGAAACCCGAAGACGTGAAGATCGACAACCTGATCTTCTCGATCACCCCCGACGCCGCCGTACGCCTGCAAAAACTCAAGACCGGCGAATGCCAGGTCAGCGGCTACCCGCGCCCGGCCGACATCGAAGTGATGGAACAAGACCCGAACCTGCGCGTATTGAAGCAGGCCGGTTTCAACCTCGGCTTCCTCGCCTACAACACCACTCACCCGCCACTGGATCAGTTCAAGGTGCGACAGGCGCTGGACATGGCCATCGACAAACCGGCGATCATCAAAGCCGTCTACCAGAGTGCCGGCCAACTGGCACAGAACGCCTTGCCGCCGGCGCAGTGGTCGTATGACCCGAACATCAAGGACGCGCCGTACGATCCGGTCAAAGCCAAGGCGCTACTCAAGGAAGCCGGGGTTGCACCGGGCACCACCATCAACCTGTGGGCGATGACCGTGCAGCGCGCCTCCAACCCGAATGCGCGGATGTCGGCGCAGATGATCCAGCAGGATTGGGAGAAGATCGGGATCAAGGCCAACATCGTCAGCTATGAATGGGGCGAGTACATCAAGCGCGCGAAAAATGGCGAACACGACGCCATGATCTATGGTTGGACAGGTGACAACGGTGACCCGGACAACTGGCTCGGCGTGCTCTACAGCTGCGCAGCGGTCAAGGGCAGTAACTACGCCAAGTGGTGCGACCCGGCCTACGACAAACTGGTGCAGCAGGCCAAGGTGACCACCGACAAGGCGCAACGGGTAAAACTGTATCAACAGGCGCAACTGATCCTTAAACAGCAGGTGCCGATCACCCCGATTGCCAACTCGACCGTGTTCCAGCCGCTGCGCAAAGAAGTGACCGGCTTCAAGATCAGCCCGTTCGGCCTGACGCCCTTCTACGGCGTGGGTATAAATAAGTAACACCGAGCCCCAGAGCGGCGCACACAACGTGACCAGCGCACCGTTTTGGGGCCTCGTTTGCACCGTAAAAAACGGCCGCAAACGGTCAAATGCGTCAACTCTTATACAAATGCGACATTAAGGTACGTTCGTGCCACGCTTTGAGGCCGGCAGTCGCTCTGGATCTTGCATTGGGTATGGCCCCTGCATAAGTATCCGCAGGCACGACTCACGAGGTCGTACCTCAATATTAAAAAATGACAACAAATCATGAGGCCAACATGCTTAAACACGCGGTCATTCCGTTTTTAGTCGGCGCAGGCTTGTTAGCCTCCGCACCATTCGCATCCGCTGCGACTAACCTGGTGTTCTGCTCCGAAGGGAGCCCGGCCGGTTTCGACCCGGGCCAGTACACCACCGGAACCGACTTCGACGCCTCAGCAGAAACCATGTTCAACCGTCTGAGCCAGTTCGAGCGCGGCGGTACCGCTGTTGTTCCTGGCCTGGCCACCAGCTGGGACATTTCCCCGGACGGCCTGACCTACACCTTCCACCTGCGTGAAGGCGTCAAGTTCCACACCACCCCGTATTTCAAGCCGACTCGTGAGTTCAACGCCGACGACGTGCTGTTCACCTTCAATCGCATGATTAACAAGGATGATCCGTTCCGTAAGGCGTACCCGACCGAATTCCCGTACTTCACCGACATGGGGATGGATACCAACATCACCAAGATCGATAAAGTCGACGACCACACCGTCAAGTTCACCCTGAAAGAAGTCGACGCCGCGTTCATCCAGAACATGGCCATGAGCTTCGCCTCGATCCAGTCCGCCGAGTACGCTGCCCAGCTGCTCAAGGAAGGCAAGGCTGCCGACATCAACCAGAAGCCGATCGGCACCGGCCCGTTCGTGTTCAAGAGCTACCAGAAAGACTCCAACATCCGCTACACCGGGAACAAGGACTACTGGAAGCCTGAAGACGTGAAGATCGACAACCTGATCTTCGCCATCACCACCGACCCGTCGGTACGTATCCAGAAGCTGAAAAAGAACGAGTGCCAGGTCACCCTGTTCCCGCGTCCGGCGGATCTCGCGGCGCTCAAGGCCGACAAGACCCTGAAGATGCCTGACCAGGCCGGTTTCAACCTGGGCTACATCGCCTACAACGTGATGGACAAGGTCAAGGGCAGCAACGAGCCTAACCCGCTGGCTGACCTGCGCGTACGTCAGGCGCTGGACATGGCGGTGAACAAACCGCAGATCATCGATTCGGTTTACCAGGGCGCCGGCCAACTGGCCGTCAACGCCATGCCGCCGACCCAGTGGTCCTACGACACCACCATCAAGGACGCCAAGTACGATCCTGAAAAAGCCAAGCAACTGCTCAAGGAAGCTGGCGTCAAGGAAGGTACCGAGATCGTTCTGTGGGCGATGCCGGTTCAGCGTCCGTACAACCCGAACGCCAAGCTGATGGCTGAAATGCTCCAGTCCGACTGGAAGAAGATCGGCCTGAACGTGAAGATCACCAGCTACGAGTGGGGCGAGTACATCAAGCGTTCCAAAGGTGGCGAGAACCAGGCCATGATCATTGGCTGGAGCGGTGACAATGGTGACCCGGACAACTGGCTGAACGTGCTGTTCGGCTGCGACTCGCTCAGCGGCAACAACTTCTCCAAGTGGTGCGACAAGAAGTTCGACGGCCTCGTCAAGGAAGCCAAGCGCACTACCGACCAGGCCAAGCGCACCGAACTGTACAAACAGGCGCAACACGTCCTCAAAGATGCAGTCCCAATGACACCTATCGCTCACTCGACGGTGTATCAACCCATGCGCGCCAACGTGCAGGACTTCAAGATCAGCCCATTCGGCTTGAATTCCTTCTACGGCGTCAGCGTCAGCAATTAAGCCATCGCAACGGCGACGTTCATGACGTCGCCGTTGCTTTAGCTGCCGGGAAGTCAGGAATTTGCCTACAGCCAATTCCGCTGCGGATGACTGCAGCGGCAAAGGACGCGTCGACTTTTCCTACGAGTTTTCAGGCAATTACGCATTTACTGCCAGACCCACGGCCCCTACCGTCGGGCTCTGACCAGCTTCTGCGTGGGCCACCGGCTTGCTGTACGTACTGGATTGAGCTCAATGCAACCTCAACTTCCCTGGACGGGATCGCGGTGCATTGAACAACACTAAAATAGAGGGAGCGTCATGCGCCATACCTTGGTTTTTTCCGCATTGCTCGGCGCCGGCCTGTTGGCCGCCACGTCGGCCAGTTACGCCGCCAGCGACAGTCTGGTGTTCTGCTCCGAAGGCAGCCCGGCGGGTTTCGATACCGCGCAATACACGACGGCAACCGATAACGACGCCGCCGAGCCGCTGTACAACCGTCTGGTCGAGTTCGAAAAAGGCGCGACCAACGTCGTACCGGGTCTGGCAACCAAGTGGGATATTTCCGAGGATGGTCTCAAGTACACCTTTCACCTGCGTGAAGGTGTGAAGTTTCATACAACGCCGTACTTCAAACCGACGCGCGATTTCAACGCCGACGACGTGCTGTTCACGTTTAACCGCATGCTCGATCCCGCGCAGCCATTCCGTAAGGCTTATCCGACCGAGTTCCCGTACTTCAACGGGATGAGCCTGAACAAGAACATCGCCAAGGTCGAAAAGACCGGGCCGCTGACCGTGGAGTTCACGCTCAACAGCGTCGACGCCGCGTTCATCCAGAACATCGCCATGAGCTTCGCTGCCATCCTGTCCGCCGAATACGCCGACAAGCTGCTGGCCGAAGGCAAGCCGAGCGACATCAACCAGAAGCCGGTTGGCACCGGGCCGTTCGTGTTCAAGAGCTATCAGAAAGACTCGAACATCCGTTACACCGGCAACGAGCATTACTGGGACCCGAGCCGGGTCAAGCTGAAGAACCTGATTTTCGCGATCAACACCGACGCCTCGGTACGCGTGCAGAAACTCAAGGCCGGCGAATGCCAGATCACCCTGCATCCGCGCCCGGCTGATGTTGAAGCGCTGAAGAACGATCCAAAACTGCAGCTGATTTCCAAGCCCGGTTTCAACCTCGGCTACATCGCCTACAACGTCCGTCACAAGCCGTTCGACCAGCTCGAAGTGCGGCAGGCGTTGGACATGGCGGTGAATAAACAAGGGATTCTCAACGCCGTTTATCAAGGCGCCGGACAGCTGGCGGTCAACGCCATGCCGCCGACCCAGTGGTCCTACGACGACAGCATCAAGGACGCCGCCTACAACCCGGAAAAAGCCCGCGAGCTGCTCAAGGCTGCCGGCGTCAAGGAAGGCACCGAGATCACCCTGTGGGCGATGCCGGTACAGCGTCCGTACAACCCGAATGCCAAATTGATGGCCGAAATGCTCCAGGCTGACTGGGCCAAGATCGGTCTGAAAGTGAAGATCGTCAGCTACGAATGGGGCGAGTACATCAAGCGCACCAAGAATGGTGAGCACGACATCAGCCTGATCGGCTGGACCGGCGACAACGGTGACCCGGACAACTGGCTGGGCACCCTGTACAGCTGCGACGCGATTGGCGGCAACAACTACTCCATGTGGTGCGACCCGGCTTACGACAAGCTGATCAAAGAGGCCAAGGTCGTCACCGACCGCGACCAGCGCACCGTGCTCTACAAACAGGCGCAGCAGTTGCTCAAGCAGCAAGTGCCGATCACGCCTGTCGCCCACTCGACGGTCAACCAGCCGTTAAGCGCCAGGGTTGAAGGCTTCAAGGTCAGCCCCTTCGGTCGCAATGTGTTCTCGGGCGTCAGTATCGATTAACCCAACCGATTAGCCGCAACGCTGAGGGGGCTGTCTATCCCCCTCACGCAAGCGCTTTGCCGAAATTCGCCAATCAAGCCTTTTGCAAACGTTTGCGATGTGTGAATGAGTTCTAAACCAATAACCGGCCAACCCAAAAAAGCCGGCATAAAAAGAAAGTAAAGGAGCTTCACCCATGAAACTGAGCAGCACCGCGATACTGGCCTTGGCCATCAGCAGCATCACCGCTACCGCTTACGCGGAAGAGCAGAGCCAGGCGTTCACCCCGGTGACCGTCAACGAGAAGAGCGCCCAGGCTGACGCCACAGGTTTCCTCGAGGGCAGTTCGGTCAAGGGCACAACCCGTAACTGGTACGCCAACGAGCAATTGCAGCGTGGCGCCAAGTTTTCCTACAAAAAAGATGGCACGCTGGCCAACACCGACCGTCGGATCAACTGGGTCCAAGGCACGATCGTCAATTTCACCTCGGGCTTCACCGAGGGCACTGTCGGTTTCAGCACCGAGGTCGCGGCTTACAACGCCATCGCGCTGGAGCGTGACCGCGAAAGCCTGGCCGCCGGTAACGGTGGCGCACCGAAAACCGGCCCTGCATCGGGCAACAACCGTACCCTGACCCGCAAAGGCGACGGCGACGCTGTCGGTCAATGGAGCAAGCTGGGCCTGGCCAACATCAAGGCCCGCGTATCCAACACGACACTTACCGCCGGCCGCATGAACTTCAGCAGCCCGCAAGTCGATGTGATCGGTAACCGTGCACTGCCTTCCAGCTTCCAGGGTGTGGCCATCCACAGCGAAGAACTGAACAATCTGTCGTTCGACGCTGCCACCTTCGACCGCGTGTCGCCGCGTTCGGAACAAAGCGAGCAGAAATTCCGCGCCGAATACGCCAACGGTCGGGTCGAAACTGATCGCGTGAACACCGCTGGTATTTCCTACCAGCCGCTGGCCAGTCTGAAAACCAGTCTGTGGGCCACCCAGGCTGAAGACCTGTGGAACCAGTACTACTTCGGCGCCACCCATGAACTGGGCGACAGCAATGTCCTGAGCCTGACCACCGGTCTGAACTACTACAAGACCGTCGACGAAGGCAAAAAGCTGCTGGGCAATATCGACAACGATACCTACTCGCTGTCGTTCGGCCTGACCCACCAGGCACACAGCCTGACCTTCTCCTACCAGGAAGTGAACGGTAACGAGTACTTCGACTACCTGCACGAAACCAACGGCATTTACCTCGCCAACTCCCTGCTATCGGACTTCAACGGCCCGAACGAGAAATCCTTCCAAGTGGCCTACGGCCTGAACATGGCCGAATACGGCGTACCGGGCCTCAAGTTCAACATCTACCAGGCACGCGGCTGGGGCATCGACGGCACTCACTATAAGGGTGGCGGCTACGACGGCGTGCAGGTAATGGACGGCGAAACCCATTACGAGTACGGCATTGGTGCATCCTACGCAGTGCAGAGCGGCCCACTCAAGGCGACCACCATTCGTGGCACCTACACGGCTCACCGCGCCAGCGAAAACCAGGCCGACGGCAGCATCAACGAGTTCCGTCTCGTGACCACCGTTCCATTCAACATCCTGTAAAAACCGCCGACCGACGGCTGACTCATGACGAGTCGGCCGTTCGGTTTTTTGTCTTCAACCGATTGCAGAGGGTTATCGATGAAAATGCTTCCCCTACGTGCGGCCGTCGCTGCCGCGTTGTTGAGCGCCGCCATCGGCGTCTCGGCCAAACCCTTGGTGGTCTGCACCGAAGCCAGCCCGGAAGGCTTCGATATGGTCCAGTACACAACTGCAGTCACTGCCGATGCGGTGGCCGAAACGATCTTCAACCGTCTGGCCGACTTCAAGCCCGGCACCACCGAAGTGATCCCGGCGCTCGCCGAGTCCTGGGACATCAGTGACGACGGCCTGACCTACACGTTCCACCTGCGCAAAGGCGTCAAGTTTCACACCACCGAATATTTCAAGCCGACCCGCGACATGAACGCCGACGACGTGGTCTGGAGCTTCCAGCGCCAGCTGGACCCGAATCACCCGTGGCACAAACTGTCGAGCGTGGGCTTCCCGTACTTTGAAAGCATGGGTTTCAAGGAACTGCTCAAAAGCGTAGAGAAAGTCGACGACAACACGGTCAAGTTCACCCTGACCCGCCGCGAAGCGCCGTTCCTGGCCGACATCGCCATGGCGTTCTCCTCGATCTACCCGGCCGAATACGCCGACCAGTTGCTCAAGTCTGGCAAAACTGCCGACCTGAACAGCAAGCCGATCGGTACCGGACCGTTCATCTTCCAGCGCTACGCCAAGGATGCGCAGGTGCGCTTCAAGGCCAACCCGGACTACTTCCGTGGCAAGGCCCCGGCCGACGCGCTGATCCTGGCGATCGCCACCGACAACAACGTGCGTCTGCAGAAACTCAAGGCCAACGAGTGCCAGATCGCGCTGTATCCGAAGCCGGATGACATCCCGAGCATCAAGAAAGACAGCAACCTGAAGGTCGACGAGATGGACGCGATGACCGTCTCGTACATCGCCATGAACACCCAGCACAAATACATCAGCGACGTGCGGGTGCGCAAAGCGATTGATATCGCCTTCGACAAGGAAGCCTACGTCAACGCGCTGTTCGGCAAAGGCAACGCCTCGGTCGCGGTCAACCCGTACCCGCCGACGCTGCTGGGCTACAACCACGACCTGAAGAACCCGCCACGTGACCTCGACAAGGCGCGCGCCCTGCTCAAGGAAGCCGGGGTTCCGGAAGGCACCGTGTTTACCCTGTTTACCCGGAACGGTGGTGGCCCGACCAACCCGAACCCGATGCTCGGCGCGCAGATGATGCAGGCTGACCTGGCGAAAGTCGGGATCAAGATCGACATCCGCGTCATGGAGTGGGGCGAAATGCTCAAACGCGCCAAGGCCGGCGAGCACGACATGGTGTCGGCCGGATGGGCGGGCGACAACGGCGACCCGGATAACTTCCTGACGCCTATGCTCAGTTGCGAAGCGGCCAAGAACGGCGAAAACTACGCTCGCTGGTGCAACGAGAAATTCCAGGCACTGCTGGACGAAGCACGGGCTAAAGTAGATCCGGCCGAACGCGCCAAACTCTACGAACAGGCCCAGGTGCTGTTTAATCAGGACCAACCGTGGATCAGCATGGCCCACACCCGTATGTTTACCGCAATGCGCAACAACGTAGAGGGTTATCACATCAGCCCTCTCACCACTAATAACTTCGCCACCACCCAGGTGAAGTAGATAAGAAACTCCCGGCCTCCCTGACCCCAGGGTCGCCGGGCACGCCTAACCGGCTGATGAGGTACCACACAAGATGTTTAGTTTTATTGCCCGCCGACTGGGGTTGTTGATCCCCACGTTTTTCGGCATCACCCTGCTGACTTTCGCGTTGATTCGCATGATCCCTGGCGACCCCGTGGAAGTGATGATGGGCGAACGTCGGGTCGACCCCGAAATGCACGCTCAGGCAATGGAACGCCTAGGTCTGAACAAACCGCTGTATGCCCAGTACCTGGACTACATCGGCAAACTGGCCCACGGCGATCTCGGCGAATCCCTGCGTACGCGTGAAAGCGTATGGACCGAGTTCACCTCTCTCTTCCCGGCGACCCTGGAACTGTCCATGGCCGCCCTGCTGTTCGCCGGCATCCTGGGCCTGCTGGCCGGGGTGATTGCGGCCCTCAAGCGAGGATCCCTGTTCGACCACGGGGTGATGGGCATCTCCCTGGCGGGGTATTCGATGCCGATCTTCTGGTGGGGCCTGATCCTGATCATGTTCTTCTCGGTGAGCCTGGGCTGGACCCCGGTCTCCGGACGGATCGACCTGCTCTACGACATCGAGCCGCGCACCGGTTTCATGCTGATCGACACGCTGCTGGCCGATGACATGGGCGCGTTCCTCGATGCCCTGCATCACCTGATCCTGCCGGCCATCGTGCTCGGCACCATTCCGCTGGCGGTGATCGCGCGGATGACCCGTTCGTCGATGCTCGAAGTGCTGCGTGAAGACTACATCCGTACCGCCCGGGCCAAAGGCCTGTCGCCGGCGCGCGTGGTGTTCGTGCACGGCCTGCGCAACGCACTGATTCCGGTGCTGACCGTGGTCGGCCTGCAAGTCGGCACCCTACTGGCCGGTGCAGTCCTGACCGAAACCATCTTCTCCTGGCCCGGCATCGGTAAATGGCTGATCGAAGCCATCGGCGCCCGGGACTACCCGGTTGTGCAAAACGGCATCCTGTTAATCGCCTGCCTGGTGATTCTGGTCAACTTCGTGGTGGACATCCTCTACGGCTTTGCCAACCCACGCATCCGTCATCAGCGCTGAGGTCCATACCATGAGCACTCCAACATCCTCAGTAGCCAATGCCGCCCCAAGCGCGGATCAAAGCCTGCTGTACCCGTCGCCGTACAAAGAATTCTGGCAAGCCTTCTCCAAGAACAAGGGCGCGGTTGCCGGCCTGCTGTTCATGCTGCTGGTGATTTTCTGCGCAATCTTCGCGCCGTGGGTTGCCCCGCATAACCCGAGCGAGCAATACCGTGACTTCCTGCTGACGCCACCGGCCTGGCTTGAAGGCGGGCAGATGCAGTTCCTGCTCGGTACCGATGAACTGGGGCGTGACCTGCTGTCGCGCCTGATCCAGGGTTCGCGCCTGTCGCTGCTGATCGGTCTGTCGTCGGTGGTGATGTCGCTGATCCCGGGAATCCTGCTGGGTCTGTTCGCCGGTTTCTTCCCGAAAATGATCGGCCCGACCATCATGCGTCTGATGGACATCATGCTGGCCCTGCCGTCGCTGCTGCTGGCTGTGGCGATCGTCGCCATCCTCGGCCCTGGCCTGATCAACACCGTGATCGCCATTGCCGTGGTCTCGCTGCCGTCCTACGTGCGTCTGACCCGTGCTGCGGTGATGGGCGAACTGAACCGCGACTACGTGACCGCCGCGCGTCTGGCCGGTGCCGGTCTGCCACGCCTGATGTTCATCACCGTGCTGCCCAACTGCATGGCGCCACTGATCGTGCAGGCCACCCTGAGTTTCTCTTCGGCGATTCTCGATGCTGCGGCACTGGGCTTCCTTGGCCTTGGCGTACAACCGCCAACCCCTGAGTGGGGCACCATGCTGGCCTCGGCCCGCGACTACATCGAACGCGCCTGGTGGGTCGTCAGTCTGCCTGGTTTGACCATTTTGCTCAGCGTGCTGGCAATCAACTTGATGGGCGACGGCCTGCGCGATGCGCTGGACCCGAAACTCAAGAACGCCGCCTGAGGAGATTCCCATGTCACTGCTAGAAATCAAGAATCTCAACGTTCGCTTCGGCGACAAGAACGCCGTTCCAGTAGTCGACGGCCTCGACCTGAAAGTCGACAAGGGCGAAGTCCTGGCGATCGTCGGCGAGTCCGGTTCGGGCAAGTCCGTGACCATGATGGCGCTGATGGGCCTGATCGAGCACCCGGGGATCGTCACTGCCGATGCCCTGAGCTTCGACGGCAAGAACATGCTCAAGCTGAGCAACCGCCAGCGTCGGCAGATTGTTGGCAAAGACCTGGCGATGGTGTTCCAGGACCCGATGACCGCGCTCAACCCGAGCTACACCGTCGGTTTCCAGATCGAAGAAGTGCTGCGCCTGCACCTGAAAATGTCCGGCAAGCAAGCGCGCAAACGTGCCATCGAACTGCTGGAAAAAGTTGAAATCCCGGGCGCCGCCAGCCGCATGGACGCCTACCCGCACCAACTGTCCGGCGGTATGAGCCAGCGCGTCGCGATTGCCATGGCGATTGCCGGCGAGCCAAAACTGCTGATCGCCGACGAACCGACCACCGCACTCGACGTGACGATTCAGGCACAGATCATGGATCTGCTGCTGGCGTTGCAGAAAGAACAGAACATGGGCCTGGTGCTGATCACCCACGACCTCGCGGTCGTGGCTGAAACCGCCCAGCGCGTCTGTGTGATGTACGCAGGCCAGGCTGTTGAAGTCGGTCAGGTGCCGCAACTGTTCGACATCCCGGCGCACCCGTACAGCGAAGCGCTGCTCAAGGCGATTCCCGAGCACAGTCTGGGCGCCTCACGCCTGTCGACCCTGCCGGGTATCGTTCCGGGGCGTTACGACCGTCCGCAGGGTTGCCTGCTGTCGCCGCGCTGCCCGTACGTGCAGGACAGCTGCCGCGCGCAGCGTCCAGCCCTTGATCCGAAAAGCAACAGCCTCGCGCGCTGCTTCTTCCCGCTGAACCAGGAGGTGGCGTAATGGCCGTCGTACTTACCGCCCGCGACCTGACCCGTCACTACGAAGTCTCCCGTGGCCTGTTCAAGGGCCATGCGACCGTGCGCGCCCTCAACGGTGTGTCGTTCGAACTGGAAGCCGGCAAGACCCTCGCCGTGGTGGGCGAATCGGGCTGCGGCAAATCCACCCTCGCCCGTGCCCTGACCCTGATTGAAGAGCCGTCGTCCGGCTCGCTGAAAATCGCCGGCCAGGAAGTCGCCGGCGCCGACAAGGCCCAGCGCAAGCAACTGCGCAAAGACGTGCAGATGGTGTTCCAGAGTCCGTACGCGTCGTTGAACCCTCGGCAGAAAATCGGTGATCAACTGGCCGAGCCGCTGCTGATCAACACCAACCTGTCGGCCACCGAACGTCGCGAGAAAGTCCAGGCGATGATGAAGCAGGTCGGCTTGCGTCCCGAGCACTACCAGCGCTATCCGCACATGTTCTCCGGCGGTCAGCGCCAGCGTATCGCCCTCGCCCGGGCGATGATGCTGCAACCGAAAGTGCTGGTGGCGGACGAACCGACCTCGGCGCTGGACGTGTCGATTCAGGCGCAGGTGCTGAACCTGTTCATGGATCTGCAGCAGGAATTCAACACCGCTTACGTGTTCATCTCGCACAACCTGGCAGTGGTGCGTCACGTCGCTGATTCGGTGCTGGTGATGTACCTCGGCCGGCCGGTGGAAATGGGCCCGAAAGAGGACATCTACACCCGTCCTCTGCACCCGTACACCCAAGCCTTGTTGTCGGCGACGCCAACGATCCACCCGGATCCGGACAAGCCGAAAATCAAGATCGTCGGCGAACTGCCCAACCCGCTGAACCCGCCACCGGGCTGCGCGTTCCACAAGCGCTGCCCGTACGCGACCGAACGTTGCAGCAGCGAAGAGCCGGCCTTGCGCCAGCTCGACAACCGGCAGGTGGCATGCCACTACGCCGAGCAGTTCCTCGACGGCGCCGCCTGATCACGGCGGACAGAATTGTGGCAGCGGGCTTACTCGCGAACGCGGTGTGACAGTCGAAGATGATGGCGACTGATTCACCGCTTTCGGGAGCAAGCCCCCTCCCACAGGGGATTTGAGTTGTAGTCAAAGGGTTAACCAAACCCCTTCTCCTCCGATTGCGCATCAGTCGGGGAAGAAGGGGTTTTCTTTTGCCGGCGATTTACGACTGGCTGTCGCCGTCATCATCGTCAGTGTCCGGCTCGTCAGTGGTCGAGTCGTCATCGTCCTTGCTGCCGCCCTGGTCCTGATCGCCCGGTTCGGATTCCGACTTGGCCAGCATGACCACACCGGCTTGTCCGTGGGCTGCATTAAAACCTTGTTGTGGCGTGGCGGAACTCGCCCACGCTGCCGTGGTGCCAAGCGTCAACATCACCAAAACCTTAAGCAACAGCACAACGCGTTGAAAAATGCTCATAGCCATTTCCATCCTTTCGTGGTTGAAGCCTGGGGTGCCAATCCGGCGCTGAATGAAATCTAGTTCCGATCAGCCCGGTTCACCAGATAGGACGCTAACGAGACCTCGGAAATGCCCCGGTTTGGCAGATCACTTCTGAATAATCTCTATAACCGAATCAGCTAAGCGAGATGGCATGCCTGGTGGCGACCAGCGCCTTGGCCTGGGTTCAATGAGCGTGTTGCAAGGCAGATCAACGGCAGGGTCAGAAGCGCCAGCGTCGCGCTCAAGAATATCGAGAACTCAAATACGGACTCGCCCTACAGTCCCTGCAGGAGCTGCCGTAGGCTGCGATCTTTTGACTTCGCTTTTTTGAGTCCAAAAGATCGCAGCCTTCGGGCGCTCAGTTCGATTAGAAAATGGTCGGTTGTGAAACCGCCTTCGCGAGCAAGCCCGCTCCCACAGTGAGATTGGGTTTGGTCTGTTGGACATTGGTCGGCTGTCAGGCCGCCATCGCCAGCAGGCTGGCTCCTACAGTGGGATTGGGTGCAGGCAGTTGGAGAATGGTCGGCTGTGAAACCGCCTTCGCGAGCAAGCCCGCTCCCACAGTGGGTTGGGTGTGGTCTGTTGGAGATTGGTCGGCTGTCAGGCCGCCATCGCCAGCAGGCTGGCTCCTACAGTGGGATTGGGTGCAGGCAGTTGGAGAATGGTCGGCTGTGAAACTGCCTTCGCGAGCAAGCCCGCTCCCACAGTGAGATTGGGTG